>NZ_DASRBQ010000171.1:0-14958 GCF_035653575.1 Actinocrinis sp.
CGTCAGGAATTCGGCCGACGACAGCTCATCGTCCCGAAGTCGATCGGCGACAGCTGAACTGATTCGGCTGGCGGCCGTGGCCCGGCCGTGTCGTGTATCCGTAGCGGCTGCGGCCTCCTCGAAGTCGAGGAGGCCGCAGCCGATCCGTGCGCCGCCCCAGCTCGGCGCCGGAGTCGGATTCGCTTCTGTCAGCGGACGTCCGCGACCGCGAGTCCGCTCTTTTCAGTCGACCTCCGCCACGGCCTGTGCGAACTGCGCCGCGTAGAGCCGCGCGTATGCGCCGTCTATGGCCAGTAGTTCGTCGTGGGTGCCTTGCTCCACGATCTGGCCTGCCTCCATGACGAGGATCAGGTCGGCGTCGCGGATGGTGGAGAGGCGGTGCGCGATGACGAAGCTGGTGCGGCCCGCGCGCAGCTTGTTCATCGCTCGCTGGATCAGCACCTCGGTGCGGGTGTCGACTGAGCTGGTCGCTTCGTCGAGGATCAGGATCGCAGGCTCGGCGAGGAAAGCCCGCGCGATCGTGATCAGCTGCTTCTCGCCCGCACTGACGTTGCCGCCCTCGTCGTCGAGGACCGTGTCGTAGCCGTCCGGCAGCGTCCTGACGAAGCGGTCCACGTGGGTCGCCTTTGCGGCCTCGATGATCCGCTCCATTGACGGATTGTCCGCTCCGTAGGCGATGTTCTCAGCGATCGTGCCGCCGAACAGCCACGCGTCTTGCAGCACCATGCCGGTCTTCGAACGCAGGTCCTCCCGCGAGACCTCGGCGATGTCGATTCCGTCGAGGGTGATCCTGCCGCCGGTCACCTCGTAGAACCGCATCAGCAGGTTGACCAATGTGGTCTTACCCGCTCCGGTCGGGCCGACGATGGCGACCGTGTGGCCGGGCTCGACGCTCAGCGACAGGTCCTCGATCAGCGGCTTGTCCGGCTCGTAGCGGAACGATACGTGTTCGAAGCTCACCCGGCCGGTCACCTGCGCGGGCAGGCGCAGCGCGGTCGGCTCCGGGCTCTGCTCCTCGGCGTCGAGCAGCGCGAAGATGCGCTCGGCCGAGGCCACTCCGGACTGCATCAGGTTCGCCATGCTGGCCACCTGGGTCAACGGCTGGGTGAACTGGCGCGAGTACTGGATGAACGCCTGCACGTCGCCGATCGAGAGTGCCCCGGAAGCCACGCGCAGCGCGCCGACCACCGCGACCAGCACGTAGTTGATGTTCCCGATGAAGAACATCGCCGGCTGGATCAACCCGGAGACGAACTGCGCGCGGTAGCTGGACTGGAACAGTTCCTCGTTGTGCTCGCGGAAGCGCTCCTCGGCCTCGGCGCGACGGCCGAAGACCTTGACCAGCGAGTGCCCGGTGTACATCTCCTCGATGTGACCGTTGAGCTTGCCGGTGGTCGCCCACTGCTTGATGAACTGCGGCTGCGCCCGCTTGCCGAGCCGGGCCGCGATGAACACCGAGATCGGCACCGTGACCAGCGCGATCAGGGCGAGCAGCCACGAGATCGAGAACATCATGCTCAGCACGCCCACGATGGTCAGCAGCGAGATGATCACCTGGCTGAGCGTCTGCTGCATGCTCTGCGCGATGTTGTCGATGTCGTTGGTGACCCGGCTGAGCACCTCGCCGCGCGGCTGGCGGTCGAAGTAGCTCAGCGGCAGCCGGGCGAGCTTCGCCTCGGCCTGCTCGCGCAGCCGGTAGATCGCGCGCTGCACGATCGTGGTGGTCAGCCGGCCCTGCAGCCACATCAGCAGCGAGGCGCCGATGTAGATCAGCGCGACGACGCCGAGCACCTGACCCACGTGCGTGAAGTCGATGCCCCTGCCAGGGGTCAAGCTCAGCGAGTTGATCAGGTCGGCCAGGTTGTTCTGGCCCTGCGCGCGCAGCCGGGCGACCGTTTGCGCCTGGGTGACGCCGGGCGGGATCTGCTTGCTGATGACGCCCGCGAAGATCAGGTCGGTCGCGTGGCCTAGCACCTTCGGGCCGAGCACGCTGAGCCCGACCGAGAAGACTCCGACCAGCAGGCCGAGCACGATCAGCGCTCGTTCGGGCCGCATGGTGCGCAGCAGGCGCAGGCCGGAGTTCTTGAAGTCGAGCGACTTCTCGGTGGACCGGCCGGCCATGAACGCCGCGGGTCCGCCGCGGAATCCGCCGGGGGCGGGGCCGGGGCCGCGCTTAGGTACGGCGCGTTCGCCGACGCCTGCGGCCGCGCCAGAGCTGCTGGGGCCACCTAGACCGTTTGCGCCGCCGGGACTGTTGGCACCGCCGGGACTGTTCGCACCGACTGAGCCGTTGACTGGCCCTGACGTGCCGGAGCCGTTGGCGCCCGGACGGTCCGCTCCGGCTGAGCCGTTGACTGGCCCAGGCCCGCTCGCACCGGTCACCGGACGAGCGTCGGTGATGCCGGAACCCTCGGAACCCGTTGGCGCGCTTGAGCCGTTGGCCGAGGCCGAACCCGCCGTGTCGCCGAGGCCGTTGGGGCCGCCCGGACCTCCGGGGCCGGTCCCGTTTGCGCCGCCCCCGGCGTTGCGGCCCTCATTCTCGCCGCCTCCGGCGACGTTCCCCGTTTGGCCGCTCACGCCGCTGCCTCCTGCTCGGTCAGCTGGGAGAGCACGATCTCCCGGTACGTTCCGTCCACGTCCTGCATCAATTCCTGGTGGGTGCCGACGCCGACCACGCGGCCGTTGTCGAGCACGATGATCCGGTCCGCGTGCCGGATGGTGTTGACCCGCTGCGCCACGATCACCACGGTCGCGTCCGCGGTCTCCCGGGCCAGCGCTCTGCGCAACGCGGCGTCCGTGGCGTAGTCGAGCGCTGAGAACGAGTCGTCGAACAGGTAGATGTCCGGGCGGCGCACCAGGGCGCGGGCGATCGCGAGACGCTGGCGCTGACCGCCGGAGACGTTCGTGCCGCCCTGGGCGATCGGCGCGTCCAAGCCCTCCGGCATCGCCTCGACGAAGTCCCTGGCCTGCGCGACCTCCAGCGCGTGCCAGAGCTCTTCGTCGGTCGCCTCCGGCTTTCCGTAGCGCAGGTTCGAGGCCACCGTTCCGCTGAACAAGTACGGCTTCTGCGGTACGAGCGCGACCGCCTCCGCCAGTGCGGTGGCGTCCAGATCCCGAACGTCGATCCCGTCGACGCGCACCGTGCCCCCGGTCGCGTCGAACAACCGCGGGATGAGGTTGAGCAGCGTGGTCTTCCCGCTTCCGGTACCGCCGATGACCGCGGTGATCTCGCCGGGCCTGGCCGCCAGGTCGATGCCCTTGAGCACCGGCTCCTCGGCGCCCGGATAGCGGAATTCGACATCGCGCAGTTCCAGATAGCCGCGCCGGTCGCCGATCGGGACCGGGCTGCCGGCCAGCACCACGCTGCTGTCGGTCCCCAGCACTTCGTTGATGCGCTCCGCGGAGACCTCGGCGCGCGGCACCATCATGAACATGAAGGTGGCCATCATCACCGACATGAGGATCTGCATCAGGTAGCTGAGGAACGCGGTCAGCGCGCCGATCTGCATGCCGCCGCTGGCGATCCGGTGTCCGCCGAACCACATCACGGCCACGCTGGAGAGGTTCATCACCAGCATCACGGTCGGGAACATCATCGACATCAGCCGGCCGACGCCGAGCGAGACGTCGCGCAGTTCGGTGTTGGCGCCGTCAAAGCGGCTGCGCTCGGCGGTGTCGCGAACGAAGGCGCGCACCACGCGGATACCGCTGATCTGCTCGCGCAGAATGCGGTTCACGCTGTCGATCCGGGTCTGCATGGACCGGAACAGCGGCCGCATCCGGGAGATGATCAGCGAGACCGCGATCGCCAGCACCGGGACGATGACCAGCAGCAGCGCGGACAGCGGGACGTCCTGATTCAGTGCCATGATGATCCCGCCGACGCACATGATCGGCGCGGTGACCATCAGGGTGAACGACATCAGGGTGAGCATCTGGACCTGCTGCACGTCGTTGGTGGTGCGGGTGATCAGCGACGGCGCGCCGAACCTGCCCACCTCGCGGGCGGAGAAGTCCTGTACCCGAGTGAACACGGCGGCGCGCAGGTCGCGGCCGACGGCCATCGCGGTGCGGGCGCTGAAATACACCGCGCCGATCGAGCAGCAGATCTGGCCGAGGGAGATGGCGAGCATGACGCCGCCCGCGGTCATGATGTAGCCGGTGTCCCCCTTGACCACGCCGTTGTCGATGATGTCGGCGTTCAACGTGGGCAGGTAGAGCGTGGCGATCGTCGACGCGAGCTGAAGCACGACGATCAGCGCCAGTGGCCTTCCGTACGGGCGCAGGAAGGCGCGCAGAATTTTGATCAGCACACGGACACTCTCAGTTCGTGGCGGGCACGGCGGCGGCCGCTCCCGGTGGGATGGTCAGGCTGCTCGGCCACTCATGGTGGCCTGCTCCGCTGACGCGCCGCTGACAGGACTGACAGCGTTCGGCTGAGGTCCCGAGGCGGGGTCGGCGGAGGAAGTCTCGACGGGAGCGGCACGCTCCGGGGCAGAAGCCTGCGGCGGAGCGGACAGTACGCGCAACTGATTAAGCGCGTCGGACAGCAGGAGGTGGTACGGCTGCGACTGCTCGTTGCGCAGCCACTGTTGGAGGGCGGCGCGCAGAGCGCCGAACACCGCCGCGGCGGCGACCTGCGGCAACAGGTGCCCCGGTTCCGTTCCGGTGCGTTCGGCGATCGCCTCGATCAGGGGCGCCTCGGTCTCGGCGGCGGTGCGCAGAAACTCGGCGCGCAGTGATGGATTGCAATGGATCATCAGGAACTCGGCGCGGTTCGGTTCGCGCGGGTTCTCGCTCACCGTGTTGATGATCGCGTCGAGCAGGGCCTCCTCGGCCGGTCGGGCACGTACCGCGGCGGCGAGCCGCTGCATATGGCCGACGCGAGCGGCGCAGATCGCCGCCTCCCGGCTGGGGAAGTAGTTGTTGAAGGTACGCGGCGACACACCGGCGGCCTCGGCGATGTCCTCCACTCGCAGGTTGTCGAAGCCACGTTCGAGCGCCAACCGCATGGCGGCGGCCGTCAGCGCCTCTCGGGTCGCCAACTTCTTGCGCTCGCGCAACCCCGGTTTCGCATCCCCGTGCCAGCGTGGCGACTTAGCTCGGGACCGCTCCGGCGGACCGACGCCCGAGCCCCCCTGTGGTTCGTTCATGTTTTCGACGATAGCCGAAACTTGCGTGCCGCGCAATAATTCCCGCCGCGCAAGTTCAGCGCGAGCTTGCCGAGCCCGCGCGACGCGTGGCGACGAGTACCGCCGGGATGACTGCGACCAGCAGCAGGATGAGCAAGAGCGGCAGGTGGCGGCGCAGGTGACGTGCCATCAACGGCAGCAGTCCACGAGACTTCTTGGTGGCGGCGGGAGGAGGAAGCGGGGCGATGGCAGCGGACGGGATCGTGGTGGATGACGAGGCGGCGAAGGGCCTGACGCGACTGACTGGGATAGCGGGGAGAGCGGTCGGTGGAGTGGTGCGGGGAGTAGGAGCCGGGGAGGTCGGGCTGGCCGGAGTGGGTACGGTGCGGCTTGGCGAGGCGCTCGGAGACGAGGGTGGTGCGCTCGGAACGGGGAGAGAGCTGGCGACGCAGGCGAAGCTGCCGCCGCCACGGCCCCCATTGCCACCGTCGCCGCCCTCTGCACGACCTGTACTGCGTGCGCTTTCTGCACTGCGGAGCTGATTGAGGGCGAGAAGCGTGGTTTCAGCGGGTCTGGACCCGACAGACACCACACGAAGCGTGCCCGAGTATTCGGTCCCGGCAGCAGCCGGGCCGGCCGCGAGAATCCCCGGGACGATGCTCGCCGCGCAGGCTGCTCCCGCCCTGACCACGAAGCTCTTGCTCACGGTCAGTTCAACCGGAGGGACGCGCGCTAAGGGACTGAACCCTGCGTCGACTTCACCCGTTCGGGTCAGTGACAGGGGACTCACCAGGGGTCAACACTCGCTCCCTCACGCATCCAGGTTGAGCTGAATCATCCGATATGTCAGTCTCAGAATCACATCGCACTGTGCTGTGTCTCGATGACCCAGGAGGGCCGGCCGTGCAGGTCGCGCAGCCGACAGAGGGCCCGGTGCTCAGCCACGACCGGGCGCGCGAGCTGGTCAACGGATTGCTGGCCGGCGGGGTCGGCGCGGCGGCGCTGCTGCCGTCCGTCCTCGACGACTACCGGGTCACGCGCGCCATCCTCGACGGCTCGGGGGCCGGGATCGGCGTCCTCGATCCGAACCTGCGCTACCTCTATGTAAACGAGGCGCTGGCCACGCTCAACGGCGTTCCGGCCGCCGAGCACCTCGGCAAGCGCGTGCCGGAAGTGCTGCCCGACCTGGACTACGAGCCGATGGAGAAGGTGCTGCGGCACGTGCTGGCCAGCGGCCGGCCGCAGTTCGCCACCGCCACCGGCCGCACTCCGGCCGATCCGGCCGGCGAGACCCGCTGGTGGATCAACGCCTACCACCGGCTCGAGGACTCGGCGGGCGCCGTGCTCGGCCTGGTCGCCGTCGTCATCGAGGTGACCGAGACCTACCGGGTGCGGCAGTTGCTCGACACGGCCCGCACCCGGCTCGCGCTGCTCGACGAGGCGGCCACCCGGATCGGCACCACCCTCGACGTCGAACACACCTGCAAGGAGCTGGCCAGGCTGTTCGTGCCCAGGCTGGCCGACATCGCGGCGGTGGACGTGCTCGACGTGGACGGCGCGCCGGGAGTGCTGCCGGCCCGCGGCGCGCTGCGGCTGCGCAGGGTCGCGATGACCACGACGCCCCGGCTCGGAAAAGCGGCGAAGTACTTCGGCGCGGCCGGGACCGTGATCGCGCCGCAGGCCTCGTCCGCGGTCGCACGCTGTCTTACCGAGCAACGCCCGGTGATCTCCAACGTGCCGAGCGACACCGAGCTGGCCGCTGACGCTCCTGACGCGGACCGTGTCGCGCTGTACCGCAAGCTCGATATGCATTCCGCCATCTGCGTACCGCTTACCGCACGCCGCGACCTGGTCGGTGCGGTGATCCTCATCCGCGCCGGCGAGTCATCAGAGTTCTCGCAGGAAGACGTGGACTTGGTCTCCGATCTGGCCCGCCGCGCCGCAACCAGCATCAACCACGCCAAGCGTTACGCCCACGAACACCAGACCGCGCTGGTCATGCAGCAAGCCCTGCTCGCCCGGCCGCGTACCCCGCACCCGGATGTGCAGTGCGCCAGCCGATATCTACCAACCGGTGCGGACATCGAGATCGGCGGCGACTGGTACGACACCGTCGCGCTCCCCGGTGGGAAAACTCTGCTGGTCGTCGGCGACGTCATGGGCCACGGATTCGAGGCGGCGGCCGCGATGAGCGAATTCCGCTCGCTGGTGCGCACCCTGGCCCTGCAGAGCGACGCGCCCGACCGGATCCTGACCGAGGCGGAGCGGATAGCCGACGCGCTCTCCTTCGACCGGGCCGCGACCTGCGTCGTCGCCGTCGTCGATCCGGCGCGGCGCACGTGCAGCTTCGCGAACGCCGGGCACATGCCGCCGCTGCTGATCCAGCCGGACGGAAGCAGCACGCTGGTGGAGTTGCCGGTCGATCCGCCGCTCGGCGTCGGCACGGTTCTCGGCGGACGCACCGACTACCGCTGCTCGACCATCGACTTCCAGCCCGGCGCGACCCTGCTCTTCTACACGGACGGGCTGGTCGAGCGGCGCGGCAAGGACATCTACGAGTGCATCAGCGCGCTGACCAACCTCGACCTCGATCCGCAGCGCCCGCTGGAGATGTTGCTCGACACGGTGCTCAGCCGCTTTCTCCCGCACGGCGCGGAGGACGACGTCGCGGTGCTCGCCGCCCGGCTGCTGCCCTCCGCCGAGCAGGAAGCCGCCTCGGCGCCGCAGCTCGCTACCCGGAGCTGAGCCGCGCCGCGATCCGTTCGGCGATCATCAAGGTCGTGAGATGGACGTTCGCCGCGGGGATCACCGGCATGATCGAGGCGTCCGCGACGGTGAGCGCATCCATGCCGTGTACCGCGCCGTTCGCGTCCACGACCGCGCCGGCTGCCAGACTCGGCCCCATCGCGCAGGTGCCGACCGCGTGGTGATACGTCCAGACCGCTGCCTTAACCGCGTTCGCGAGTTCGGCATCGTCTTCGACGCCTGCTCCGGCCCACTGCTCGGGGCCTGATGCGAGGGCGGCGAGCGGCTTGTGCGTACCGATGCGGCGCGCCGAGCGCACGCCCTCGATCATGCGCGCCAGGTCCAGCGGGTCTTTCAGCAGATTGAGCCGGATGCGCGGAGCCGCAGCCGGATCGGCCGACGCGAGCTTGACGGTGCCGCGCGATCGCGGCGTCATCACAGCGGCGGAAACCCAGAACAGCTGCGGTGTCCCGGCGGGGACGTGCTGCATGTCGTGGTCGGCCTCTTCGTCGCTGCCGCTGCGCCAGGTCGCCACGACCTGGAAACGCGGGCCGTCCGGCTGCGTTTGCGCGAGCGGCCAGATGACTGAGACGCCAGGGTGCTCCTGAAGATTCGCGCCGACTCCCGGCAGATCGACGCGCACGTCGATACCCAGCGCGCGCAACTCGTCCGCGGGTCCGACTCCGGAGCGCAGCAGCACCGCCGGAGAGCCGTACGTTCCGGCGGCCAGCACCACGCGATCCGCGCGCACGATGCGGCCGTCCGCGAGCAGTACGCCAACGGCCCGGCCTTCGTGTATGAGGACTCTGTCGACTAGGGCGTCAGCCAGCAGCACCAGGTTCTGCCGGTACCGCGCCTGCGCGAGGTACGTCATCGCCGCGCTCATCCGCACGCCGCCGATCGCATTGACGGGAGCGTGTCCTAGTCCGGTGGTTCCTGGCCGGTTGTGGTCGGCAACCTCGGGGAATCCTGCCTGCACCGCCGCTTCGTACGCCGCCGCGTTGACTGAAGTCAGCTCCTTGGTGCGGTAACGGCGAATTGGTAAGGGACCGCCCTGTCCGTGCCAGCGGTCGGCGAAGTCGTGGTCGTCTTCGAGCTTGCGGAATGCAGGCAGCACTTCGGCATACGACCAACCCGGATTGCCGCGCGCCGCCCAGCCGTCGAAATCCCGTACGGTGCCGCGTAACGCGATGGTCCCGTTGGTGGCCGAGCAGCCGCCGACGACGCGCGCGCGGGCGACCGGCGCGCCGGTGGCCTCGTCGAGGTAGGACCAGTCGTGACTGCCCGCAGAGCGCCATCCGTCCCGCAGATCCTCGGGAAGCTGTTCGAGCGTCGGGTAATCCGGCCCGGCCTCTAACAGCACCACCCGACGCGCAGGATCTTCGCTCAGCCGCGCGGCCAGCACGCATCCCGCCGCTCCGGCCCCGATGACCGCGATGTCCGTTTCGTGTACGACGTCGTACATTCTCGGCCCTCCTGTGCTCAGGAGAGCAAAGGAGCGCGGGAGCACACAAGGGCGCTTGGATGCCCTGCAATCAGCCCCGCGCAAACTCATGTTCTTGACGCCGATTCCGAAAGCCGACCTGAAGCGTCTTCTTAGACAACGGGCGGCGCATTCTTCACACAAGACTGCGAGACTCCCGCTCTGACAGGCCATAACGCGACGTGACCGCCTTCCGGGAGGGATCCGGGCGCCGCGTCCGTGATGACGAGGAGCTGGCCTAGCCGGCGGCACAAGTGGAGGGGGCCCGATGACGGCCGACACTCAGGCGGCGGCAGTCACGCCGATGAGCAAGGAACAGCGCGCGCAGTTCGAGGAGGAGGGCTACCTGGTCGTCCGGGGAGCGCTCAGCGAATCCGAGGTCGCCTACTACGAGCAGGCCATCGATCGCGTATACGCGGCGGAGCGGGATGCCGGCCGGCTTTCCGCCGAGGGCTCGATGCACAAGCTGAGCGCCGTGGCCAGCTGCCCGGAGGCGGTCGGCCTGATCGATCACCCGAACACCTTTCCGTTGGTCTGGTCGGTGCTCGGCTGGAACGTGCACATCTATCACTCGCACCTGGACGTGCACCCGCCGATCCGGATCGAGAAGCCGTACCGCTTCGAGTGGCACCAGGACGGCGGCCGGCAGAACCGGGAGCTGGAGACCGACCCGCGGCCCCGGCTCTCGGTGAAGATCGCCTACTGGCTCTCCGACGTCTCCGAGCCCGGGCGCGGCAATTTCAAGGTGGTGCCGGCTAGCCACGTGCGCAATTGGATCGACGGTCCGCCGCGCCGCGACATCGAGTGGCCCGAGCCCGCGGGCGCGGTCGAGGTGTGCGCGAATCCCGGCGACGCGGTGTTCTTCGACCGGCGGCTCTGGCACACCCGCACGAACAACTTCTCGGAGATCACCCGCAAGGGCATATTCTTCGCCTACTCGCACCGCTGGTCGTACGGCCGGGACGAGAACGACGCGCTGCACGCGTCGCCCGAGTTCGCGACCTTCAACCCGATCCAGCGCCAGCTGCTGTGCGCCGACCTGGCCGGCCCGGACCAGGTGCCGGGCGACCACCAGTGGGGACACTACCCGGAGAGCACTCCGCTGCACGGGTTCCTGAAGAGCAACGATCTGCTCGACCCCACCTACCCACCGCTTAAGCCCTGAGGTGATTCAGGGAACGCCGCGACTCCGGGCTGCCCCACGCTGCCCGGAGTCGCGTTGTACGTTGCGGTCTGCCGCGCCGAAGCTCAGCCGGTGAAGGCATGGAAGATCGAGGTGAACTGGAACGGGGACTGCGATATGCCGCTGCAGGTCGGCGAGACGCCGCCGGAGCAGCCGCCGTTGTCGCGGCCCTCGGACCAGAACGCGAGCCGGCCGATGTGGTGGGCCTGCGCCCAGGACAGCAGCTGCTGCGCGTCGGCGATGGTGAAGACCGGGCCGGTGTCGTTGTCGCCGATCATCGGCGTCACCCCGAGCATCGCGTAGAGCTGCGACGAGCTGAGGCTCGGCCAGATCTGCGCCATCTGACCCTCCGTGGACTGCGCGGCCTCGATGACCGAGGTGCCCCAGTCACCGTCGGGCGCGAAGTCCATGGTCATCGGGTTGACGATGCCCACGTTCACGCCGTGCGAGACCGCGTTCTGCAGCACCTGGACGCCGAGGATCGGGGTGATTCCGTAGGTCGCCGCCTGCACTTCGAGGGTGTAGCTGACCACGGTGCCCGGCCGGTCGCGCTGGACCTGCGCGATGGCGGTGTTGACCATGTCGGTGTTGGTGGCGGCCTCGACGTCGAAGTCGATGTGCGTGACCTTCAGGGTGTCGATGACCTTCTCGTAGGCGGCGGCCAGCTGCGCGGCGCTGGTGCACGTGGTCTCCAGGTACGGGCCCTGCGCTCCGCCGAAGGACACCGCGACGTCGCCGCCGAGCGCCCGCAGGTCGTTGATCTCGCCGAGGATCCGCGAGTCGGTGAGCGGGATCGTGCCGCCCCAGGACGGGTCGCAGGCCGAGCTGTCGCCGAGGACGAAGGCCAGGGTGAAGGTCTTCTGGCCGGTGGCCTGCTCGATCTGGGCGAGGGTCGGGGTGGCCATGGTGATGTCGAGGTACGGCGCCACGCGCCAGTTCTCGTTGGGCGGCGGGGAGACGGTCCCGGTCGGGCTCGCGGACGGGCTGCTCGACGGTGAAGAGGAGGGTGACTTGGACGGTGACGGCGACGGGCTCGGACTGTGCGACGGACTGGCCGAAGGGGACGAGGACGGCGTCGGTCCGGAGGGCCCGGTCAGTGCGAGGTCATCTGCGTAGTAGGTGGGCTGTGCGTACCAGCCGTGCACGAACACTTGCACGGAAGTCTGCGAGGCGCCGGTGGTGAAGGACACCGACAGATTCGTGTAGCTCGATGCGGACGGCGTCCACGTGCTCGCACCGCCGGAGACGCCGATGTACACGTACGAACCCTGTACATAACCCGAGAGGGTGTACGCGGTATTCGGCTGGACAGACACGGTCTGCGTACATTGCGCGTCCGCGGAACTGTTGGGCGTGCCGGCTAAGGCGTGCGAACCGGAATGCACAGGGCTGCCGACGACCGCCGCGGTGCCGGAGTCACAGGTCCATCCGGACAGATCGCCGGTCTCGAAGCCGGCGTTGGTCAGCAGGTTGGTGGCGGCGGCGGTCGCGGGCGTGGCAAGGGCGACGGCAGTGGCGAGACCGGTGCTCATCAGCGCTGTGATGCCGATGGCGGTCACAAGTCGTTTGCGGCGCGGCGTCATGGACTCTCCAGGCAGGCAGCCGCGACGACGCCGCTTCGCGGGGGGAAACAGGTGACAGCAAGCAGATTGGACTAGACCACAGGAGGTGTCAAGGACGGCCGGCGCCCATCGGTCAGGATTCGAGAAGCGGACGCGCGGGACCCGGATTTACGGTGAATACACGCCGGCGGGACGTAAACGGACGAAGAGTCAATCAGGGAGATCACCGTGAGCAAGGGCATTCAGACGATCCTTTTCCCGGTCGACGACATGCAGCGGGCGAAGGCGCAGTTCAACAAGCTGCTGGACGCGGAGCCGATCGCCGACGCGCCGTACTACATCGGATACAAGGTGGCCGGCCAGGACATCGGGCTGGTCCCGAAGGCCAACGCCAAGCACATGACCGGGCCGCTGCCGTACGTGCACGTGGACGACATCAAGGCGAGCCTGGCCGTGCTGCTCGAGGCAGGGGCGCAGACTCTCGAGGAGGTCAAGGACGTCGGCGGCGGCCGGCTGGTCGCCAGCGTGCGCGACTGCGACGGCAACCCGATCGGGATCCTGCAGGACGCCGGCTGACCCGGCCGGTAAGGGAAAAGAGAAGATCGGCGCCCCGTGCCCGGAGGGGATCAATAGGGCACGGAGCGCCGACCGGTTTCGCCGCTGCCGGCAAGGGGCGTGGTCGGCGGCGACGTCTTGGGGGCCCAGGCGAGACTTTCCCAAAAGGGCCTAGTGGGCCTGGGATTCGCGGCGGGCTAACCAGTGCACGGTCAGCGGGCTGAGCACTCGGGCCACCGCCGCCGTGACGACCGCGCCGAGCAGCAGCCCGACCACCACGTCGTGCGGGTAGTGCTCGCCGAGGTACACCCGCGAGAAGCCCTCGATCAACGCGAGGACTAGGCCGACTACGCCGAGCCGCCGGCTGAAGAAGAACAGCGCGGCGACGAGGGCGCCGGCCAGCGCGGTGTGGTTGGACGGGAACGCGTAGTCGGTCGGGCCGGGACAGGCCACCACGGTGTAGGCCTGAGGCAGGCTCAGGCACGGCCGCCGCTCATGCACTAGCGCTTTGACCAGCTCATTCGCGCCGATCGCCACGGCGACACCCACCGCGACCGCGCCGAGTCTGACCAGCGGGTTGTTCGTCTCGTGGCGGCTGCGCCACCAGGCCCAGAGCACCAGCAGTATCAGCACCCCGAGACTGAGGGTCGTGTAGACGTTCATCGCGCCGGCGAGCCAGTGGCTGTTCTTGGCCCAGTCGGTGACGTCCAGGTACCAACTTCCGTCGATGCCCGCGCCGCTCATCAGCAGTCCTCCGATGCGGCGCGACGGGCTTGGGCGGCGGAGGCGGTCGCGGCAGGCGGTTGCGGCCGGTCCGCGCGACTGTTTCGACGGCGGCGCAGCAGCTCGACGGCGAGCGGGCTGAGCGAGACGACCACGATGAGGGCGATGATCGGCAGCAGGTACTTGTCGATGCTCGGGATGCTCGAACCGAGGCCGTAGCCGGCGAGCGTCACGCCGATCGACCACACCAGGCCGCCGGCGACCTGCCACAGCGTGAAGATCCGGGCCGGCACCTCCAGCGCGCCCGCCACCGGGTTGAGCACCGTACGCACGACCGGGATGAACCGAGCGAGCACGATCGCCTTGCCGTATCCGTAGCGTTCCAGGATCTCCTCGGCGCGCAGGACCCCGTCGCGCAGGTGGCGGTTCTTGGTCCGCGCGAGCAGCACGCGCCCGCCGCGCTGCCCCAGCCAGAAGCCGGTCTGCGCGCCGAGCAGCGCTCCGGCCGCCGCCGCGACCAGCACGGCCGGCAGGGAGAGGTGCACCGCGTGCGCTCCCGCGGTGCATAGCAGGCCGGCGGTGAACAGCAGCGAGTCGCCGGGCAGGAAGAATCCGATGAGCAGGCCGGTCTCGGCGAAGAGCACCAGGAAGACGCCGAGGGCGCCGAGGCTGGAGAGCCACGAGGTCGAGTCCAGCGGGTTCAAGGCCAGGACGTGGCCCCCGGTCCCAGCGGCGTGCGACACGGCGTGTGTCGCGAGGGTGAGCAGAGCGGGGTTCGGCACGACCTCTTCCTTACCGTCCGGACGCGCATCATCTACAAAGATGTAGAACTTCTACTTGAGTGTAGATGATCGAGCCGCTCGGTGTTCACCGATACGGCACCTGGACTGTCAGGGTTCCGTCACAGAGGCGATCGGCGCGTCAGGGAGCAAGGCGTGCCCGTGGATCGGGCTGTGCCAGGGATTGAGCAGCGTCTGTGTTTGGGCAGAGTCAGTAATTGAGCAGAGTCAGTGATGCGGCGCGTAGCTCGCCGCCTCAAGGAGTTCATGCAGATCGTGCGCGGCGTCGAGGGTGCAGAACCCGGCGATGATCGCGATCCCCGCGACTGCGGCCTGCAGCATCCAGCGGCGGCCCGGCGGCGGCGCGAGCAATGCGGCGACGCGACGCGGAACCGGTCCTGCTGCGCGCATCGCGGAGCTCTTCGAGTGTCGGGGCGCGAGGCGACCGCCGCCGAGCCGTTCGAACACGGCGCCGAGTGCGACGGCCGGCGACCTGCGCGGCCTGCCGTGCTTGGCCGCGACCGCCGCGCGCGCGATCGTCTCCGCGACCAGCCGCCGGTCGCCTACCGCCAGCGCCGCGTGTTCGTCGGCCCAGCGCTCGACCGTGAACTCCACCGCGTCCGCGAGCGGCCGCAGCAGCGGGTTCGCGGCCGCGGCGAGCCGCGCGACGCCGGTGAAGGCGTAGTGCCGGCCGGCGAGGTGCGCGCGTTCGTGGGCGAGCAGCGCGGTCCGGCCGGCGTCGTCGAGCGTCTCCAGCATTCCAGCCGAAACGACGATGCGGCCTGGGCGGCCGGGC
>NZ_DASRBQ010000172.1:0-24064 GCF_035653575.1 Actinocrinis sp.
CGGCGACATCGTCCTGATCTGGGGCGCCACCGGCGGCCTGGGCTCCTACGCCGTCCAACTGGCCCACCGCGCCGGCGCCATCCCCATCGGCATCATCAGCAACCCCCACAAAGCCGAACTCCTGCACCACCTCGGCTGCCACCACATCATCGACCGCCACGAACTCGGATTCACTGACAAGGACGGCGCCGACTCGGCGGAGAAGTGGCGGGCCCTTGGCTCGGCGGTCCGCAAGCAGGTCGGCGAGGACCCGCACGTCGTCTTCGAACACGTAGGGCGAGCCACTTTCTCAGCGTCCGTATTCGTCGCACGCCGGGGAGGCACGGTCGTGACCTGCGGTTCCAGCACCGGATACCAGCACCACTACGACAACCGCTACCTGTGGATGAAACTCAAGCGGGTCATCGGCAGCCACGGCGCCAACTACCAAGAAGCAGTGGAAGCCAACCGGCTGCTGGAACTCGGCCTGATCATCCCGGCGCTCTCCCGCGTGCACCCTTTCGAGCAGATCGCCGAGGCCACGCGCTCGGTGCAGCTCAACGCGCACGCCGGCAAAGTCGGCGTCCTCTGCCTCGCCCCCCACGAAGGCCTGGGTGTGACCGATCCGCTGTTGCGCGAACGCATCGGCGAATCGCGGCTGCGCATCTTCCGCGACTCGCCGAATCCGTGATGACGAGGCCTGCTATACGCCGGGCTCGGGCCGCACGGAGCCGGTGACCCGGCGCCGTCGGGCGAGGCGCCCGGAGAGCCAATAGCCGGCGACCATCACCGCGATGACGGCGAGGGTTTCCAGTACGCCGAGGGTCCAGGTGGAGGCGACGGCCTCCTTCGGCGGGAGCTTCGGCAGCTTGCCGAGCGGGCCGGTGGCGTTGCGCGCCAGATCGGCCTGGTAGGCCTGGTTGCGGGCGGAGCCGTGCAGGAACGGCGCGACGAACAGTAGCGCCAGGCCCAGCAGCGTCTCAACGGCGACCACTGCCGGGAACCGCCGCACCAGGATCGTGCGCAGCGGGCGGTGGTCGCCGGCCGCCCGCAGCGCGTCGATCCGCGGGTGCAGCCAGAACTGGTTGGCGGCGCCGAGCAGCAGCAGCGCCCCGAAAATCAGGATCTTGACGCCGAGTACGCGCCCGTACATCGTGGTGAACAGCTGCGAGGGGCCGTCCACGTGCTCCCAGTAGAGGAACAGCCCGGACAGTCCCACGGCGGCGACGCAGCTCATCGCGGTGGCCGAGAAGCGGCGGATCGCCGGGGACCAGAAGGCGTGCCGGTCCGCCGGGGCGATCGCGCCGGGCAGGGTGAGCAGCGCCAGGCCGGCCAGGCCGCCGAGCCAGATCGCGCCGCCGACCAGGTGCAGCATCCACACGATGGTCTCGAAGATGCTGCGGCCTAGGTTGTTAGGCGCCTTGGCGGGGAACTTCGTGGTGCCGAGCGCGATGGTTCCGGCGCTGAGACTCGCCGCGAGCAGCCATCGCCGGGCCGGTCCCGGCGCGCCCGAGCGCAGCGCCAGCGGGACGAGCGCGACTACGCCGACCAGCAGGAGCGTCACTTCCAGGCCGGAAAGCAGTCCGTCCGTCGTGCCGTCGAAGAGGGACTTCCAGGCGGTCGCGTAGTTGTAGCCGCCCTTCTTGCCGGAGTGCGCCAGCGAGGTGAGCACCGCGGGCACCGCGAGCGCCCCGAGCACGATCGCGGCTCGGGCAAGACGCCTGGTCACCGCGGAAAGCGTGGCCGCATTGAGCCGACCGGCCGCCGGGCCCGTGGAGATCAACGACAGAGCGGTCACGCCGACGAACCCCATCAGGGTGACCCAGGTGGTCCAGGCGACCGCGCTGTCCTCGAAGGAGCCGAGTGGGGTGGACGGAAGCGGCGCCGCCTGCGGTAACAGGGCGAGCAGCTGATCGGATGTGGGCATGCGCGATCACCTCGAATACGAACCGGGAAGGTGAGAACTTAGGTTAGGCTACCCTAAGTTGATCAGTCAACGGTTGACCCGGATCGAGGTGGAAAAGACTCAGGGCGCGCAGAATCAAGGCGCGCACAATCCGTCCCCTAGGAATCAGGGCGCTCAGACAGGACCGGCCGGCAGCGCGTTGACCGGCCTCGGCTGCGGACTCGTCGCCACGAGCCGAGGCCGGTCCGGCAGGGTCAGTCCAGCAGGCCGTTGTAGTCCGGCAGCTTGAAGGTCGCCTGCGCGTAGCCGCCGTCCAGGTCGCTCTGGCTGTTGCCGATGTTCGCCACGATCGTGTAGCCGTCGGCGGTGATCTGCTGGCGCGCGCCGGTCTTGAAGGTCTGCAGCGACTCGAACAGCTGGATCGGGTTGCGGCTGTACAGGCCGTCCAGCTGGTAGCCGACCGTCGTGAGGTTGTACTCGGTGAACGCGTCGATGACATCGGGGCGGCCGGTGACGAAGAAGATCTTCGCGCCGTGCGCGGCCGCGTACTTGGCCAGCGCGAGCACCGGGGGCGTCGCCGGGACCGGGTACGTCGAGCTGAAGTACGAGGCCAGCGCGGTGTTGTCGATGTCGAGCACGATCGCGGGCTTCTCGCCGGCGGGCACCGAGGCCAGCGCGCCGGTCAGATAGGCCTGAGCCTGGTCGGTGACCGCGGTGACGTCGGAGATCCACTGGGCGTAGGTGACTGTGGTCGCCGCGCTGGTCACCGCGGTGGATGCGGCCGGGCGGGCGGTCTGGGCGAGCGCCGGATCCGCGGAGCCGAGGGCGAGCGCGGCGGTGAGTGCCAGGGTGAGCGAGGCGGCGGTGCGGCGGCCGCCGAGCGGTGTGGGCATCGCTTTCATCCTTTGTGAGTGGCCTGATACCAGTGCCCTCAGAGGATCTCCGGACCCGGCGGCGCAGGAAAGAGGAGAACATGAATAATCCTCAAATTTTGCCTACCCGCTCAGCCGCTTCGGTCGACCCGGCGCGCAGTAACGTCAACGTCGTCGCCCCCGACACCCGAACACACCGCCTGGGAGGCACTGTTGCGCGCCCTCTGTGTCCTGCACGACGCCTTCTCCACCACCGGCCTCATCGGCGAGTCGCTGCGAGCGCGCGGCTGGCAGGTCGACGAGGCGTTGATCGTACCGGCCGAGCGGTACGACACGCCCAACGTCGACTTCTCCTTCCCGGACCACCGCGAGTACGACTTGCTCGTCCCGATGGGCGCGCCATGGTCCGCGTATGACGAGGCCGCCGTCGGGCGATGGCTCGTGCCCGAGCTGGACTGGCTCGCGCGCGCCGCGACGTCCGGCGGCGCGGTGTTCGGCATCTGCTTCGGCGCCCAGGCGCTGGCCCGTGCACTCGGCGGCTCGGTGGCGCTCTCCCCGCATCCCGAGATCGGCTGGACCGCCGTCGAGCCTGACGATCCCAGCCTGATCTCCCCCGGCCCGTGGTTCCAATGGCACTTCGACACCTTCACCCCGCCGCCCGGCGCGACAGTGCTGGCCCGCAACCCGGCCGCCGTACAGGCGTACCGGATCGGACGCAGCCTCGGCGTGCAGTTCCATCCCGAGGTCACCGCGGTGGACATCAAGCTGTGGCTCGGCAACGGCGGCGAGGCGCAAGTGCGTGAGCGTGGCATCGATCCGGCCGACCTGCTCACGGAGGCCGTCCGGCAGGAAGAAGCCGCGCGGGCGCGGGCCGGCGAGCTGACCGACGCCTATCTGGAGAAGATCTTCGCCGCCTAGCACGGTACCGGTCGCTGACGGCCGACCCGATTCGCACCTTAGCCGTCCTCTACCGGCGCACCGGAGACTTTTGGCTCCTCTCCACAAAAATCGGTAGCCCGGCCTGCCGCGCTACCCAAGTTCCGCTACCAGCCGGTTCACGAAAGACTGTCATCGGCAGGAGTCCGGGGACGCGGTCCCCGGTTGTTCGTTGGCCACAAGAAAGGCTTGTATCGGTGTTCACTCGCGTCGCCATCGTCAACCGAGGTGAGGCCGCGATGCGGCTGATCCACGCCGTCCGGGACCTCGCCGCCGAGACCGGTACACCGATCGAGACGGTCGCGCTGCACACCGACGTCGATCGGACAGCCACCTTCGTGCGCGAGGCCGACCTCGCCTACGACCTGGGACCGGCCGCCGCCCGGCCGTACCTCAACCTGGAGCTGCTCGAACGCGCGCTGGTGGAGACCGGGGCCGACGCCGCCTGGGTGGGCTGGGGCTTCGTCGCCGAGGACCCGGCCTTCGCGCAGCTGTGCGACCGGATCGGCGTCACCTTCGTCGGCCCGAACGCCGAGGCGATGCGCAAGCTCGGCGACAAGATCGGCGCGAAGCTGATCGCCGAGGAGGTCGGCGTCCCGGTGGCGCCGTGGAGCCGCGGTGCGGTCGAGACCCTGGAGGCGGCGGTACGCGCGGCCGAGCAGATCGGCTACCCGCTGATGCTCAAGGCCACCGCGGGCGGCGGCGGGCGCGGCATCCGCGTCATCACGAACGAGGCCGAGCTGGTCGACGCCTACGAGCGCACCAGCCAGGAGGCGGCGCGGGCGTTCGGCAGCGGCGTCGTCTTCCTCGAGCGGCTGGTCACCGGGGCGCGGCACGTCGAGGTCCAGGTCATCGCCGACGGCCAGGGCACCGCCTGGGCGGTCGGCGTGCGCGACTGCTCCGTGCAGCGACGCAACCAGAAGATCATCGAGGAGTCCGCCTCGCCGGTGCTCAGCCCGCAGCAGGCGGCGGAACTGAAGGCCTCGGCCGAACGGCTCGCGGTCTCGGTAGGCTACTGCGGAGCGGCGACCGTCGAGTTCCTCTACCACCCGGGCGAGAAGCTGTTCGCGTTCCTCGAGGTCAACACCCGCCTCCAGGTCGAGCACCCGATCACCGAGACGACCAACGGCATCGACCTGGTCAAGCTCCAGCTGCACGTGGCCTGCGGCGGCAAGCTGAGCGGCGAGCGGCCGGTCGAGCGCGGGCACGCGATCGAGGCGCGGCTCAACGCCGAGGACCCCGACCGCGACTTCGCCCCCTCCCCCGGCCGGATCGCCCGGCTCGACCTGCCCGCCGGGCCCGGCATCCGCGTCGACACCGGGGTCAGCGAAGGCGACACCATCCCGGCCGACTTCGACTCGATGATCGCGAAGATCATCGCCTACGGCCGCGATCGCGAGGAGGCCCTCGGCAGGCTGCGCCGGGCGATGACCGAGACCACGGTCATCATCGAGGGCGGCGCGACGAACAAGAGCTTCGTGCTCGACCTGCTCGACCAGCCGGACGTGATCGACGCCACCGCGGACACCGGCTGGATCGACCGCGTCCGCGCCGCGGGCGGCCTCGTCACACACCGGCACTCCGGCGTCGCGCTGGCCGCCGCCGCCATCGAGGCTTATGAGGAAGAGGAGCGGGTCGAGCGGCAGCGGCTGCTGTCGACCGCGTTCGGCGGGCGGCCGCAGGTGCAGCACAAGAGCGGCCGGCCACTCGATCTGAAGCTGCGCGGCGCCAGTTATCGCGTCAAGGTCGCGCGTATCGGTGCGCACCGCTTCCGGGTCGGCATCGACAGCGGCGCCGGCTCGCAGCCGCAGACCGCGGACGTCGAGCTGGACCGGTTCGACGAGCACACCGGCCAGATCGTCGTCAATGGCGCCCGGTTCCGGCTGGTCACCGACACGCACGGGCCGACCCACTTCGTCGAGGTGGACGGGGTCGCGCACCGGGTCAGCCGCGACGAGGGCGGCGTCATGCGCTCCCCGGCCCCCGCGCTCGTGGTCGCGACGCCGCTGGCGGTCGGCGCCGAGGTCGAGGCGGGCGCTCCGGTGCTGGTGCTGGAGAGCATGAAGATGGAGACGGTGCTGCGGGCACCGTTCCGCGCGCGACTCAAGGAATGCGCGGTGACCGTAGGCAGCCAGGTCGAGACCGGCGCGCCGCTGCTGCGGCTTGAGCCGCTGGCCGACGAGGGCGACGCCGCGGCGCAGAACGCCGTCGCGAGCGAGGCGGTCGAGCTCGAACTGCCCGCCGGGACGTCCGCGGTGCCGGCCGGCGAGCGGATCCGCCGCGGGATCCAGGACCTGCGCAGCCTCCTGCTCGGCTTCGACGTGGACCCGCACGACGAGCACCGGGTGCTCGCCGACTACCTGGCCGCCCGCGCCGAGCTGGCCGCCGCGGGACAGCGCCCGCTCGCCGAGGAGATCGAGCTGCTGTCCGTGTTCGCCGATCTCAGCGAGCTGAGCCGCAACCGGCCGGTGGGCGAGGAGCGCAGCGGCGACAGCCACGTGCACAGTGCTCGCGAGCACTTCCACACCTATCTGCAGAGCCTTGATGTCGACCGCGCCGGGCTGCCGGCCTCGTTCCAGGCGAAGCTGGCGAAGGCGCTTGGGCACTACGGCGTCACCGGGCTGGACCGCACGCCGGAGCTGGAAGAGGCCGTGTTCCGGATCTTCCTGGCGCTGCAGCGCGGCACGTCCGACGCCACGGTGGTGGTGACGCTGCTGCGCGAGTGGCTGCGCGAGGCGCCGCCCGGCGAGGCGCTGCGCGAGCCGGTGGGCCTCGCCTTGGAGCGGCTGATCGCCGCCACCCAGGTCCGTTTCCCGGTGGTGGCCGACCTCGCCCGCGGCATCGTGTTCGCCTGGCTCGGCCAGCCGCTGCTGCGCCGCAACCGCGCCCGCGTCTACGTCGAGGTCCGCAAGCACCTGCACTACCTCGACGAGCACCCGGATGCCCCGGACCGCGCCGAGCACATCGCCGCGATGGTCGGCAGCACCGAGCCGCTGGTGCGGCTGCTCGGCCAGCGGCTCGGCCGCAACGGGTTCGACCACGCGCCGATGCTGGAGGTGTTGACCCGCCGCTACTACGGCAACAAGGGCCTGGTACACGTGCGCACGGTCGACGCCGCGGACTGCCGGTTCGTCGTCGCCGAGCGCGCCGGATCCCGCCTGGTCTCCACCGCCATCGGCTTCGACTCGCTCGGCGCCGCGCTGCGCGGTCTGGCCGAAGTCGCGAGCGGCGCCGCCGACGAGGTCGACGCGGACGTCTACCTCGCCTGGGAGAAGCAGCCGGAGGGCTTCGACGCGATGGCTGCCGCGCTGCACGAGGTTCTCAACGCGCAGCCCTTGCCGAGCCAGGTCCGCAGGGTCACCATGACCGTCGCGGGCAGCGGCCGCGCGGTGATGCACCATCACTTCACCTTCCGGCCTTCGGGTTCAGACGCGGGTATGAGCGAGGAGCGGCTGATCCGCGGCCTGCACCCGTACATCGCGCAGCGGATGCAGCTGGAGCGGCTGCGCAACTTCGACCTGACCCGGCTGCCCTCCTCGGACGAAGAGGTCTACCTCTTCCGATGCGTCGCGAAGAACGACCCGGCGGACGACAGGCTGGTCGCGTTCGCGCAGGTGCGTGACCTGACCGAGCTGCGCGACCACGACGGCAGGCTGGTAGCGCTGCCGACGGCGGAGGACACCATGGCCGCCTGTGTCGACTCGATCCGCCGCGCGCATTCGCGGCGTCCGGAGAAGAACCGGTTCCCCACCAACCGGATCGTGCTCTACGTGTGGCCGCCGAGCACGATCACCCGCGCCGAGCTGGACACGATCGCCGCGCGCGTGCTGCCGACCACCGCGGGCGCCGGGCTCGAGGAGATCCTGCTGATCGGCCGGCAGCGCGACCCGGAGACCGGGGCGCTGGAGAAGGTCGCGATGCGCGTCTCCTTCGACGTCGCCGGCGGCAGCCATCTGACCATCGGCGAGCCCTCGGACGAACTGATCGAGCCGTTGGATGCGTATCGGCAGAAGGTGTTGCGCGCGGCCAGCCGCAACACGGTCTACCCCTACGAGCTGACTGGGATGCTCGGCACCTTCGTCGAGCACGATCTCAACGAGGCCCATGAACTGGTCCCGGTCAACCGCCCCAAGGGACTCAACTCGGCGGCGATCGTCGCCGGCCTGGTCACCACCCCCACCGCCCTGCACCCGCAGGGCGTCACCCGCGTCGTCCTGCTCGGGGACCCGACCAAGGCACTCGGCGCGCTGTCCGAACCCGAATGCCGTCGCGTCATCGCCGCCCTCGACCTGGCCGAACGGATGCAGGTGCCCCTGGAGTGGTACGCGCTTTCCGCCGGCGCCCGCATCTCCATGGAGTCCGGCACCGAGAACATGGACTGGGTGGCAGCCGCGCTCAAGCGGATCGTGCAGTTCACCCAGGACGGCGGCGAGATCAACATCGTGGTGGCCGGCATCAACGTCGGCGCGCAGCCGTACTGGAACGCCGAGGCCACGATGCTCATGCACACCAAGGGCATCCTGGTGATGACCCCGGACTCCGCGATGGTGCTGACCGGCAAACACTCTCTGGACTTCTCCGGCGGCGTGTCGGCCGAGGACAACTTCGGCATCGGCGGCTACGACCGCGTGATGGGCCCCAACGGCCAGGCGCAGTACTGGGCACCGAACCTGACCGCCGCACGCGACGTCCTGATGGCGCACTACGACCACACCTACATCGCCCCCGGCGACCAAGCGCCCCGCCGGGCCACCACCAGCGACCCGCGCGACCGCGACGTCTCCAGCTTCCCTCACGTCATCGAGGGCAGCGACTTCACTACCGTCGGCGAGATCTTCTCCCCCACCGCCAACCCCGACCGCAAGAAGCCCTTCGACATCCGCACCGTCATGCGCGCGCTCTCCGACCAGGACCACCCGGTGCTCGAGCGCTGGGCCGGCATGGCCGACGCGGACACCGCGGCGGTGCAGGACGTGCACCTCGGCGGCATGCCGGTCTGCCTGCTGGGCATCGAATCGCGGCCGGTGCCGCGCCGCGGCTTCCCGCCCACCGACGGACCAGACACTTACACCGCCGGCACGCTGTTCCCCCAGTCCTCGAAGAAGGCGGCCCGCGCCATCAACGCGGCCAGCGGCAACCGGCCCCTGGTGGTACTGGCCAACCTCTCCGGCTTCGACGGCTCCCCGGAGTCGATGCGCAAGCTCCAGCTGGAGTACGGCGCGGAGATCGGCCGCGCGATCGTGAACTTCCGCGGCCCGATCGTCTTCTGCGTGATCTCCCGCTACCACGGCGGCGCGTTCGTGGTCTTCTCCAAGGCCCTGAACCCGAACATGACCGTCCTGGCCATCGACGGCTCCTATGCCTCCGTGCTCGGCGGCGCCCCCGCCGCCGCCGTGGTCTTCTCCGGCGAGGTCAACACCCGCACCGCCAACGACCCACGGCTACGCGAGCTGGAGGCCCGCATCACCGCCGCCACCGGCGCCGAGCGCGCCGCCCTGACCGCCGAGCTGGACGAGCTGCGCGCCACCGTACGCGCCGAGAAGCTCGGCGAAGTCGCCGCCGAATTCGACCGCGTGCACGACATTCAGCGCGCCGTGCGAGTCGGCTCGGTCGACGCCGTCATCCAGGCCTCGGAACTGCGCCCGCGCATCATCGAGGCGATCGAGGCGCACCTGCGCTGACGCACCATGCGCACACCTCGACGCGCCGCGGATTGAGTTCCGCGGCGCGTCGAGGCGCCTCAGACCGTCATCCTGCGGGAAAGAAGCCGAGCCCTATTTGCGAACGGCGACCGCGGCGTACGCCGAGTAGCGGCTGACATCGCCGTCGAGCGGATCGGGCCCGGCGTCGGGATCCGGCCGCCAGTGGATCATGCAGACCAGGCCGGGTGGAACCAGTTCGTACCCGGGCAGCAGCGCGGTGATCTGGGCGTGGCTGCGACCGGTCAACCCGGCGCTGGCGCTGCGATAGACGTTCTCCATGTCGCGCAGCCGCTCGGGTTGAAAGTCGTCGGTGGCGTGCGTTAGCGCGAGCAGCGAGCCGGGCACGGTCGCGCGCCGGTAGGCGTCGACGACCGCGGCCGGGTCGTCCTCGTCCGGCACGAAGTGCAGCACCGCGAACGTCAACACCGCGACCGGCTGGGAGAAGTCCAGCAGGCCGCGCGCCTGCTCCAGCACGAAGTCGGCATCGCGCAGGTCCGCGTGCACGACCATGGTGTTGGCGACCCCGTCGAGCAGGCTGCGGCTGTGCGCGACCGCGACCAGGTCGTTGTCTACATACACGGTGCGCGCCTGCGGGGCGAGCCGCGCAGCCACCTCGTGCGTGTTGCCGACTGTCGGAATTCCAGCGCCCAGGTCGAGGAACTGGCTGACTCCCTGCTCGACCGCGAAGGCGACGGCGCGGCGCAGGAACGCCCGGTTGGCCCGCGCGATGTGCGGCGAGTCCGGCCAGACCGCCATCGCCTGTTCGGCCAGCTCCCGATCGGCCGCGAAGTTGTGGCTTCCGCCCAGGTAGTAGTCGTACATACGGGCTGGAGCCGGCCGCTCGATGTCCACCTCGTCCGGCGCCCAGCTGGGGCGTTGGGTCACGACTTCCCCTTCGGAATCAGCGCGCTGCGTTCTCGCCGCTCGCCATCAGCCTACGGCCGGCCGGTCAGCTGCGCCCCCTTCTTCCCTACAGATCGGCCGTCCCGTCCGCTGCGCGCATACTGCTCGGCTCGATTGGCGCCGTCGGCGCTTTCGCAAGCGCGATCGCCGGAAACCGGCCGGGAGTATTGTGCGTCCTCTGATACACACACGGGGCGCACGGTACTCCCGGCCGGTAGGTCCGGCCGGCGGTGGCGAGGATGACGATGGCGACTGACACGAACACGGGCACGGGCACGATTCGGCGGCGGGCGCGTCTAGCGCGTGGACTCGCCTGGTTCGCCGGAATCGCGGGTGCGGGTCTTGTGCTGGGGGTCGTCAGCATCGTGGTTCTGCGGGCCGTCGACAAGCCGCTTCAGTTACTCAAGGCCGACCAGCTTCGGCAGCTCTCGCTGACCGGCACCTGGAAGGACAAGGCTGGCGCGATGATCGTCTTCTCGCCCTCCCACATCACGAGCCAGAACGCCTTCAACGACAGCGTCGGCGGTGACTTCAAGTTCGTCGACATGCCGAACATCTTCGATGCCCGCACGATGCAGAATCCCCCGGCGAACGGGCACGGATACTGGACCATCGACGGGCAGACAGACGGGTACATCGAGTTGTTCTTCCCGGACCTCGCCACGCCTGAGGATCCGAGGCCGCAGGTGAGCCTGCTCGTCGAGGGCAGTGTGTCGTCCCCGATCCTGCTGTGCCGCTATCCCGACAACTACGATACGTGCACGTTCCGCAAACAGTAGCTGGCCTTTACCGGACTACGGTCAAGCGTTACGCGTTTCCAGTTCGATCACGGACCACGACTCGGCGGGGAGCACCGCAGTCGTGGCGCGGTTTCGGGTCTCGATCCGCTTGAGTTCGACGAGTGTCCCGTCGATGGACCGCAGTTCGTCCGCGTCGTGCGCGGTGAGGGTGCGGGCCGCGAGCAGCGTGCAATCGCCGAACGCTTGGTGATCGATCGTGACTTCGGCGGGATTCGGCCCGCGGTTGGCGAGGAACACCGCGGCTCGCCCCGCCGCGCGGTCGAGGGTCGCGGCGGCGGCCACGGAGGGCACCGTGCCGTGGCGGTCGGTGGTCAGCGGCGCGCACTCCACCGCCGTGCGCAGCGCGGTTCCGGTGGCCAGGCGGGCCGTGGCGGCGAACGGGTGGAAGGTGGTCTGGCGGGTGACCGGTCCGTCCGGCTCGGTCAGGATCGGTGCGCTGACGTTGACCAGCAGCGACAGGCAGGCGATCTTGACCCGGTCGGCGTGATTGAGGATGCTGATGAGCAGGTCGCCGAGCACGACCGCGTCCAGGCTCTGATAGGGGTCCTCGGTGATCCGCGGCGGGGTCAGCGAGAGGTCGCGGGCGAGGCCGGCCGGGGAGACGTCGGCCGCGGACGACCAGACGTTCCACTCGTCCAGGGCGATCTGGAGCCTGCGCCCGGAGCCTCGGCGTGCCGCGACGGCGTCCACGGTCGCGACGACGTCCTCGATGAACCGGTGCAGGCGGTGCCCGGAGACGAGATAGTCGCGGCGCGCCTGGGTTCCGTCGTAGTACGCGTGCATCGACAGGTAGTCGACGACGTCGAGGGTCAGTTCGGCGACGGTGTCCTCCCACCGGCCGAACGTCGGCATCTCCCGCGAGGAGGATCCGCAGGCGACTAGTTCGATTTCGGGATCGACCATGCGCATCGCCTTGCCCGCTTCGGCGGCGCGCCGGCCGTACTGCTCCGCCGTGGTGTGCCCGATCTGCCAGTCGCCGTCCATCTCGTTGCCCAAGCACCACGTGCGCACCGCGTGTGGGGCCGGGGTCCCATAGGACGCACGCAGATCGGCGAGAGTGGTGCCGCTCGCCACGTTGCAGTACTCGACGAGCTCGGCGGCCTCGCGCACGCCGGCGGTGCCGAGATTGACCGCCATAATCGGGTCGAGCCCGCGGCGGGCCGCCCAGCGCAGGAATTCGTCCGTGCCGACAGTGTTCGGCTCGGCGGTCCGCCAGGCCAGGTCCAGCCGGGTGGGTCGGTCCGCGACCGGTCCGATGCCGTCGCGCCAGTCGTAGCCGGAGACGAAGTTGCCGCCGGGGTAGCGCACCAGCGTGACCCCGAGTTCGTCGACGAGGGCTGAGACGTCTCCGCGGAATCCTTCGGCGTCCGCGGTGGCGTGTGTGGGCTCGTAGATGCCCGTGTACACGCAGCGGCCCATGTGCTCGACGAAGCTGCCGAAGATACGCCGGTCGATCTCGCCGACCACGAAGGCCGGATGCAGGAACACCTTCGCCGTAGCCGCCGCACCGCCCACACCGCCGGCACCGCCCGCACCGCTCATCGGGAACTCCCGGCGAGCAGGCCGCGGATGAAGTGCCGCTGCAGGAACACGAACAGCAGGATCGTCGGGATCGTCGCGAACGTGCACGCCGCCATCAGCTGCCCCCACAGGTCCGCGCTGCTGGTGCTGCCCTGCGCCCCGCTCACGTTCGAGGTCAGGCTGGCGAGCAGGATGGCCAGGGTCTCGTGGCGCTGGTCGTTGACCGCGACGATCGGCCAGACCAGATCGTTGTAGATGTTGAACAGCGACAGCACCGCGAGCGCCGCGAGGGCCGGGCGCAGCACCGGGACGCAGATCGAGCGGAACACCCGCAGCGGTCCCGCGCCGTCGATGCGCGCGGCGTCGATCAGCTCGTCAGGGATCTGCTCGATGGTCTGCCGCATCCAGAACACGCTGAACGCGTCGACCGCGCCGGGCAGGATGAGCGCCTGGTAGCTGTTGATCCAGCCGATCTGGCTCATCTCCAGCAGCAGCGGCACGATCAGCACCAGCGTCGGCAGCATCAGGGTGAGCAGGACGAACCCGAACAGGAAGTTCTTGAACGGGAAGTCGAACTTCGCGAAGCCGTAGCCGGCCAGCGGGCTGAACACCATCAGCACGCCGCCCTTGACCACCACCACGATCAGAGTGTTGATGAACGCGTGCACGATCGGGACGTTCGCGAACATCCCGGTCCAGTTGCGCAGCGTCGCCTGCGCCGGGTTGAAGCCGAGCGGGTCGTCCAGGATGCTCACGCCCGGCTTGAGCGACGAGGTCACCATCCAGTAGATCGGGTAGAGGAAGGCGAGGGCGGCGAGCAGCATCGCCAGGTAGCCAAGGGCCCGGCGGAAGCGGACCGCCGGCTCGGTGCGGCGCGCCCGGACCGAGGGGACGCTCAACGCGCTACTCACTGCTCCTCCTTCGAGCGCAGCACCCGCACGGCGATCAGCGAGAGCAGGAAGACCAGGACGACGAGCAGGAAGGAGTTCGCCGCGCCGGTGCCCAGGTCGGAGTTCTGAATGTGCTGGTAGAGGTAGAGCCCTGAGGTGGTGGTGCTGTTGTACGGACCGCCCTGGGTCAGCACGTAGGGCTCCAGGAACATCTGCGAGATGCCGAGCGTGGAGATCACCAGGAAGAAGCCGATGTGCCTGCGCACCATCGGCACGGTGATCGACCAGAACATCCGCGGGGCGCCGGCGCCGTCGAGCGCGGCGGCCTCGTAGAGGTGCTCGGGGATGGACTGCACCGCAGCCAGCATGATGATCAGCGCGAAGCCGCTGGTCTTCCACAGGATGAACAGGGCGATGGAGGGTTTGGCCCAGCTGGTCGTGGTCAGCCAGCCGACCGCGGGCAGCCCGAAGAAGCGCAGGATCGCGTTGAGCACCCCGAAGTTCTTGTCGAAGATCAGGATGAACGCCTGGGCCATCGCGGCCAGCGGCGTCACGTACGGGATGATCACGATCGTGCGCAGCGACTTGGTGAACCGCAGCCTGGCCCTGGTCAGCAGGCTGGCCGCGGCGACCGCGAGCACCGTCTGGAGCGGCACGATGAGCACCCACATCACGCCGGAGTTGCCCAGCGAGGACCAGAACTGCGGATTGGTCAGCAGGTAGGTGTAGTTGCCGAAGCCGACCCAGTGCAGCCGGCCCGCGCCGTGCCAGTCGCTGAAGCTCAGCTCCAGCGCGTAGATCATCGGGTAAGCGCTGAACGCCGCGAAGATCACGAAGAACGGGGCGATGAAGAGGTAGCCCCACCACCAGTCGCGCGGCAGCCTGCGCCGGGTCCGCGCGGACCGGGACGCCGGCGGCCTGGTGCCACGGGCCGGCTCACCGGTCCGTGGCGCCGAGGTGTTCCACTCGAGCAAAGACATGCCGCCCTCACTACGCGCGCTGGACGAGGTTCGTCTTGATGCCGGACACCGACTGCTTGATCACATCGTCGACCGACATCTTGCCGTCCATCAACAGCTGGAGGTTCGCGCCGAGGTAATTGGCCGCCTGGTTGAACCAGGTCGGCACGTGGTAGCCGGCCGGGATGCCGAGCGAGGCCTGGGCGGCCACGTCCCACAGCGAGGTCTTGCCCAGCTGCGGCAGCGCGTTGAACAGGGACGGGCCGCTCAGCGCGCTCTTGACCGACGGCAGCGCGGTGTTCAGGCCGTTGGGGTAGACCGTGTTGGGGCCGAAGACCTGCTTGATGCCCTCGGGGCTGTAGATCGCGTGCTCGTAGAACAGCCAGGCGAGCTGGGGCTGCGCTGCCTTGGCCGGGATGATGAAGGAGCTGCCGCCCATCACGCCGGACCGGGCGCCGCCGGACTTCCACGCGGGCAGCTGGCTGACCCGCCACTTGCCGGAGCTCTTGGTCAGCGCCGTCTGCACCAGGAAGTTGAACCAGATCGCCCACGGCACGATGCTGATCGTGCCGTTGTCGGCCAGCGCGATCTGCGCGGTGCTGGCGAACTTGCAGCGCGCGCCCAGGTTCTCGTCGGCCACCTTCTTGATCCAGGTCAGGGCATTGCGATAGGCGTCAGTGTCAATGGTCAGATTGCCCTGCGCGTCGACGAGCCCGGAGCCCTGTTGCTGGCTGACCAGCATCATCAGCCACTGCATGCCGAGGTTCGGGTCCTGCTCGAGCGGGATCGGGCGGGCATTGGGGTTCTTGCCCTTCACCGCGCGGGCGGCGTCCAGCAGCGCGTCGTACGAGGTCAGCTGCGCCGGGTCCACGCCGGCCGCGGAGAGGATGTCCTCGCGGTAGAAGAACAGGCCCGGATCGGTGTCCCAGGGAATGCCTACCAGCTTGCCGCCGACCGTGTTGACGTCGAGCTTGTACTGGACGGTGTCCGCGACGTACGGCTTCATCAGGCTGGTCAGGTCGTAGAGCTCGGCGGCCTGCGCGCCCACCGCGCCGTCGGCGGCGAAGGAGCCGTCGGGCACTCCGGTGCCGCTGATGAGCGTCGGCGCGAGCTTGGTGCCGATGTCGACGCCGACGAGGTTTAGCTTGACCTGCGGGTACTTGGCGTTGAACGACGGAACCACGGTCTTGAAGACCTTCAGCAGGTCGTCGTCGTTGAACCAGAGAGTCGCCTCGCCCTTGGCCGCGGTGCTACTCGGCACGGCGCTGAGCGCCTTCGTGTTACCCGAGCTGCCGCCGGGGGCGCAGGCACTCAGAGCCGAGATCGCAGCAGTGCCGAGGCCGGCGAAACCGAGTAGCTGGAGCGCGCCGCGCCGGGAGAGCCCGCGCGGGGGAAGTTCGTTCTCTGTCATGAGTGGTCTCCCTTGACCTCGCTGGGTGACGTTCAGTCGATGCTCGCGGTGGCCGCCCGCAGGACGGTCCAGCTGTGCGGCGGCAGGGCGAGCGTGGTGCTGCGTGCATCTTCGGAGCTGGACGTGCCGAGCGGGGTGAGGCTGACGTCCGGTGCGGTCTCGCGGTTTCGTGGTCCGCGGTCGTCGGCGGCGATGTGGCGGGCGGACGTGATCGTCCAGCCATCGAAGCCGGGGTGTCTCAGGTCGACGGTGACGGCGTGGTCCGCCCGGTTGGTGAGGAACACGGCGACATCACCCGTCGTCGGGTCGTGCGTGGCGGACGCGGCGACGGCGGGCACATCGCCGTATCGGCGCGTCGCGAGTTCGGCCGAGCTGACCCGCGTGACCAGGCTGTGGCCGCGGGCGCTGGAGGCCACGGCCGCGAACGGGTGGAACGTCGGCTGGCGCCAGATCGCCCCGCCCGGCTCGGTCATGATCGGGGCGATCACGTTGACCAGCTGGGCCAGGCACGCGATCTTCACCCGGTCGCTGTGGTTGATCAGGCTGGAGAGCAGGTCGCCGACCACCACCGCGTCCAACGCGGAGTACTGGTCCTCGATGCGCGGTCCGGCGATGTCGATCTCCATGGCCTCGCTGCCCGGATAGCGGCTCTGGTACCAGACGTTCCACTCGTCGAACGAGATGTTGATCTTCCGGGACCGCTTGCTGCGCCGCCGCGCCGCGACCGCGTCGATCGTCGCGGCCACGTCCTCGATGAACGAGTCCATCGACGCGCCGGAGGCCAGGAAGCTGGCGCGGTCGCCGTCGTGCTCCTCGTAGTAGGCGTGCATCGAGATGTAGTCGACGTGTTCGCCCGCCGCCTCCAGGACGGTCGATTCCCAGTACCCGAAGGTCGGCATCTCGTGCGAGGAGCTGCCGCAGGCCACCAGCTCGATGTCCGGATCGACCAGCCGCATCGCCTTCGCCGCCTCGGCGGCGAGCGCGCCGTACCGCTCGGCCGTGGTGTGTCCGGTCTGCCAGGGGCCGTCCATCTCGTTGCCCAGGCACCACAGCTTGACCTCGTGCGGCTTGAGCGCGCCGTTGCGGCGGCGGCGCTCGGACCACTCGGTGCCCTCGGGGACGTTGCAGTACTCGACCAACGCCGCCGCCTCCAGCACCCCGGCGGTGCCGAGGTTCACGGCGAGCATCGGCTCCACCCCGCGCGCCTTGGCCCAGGACATGAACTCGTCGGTGCCGACCTGATTGGTCTCGATCGAGCGCCAGGCCAGATCGAGCCGCCGCGGCCGCTGCTCGCGCGGTCCGATGCCGTCGCGCCAGTCGTATCCGGAGACGAAGTTGCCGCCGGGGTAGCGCACCAGCGTCACCCCGAGTTCGCGCACGAAGGCGGAGACGTCGCCGCGGAAGCCCTCGGCGTCCGCGCTGGGATGTCCAGGCTCGTAGATCCCGGTGTACACGCAGCGGCCCATGTGTTCGACGAACGAGCCGAACAGCCGGTGGTCCACCGCGCCACGGTGCTGCTCGCGGTCGAGCGCCACCACTGCGACGCCGTGCTCAGTCATGTGCTTCCTCGCGGGTCTGGGGCGCCGAACCGGTCGTGCCCACCCTGTAGGTTCCGGGTTGGTTCCTACGTTGTACCTGGCGTACCCTGGCCCGTCAAGAGCGCATCGACAAGTCGTTGCAATGGCGGTGACAACCCGCTGCGTCAGTCGCGACGAGTACAATCCCGGATTCGAACGGGGCGTCGGAGGAGGAGAAACAGTGGGCGAACCCACGTTGCACGACGTCGCGAAGCGCGCTGGCGTGTCGATCAAGACCGTGTCCAATGTGCTTCGCGGAGTCAGCTCCAAGGCTTCGGAGGCGACCGCGGCGCGCATCTACGCGGCGATCGAGGAACTCAACTACCGGCCCAACCTCGCCGCGCGCCGGCTGCGCACCGGGCACTCCGACGTGATCGCCCTCGCCGTGCCCGATCTGCGCAACCCGTACTTCGCCGAGCTGTCGGCCTCCATGATCAAGGCCGCCCGCGACGCCGGGTACACGCTGCTGATCGAGGAGACCGGCGGCGACGCCGAGATCGAGCTGAGCGCCGCGGAGGGCCTGCACGACCCGATGATCGAGGGCGTGATCCTCTCCCCGCTCGCCATCGATCCCGCCAGGCTGGCGGCCCGGACCCGCCGGCTGCCGCTGGTCCTGCTCGGCGAGCGCGACTACCCGGGCCAGGGCGACGATCACGTGCTGTTCGACAACGTCCAGGCCTCCTACCGGATCACCGAGCACCTGCTGCAGCAGGGCTACTCCCGCATCGCCGTGATCGGACGCCAGGACGACCCGCCGCATGCGACCGCGGTCAAGCGGTTGACCGGCTACCAGGCCGCGCTGCGTGAAGCCGGGATCCGCTACCAGAAGCAGCTCGCGCCCACGGTCCCCGGCGCGCCGTACGGCAAGGCGATGGGGGCCGCGGCCGCCCGCACCCTGTTCAACCTGCCGAAGCGACCCGACGCGGTGTACTGCTTCGCCGACGTCCTGGCGCTCGGCACGCTGCGCGCCGCCCACGAGAGCGGCCTGCGCGCCCCGGAGGATTTCGGGCTGGCCGGCTTCGACGGCATCGACGAGGGCAGGTTCAGCGTCCCCTCCCTCACCACGATCGCCGTCGACTTCGCCGACCTGGCCAACCTCGCGGTGACCGCGCTGGTGGAGCGAATGCGGTCGAACAAGCCGCTCCCGGACCGGGAACTGCACTGCCGCTACGAGTTGATCGTCGGGGAGAGCTCCCAGCCAAGGCGTTGACCGAGAAGCCTTGACTCGCCGGGACGCCACGAGTACAAGTGTCAGGTACAACGTAGGAACCTAACGGAGCCGCGCGGGAACTCCTCGCGGGAATCCACGCGGGTGCCTACCCAGGACCTCGGGCTCTCCGAGGCGCCGGCCGCCCACCGCCGCTTCCACTCCCCCTCACCCGAAAGCAAGGTGAACCCATGCGTCGACGCTGCCGCATGCCCCGCCGGCGAACCGTGTCCTTGATCGCGCTTCTCTCGATGCTGGCCGGACTGCTCGGCCTCACCGTGCTGACCGCCGGGCCCGCCGCCGCCGTGACCACCGGCAACGGCTCGTTGGTCTACGCCTCCCCCGCCCAGGGCTCCTTCCCGGACAAGGGCGGCGCGACCTACTCGAAGATCATCGTGCTCAAGCACAGCGGCTCGGCGAACGGCACCATCCTCGTCACCTATGACCAGCTCACCTGGGTCAACGGCGTGCAGGTCTATCCGATCTACCGCAGCACCGACAACGGAGCGACCTGGACGCACCTGACCGACGTGGTCCCGTCCAACGACTTCTCGACGCTCACCCGCACCTCGCAGCCCTTCCTCTACGAGGTGCCGCAGGCCACCGGCGGGCTCGCGGCCGGAACGCTGCTGCTGGCCGGGAACATCATGCCGAGCGACAAGTCGAGCACCCGCCTCGTGATCTACAAGAGCACCGACCACGGCGTCACCTGGAGCCTGCTCAGCACGGTCGACACCGGCGGCCCGGCGACCTACGACCCGAGTCCGACCTCTACCACCAGCGCCATCTGGGAGCCGTCGCTGAACCTCGACGCGAACGGCGATCTGGTCTGCTACTTCTCCGACGAGCGGCAGAAGGTATACGACAGCAGCGGCAAGGACACCTCGACCAGCATCCTGCAGGCGGTCTCGTACCACGTCTCCACGGACGGCGGCCAGACCTGGGGCGCCGAGGGCAATGTCGCGGCCATCCCCGACGACAGCGACCGGCCGGGCATGATCACCGTCACCAAGCTCGGCAACGGGCAGTACATGGCGACGTACGAGGTCGTGAACCAGCCGAGTCAGAGCCTGAACACGGCCGTGGTCTACTACAAGCTGTCCAGCGACGGCATCACCTGGACCGCCAACAGCCTCGGCACACAGGTCAAGCTGGCGAACGGGCGCGGCATGGGCTCTTCGCCGTTCGTCAGGTGGGTGCCGGCCGGGGGCCCCAACGGCACGGTGATCGTCTCGTCGAAGTGGGCCGTGGACAGCGGCGGCAACATCAGCGGCGGCGAGAACTTCTACGTCAACTACAACTACGGCCAGGGCTCCTGGGAGCAGATGCCGTACGCGGTCACGTACGACGCGTCGGACACGCAGGGCGGCTACTTCGCGGGCTTCGCGCAGTCCTTCGACACCAGCGTGGACGGCCTGACGCTGTATCAGGCCACGAACGTGGAGAACACCACGAGCGGCCAGAATGACGTGCGCGTCGGCAGCGTTCCGCTCAACGCGCACCACTACGAGGCCGAGCGCGCCACGATCACCGATGCCACGGTCGTCTCACATGCCGACGCCGACGGAGGCAGCAAGGTCGGCTACATCAACAACGCGGACAGCTCCGTGTCCTTCACCCACGTAAACGTGCCCACCGCGGGCACGTACACGGTCAATGTCCGCTACGACAACGGGACCGGCGCGACGAGCAGCCACAGCGTCAGCGTGAACGGCGGCACGGCGTTCAGCCTGAGCTACCCGGCCACCGTGGACTGGGCCCGGTATCAATGGGTTCAATTCACCGCGACGCTCAACGCCGGGAACAACACCATCACCTTCACGCACAACTCCAGCTACGCCGAACTCGACGCCATCGACGTGTATCAGAGCGGCGCCGCGTCGTACGGCGAGTTCAAGCTGGTGAACCGGAACAGCGGCAAGTACCTGGAGATCCCGAACGCGAGCACCGCCTCCGGCGTCCAGGCCGACCAGTGGGGCGACACGAACAACCCGACCCAGGTCTGGCGGATCGCACCCACCTCGGCGGGCACGTCCTACACGCTCACGAACCTGAACAGCGGCAAGCTGCTGGACGTCTCCGGCGCGTCGACGGCGAACGGAGCCGCGGCCGTCCAGGAGCCGGCCGGCAGCGCGTCCTCGCAGGACTGGACCTTCGCGGCGAGCGACTCAGGGTACGGATACGTCACGGACGTCAACAGCGGCAAGCTGCTCGAGATCTATCAGAACTCGACCGCCAACGGAGCCGTCGCGGACCAGTGGGGTCCCACCGGATACAACTGCCAGCAGTGGCTGCTGACCAAGCAGAGCATCCAGTGACCGGCCGCCACCGATAGACCATCGCCGGACCGTTGTCGCTGGTGGGTGCGACGGCGGTCCGGCGATGCCCGTCCGATCAGGGCGCCTTGGAACGCCCGCGGACGACTTCCCGCGTGCTGTACTTCCACCCCTGCATGCAGGCATCGATCTGATCGTCGTCGAGCGGGGGCTCGGCAAGGGGCGTATTGGCGCCGTCGGGCCGGGCGCGCAGGCCGTCGAGGACGATCGACAGATGGCGGCGCCAGTGCTCGGTGGCCACCGGAGCGGTGAACTCAAGCATGCAGACGCCCGCAATGAGCAGCACGCCGATGTCCGTAGGCGCCAGGTCCGAGCGCAGTTCGCCCTCCTGCTGGGCGCGGCTGACGAGATCGGTGAGCATCGGCTGCACCACCTCGCGGATCACCTGGCTCTTCTCGCGGCCGACTTCGTGCAGGTGCGCCTGCTGCGCGATCAGCGCGTCCCGAAGCCCCTTGTCGTGCGCCTGGGATTCGAGCAGGGCCGTCATGAAGTACACCAGGCCGTCCCAGCCCCGCGGCCGGGTCACAGCCTCGTCGGCGATCCGCTTGATCGAGTCGGCCATGTCGTCGAACAGCGCGTCGATCAGCGCGTCCCGGTTGGGGAAGCGCCGGTAGACGGTGCCTACGCCGAGGTCCGCCTCCCGCGCGATCTCGTCGAGCGACGCGTCAAGGCCGCGCTGCGCGAAGACCACCTTCGCGGCCTCGAGAATCAGCCGGCGGTTGCGCTCGGCATCCCGGCGCAGCGGACGCGGCTGCGGCGCGCTCGCCGCGGCGAGCGCTGTCACCTCGGGTTTCCCGTTCATACCGGTCACTCCTACCTTTCGCCCGCCTCCCTCAGTGCGCCGCGGGCGAAGCCTCGGCGAACCTAAGTGGAAATCCATCCTCCACATGGAGGCGGTTCCTCCACTTCCATGGTACAGTCGGTTCCGTAAGTGGAGAAACCTCCTCCGGATGTATGGGACAGATCCATGGCTCAGACCGAGACGACGGCCGCGAACGCCCGGATAGCCGGCGCCGCGCCGACCGCGCCACCCGATTCGCACCACTCCAAGCGCTGGCTCATCCTGGCCGTCATCGGCCTGGCCCAGCTGATGATCGTGCTCGACGTCACCATCGTGAACATCGCGCTGCCCGACGCGCAGAAGGCGCTGGCCTTCTCCAACGGCGACCGGCAGTGGATCGTCACCGCCTACTCGCTCGCCTTCGGCAGCCTGCTGCTGTTCTTCGGCCGCGTGTCCGACGTGATCGGCCGCCGCGCCATGTTCCTGATCGGCCTGATCGGCTTCGCCGCGGCCTCCGCGCTCGGCGGCGCCGCACCGAACTTCGAGGTGCTGGTCACCGCCCGCGCCCTCCAGGGCGTCGCCGGCGCCATGCTCGCCCCGGCGGCCCTGTCGCTGCTGTCCACCACCTTCACCGACGCCAAGGAGCGGGCCACCGCCTTCGCCGTGTTCGGCGGCATCGCCGGTTCCGGCGCCGCGATCGGCATGCTGCTGGGCGGGGTGCTGACCGAGTACCTCAACTGGCGCTGGACGCTGTTCGTCAACGTCGGCATCAGCGTCCTCGCGATCGCCGGCGCCGCCACCCTGATCCCGCGCCACCCGCGCAGCGAGGACCGTCCCCGGCTCGACATCCCGGGCACGGTGCTGGTCTCGGCCGGCCTGTTCGGCCTCGTCTATGGCTTCGCCAACGCGGAATCGCATGCCTGGTCCGCGCCGAGCACCTGGGGCTTCCTGGTCGGCGGTGCCGTGCTGCTGGCGATCTTCACCTGGTGGCAGACCCGCGCCGCGCACCCGCTGCTGCCGCTGCGCGTCCTGCTCGAGCGCAACCGGGGCGGCTCCTACCTGGCGATGTTCCTGACCGGCATCGGCATGTTCGGAGTGTTCCTCTTCCTGAACTACTACCTGCAGGAGAACCTGCGCTACTCGCCCGTGATGACCGGCGTGGCGTTCCTGCCGATGGTCGCCGCCCTGATGATCACCGCGACGATCAGCACCACGCAGTTCTACCCCCGCTTCGGCGCGAAGATCCTGGTCTTCCTCGGCATGCTGATGGCCGGCGGCGGCATGGCCTGGCTCACCGGGATCAGCCTCAGCTCCAGCTACGCCGCGAACATCCTCGGCCCGCTGCTGGTCGTCGGCGTCGGCATGGGCATGATCTTCGCCCCGGCGATGAACGCGGGCACCTCTGGAGTGGAGGCGCATGACGCCGGTGTCGCCTCGGCCACCGTCAACACCACCCAGCAGATTGGCGGCTCGATCGGCACCGCGCTGCTCAACTCGCTGGCGAGCACGGCGTTCGCGCACTACCTGGTCGGCAAGAACCCGACCAGCCAGCTCGTGCAGGCCAACGCCGCGATCCACAGCTACATCACCGCGTTCTGGTGGGCCGCGGGGATCTTCGCCGCCGGCGCCGTCATCTGCGGCCTGATCCTCAAGGCAGGCAAGCCCGACCCGGCAGACCCGGACGCGGCCCCCGCCATCCACGCCTAGCCCAAAGCGGCAGCGTCGCCGCATCCGGAGAACCAACCGCACGGCACGGCAGTGGTCCCCCCGCCCAAGCGGGGGAACCACTGCCACTTCAGTAGCTCATCACACCGCTTTCAGTCCGGCGTGCACAGCACCACCGTCGCGTCATCGTGGACGTTGCTGCGCGGCCATCGCTCAGCCAGCGGATCCGAGTCCTCGGCGTCACGCGCAGCCCTGATGATCGCCCGCGGCCCGCCCTCGTCCATTGCGTCGAGCGCCGAACGCCAGTCCAGAAGCTCATAGCGTTCGACGACAGCTGCCGCTCCGTCGCTGAGCAATGCGGCTCGGCGTAGGTCCCCACGGCCGATGTGTCCTTGGCGCCCGCGGGCTGCGGCATCGGGATTCGCCGAGGCGATCCAGTAGCTTCCACGTACGTTGCGCCGCGCTCGATCCCGCTCGGCCGGCGCAAGTTGGCTCAGGCGCTTGTCGCTTCGCGCGACCTGGGTGCCGTCGGCCAGGTCGAAGACGATGGTCGAGTCCCCCAGGACGTAGTACTCGTATACGTCCGGCAACTCCCGAAGAATCGCGACCGCCGCCGACG
>NZ_DASRBQ010000173.1:0-3947 GCF_035653575.1 Actinocrinis sp.
CGCGTGACCTCTCACCCGCGACTCAGACCACGATCGGAACGGCGTGTATTTCGTCCGCGCGATGCCCGGCGCGCTCGCGGACACGTTGGACGGCTGCCGCTCAGATCAAGGAGCGCAGCTCGTCCGCGGCTTGGGCGATAAGCGCCGCGAGGTCCTGGGCCGGGGTGCCGGACCACGCGCGACTCGCGCGTTCGAAAATGGCGGCGCCCGCGCGTGCGGCCAGGCGTGCAGTGGGCTCGGGGATCCCGCGCTGCTCGAGTGCGCCGATCAGCGCTTCGGTCAGCGAAGCCGACTTGGTGTGGGCCCTCTCCTGTAGCGCAGGGGAGGTCACGATGATCTGAGCCCGCCGCTCGGCTGTCGGACGGCCGGCGACGAACAGCGGTACCGCCGCGGTGTAGGCGCGCAGGACGAGTGAGAGCGGCGAGGTCGTCTCCTGCGCCGACGCGATCGCGGCGATCATGACCTCACGCAGCTCTGCCTCGCCGTCGAACAGCACCTCGCGCTTGTCGGCGAAGTGCCGGAAGTAAGTCCTCTCCGTCACCCCGGCCCTGGCGGCGATCTCCGCGGTGGTCGTGGCCTCATAGCCCCGCTCGGCATAAAGATCCAAGGCCGCCTCACGCAGTCTCGCCCGCGCTTGGGCGCCGCTTCTCGGCATGGCCACATCCTAGTTGGTGTCAGTCACTGTCGCTTCCTGATAGTGTCAGTGACTGTCACTACGACTTGAAGGAGAGGGCCAATGCCCGGTGTTTCATCTCGCGCCATCCGCTTCCACGAGATCGGGGAGCCTCTCGACGTGCTGCGGCAGGAGCACGTCGAGATCCCGGATCCGCCGAGCGGCAGCGTGCGCGTGCGCGTCTTGGCCACAGGGCTCAATCCCGCGGACTGGGAGCTGTGTCGCGGGTTCATGCCGGGATCGCTACCTCGCGGGATCGGTTACGACGTGGCCGGCATCGTCGAAGCGGTCGGTCCGGACGTGGCCGACGTCGACCAGCACACCGGCGCCGAGGGCGAGCCCGGCAGCAGTGCTGTAGGGGTCGGCGACGTCGTCTTCGGGACGGCCGACTTCGTCAGGCAGCCGAGTGCCGGGGCGGCCGACTTCGCCATCCTGAACAACTGGTCCCCAGTGCCGGCCGGACTCGACCCGGTGCAGGCAGCGACCTTGCCGATGGTCGTGCAGACGGCCGCATGGACCCTCGAGCTCATGGACCTCCAGCCGGGCGCCACGCTCCTGGTCCACGGCGCTGGCGGGATGGTCGGGTACGCCGCCGTGCAGATCGCGCTGCGCCGCGGCGCGCACGTGATCGCCACCGCCGGTCCCACATTCACCGCAGACCTCGAGGGCTTCGGCGCCCGCGTCACCGCCTACGGCGAGGGAATGCCGGCCCGCGTGCGCGCGCTCACCGGCGGTGACGACGTCGATCTCGTCCTCGATACGCCCCGCCCGAGCCCGGGGACGCTGCCCGACCTCATTGCCCTGGCCGGCGGTGATCCGCGCCGCGTGGTGACGATCAGCAACCATGAGGAGGCCCGGAACCTCGGCGCGCGCGTCAACCTCGACGAACTGCGGCCCGGCCTGACGCCGCTGGCCGTCCTGCTGCCGCAGTACGCATCGCTCGCCGCCGAAGGAGCGTTCCGTCTCCCGATCGCGAAGTCGTATCCGCTCGAGCAGTGGCGCGACGCCGTCCACCTGAGCCTCTCGGGTAACCCGCACGGCAAAGTCGTACTGCTGCCCGGGGAGAGCGGCGTGTGAACATGGGGTCGTGACGGAAGCGCCCGCGTTGTTCAGCCGCGCGTTCATCGATGATCCATATCCGGCTTATGCCTTGCTGCGCGAGCAGTCGCCCGTGCACAAGACCCGGTTGCCGAACGGCGTTGAGGCGTACCTGGTTACCCGATACGAGGACGCTAAGGCACTCCTAGCCGACGCGAGGTTGTCGAAGAATGCGGCGGTTTCCTACCCCGGATGGCAGCCCGGGCGGACTGGGATCCCCGGGGAGCACCGCTCGGGCATCGCCGCACACCTGCTCAACCTTGACCCGCCGGATCACACTCGACTGCGGCGCCTCGTGTCGAAGGCCTTCACGCCGCGCCGTGTGGCGGACTTCGAGCCGCGGGTGGTCGAAATCGCCGATCGTCTGCTCGATGCGTTTGGCCCCGAGCCAGTCGATTTGGTCAGGGCGTATGCGTTTCCGCTGCCGGTGATCGTCATCTGTGAAATGTTGGGCGTGCCGCCCGAGGATCAGCCGATCTTCCATGAGTGGGCCAACGGGATGATCGATCGGAGCGGGCCACGCGGCGGGGTCGGTCGTTCGGTCAAGCGCGTACGCGGCTATCTCAAAGACCTCATCCACAAGAAGCGGCTCGCCCTGCCCGCCGATCCGGCGACGGACGACTTGCTGTCCGCGCTCATCCGCGCTTCGGATCAAGGCGAGCACCTGACTGAGGAGGAGGCCGCCGCGATGGCCTTCATCCTGCTCTTCGCGGGCTTCGAGACAACCTCCGGCTTGATCGGTAACGGGACTCTCGCCTTGCTCACCCATCAGCAACAGCTAGCGAAGCTCAAAGCGGATCCCGGCCTGCTGGGGTCCGCAGTCGAGGAGTTGCTGCGCTACGACGGGCCGGTCGAGTTCGGCACCTGGCGCTTCACCACGGAACCGATCGTGGTCGGCGGTGTTCGCATCGCGGCGGGGGAGCCGGTCTTGGCGGTGCTCGCCGCGGCGGACAGAGACCCGAGTCGCTTCACTGATCCGGACACGCTTGACCTCAGCCGCGACGAAGGCGGGAACCTGGCCCTCGGGCACGGCATCCACTTCTGCCTCGGCGCACCGCTCGCGCGGCTGGAGGGCCGGATCGCTTTCTCGCGCCTCTTCACGCGCTTCCCGGACCTGACTCTCGCGGTACCGCCGGAGAGGCTGCGCTGGAGCTCAGGCCTGATCATGCGGAATCTGCACGAGTTACCCGTCCGTACTTCGAGCCCGGTTCGCCCCGATCACGCAGCCCACTAGTCTATTTCCCGGCATCTAGAAGAAGCGTCCATCAGGACACAAAGGAGTTACGCACGTGGCGTCCATCGAAGCAGTCGGCGCGCGGGAAATCCTCGACTCCCGCGGCAACCCCACGGTCGAGGTCGAGGTAGCGCTCGACGACGGCACCATCGCCCGCGCCGCCGTGCCGTCCGGCGCGTCCACCGGCGCCTTCGAGGCGGTGGAGCTGCGTGACGGGGACAAGGCGCGCTACGGCGGCAAGGGCGTGACCAAGGCCGTGCTCGCCGTGCTCGACGAGATCGGCCCGGCGCTGATCGGCTTCGACGCCCACGAGCAGCGGCTGATCGACCAGGAGCTGATCGACCTGGACGGCACCCCGAACAAGTCCCGAGTCGGCGCGAACGCGATCCTCGGCGTCTCGCTCGCGGTGGCCAAGGCCGCCGCCGAGTCCGCCGAGCTGCCGCTGTTCCGCTACCTCGGCGGCCCGAACGCGCACGTCCTGCCGGTGCCGATGATGAACATCATCAACGGCGGCGCCCATGCGGACTCCAACGTGGACATCCAGGAGTTCATGATCGCGCCGATCGGCGCGGAGACCTACGGCGAGGCGCTGCGCTGGGGCGCGGAGACCTACCACGCGCTCAAGTCCGTGCTCAAGTCCCGCGGCCTGTCCACCGGCCTCGGCGACGAGGGCGGCTTCGCCCCGAACCTGGACTCGAACCGGGCCGCGCTCGACCTGATCCTGGAGGCGATCGAGAAGGCCGGCTACACCCCCGGCCAGGAGATCGCGCTGGCCCTGGACGTGGCCGCCACCGAGCTGTACAAGGACGGCGCCTACACCCTCGAGGGCAAGCAGTTCTCCGGCGCCGAGCTGAGCTCGTACTACGCCGACCTGGTCGCGAACTACCCGCTGGTGTCCATCGAGGACTCGCACAGCGAGGAGGACTGGGACGGCTGGAAGGC
>NZ_DASRBQ010000174.1:0-7747 GCF_035653575.1 Actinocrinis sp.
TCCGCTCCCTCCGCACTCCACGCTGAATAAGATCATCGGCATGCGAGTGCTCGAAGAGCTGTTCTCCCTGCGCGACCGCGCCGCGCTGATCACCGGCGGAAGCTCGGGCATCGGCTACGCGATGGCCGAGGCGATCGCGCTGGCGGGCGCACGCACGGTGCTGCTGGCGCGGCGCGAGGCGGAACTCAAGGCGGCAGCCGAGCGGATCCGGCAGCAGGGCGGGGAAGCGCACTGGGTCGCCGCCGATGTTGCCGACCGCGGCAGGCTGGCCGAAGCCGCCGAGGAGGCGGTACGGCTGGTCGGCGAGATCGACGTCCTGGTCAACTGCGCCGGAGTCAACCCGCGACCGCCGCTCGGTACGCAGACCCTCGAGGACTACGACGAGATCTTGGCGGCGAATCTCGCCGGTCCGTACCAGCTCGGCCAGCGCTTCGGCCCGCGGATGGCCGAGCGCGGCTGGGGCCGGATCATCAACATCGGCTCCCAGCAGTCGGTATCGGCGTTCGGCGACAGCGGCGTGTACGGAGTGGCCAAGGCCGGACTTACCGGGCTGACCCGCTCGCAGGCCGAAGCGTGGTCACGCAGCGGCGTGTGCGTTAACACCGTCATCCCCGGCTTCGTGCTTACCCCGCTGACGGCTGTCGCGGCGTCAGATCCCGAGCGGGTCAAGGCACTCGCCGCACGGGCGATGGCCGGCCGCAACGGCTTGCCCGAGGACTTCCGCGGCGTCGCGCTCTTCCTCGCCTCGAACGCTTCGGCCTACGTGACCGGGCAGATGGTCTTCGTCGACGGCGGCTTCTCCGTGCACTAATCCGTGCATTAGCGCGGTGGCTAGTCCTTCTTGAGCTCCGAGTCGGCAGGCTCGGTGCTGGCGAACAGCACAGCGTGCAACTGCACCACCAAGGTGTCCGGGCCCTCGTCGCTCGGACCGATGTTGTCGATCAGGTCGAGTACCGCGGCCTGCAGTTTCAGGTAGCGCTCAAGCGTCATGTTGACGCGGATGCTGCCGATCTGCGGGCTCAGATCAGGGCCCTCCGGCGGCGGGGAGAGCTGCACCCGTCCCGCGCGGATCTCCGTGCGCAACCGGTCGCGGACGGCATCCATCAGCGCCTCGACGGTGTCCGTGAAGTCTTCCGGCTCGGCTTGCTGGCCGAGCAGCGTTCCGGAGAACACCAGGCGCTTCTGGGCCGGCAGGTAGCGCTTCTCGATGATGCCCGAGACCACTCTGGTCTCGGCGACGTAGATCAGCCCGACGTCCTCGAGTTTCTTCACGTGCCGATAGAGCTTGGTCTGCCCCTCGTCGATCCGCTCGGCGATCTCCTTGACCGACATCGGTCGGCGGCGGGCGGCGTCGCTCGGGAACGCGCCGATGATGGCGAGCCGCAGCGGGTCGGCCAGTATCCGCAGGGTCTCCAGGTCGGTGACCGCTCGTTCCTCGACGTAGCCGAGCGGCGGCGCGGTAACCGCCGCCTGCTCGGGGTCGGCTGACCTCTCCTCGCCCCTGGAACCGCTCTCGTCGGTGGCCATCGGCCGCTGACCTCACATTCTCGCGTCGTCTACCGCTTAAGTCTTGCGCAATGCTCTCGCATCTGCAATTGCTCACGTCAACGTGAATGGATGCGACAGAGTGAATGATCGCATCCTCGCGAACCGGGGAGGATGAAGATGCCTACGAGCTCCGCACCGGCGAATGCGCCGGTCACCGCCGTTCCGCTCAGCCGCAACCGCAGATTCCAGGCGTTGTGGGTCGGGGGAGCGACGGCTTATCTCGGATCGAGCTTCGTCACCGTCGCGGCTCCGTTGCTGATCCTCGGCATCACCGGGTCGGCGGCGCAGGCGGGCGTCTACGGCTTCATCGATGCGTCAGCGTCCATCGCGGCCGGACTGCCCGCGGGCCTGATCCTGGACCGCTACGACCGCCGAACGCTGATGATCGCGTCAGAGGCGGTCCGGGCGCTCGCCTTCGCCACCTTGATGGCCGCGCTGCTCGCCGACCGCCTGACGATGCCGCACGTCTTCGCGGTGGCGGCGGTAACCGGCGCCGCCAGGACGCTCTCGGGACCGGCCCGTTCCCTCGCCACGCGTGCTGTGGTCGCGCCGGAGCAGCTGACCAAAGCGCTCGCGACGGAGGAGGTGCGCACGCATACCGCGTCGATCATCGGCCCGTCGCTCGCGGGAGTGTTGTTCGCGGTCTCCCGGACGCTCCCCTTCCTAGGCGTCGCCGTCAGCTATCTGATCTCCGCGGTCTGCGCCCTCGCGGTGCCGCGTGACACCGAGGCGAGGATGGATCGACGTGACAAGGCGTCCGGCGGAGCGCTTGGCGGCATCAAGATCCTCATGCGCGATCCGATGCTCCGGGTGTGCCTGATCGCGCTGTCGCTGGTGAACCTCGGTGGAGTGGCGATCGAGTTGGTCGTCGTCGTGCTCGTCCGGGAGCACGGCGGATCGTCGTCCGCGGTCGGCGGCGCGCTGGCGCTGGCTGCGCTCGGCGGTCTGCTCGGTGCGGCCCTGGTCACTCCGTTGCACCGGCTGCTGCGTCCCGGCTGGCTGCTGATCGCGCTGATGCTGTGGGTCGCGGCGCTGAACACGGCGCTCGTCATCCCGCTCGGCGCCTGGTGGTACGGCTCGATTCTGGCCGTGACCATGCTGGGCGTTCCGGCAGCCGTCGTACTGCTCGACGTGCTGATATTCCGTCAGGTCGACGACGCAGTCCGTGGCCGCACCATCAGCGCCACGATGACGATCCTGAACGTCGGCCTGTCGCTCGGGCCGCTCGCCGCAGGCCTGCTGCTGCAATACGCGGGCGCCACGACCGCGGTGTTCGCGTTCAGCGCGGTGATCGCCGCGGCCGGGCTCGGTGCGCTGAGCAGCCGAGCCGTGCGAGCCGCACGCTGGCCGGAAACGAAACCGGCGCCCGTCGCTGAGCCACCTTTCGAAGTGGCCGCTCTCGAAGCGGCAGCCCTCGACGTAGCGCCTCTCGAACTGGCAGCTCTCGAAGCGCCGGTCCTCGACGTAGCGGCTCCCGAACTGACAGCTCTCGAAGTGGCGGCCGCCGATGCATAGCGGCTTGAGTCTCTTCTTCTACGCGGGCGCGGACAGCCGATGCCGTCGCGCTCTGATGATCGGCCAAAACCGGGATTCCGTGACCCCCTTAGGTAGCCGACGCGGGTCTGAGGTACCCGAAACGGCCAGCCCAGGGCTATCTAAGGTAGGCGCGGGCCGCAAGTCGAAGCCCGAATTCGGGAATCCGACCGATCCGCCGCGCCTACCTTGGGGCGGAAAGTTGAGTACGTCGGAGGAAGTACCCGCACCAGACGGGCGCTCCTCACGATCAGAAACACTTCACGAGGGGTGATCGCCATGATGAGCGCCAGCTTCGGCCGGGAGATCGCGGACAGCCACTTCCAGCAACTGCTCGCGGAGGCTGAACACGACCGGTTGGTCGGCTGCCTGAAGCGGCAGCGCAAGCAGCGGCACGCGCGAGGCCACGCGGCCTCGGCCCCGCGGCGGGCTGCCCAGCCCTGCCCACAGGACCTCGGCTGACCGGCTAAGGAACAACGGCCATGGACACCACTGCCAACACGATCGCGGGCCGGACCGCCGGCGCTGCCCAGCCGCAGCGCCCGGCGCAGCCGGCCGGCGATCTCCAGACGACCCGCGAAACGCGCCCGGCTCAAGCGGTCCGATCAGACCGCGGCCCCCGGACGCCGACGCGGGGTCTGGGCCGGGCCGCCAGATCAGCGGCCGCGGCGGTGGCGGGTCCGGTTGCGGCCGGGCCGGGCGCCGAGCCTGGCCCTGTGGAAAGGCCTGTGCGTTCGCTCGGGGAACGTGAAATGCTCGATGACGTGTCGAGCCGCAGCGTCAGTCCGATCTTCGTAGGCCGCCAGGAGGAGCTGGCCCGCCTGCGATCCGCCTTCGCGCGGACCGCGGCCGGGGAGCCCCAGACGGTGCTGATCGGCGGCGAGGCGGGGATCGGCAAGAGCCGGCTGGTGGAGGAGTTCACCGCGCGGCTCGACGCCATTGTCGCGGTCGGCGCGTGCATCGAGCTCGGAAACGGGGAGGGCGTGCCGTTCGGCCCGTTCGCCGCGGCATTGCGGTCGCTCGACAGCAGGGGGTTGATCGACCGCGAGAGCTGGGAGGGGCGGGAGCTGGCCCGCATCCTCCCGGAGCTGGGCGAGGCCCCGGCGCGCCGTCAGCAGGAGGACGAGTACGCCCGCATCCGGCTGTTCGAGGCGGTACAGGCGGCGCTGCTCAAAGCCTGCGCAGAGCGGCCGCTGGTGCTGGTGGTGGACGACCTGCACTGGGCCGACCGGGCCAGCCGTGAACTGTTCGGGTATCTGGCCCGGGTCTCCCGCGGCGGTCGCGTGCTGACCATCGGCACCTACCGGGCCGACGAACTGCATCGCGGCCACCCGCTGCGGCCGTTCCTTGCCGGCTTGGACCGGGTACGCGGCTTGGAACGGCTCGAACTGGAGCGCTTCGACCGGGCGCAGACCGCGCTGCAGCTGCGCGGCATCCTCGGCCGCGAGCCGGAGCCGAGCGTGGTCGAGGAGGTGTTCTGCCGCGCCGAGGGCAACGCCTTCTTCACCGAGGAGGTCGCCTGCGGGGTCGCGGCGGCGGGCGGCGCCGCGCCGGAGTTGTCCTGGAGCCTGCGGGACCTGCTGATGGCCCGCGTCGAGCGGCTGCCGGAACTGACCCAACGTCTGCTGCGCCTACTGGCCAGCGCGGTGCAGCCCGCGCATCCAGCTCTGATCGCCGCGGTCGCGGGGCTGAGCGAAGACGAACTGACCGAGGCACTGCGGCCCGCCTTCGCCGCCAACGTCCTGGTGGCCGGGGAACGGGACACCTATCGCTTCCGGCACGCGTTGATGCGGGAGGTCGTGCACGGGGAACTGCTGCCCGGAGAGCACACGCGGATCTATCTACGGCTCGCCGAGGCGCTTGACGAGACGCCGACGCTGGTCTCGGCCGACTGTTTCGACGTAGAGCTCGCGCACTACTGGTATCGCGCCCATGTACCTGACAAGGCACTGACCGCTGCCCTGTTCGCGGCCGAGGCAGCCAGGACGCGATACGCCTTCGCCGACGAACTGGCGATGTTCGAGCGCGCGCTCGAACTGTGGGACCAGGTGCCGCACGACCCCGACGCGAAGCCGGACGACATCTATCTGATGTACCGCGCCTCAATGGCCGCAGGCCGCGCCGGAGCAGCCGACCGGGGACTGGCCTTCGCCGACGCGGGACTGGCCGCCATCGACGAGACGGCCCGCCCCTCCCTCGCGGCGCATCTGCTCGACCAACGCGGAAAGCACCAGCGCACCCTGGGCCGCGGCTCGGGCATAGACGATCAGCTACAGGCGATCGAGCTGCTGCGCGACGAGAAGTACGCGGTCAAGCGCGGCTACATGCTCACCGGCCTCGCCTCCACCCTCTGCATGCACGGCCGATTGTCCGAGGCGCTGGTCGCCGTGGACGAGGCAATCGAGCTGTGCGCTCGCTCCGATGATCCGTGTGACGGACTGTCCGCTAAGTCCATCCGCGCGATGATCCTGAGCAACGGCGGGCGAATCGAGGAGGGCCTGGCGCTGCATCGCGCCTGCCGGGATGAGGCCGCCAGGCTCGGCCCGACGCCGACGCTGCTGCCGCGCATCGACATCTGCCTGTCCTCCGAGCTCTATGAGGTCGGCCGCTTTGAGGAGGCCGCACAGGTCGCCCGGGGCGGGCTGGACTCGATGATCCCCTGCAATCCGGTGCAGTCCGGAATGCTGCGCAACAACCTGGCCGAACCGCTCATCGCGCTGGGGGAGTGGGACGAGGCGGCGCGGTTGATCGACGACGCGATCGACCTGAACCTGCCCGGCGTACACGACCTCGGCCTGCTGCGGCTGCGTGCGGACCTGCACATACTGCGCGGCGAGTACGAGCTGGCGCAGGTTGACCTCGATACGGCCCGGCGTCGCGGCGGTTCGAAGACCGGCGAGCCGCAGTACGTGATTCCCTTGCACCGGGCCGTGGCCGGGCTGGCGGCGGCACGCGGCCGAATAGACCAGGTGCGCATGGCACTGGGCACGGTGCTGGACGGCGGGGTGCGCGAAGGCGACGAGCGCTTCCTGTGGGAGATGCTCGCCCTGGTGGCCCGCGCAGAAGCAGACCGAGCGGTGGACGCCGGCAGGCGGGATCCGGACTCGGTCACCGCCCGCATCGCCCGCATCGCGGCGGAACTGCCGGTGCACGTCCCGCTGCAGAACCTCTTCGCGCGCCTTGTCGCGGCCGAGGCCCGTCGCGAGCTGGTGGACACAAGTCAGGACCCTGCGGACTGGCTCGATTTGGTCACCGCCGCCGACGAAGCAGTCGCTCCGGTGCACCTGCGCGCCTACCTGCGGTTCCGGCTGGCCGAGGCGTCCGCGGTCCGTGGCGAGCGCGCCGACGCGGCCGAAGCCGCCAGGCAGGCCCGGGCGCTGATCGAGCCGCTCGGCGCCCGTCCGCTGCTGGGCCAGATCGAGAGCCTCGTCCGCGCCGCACGCCTCGCGCTGCGCCCGGTCCCGGATCCCGCCGCACGGCCGTCCGCCACCGCCTTCGGCAGGCAGAACGCGGCGTCCCGCGGCACCGAGCGAACCTCTGGCGATCGCTCGGCCGAGGCAATGTCGCGCTTCGGCTCTCGTCCGGACCCTACCGTGAACGCGAACACCGACACGGACACGAGCGCAAACGCCGACGTCCGAGGTCGGTCCGGTGCGGGATCCGCTGCTGCCGGCCTGGCTGGAAGCGCGGCCGCCGGGCCCACCGGAACCGCTGGGCTCACCGGAACTGCAGGGACCGCCGAGACTGGATCGGTGCCCGGTTCAGGACACGACGCGAGCACTAGAGGCAGCGCCGGTTCCGGGCTCGGCACGAGTGGCGGGCGTGGCACCGGTGCCGGCCTTGGCGCGGCTGCTGGCGCAGCACTGTCCTACGAGGATGCCGGCGCACGACCAGGCTCACGCGCCGCCGCACGCGCTGGAGCGGACTCCGCCACGTCAACTGCACCTCGTCTCGGCAACGCCAGTGATGCTCGTGCCGCTGATGCCGCAGGGGCCGCTGACGGCTACGCAGACTTCGGCGCCGCAGCCCACGCCACCTCCGCTCGAGGCGCCGGCAACGGCCGGGGTGCCAGCGCAGGCGCTGGCTTGAGTGCCGGTTCCGGCGGCGCTGGTAGCTCGGCTAGTGGTTCCGGCAGGAGTCAGAGTGCAGGCGCTGACGCTGCCTACGGAAGCGGCCGGAGTACAGGTGCTGGCGCTGGTTCCGGAAGCGGTCCGAACATCGGCGACCTCGGTTTGACGCGGCGTGAGCTCGACGTGTTGCGGCTAGTCGCCGATGGCCTGTCGAATGGCCAGATCGGCGCGCGGCTGTACATCAGCACCAAGACGGTATCCGTGCACGTGTCGAACATCCTCGCCAAGCTCGGCGTCTCCTCGCGCACCGAGGCGGCGGCAGTTGCACACCGGCTGCGCGTCTTCGACAACGTGGCCTGATTCAACCCTCCACGCCGCCCAGCGCCGTCGCTTCGAACATCACTGCGTACCGCCGCTACTCCGCACGCGGTGGTGCTGCGCGCGGCGATCCGCGCACAGCACCCACGGTGCCGGATTCGGCGCACGCTGCACCATCGCCAAGAAGTGGGCCGCGTGCGTCCTTGTCACCGCACCGGCGACACGTTCGCCGCCATCATCCCGTCGGTGTCGGTGTCGGTGTCGGTGTCGGTGTCGGT
>NZ_DASRBQ010000175.1:0-23717 GCF_035653575.1 Actinocrinis sp.
GCGCGAGCGTCGCGAGCAACGATGGAAGATGCTGCGCTAGGGCGGGTACCTCTGCGGTCAAGTTGTCGACTGTCCAGCCGTCGAAGAGGGTGTGGCCCGCCATTTGACCGGTCCCCTCCCTTGGCTCGCTCATCCTGTGCAGCAGCTGGATATGGGGACCGTCAAGGTCCGCGATCGCACGGACGAACAGTAGCTCGTCGTTGATAGCGGTCTCGGCTCCGTCCAGGCCAGCAGCCAACGCTCGGCCGAGGGCAACACGCTTTTCCCTGAGCGCCGCGTCTTGCGCCGCGGTGGCAACACGGACGAATAGCTCCTGACTGCCCTCGTCCTCGAGCGCCCTCGTGATCAGGTCGTCAACGGTCTCCGAACGGGCTTTCGCGGCTGCGATCAGGGCCTCGCCAACGTGGCGACGTCGACGCGAGCCGAGGGCGCCAATCGCTTGCCTGAGAATCGATTCTGTCATCGGTGTCAGAAAAATCGCGGCTGCGCCTAGCTCTGGGCTTCTGAGGCTGGCGCCTGCTGCGACTGACGCGGCAATCGTCTGCGCGGCGATCTCGAGACCGCCATCTTCACTCATGCGAGGACGCTAGCGCGAGCTACGTTCCGAGGCTGGTAAATCGCGGCTATGGCATTTCGGCAGGCCAGGTCAGGGAGTCGGGCTCACGCGGACCTGAGGCCTTTGCGAGGCGGGGGTCATTGGCCCCAGCGGGCACGGTGGTGTTGGACATACGCCAGATCGATCTTGTGCTTGGCATGCACTCTTAGCTGGCCTCGGACTTGGCCGTTGAGCGCATTGATGACCTTAAGGTCATCGGTCAGGTAGAGGGCGCCATTGTCGAAGCGGACGTGATCGTTAGGACACAAGCACAGGACGTTTCCTACGACGTCCGGCCCGTTGTACGGCTTGCCGAGAGCCTGGATGTGGGCGCCTTCACTGTAGAACCCGCTGTCGACTTCCAGCGCATCGCCGCAGACCTGGCAGGTGTGCTTGTGCAGTTCCTTGACCCACTGAGCCACCGCAGTGTTACGCACAATGCGCTGGGTCTGCACAGGCTTACGGCTAGGCGTACCGCCGGCCGGCGCAGTAGGTGCCAGGGTGACCACGTCTGCATCAGGCGAAGAGTCGTCCTCGTCAATCTGGACCATGCGGAACTGCCAGATCCGGAATCCGTCCACGCCGATCTTGCTTCCGTGGGACTCCACACGAAAGAGCCCGTCGTACCGAAAGCCCGACTCAGGGCTGTAGCGCGGGTCGCCGCCCGCACCGCGGATCACTCGAACAGGCAGGCCCTCCAGTTGGCTCTTAACGAGTCCGGCATTCCCCGAGTCAGTGATCTCCTGGTTAGCTACCTGGCGCTTCGTGTCGTTATCGCGCCCACCGTGCCCGGTGTAGAGGATCCAGCTTCCATGATCCTCGTCATCGACGTAGCCACCAGATACGACGATCGAATCCGCGCCCTCTCGAGGGTTACCGGAAATGCCATGCATGTTCGGAGCATGCAGACCAGCAAGACGCAGCTCCGTGCGCCGTGGGAAGAGGGAGCCGACGGGGAACCCAGGGATGTGGCCGAAGGTCTTTGCCATGTCGTCAGATCGTGCCAGCCCCCACTGACACCACAGCGCAACAGCCGATGGGGCTGATACTGAAGAGCGCGTGTGATCGGTGGCCGCACTGTGCGCACTTCAGTCCTCGTCATCGTCCTCTGCTTCGTATTCGTACTCCTCCTGGATCCAATCCTGCGCGTCGGAGAAGTCCGCCTCTGCGGCTCGTATCGATGCGTACGCTCGCATCTCACACTCGAGCACCCCGACTCCGGCCGTGCGAACGACCCAGGGACGCTCATAATCGTTGAGCGGGACCAATTGGTGGAGCTCAACCCAGGACTCAACCCGGTCGTCTTGCCCTCCGGCGCCGTAGTCCTGGATGAGTCGATGCGTCGCCGGATTGCGCATCGCGATCTCGACGGCGTCGAGGTCCATCGCAGCGGGGTCTAGTTCGCGCACACGGTAAGCCTGACACCAACCACTGACACCAACGGTGGCGTACGGCGGCGGATCGCCGCAGGTCGAGGAGACCTCTCAGCGAGGCGGGTCGGCATATTCGAACTGGTCAGCGACTTGGCAGACGAAGCTACGGATCAAAAGGTTGGGGGTTCGAATCCCTCCGAGCGCGCCCAGCACAAAGCCGGTAAGTGATTAACGCTTACCGGTTTTTGGCGCTTCTGACACCAACCGTGACAGTCAGGCCCGGGCGGACTCGGCTGCTTCAGCGCTGCCGCCCATGAGCCGGTCCATGCGCTTGATCGCTTCGCGCAGTTTCGGAGCGCTCGCGGCGAGCAGGCTATGGCCGACGCTACCGAGCGTGTCGTGGGCCGGTAGGCGCAGGACCACTGAGGCTGTTATAGCCACGCGCTCTTGTAGTGGTCACGGTGATAGCGGATGTGCGCCAATGCGATCTCATGTTCGGGCAGCCGCCGCAGTGCGCCCTCGACCTGCCCGGTCGAGAGGTCAAGCACACTGAAATCATCGTTGATCACGATCACGCCCAGGTCGAATTGCACGTGGTGGTTAGGGCATAGGCAAAGCACGTTGCCAACTTCGTCTGGGCCGCCGTGCGGTCGGCCGAGTGCCCTAATGTGGGCGGCTTCAGCGTAGGCGCCTGTTGGTGTCGGGATCCGAATGCCGCAGATCTGGCATTTGAAGTCGTGTACGCGCTTGACGAAGTCAGCCACCGGACTGCTGCGGACGATGCGTTGTGTCGTCGTGGTTGCGCGCCCAGGCGCTGCCTTGCCAGTGGGTACGCCTGCGGAGCCGGTCGACGATGTGCCGGCAGCCGAGGTAGCGCGCTTCGGCAACTCGCGGAGGCTATAGCGCCAAACCAAGAAGCCAGACTTTCCGGGTTCAGACCAGTAGTCCTCTACCCGAAACAGGCCGCTGTACACGAGTCCGTGGGTCGGCGAGTACGGCGATTTGTGCGTGCTCGCTCGGATCACACGAACTGGCAGTCCGTTAGTCATGCTGGTGACCAGCGCGGCGTTCCCAGCAACGAGCTTCTGGTCTTCTACATGGCGGCCATTCACCTGACCACCTTGGCCGGTGTAGAGAATCCAATCTCCGTGGTCTTCGTCGTCCTCGTAGCCTCCGGATAGAACGATCGACTCAGCACCGTACTGCGGCAGACCAGTGATGCCGCCCTGCAGCTGTCGATGAACACCGGCCTTGTGCAGGGCTTGCCGGTTGGGGAAGGTCGTGCCGGGTGGTACGCCCGGCAGCTCGCCAAACGGAAACGGCGCTCCTTGCTGAGGTCTTGGGAGCGCCACCACCGTGAAACCCAGAGCGCGCAAGGCGGCGTTCGCAGCTGCCTCGCCTCCGGAAAGCTGCCCATTGGACAAGCTTCCGGCGGCGGGAAACTGGTAGCCGTAGGCGACTGCGGCGATGGCCTTTGCTGGATACAACGCGCCGTCGTGTTGAACGAAGTACTTGATGTTGAACCCGAATTGGTGTTCCGCCAGAAAGGCGCGTTCTCCTGCCTTTTCGCACTCGGCGATGGCGCTCAACACTGCGTCTGGCCGCGAGAGCTCACCGATCCCCACAGCTGCCCCTCCTGGTCTGCCGAACGTTCAGAGGCAGCGTACGACGCCTCGCCGACACCCAGCCGACGCCTTAGCGGCGCTCATCATGGCAGCCTGCGCGGCGGGTGCCACAGCCGCCGTGGTCAGTGCTCGAAGACCATTGCGGAGAAGGCGGCGCCGAGACCGGCTCCGGCCGCCGCCATCACGTAGCGGTCGCCTGGGCGCAGCAGGCCGCGGGTGCGGGCGGTGCGGTAGTTGACGAAGGCGTCGGCGCAGAACAGGGGGCCGATGGAGGCCAGGTTGTCGAGCACCACGCGGTCGAGCGGGAAGCCGAGCCTGCGGCAGACGCGCTGCCACGCGAGCCGGTCCACGCTGTGCGGCAGGATCAGGCTGATCGCGCCCATCTCCAGTCCGCATCGCTCGACCGCCGTCAGGATCGCCGCCGCGAGGCAGTCCGCGTATTGCTGCTGGAGGGCGGCGGCCGCTTCCGTTTCGTGCTTGTACTCGTGCTCATACTCGTACTCGTAATCCTCGAACTCGCCACGCAGGTCGGTCGCGTAGGCGAGCAGCCGGTCGTGCGTGCCTTCCGCGCGGATGAGGCAGGCCGCCGCGCCCTCGGCCAGGAATCTGGTCTCCGATGCCGTGCGGGTCTGCCGGGCGAACCCCTTCTCCCCGGCCACGACCAGGGCGAGCGCTTCGGGGTCGGCGTCCGCCGTGAGGAGGCGGCCGGCGACGTCCACCGCGAGCAGACCCGAGGCGCTGGCGTGGTGGCCGACCGCGAACGTCGCGGCCTGGTCGAGCCCGAACTCGAAGCACAGCTCGCGCAGCGGATTTTGCGGGTATTGCACCACCAGCGGGAACGTGCGCGCGTGCACGACGTACCGCACCCGATCCTCGCGGCCGCGCAGGCCGTCTAGATCGGCTACCGCGCCACGCAGCAGTTCGAGCAGCCCGCCATCGGGATCGCGGCTGCTCTGCGCGAGCTGGGGATATCGCCGGAACACCTGGACCTGCATCGTCGACAGCCCGAAATGCTCAGCCAGGTCCTCGATCGGGACGCGGCCGGACGGGACGTATACGCCGACGGCTTCCAGGGCGGTCATGGCGTTGCGCGTCCCGGCTTCCACCGCATGCGGGCGCAGCGCCGTGAGCTATACACGGACGGCTGCCGCGATAGGTACCGGCGCCGTCACACGCGTGGGTGCGTCCGCGTCGAATGCTGCCTCGATGGCCGCCGCCTCCATTTCGCGGGCCAGCGCTTCGTTGCCGGCGGGGGAGATGTGGCGAGTGTCAGCGCAGACCATGACCGCGATGCCGTCCTCCCCGTCGTCGTCGATGTGGAGGAAGAGCTGTTCGTATGGGTTTTCCTTCTTCTCGATCCAGCCGAACGTGCTCAGCTGGCGCGCCGCCTCCAGTTCCTCCCGACTGCGCGCGGGCTCGCCCGGCGTGATGCGGCGGTCGTTGAAGAACGCCCAGTTCACGCAGCACCACGGCTCCGCGTCCGGATCCAGCTCGCGTGCCTCACGGCCGAGCCGATCGATGAGCGCGGTCTCGGCCCGCGGATCGAAATACGAGTACTTCCGCACCGTCATCGAAACCTGACGCGCTCGGCGCACCACTTCGTCGATCGTCGTCTCGGCCGCGTCCAGGACGCACACCCCGCTCTGCACCAGGTTGCCCACCATGTCGGTGAGGCCGGGCCGGAAGCGATTGCTCGACAGAGGCCTGATCACCGCCGGGTTCAACAGCCCGAGCCGGCCCAGTGCGGTCGCGTAGAGCGCCAGCAGCACGGCGGAGGTGTCGGAGGCGGTGCGTTCGGCGATGGCAGGCAGCGCGAGCTTCAAGGCGCGCGAGCGCAGCACGCCGGTCCAATGCCGCGGATCGCGCTCGTCATCCGAGAAGGGCAGCGGACGTGGCGGCACCGAGCGCAGGACTTTCTCCATGTACCGGATCGCCGCGTCGCTGACTCGCTGCCCGGCCGGAGACTCCTGCCATGCGGCCAATTCGAGCTGCTGCAGGCCGATCGCGGGTTCGGTCCGCCTCGCCGCTACCTCCCGGCCGAGTGCCTGCATCCCAAGGCCGTCACTGACCGTGTGGCACGAGATAGCGATCACATGCGTGGGCCTGCCCGCCTGGCGCAGCACGCCCATTTGCACCGGCCACTGCGCGCAGAAGTCGCGCGGCCTGGTGCGGTAGCAGGCCTCAATCTGCGCTGCCGTCTCGTCCGCGTCGGCGCCGGGCGCAAGATCGTAGACGTCGAGCATGACGGTGCCGGAGCTGTGCACTTCTTGCAGCGCGTAGCCCTCGTCGTCGAACCGCAGCTTGGTGCGCATGGACGGGAAGCGCGACACCATGTAGCTGAGCTGGCCCGCAGCGTCCTGCACGCTCACGCCCGGCGGTAGCGGCAGCACGCCACCCAGCGAGATCCAGCCTTGCCGGACCATCGCCTGAAGGATCTCTCGCTGTCCCCACGTCATTTCCCCGACGCCTTCGCCGTCCCCCGCGAAATGCACCGGCACCCGCTCGGTCGGATTCGGCACGAGCGCCGGCCTGATCAACGGGTTGAAGGTGGGGACCGTGACGGACAGCGGGAACGCGGTCTTCTTCAGGTCCGCTTCCGGTCCGGTGCCCGTCCGGGTGTCGGCACCCGGTTCCACGATCAGTTCAGCCATGTCGGTCCGCCGCCGCTTCTGCCAGGGTCCGCCGCCGCATCAGGAGTCTGTGCACCTTTCCGGTGTGGCTGGTGAAGGCTGCAGATCGCCGCCCACGTCGAGCAGCAGCATCGGCCCCGGCGCCGGCCACGAAGACACGCCAGTGGCCGACACGCGCCACCCCCTTAAGCGAACTCTCCGGCCGGTACAACGGATAATCAATGCCCTGGGGCGCATCCCGAATTCACCCGCTGGTAGGGGCCTCGGCCCTCGACTCACCACCGTGAAACTTCCATGGCGCGCGGCGTGAGCTGCGGCGCGGGACCGCCGACCATACCGGCCACTGACCCGCCCGTCAGAATTCTCACTTCATGTCCATAATTTCCGTTGTAGCGCGTTCTGTACTGCTACGTTTTGTGACATATCTGGCCCGAATTAGGCATGGCGGCGGCTGGTGCAAACCTGCTACAAATAATCGTCTCGAGGGCTCGTCAGGGAGTCGTAACATGAGTCCTCGCCGACTCCGCCGGGCACGTCGTGGCGGGTCATCAACTGCGTGGGGGGATTGTTACTTGTCCGAGCGTCCACTCACGGTCAATATCGTCATACTCGCGGCGGCCATCTGCGACCTGCCCCGATTCCCGGGGATCGCCTCATTCGCCACGCTCTGACCCTAAAAGCTCCGATGCTCCGGTATGACAGGACCGGGAGCACCGGTGTTCGCCGCCCCCGTGGGGGGACCGGCGGCTGACAGCACCACCGTACGAGACATGGGGATTCATGTGAACAAATCCAGCAGCGCCGCCGCGCCAGGGGAGCTTGCCTCGGCGCAGTCCCGGCGCGTCCGGCGGACCGCCATTCCGGCGGTCGCCGTCAGCCTCGCGGTCGGCGCGTCCCAGATCGCGCTCGCGGTCCCGGGCCACGCCGCCGCGGCGAGCCGGATCGCGGTCGGCGCGGCCCCGACGGTGCCGCACGGCGCCAAGACCGTCGCGGCTCCCGCGGACTCCACCAAACTCACCGTCGACATCCAGCTGAAGACGCCGACCTCCGCCGAGCTGCCGGCGGTCGCCGCGGCCGTGAACGACCCGAAGTCGCCCTCCTACCACCACTTCCTGGCGAAGGGGGAGATCGCCAAGCAGTTCGGCGCCTCCGCCGCTGAGGTCGCCGCCGTGGACGCGGCACTCAAGGCGGCTGGCCTGACCCCCGGACCGGTTTCCTCGGACGGTCTCTTCATCCCGGTCACCACCACCGTCGGGCAGGCCAAGACGGCGTTCAGCACCAACTTCGCCGGATACACCTTCGGCGGTCGCACGGCCTACGCCAACACTGCCGCGCCGAAGTTCGACTCGTCGATCTCGGCTGACATCGCGGGCGTGGTGGGTCTGGACAACATCGCCTACGCGGTGCCGCACTACGTCAACACCCACCGCGAGGCGAAGGCCGGCGTAACGGGCAGCACGGTCAAGGCGCACACCGTCTCGCCGCACACCGCGGCACCGGTCTGTGCGAACATCGACAACATTCTCAACCCGATCGGCCTGCACAACGGCACCGACTACTACCGCTCCGACACGCTGGCCGACATCTACGGCACCAGTTCGGTCCTGGCCGGCGGCAACAACGGCTCCGGCGTGACCGTCGCGGTCTTCGAGCTCGAGAGCTACGACGCGGGCGGCGTCTCCGACTACAAGAACTGCTACAACATCTCCACCTCGGTCAGCGAGGTCGCGGTCGACGGCGGCCCGACCACCGCGGCCAACCTGTACACCGGCGTCGGCGTCGAGTCCGCGCTCGACATCGAGAACATCGCGACCGCGGCGCCCGGCGTCTCGATCGTCGACTACGCCGGCCCGGACTACACCGTTGCCACCGACGCCCAGATCCTGGACACCTACCGTCGGATCGTCAACGACAACACCGCCAAGGTGATCTCAAGCAGCTGGGGTCTGTGCGAGGCCGCGGCCAACCCGTCGACCATCACCGCGGAGAGCACGATCTTCGCCCAGGCGGCGACGCAGGGACAGACGGTCATCGCGGCCTCCGGCGACGCCGGAGACACCGACTGCTACAACCCGCAGGGCAGCAAGGACAACGAGCTGTCGGTGGACGACCCGGCGAGCCAGCCGCAGGTCCTGGCCGCCGGCGGCACCACCATGCACGGCCTGACCAATAACTCGATGATCGAGTCGGCGTGGAACTCGGTGCAGACCGACGCGAACGGCAACCACTTCTACGGCGCCACCGGCGGTGGCGTGTCGAAGTCGGAGACCCTGCCGGGCTACCAGGGCAACAACGGCGTCAAGGCGGCCGGTTACGCGCAGAACTGCGCCACGGCCGCGACCAGCGGCTGCCGTCAGGTGCCTGACGTCTCGGCGCTGGCCGACCCGGGCCAGGGTTACGTCATCGACGAGATCTACAACGACGGCAACCCGCAAAACACCGGCTACTACTACGCCGTCATCGGCGGCACCAGCGGTGCGGCTCCGATCTGGGCGGCGATCTACGCTCTCGCCGACGCCAGCTCCGCATGCAAGGCCAACGGCCTCGCCGGTCAGGCGGCCCCGGCCCTCTATGCCGCAGGCGTCGCGCCCGGTGGGTTCTCGGTGTTCCGTGACGTGACCGCGGGCAACAACGGCATCTCCGCCTACAGCCCGTCGTACAGCTACCCGGCCACCGCCGGGTACGACATGGCGACCGGCTGGGGCAGCCCGGTGGCGCCCGGCGTCGTCTCCGTCGCGTGCCAGGTCGCCGTCACCTCTCCGGCCAGCTACTACGTGCCGACTGGTCCGACCCGAATCCTGGACACCCGCAAGGGCATCGGCGGAAGCGGTCCGGTCGCCGCTGCAGGTGGCACCACCAAGCTGCAGATCACCGGCCTCAATGGCGTGCCGACGTCCAACGTGACCGCCGTGGCGATCAACGTGACGGTGACCGCCAACTCGAGCGGCGGCTACGCCGTGGTCTACCCGGACGGTGGCGCGTTCCCGTCGACCTCCAGCGTGGACTGGGCGGCGAACCAGACCGTGCCCAACATGGTCGTCGTGCCAGTCGGCGCGAACGGCAAGGTCGACCTCGTCAACGAGTCGGGTGCCTCGGTGCAGTTCATCGCCGACCTCGCCGGCTACTTCACGTCGGACTCGACCGCGGCCGGCATCTCCACCTACACGGCGGTCGGCCCGGTGCGCGCGATGGACACGCGTAACGGCACCGGTGTCGCGAAGGCTCCGATTCCGGCGAGCGGCGTCGACTCCCTGACGGTCGGCGGCACCACGATCGGCAGCGTCACGATCCCGGCCGGGATCAGCGCGGTCGCCATGAACGTCACGGTGACCCGTCCGGTCGGCGGCGGCTACCTGACCGTCTACCCGAACCAGACCTCGGGCGGAACCCCGGTCACCCGTCCGGTCGTGTCCAACCTCGACTTCTCGGCGAACCAGACGATCGCGAACCTGGTGATCGTTCCGGTCGGCGCGGACGGCAAGGTGGACTTCTACAACGGCAGCGGCGGCAACACCGACGTGATCGCCGACGTGGCCGGGTACTTCCAGGCCGGCGCCAGCGGTGCCAAGTACTACGCGCTCGGCCCGGACCGGGTCGTGGACACCCGCATCGGGCTGGGTACCTCCGCTCCCGGCACGGTGGCGGCCAGCGGCGTGCTCGGCCTGCCGGTTCCGGCGACCGCCAAGGCGATCCTGGGCAACCTGACCGTCGCCGCGCAGACCGCGAGCGGGTACCTGACCGCGTACCCGGACAACGTGACCCGTCCGGTCGTGTCGAACCTCGACTTCTCGCCGGGCGGCCCGGCGGTGGCCAACGCCGCCATCGTGCCGAACAGCGGGCAGGTCGACTTCTACAACGGCTCCGGCGGCACCATCCGCCTGATCGTCGACCTCGGCGGCTACTTCAGCTGAGGACCCGGTAAGCGATCCGGTAAGCAATAAGGGCAAGTAAGGGGCCGGGGCCCGGCGGAGAAATCCGCCGGGCCCCGGTTTCGTTCTGGTCAGCCCTGCCCTGCTCAGCTACTTGGCCGGCTCAACCACCGGCTCGGCTTTTCCCGGTTCGCCCTCCGGCTGCGCCGCCGCAGGGGCCAACGCGTGCCAGCCGCCGGTCGTCCGCAGTACATCCCAAGCCATGACCACCATCGTCACCGCCGGTCCGACCAACGAGGCGACCGCGGCGGTGGTGAGCGGTCCGAGCGGCACCGCGAACACGATGAACATCGAGACCACGCCCAGGCTCCACGCCACCAGCACGGTCTGCTGCCGGTTCAGCGCGGTCAGCGCGGACTGCAGGATGTTCGCCACCAGCAGGAACAGCGTCCCGGTGGCCAACTCCATCAGCAAGGCCGCGGACAGCGACACCGGCGCGCCCATCACACTGGTCAGCACCCAGGGCCCGAACAATCCCGCGCCGGCGATGCCCGCCAAGCCCGCGGCCACACACACGGCCGACAGCAAAGCCGTCATCCGCCGCACCTCGGCCATCCGCCCCAGCGCGGCCGCGGCGCTCAGCTTGGGCAGCAGCGGGGCCTGAAGCGGGAAGAGGATCAACAGCGCCAGCCGGGTCAAGCCCACCGCCGAGCCGACCGCGATCACCAATTTGGACTGTTCCGCGAGCCTGCCGTTGACCACGAGCGGCATCGCGTACATCAACACCTGCCCGGCGAGTACCCCACCGGTGAGTCGAGCCAGCCGCACCGCCGCCAGGTTCGCGGTCTCCGGCTCGCTGTTCGCGGCGACCTCGGCCTCCGCGCCCTGCGGCGACTCGAACGGGATCGGTGCCCGCGCGACGAACAGGCCGGACACCGCCGCGATCGCGGAGCCCAGGGCGAAGACCAGGCCCTGCGACCAGGTGGACCCGGCCCCGAGCAGCGCCAGCACGATGCTCGGCAGCAGCCGCGCCAAGCCCTCGACCACCATCGTGATCGCGTACGAGCGGAACTGCTGGCGCCCGGAAAGCACGCCGCGCACGAGGAACGACGCCCAGATCCCGGCCAGGCCGATCACCAGCTCGACGAAAACCAGCCAGTTGCCGTAAAACCAGTGGTGCGTAATAAACGGACTCGCCGCGCACACGATCGCGACGGTGCCGATGCCGACCCAGGCCGCATTGCGCACCTGGTGCCGGATCACCTCCGCCTCGGAGTGGCCGAGCGCGAGCGCGCGGCTGACCGCGCGGGTCATCTCCTGCTCGAAGGCCGCGAACATGCCGGTACCGATGGCGGAGAGCAGGAAGTAAAGCTGCGGTAGCGGCCGAACCTGGTCGACGGGCATCGAGTGGTTGACGACCGCGATGAACGTGGAGCCCGCGGCCGCGGACAGTCCCAGCCCGGCCGCCAGCAGGACGACGGGCCGGTTGAGCAGGGAAAGCAGGCGGGTTCCCCGACCTGGGGCGGGTGCGGTAACCATGACCCGTGCATGGTAGCGCAGCAGGTAAATCACGGCGGCGGGCGCAAAAGTGCAGCCCCCGTGTGTATTCGAGGGCTGCGTGATCAACGTAGCGCGATTCGGAGCGAAGTCCAGCGTCGGTTTGTATCGCTTCGATTTCGATCACCGCCGCACCATCCGTCGTACCGCGACCCAAGGGCACCACGCCGCCACCGCCGGCCGGGACCGGGGGGCTTCATGCGGCTTGCAGACAGCGGGTGCAGGATGTGTCGCATGAGCGATGCATTCCTGTCTGCGACAGTACGGATCCCCGGACACGAGGGCGCCGAGATCGAGGCGTACTCGGCCGTTGCCCAAGACGACCAGCCGCGCGGCGGCGTGGTGGTCATCCACCACCTGCCCGGATACGACGAGGCGACGAAGGAGATCGTCCGCCGGTTCGGGCACATGGGCTACAACGCGGTGATGCCGAACCTCTACTGGCACGACGCCCCCGGTGCCGCACCCGACGACGCCGCGGCGGCCGGAAGGGCCAAGGGCGGGATTCCGGACGAGCGGTTGGTCGGCGATGTGGCCGGGGCCGCGCAGTACCTTCGCTCGCTGCCGAACTCCAACAGCAAGGTGGGCGTGATCGGCTACTGCTCCGGCGGCCGCCAGTCCGTGCTGGCCGCGTGCAGCCTGCCGCTCGATGCCGCCGTGGACTGCTACGGCGCCTTCGTGACTGGCGACCCGTCAAGCATCGAAGGCCACCCGCTGCGGCACATCAGCCCGCTCTACGACAAGCTGCCCAATCTGAACTGCCCGCTCCTCGGCCTGTTCGGCGCGGACGACAAGCACCCCTCGCCGGAGGAGGTCGCAGAGCTCGAACAGCTGCTGACCAAGTACGGCAAGTCGTTTGAGTTCCACAGCTACGCGGGCGCCGGCCACGCCTTCTTCATGGTCGAGCGCCCCGCGTTCCGCCCGGAGGCCGCCAAGGACGGCTGGGAGCGCATCAAGTCCTTCTTCGGCAAGCACCTGAGCGCGTAAGGGGTCGTCTATGTGCACTTACATCACCGCGAAGGTCGAAACCGAGGGCAGCGGCAAGGGCGCCGAGGGCTGGTTCCCGCTGACCGAGACGACCGTGTACTTCGACCACCCGGTTCACGCGTCGGCGGATCACACGCTCAACATCGACTTTCGCAACCCGGAGCGCGGAGCCGGCGCGCGTGTGGCCGTCGAATTGACCGCGGAGACTGCGCGCGCGCTCGCTCAGGCGATCTTGGAAACGCTTGACGCCGTGCCCGAGGGCGTCGCGTAAAGCCGTACGTCATTGTCCTTTCGCGGGTTCGACTGCTGGAACGAACCCGCGAAAGGACGTGCGCGGGAATGCAGAATGTAGGAGGGCAGAGGGCAGAACGAAGGAGGGCAGAGCGTAGCGCGGCGCCCGGCCGGCCTCCCGTCGTCAGGACGCCGGGGACTGAACCCGCGCCGGCTCAGCGGCGGTGAGCTCCGGGTGGCTGGCGAACCAGTCGATCGTGCGCCGCAGCCCGTCGACCATCTCCACCTTCGGCCCCCAGCCCAGCAGATCGCGGGCGAGGGTGATGTCCGGTTGCCGCACCGACGGGTCGTCCTGCGGGCGCTCGACGAACTGGATCTGTGAGCGCGAGTCGCACAGATCCCGGATCAGCTCGGCGAGGGCGAGCACGCTGATCTCGTGCGGGTTACCGATGTTGACCGGACCGCTGTGGTCGGTGTGGGCGAAGCGCACGATCCCCTCGACCAGGTCGTCGACGAAGCAGACGGACCTGGTCTGGGAGCCGTCGCCGGCCACCGTGATCGGCTCGCCGGCCAGCGCCTGGCGAATGAACGTCGGAATCGCCCGACCGTCGAACGGACGCATCCGCGGACCGAAGGTGTTGAAGATCCGCACGATGCCCGTGTTCACGCCGGCCGTACGCCGGTACGCCATGGTCAACGCCTCGCCGAAGCGCTTCGCCTCGTCGTAGACGCCGCGCGGACCGACCGGGTTGACGTGCCCCCAGTACGTTTCGGGCTGCGGGTGCACCTTGGGGTCGCCATACGCCTCGGAGGTGGAGGCCAGCACGAACCGGGCCGACTTCTCCTTCGCCAGGCCGACCGCGTGCAGGGTGCCGATCGAACCGACCTTCAGCGTCTCGATCGGCAGCTGCAGGTAGTCGATGGGCGAGGCGGGCGAGGCGAAGTGAAGCACCAGATCGACCGGGCCGACGATGTGAATGTAATCGGTCACATCCATGCGGATGAGGCGGAATCCGGGTCGCTCCATGAGGTGCCCGACATTGGCCGGCGTGCCTGTGCAGAAGTTGTCCACGCAGACGACTTCGTAGCCGTCGTCCAGCAGCCTTTCGCACAGGTGGCTACCGAGGAAGCCGCTCCCACCGGTCACGACAGCGCGACTGTTCCCCATGCCGGTCCCTTCTGCGAGCCCCCGTGTCGAACTCCCGCTTCAGGTTCGGGAAGGGGCAGCTGTGTACACTAGCGCAGCCACGCGCCCGGCTGGCAAGCTTGGCGCCGCCACCTAAGTTCGGTGAGGTTCATGAAGCTGTCCATCCTGATGCCCGTATACAACGAGTTCGCGACCCTGACCACTGCGGTCAAGGAGGTCCTCCGGGTCGAGTACCCGTGCGACATCGAACTCGTCATCGTGGACGATGGCAGCACCGACGGGACCCGTGATCTCTACGAGTCGTTCGAGTCTGACCCCCGTGTGAGCGTTCACTTGCACCCGGAGAACCGGGGCAAGGGCGCCGCGATCCGTACCGCGGCTGAGAAGGCCACCGGCGACTACGTGATCATGTGTGACGCGGACCTCGAATACTCCCCGGCTGAGATCCCCGCGCTGCTCGCCCCGGTGCTGAGCAACGAGGCGAAGGTCGTATACGGCACCCGTACGTTCGGCAGCCACAACGCCTACTCGTATCTGTACGTGCTGGGCAACCGGGGCGTGACCACGGCCGCCAACATCCTGTTCAACTGCTACATCAGCGACTTGGAGACCTGTTTCAAACTGGTCCCGCGCGAGCTTTACCTGGACCTCGACATCCGTCAGCAGGGTTTCGGCATGGAGGCCGAGCTCACCGGGAAGCTGCTGCGCCGCGGCGTGCGCCCCTATGAGGTGCCGATCAGTTACAAGGCCCGCAGCCGTGAAGAGGGCAAGAAGCTGACGGCGCGCGACGGAGTGGAGGCGTTGTGGATTCTGGCGCGACAGAGGTTCTCGCGCCGCCCGACGAGCTGAGCGGTGCGGCCGGGCTCGGCCGCACGGTCATCCGAGTGCGACGGGCCGTCGCGCGTACCTTGCGCCTTCCGGAGTTCTGGCTCGTCCTCGCACTGTCCGGCGCCACGTTCGCCGTGCATGACGTGGCGTACGCGCTCCGGGTGCCGTTCTGGACGGACGAGGCCTGGGTCGCCGTAACGACCCGCTTCCCGCTCAGCCAGTTGCCGGCGGTCAGTTCCAGCACGCCGATCGGCTGGACGCTGCTGTTGCGCGTCTTCAGCGTCGGCTCCGGCGGCCACCAGTGGCTCAGAATCCTGCCCCTGCTCTTCTCGGCGTGCACGGTCGCAGCCGCGTACCTGCTCGCCCGTGGGTTGGGCTGGCGCGACCGCCGGTCCGCGATCTTGGCCGGAACGGTCACCGCGGTGTCGGTGCTTTTCTCACCCGCACTGCTGGTCCGCGACGATCTCAAGCAGTACACCGCGGACGCTTTCCTCGCCCTCGCCGTGCTTGCGGGCCTCTCGCGGCTTGAGCGGGAGTGGTCGCGTCGCCGTCTCGCGTCGCTTGCGGTGCTGTGCATTGTCGGCAAGCTCTTCAGTCACACCACGCTGTTCGTCGCCGTGGCCGCATTCGGAGCGCTAGCCCTGCTGCAACTAGCGCGCAGGGCTTGGCCGCGCCTGCTGGAGACCGCGATCGGAGGCCTGGCCGCCGGCGTGGGAATGGGCATCGTGTACGTGGTCTTCGATGCTCCCGCGGTGGTGCCCGGCCTTACCAGCTACTGGGAGGCCTACTACGTCCCGCTGCGCCATGGCCTGGGCGCGAGCCTCAAATTCCTCCGGAACAACCTGGCGACGCTGCACTCGTTCATCGGTCTTGGCCCGACCTGGTTGATCGCGTTGTTCGCGGCGCTGGGTCTGGTCGTGCTGGTGCGCGTGGCCCGACCGGCCGTCGCGTTGGCGATCGTGCTGCTCGGCCCGGAGATGATCGCGGTCTCCGGGTTGAAGAAGTACCCGCTGCTCGACGAGCGCACCTCGACCTTCTTGCTGGTCATCGGGGTGGCCCTCGCTGCGATCGGAATCGCGGGGCTGTGCGACCTGATCGCATCCGGCGCCGTGCGACGGGCCGGCCGATGGGCGGCTTTGCGCAGCCCGCGGAGTCTCACTGCCATGGCCGTTGCTGTGCTAGCGGTCGGGGCGTTCATCGCAGGTTCCCGTCACGACATCCGCTCGCACGACCTGCCTGCCGAGGACGTCCGCTCTCAGGCAGCATACGTATACGCGCACCGGACCCCAGACGACGTGGTGTTGGTGAACCTCAACAGCAACTGGGGCTTCGCCTACTACTGGCCAGCGGGCACACCGGCCCAGAGCGCGAGCACGACCGTGATGCAGAAGTACATCGCTGTCTTTCCGGACCAGCCGCGGCTCGTGATCGCGCGCAACCGCGACGCTTCAGGGGTGCAAGCCGCGCTCGACCAGGCGCTTTCCCTCGTGCGGTCGCACTCCGGCGCGCGTGTGTGGGTGGTGCGCACGCATGTGACCGCGGTCGAAGCGGCGGCCTGGAGTGCCGCGCTGCAAGCCGACCATCTCACCCTGCGCCAGGTGAACAGCGCCGGCCTGTCCGTCATCGTCCCCGGAAGCTGAAGCAGCACTTCCTTCCCCGCTTCTTCGGCACGCTTCAGCACCCGTTGCCCACTGACACACACCGGCCGGGATGGATCGGGTCAGCCGTCCATCTGTCCGGTGAGCGAGACATTGCCGCTGTTCGGGTTCACCTGACCACCGATCACGATGTTCTTCGGGTCCGGCTTCGGGCTGGCGAACAGCAAATGTGAGATCTGCAGGTTGGTGAACTCCGGGTTCGGCACGTAGTCCATGATCTTCAGCGCCTGGTCCTGGCCCGCCGACTCGACGTCGAACAGTCCGTACCCGAGCAGCCTGCCGAAACCGGAGCGCCGATAAGCCATGTCGGTCAACCGCGACACCGGCATCGAACGCACGGTCGTGGTGATGATCCCCTCGATCACCACGATCCGCTTGTTGGTCAGCACGAAGAAGCGGTCCGCCCACTCGCCGACCTGAAGCGCCGACCAGCCGATCACCACCAGCAGGACCACGAGCAGCATCCCGCCGACGCCGAACTGCTTGCTCTGCACCAGCCAGGCGATCCCGGCCGCGATCGCGGCGACGAGTACCGCCGCGAACAGTTGGGTCCGCGTGTCCGCCTTGCGCAGCGCCATCGCCTTGCGGATGTCCCACATCGTCGCCAGAGCCCACAGCACCCAAAGCGCCCACAGCACCCAGGCCACGTTCAACGCGCTGCCGGTCTTGACCGGCTGCGAGACGTTGACCGCGATCGTGACGAGCACGCCGACCACGGCCAGCGCCACCGGACCGACCAGCCGTGCCCAGTGGAACCGGGTGTGGATGACGACCTTCTCGTCAGGATCCAGGAACTTGCGTATATGTCCTGGCGCCTGAGCCGACGGCGTCGACGGGAACATGGTCATGGGCTAGTGGACGTTGCTGTGGAAGCTGACGATGTTGCCGATGGAGTGGAAGAAACTTGAGATGAACTTGAACACGTCCTGCACGAAGCCCGACGTGGTGATCGGGTCGTGCACGATCCAGAACAGCACGAAAAGCACGAGGCCCCATTGAATGGCCGGCTTTGCTTTCGGCATAACGATCGCGATCCTTCCCCTCCGAACGCGACACCGACGCACCGCCCTGACCGGCCCGCACGGGTCAGACCGCTGACGACGGACCACGTGTGGCACGTAAGTCCTGACCGATACCAGCGTAGCCTGATCTGCTGCGCTGCGGCTGACTAGATAGGGGTACCCGGTGAGCCGGGGGCGGGAAACCGAGTGTCCGCAAGGTGATCCAGGCTGTTGCCCGATAGTTATCAGCTTGCGGTGATTCGTCCGGTTGTTCGCACGCGGGCGTGCACGCCGGTAACACAAACGCCGCCACCCCGGTCGAGTCCGCGAACCCCGCGCCGCCACCCCGGTCGAGTCCGGCTCGCCTCGTGGTCAAACGATCACTCACGAGTGACAATGCTTTCGCAAGGTCTCTTCCCCCAGCTTCCTACTGACGGGTACGGTGCACGCCATGCGTATCGGAGTGCTGTCGGAAACCAAGTCGGGCGAACGCCGAGTGGCGTTGCCGCCCGAGGCGGTGTCCGCACTGTGCGCCGCGCAGGACACGACGGTCACCGTCCAGTCCGGTGCGGGTCGGCATCTTTATGCCAGCGACGACGACTACCGCGCGGCCGGCGCCGAGATCGCCGAGTCCGCGGAGCAGATCGCCGCGGGTGCCGATGTTCTCGCCGTAGTCAACGCCCCGGAACCGTCAGTCATCGCCGCGCTGCCCTCTGGCGCCAGCCTGCTCGGCCTTCTCAACCCCTTTCAGGAATCCCGCGCTATGTTCGCCGCGCGAGACCAAGGGGTTACCGCATACGCACTCGAACTCATCCCACGCATCTCGCGCGCGCAGAGCGTCGACGCGCTCTCGTCTCAGGCACTTGTCGCCGGTTACCGCGCCGCGCTCGTCGGCGCCGAACTGCTGCCGCGCTTCTTCCCGCTGTTCATGACCGCGGCCGGCACCATCCCTCCGGCCCGCGTGCTCGTGCTCGGCGCCGGGGTCGCCGGCCTCCAGGCCATCGCGACCGCACGCCGCCTCGGCGCGGTGGTCAGCGGCTACGACGTGCGCGCAGCCGCGGCGGACGAGGTCCGCTCGCTCGGCGCGACCTTCGTCAACCTCGACCTGGAGACCCAGGAGGGCGCGGGCGGCTACGCCAAGAGCCAGAGCGCTGACTTCGCCAGCCGCCAGCACGCCGCGCTCGCCCCCTTCGTCGCCGAGGCCGACGTCGTGATCACCACCGCCGCGATCCCGGGCCGCGCCGCCCCGCTGCTGGTGACCGAGGAGATGGTCGCGGCGATGCGGCCGGGCTCCGTGGTCGTCGACCTGGCCGCGCAGAGCGGCGGGAACTGCGCCCTGTCCAAGCCCGGCGAGACCGGCGTATTCAATGGTGTCTCGGTGTGGGGCGGGGCCGATGTGCCCTCTCAGCTCCCGGTGCACGCGAGCAAGCTGTACGGCGCGAACATCTCCGCGTTCATCGCGCTGATCAAGGCCGGTGACATGGCCGACGAGATCTTGGCTGGTTCGCGGGTCACCGAGGGCGGCCGCTTCGTGCACGAGGCGGTGCGCAACGCGCTCGCCCCCGACGAGCCAGAACCCGAGCCCGCTCGCGGGTCAGACCAGCCGGAATCCCAATCACCGGAACCAACTCAGGCGCCGGAGACAACCGAGGCGCCGGAAGCACCCGGACCTTCCGACCAGTCCGCTCAACCGGAGTAGGTGGCGCGTGGCGAACCAGATCGGCGGCGTGGGGCTGCTGACCATCTTCGTGCTCGCGGTGTTCGTGGGCTTCGAGGTGGTCTCCAAAGTCTCCTCCACCCTGCACACCCCCCTGATGTCCGGGGCGAACGCCATCCACGGCGTCGTCCTGGTCGGCGCGATCCTGATCACCGGGGTTTCCTCGGGCGTCGTGCAGATCACCCTCGGCCTGATCGCGATCGTGCTCGGCACGGTCAACATGGTCGGCGGCTTCGTGGTCACCGACCGGATGCTGCGGATGTTCTCCGCGCGCCGCGGCGAGGACCGCCGATGAGCACCGGAGCGCAGTTCGGCTACTTGATCGCCGCCATCTGCTTCATCCTCGCCCTCAAGGGCCTCTCGGCGCCGAAGACCGCGCGGTACGGCAACTGGGCCGGCGCGGCGGGCGCGGCCATCGCCGTGATCATCACGCTGAGCACCGGCCACCTCCAGCACCTCGGCCTGATCCTCGGCGCGATCGCGGTCGGCGCGGTGTTCGGCGTGCCGGCCGCGACCCGGGTCAAGATGACCGCGATGCCGCAGCTGGTCGCGATCTTCAACGGCGTCGGCGGCGGCGCGGCCGCGGTGGTCGCGCTGGTGGAGTTCCTCACCGTGGCTTCGCAGTCCTCGAAGATCGCGATGGGCGACGAGGCGGCCACCGTCTTCACCATCCTGGTCGGCTCGGTCTCCTTCGCCGGCTCGATGGTCACCTTCGCCAAGCTCCAGGAGCTGATGACCACCCGCCCGGTGGTGCTGCCGGCCGGCCGCTGGATCTCCTCCGGTGTCTTCGTGGCGGCGATCGCCCTGGCCGTCACCGGCCTGCCGGTGCGCTCCACCGGCCTGCTGGCCACACTGCTGCTGGTCTCGCTGGTGCTCGGCGTGCTGTTCGTGCTGCCGGTCGGCGGCGCTGACGTGCCGATCGTCATCTCGCTGCTCAACGCCTTCACCGGCCTGACCGTCGCGGCCTCCGGCTACGTGCTCGGCAACACGCTGCTGATCGTCGCCGGAACGCTGGTCGGCGCGTCCGGCACGATCCTGACCCGGCTGATGGCCGCCGCGATGGGCCGACCCCTCACCGGCATCTTGTTCGGCGCTTTCCGGGCCACCGCGAGTGGCCCGGCCGCCGCCGCGGAGACCCGTCCGGTGCGCTCCGGAACGCCGGAGGACATCGCGATCCTGCTCGGCTACGCCCGCAAGGTGATCGTCATCCCGGGTTACGGCCTCGCGGTGGCGCAGGGGCAGCACACCATCCGCGAACTGGCGGACCTGCTCGGCGCGCGCGGGGTCAAGGTCGCGTACGGCATTCACCCGGTGGCCGGCCGCATGCCCGGTCATATGAACGTGCTGCTTGCCGAGGCGAACGTGCCCTACGAGTCGCTGCTGGAGATGGACGAGGCGAACCTGGAGCTCGGGAGCGCGGACGTGGCGCTGGTCGTCGGCGCGAACGACGTGGTCAACCCGGCCGCGAAGACGACCCCCGGCGCGCCGATCTACGGCATGCCGATCCTCAACGTGGACACCGCGGCGGCCGTCGTGTTCTGCAAGCGCTCGCTACGCCCGGGCTTCGCCGGGATCGAGAACGACCTGCTCTACGACCCGAAGACGACGCTGCTCTTCGGCGACGCCAAGGAGAGCCTCAGCAAGGTCGTCGCCGCGGTTAAGGCCCTCTAAGCGGTTCTAGCCGTCGCCCTATACGGACTTAGACAACTCCATAGAGGCGGTCACCGGCATCCCCGAGCCCCGGCACGATATATCCGTGCTCGTTCAGGTGGTCGTCGACCGCGGCGGTCACCACGGTGACCGGGAGCGGGTGGCCTTCCAGCTCCTTCTCCATCTTCGCGATCCCCTCCGGCGCGGCCAGCAGGCAGATCGCGGTCACGTCGCGTGCGCCGCGCTCGGCCAGCAGCCGGATCGCCGCGACCAGCGTGCCGCCGGTGGCCAGCATGGGGTCGAGCACGTAGCACTGCCGATCGGAGATGTCGTCCGGGAGCCGGGTCGCGTAGGTGGAGGCGATCAGCGTGCCCTCGTCGCGCACCATGCCGAGGAAGCCGACCTCGGCCGTCGGCAGCAGCCTGACCATGCCGTCCAGCATCCCGAGCCCGGCCCGCAGGATCGGCACGACCAGCGGCTTTGGCGCGGCAAGGCGCACGCCGCGGGCCGGGGCGACCGGGGTCTCCACATCGAGCGGTGCCACGCGCACGTCCCGGGTGGCCTCGTAGGCGAGCAGCGTCACCAACTCGTCGGCCAGCCTGCGGAAGGTCGGCGAGTCGGTGTGCCGGTCGCGCAGCGCGGTGAGCTTGTGGGCGATCAGCGGATGCTCCGCGACATGGATGCGCATGCGCAGAGTCTATGCGGGCACCCGGTCTTTGATTTCAGCCTGGCCTCGATCCATGGCCGCCACGTCTACCAGCCGGGACGGCCGGGTAGGGATCGACCGGAAGGAAACGGCCGAACATGGACGAAGGGGTCCGGCCATGACCGATCGCCGCCGCGAGCGCGAAGAGCAGGGCAGCGACGCCCCGAAGCCCGACGCGCGGCGCTGCGCCGAAAAGCCCGACGTCACCGGGATTTCCGCCGCCACGCCCATCTCCCCGTCCCTTTCCGCTCCCGTCACCTCCGACCCCGAGCGGGACCGCCGCATCCGCCGCGCCCGCTTCCTCGCCGATCTCGCCGAGGCGCGTGAACTGCGCAGGCGGGTCGCGCCGCGCCGGGCCAGGGCCGCGGAACTGCACGCCCGGGTCCTCCGTACCTTCCGGTACTGATCCGCCCGGCTGATCCGGGCCGCCGAGCCCCCCTCGAACGCGGCGCGCCGATACACCCGCGCGAACCGGTGCCGTGGAGCATCGCTTTCTGTCACGATGCGAGTGCAGACATTGCTTCGTGAGGCATGCATGCACGGCCCTGGTTCGTGGTACGCAACCGCTGGAGAGGACGGAAATGGCGCGGCAGGCGGACTACCTGGAGTTCGACGACGAGCTCGTCGACTTCGCCGTGGCCGCCTTCCAGGAGGACGGACGCTGGGAGGCGGTCGGGCTGCCGCCGCACGTGGCCGAATCCCTCGACGACTTCCTGTTCGCCCTGCGCCAGCAGGTCTCCGAGGGCCCGACGATCGGTCTGGTCGGGCTCGGCGACGAGTACTTCGTGGTGGCCAGGCTGATCGGCCGGGAGGTCCGGCTGTTCCTGTCCAACGCCGCGGCGGGCGCGGATGACCGGATCGCCGGGGATCTGCTCGAGCGGCTGGACCCGGAGGCTGACCCGTTCAAGCTCGACGAGGTGCCGTTCGGCGACCAGAGCATCTTCGCGGACCTCGGCCTTGGGCCGCTGGACCTGGCGGTCGTCTGTGAACGGCTCCAGCTCGAACGGGACCTGCGGCTGCGTGACGCGGTCGGCGGGCTCGCGGCCAGGCTCGGCTTCGGCGAGCAGTTCGCCAAGGCGGCCCGGCGGGACGACCAGGCCGACGAATGGCGTGATGGTTGAGTGTGAAACCGGTCGCGCGGGACGGTGACCGCGGGGCCCGAGATTCGAGGGGAGAGTGTGCTCGCCGTGGCGTACTTCGCCGCACTGCTGGCGCGGTCAGTGGACCGCTGGACGGCCCGCGACGCCGATCTGGACCAGATCGAGGACGTCGCGGGCCTGGTGGAGTTCATGCGGGAGGTTCCCGAGGACGACGAGGACGAGGAAGAGCCGGAAACCTCCGTGCTGCTGCTCGAGCAGGAGGACGTGTGGTTCGCCGTGATCCGCCTCGACGCCGACGAGGACCCGCGGCTGTTCGTCTCGGACATGGCCGCGGTCTCCCGGTCGGCGTACGCGGATCTGCTGCTGTCGGCTGACCTGCTGCCGGTCGGACCGGATGGCCGGCCCGTGCAGCAGCCCGTGGCCGCGGCAGCGGGCACGGCCAGCCTCGACGACGTGGGCACGGAAGAGATCGACGACGCGCTCGACGAAGTCGACGAGGCCGATGAAGGAGGGGACGTGCTGCTGAACGGCAGCGGTCCCAACCCGGCGGCCGATCTCGACGAGGAACCCGGCGAGCACCGCCCGCTGCACTCGGGCCCGGCCGGCGACGCGGACCTGCTCGCGGACTTCGGCGTGCGCGCGTCCAAGCTGGTCAGCCTGTGCGGCGAGGGCACGGTCCCCGCGGACGCGCTCGCCGATGTCGCCGAGGCCCTCGGCGCAGCTGACGAACTCGAGGAAGTCCGCTGACCCCGGCCGCCTCGTCGGAGCAAGCCGCCTCGTCCGAACACGCCGACACCCCGCCAGCCGGTCCGCGCCCCTTGGATGCGGCAGGAGCCGACTCGGCACCTGAAGCCGAGTCGGCCCCCGCGCCTGCTCCGCCTGCGCCTGCGCCCGCCACCGTTCCCGCCTCACCCGCTCCGCCCACGCCTGCGCCTGCGCCCGCCACCGTTCCCGCCTCACTCGCTCCGCCCACGTCTGGCCCCTCCGACTCACCTGCGCCCGGCCCCCCCGCCCCGCCCACGCCCGGCCCCCCCAACTCACCC
>NZ_DASRBQ010000176.1:0-23042 GCF_035653575.1 Actinocrinis sp.
GGCTCGTGGTTGCTTTGGCCCACCTGCCCGCCCCGCTCCGCGCCCTCGCCTAGCGGCTCGCCCGCTCCACGGACTCAGGGCGCTGCCGCGCACGGGCTGCGCCCTGAACGCTGCGCTGTCCCTCCGGGCCGCTCCGCTAGCCGCCCGTCACCTTAGTGCTCCGCGCGAGTTCACCGCGCCGGGCAACGTTCGCGCCGCGCCTGCAACGGCAAATGCGTGGCACGATCGACGCGCGTCGAGGAGGATGGGTTCGCTGGCTGACCCTTCGTCGGGTGCGTCGGAGGGCCATTGCCATGACCGAAAGCAAAGCTTCGATCTCTCCCCCTCCCTTGCCACGCTGGTTCGGACCCAGAGCTAGTCCGGATGACCCGGCCGTCTCGGCCCTGATCGCCCGCGTCGCGAGCGGGGCCGGATGGGCAGACCTCGGCGGTGAGTTCAATCTCAACCTGCGGATAGACGCTGAGCCGCCGATTGTCCTTCGGATTCACAGACCCTGGGTCCGCCGCGGGCGGGTCGCGGGACTGCGGCGCCTGCGCGAGCGCCTCCAGCGGACGCAAGCTCGCGTCGCTCGGCCGATTCCGAGTTCCGGCCGCGACCTGCTGAAGGTCGCAGATCGCTGGGCCGAGACTGAGGAATTCATCGACCACGTGCGGCCACCTGCGAACGAGGATTCCTACGTGCGCCTATTCGAGGAGCTCGGACGCCTTCACACGGCGCTCAAGGCAGTCTGGGAGCCCAGTGCGCCCGAACCCCTCGACGACCACAGAACCTTCGGCCAACTGCGCTACTCGGTCGGCTTCACACGCCGCAGGCTCGGACCCCGCAGCGAACCGCTCGTGCTTCGGATGCGCCAACTAACTGGCGAGCTCTCCAAACTCCGCAAGCAGGTCGAACTGCCACGCGCTCCCATTCATGGGGACTACAAAATAGCCAACGCCGGAGAGCTGTCAGACGGCTCATGGGCTACCTTCGACCTGGATTTCGCGCGAGTCAGGGAGCGGCTGTACGACATCGCGGCCAGCCTGCACCACGCCGCACCGGACGGCGAATCGCTCCAGCCGCGACGACTGCTCGACGCCTACGAAAGCACGGCTCCCGAACCGCTCACTCGTGACGAGCACCGATGGCTCCCCGCGGCTCTAGCCCTCATACCCCTGCACTGGGCTGCCACCGCAGGGCTCGTGGGTAACGACATCCACAAGGCCGAGAATGCAATGACCGCCGCAGAGGCCTGGTGGTCGCGCCGAGCTGAACTCTCGTCGTAGTCAACCGGGCACGTGACCGGCGCCGAAGCTGCTAACCCGCGGTCCGCCGCAGCGACTTCCCGTCGCCGAGGCGGACCGGGCGGCTCACGGCGCTACGCGGCTGCGGCGCCTCCGCGCACGCGCTGGATGGTGTCGCGGTACCAGTGCGCGCTGAGTTTTGGGATGCGCTGCTGCGTCGCGTAGTCCACTCGGACGATGCCGAAACGCTTGTCGTACCCGTATGCCCACTCGAAGTTGTCCAGCAGCGACCAGACGAAGTAGCCGCGGATGTCGGTGCCGGATTCGCGCGCCTGCTGGACCGCCGCGATGTGGGAGGCGAGGTAGTCGATGCGGTCGCGGTCGGCCACGAAGCCGGTCGCGTCCGGCTCGTCCCGGAAGGCCGCGCCGTTCTCCGTGACGAAGACCGGCACGCCCGGGTAGTCGCGGCCGATGCGGGTGAGCAGTTCCGCGAAGTCGTCGGGCATGATCTCCCAGCCCATCGCCGTCTGCGGCAGGCCGTAGAGCACGCCGCGGCCGATCGGGTGGCCGTTGCCGTCGCGATCGCGCCCGTCCTCGTCGACTCCGGAGCTTCGCATGCTGAAGTAGTAGTTGACGCCGAGGGTGTCGAGCTTCGCGGAGATGGTCCGCAGATCCCCGTCCTCGATCGGGAGGTGCACGTCGCGGGCCGCGAGGTCGGCGAGCACGTCCTCGGGGTAGCGGCCGTGCCAGATCGGGTCGAGGTAGATGCGGGTACCGAGGCCGTCGGCGCGGCGGGCGGCTTCGAGGTCGGCGAGAGAGTCTGTCGCGGGCTTCGCGGTGCTCAGGTTGAGCGTGATGCCGAGCTCCAGCGGGTTTCCTTGGTTCGCCGCGCGCAGCCGTTCCACCGCGAGCCCGTGGCCGAGCAGGAGGTGGTGGATCGCGTGCATGCCGGCCGCGAAGTCGCGGCGTCCGGGGGCCTGCACCCCTTCGACGTAGCCGAGCATCGCCGAGCACCACGGTTCGTTGAGCGTGGTCCAGTGCGCGACGCGGTCGCCGAGCCTGGTGTATACGAGCTCTGCGTAGTCCGCGAAGCGGTAGGCCGTGTCGCGGTTCGGCCAGCCGCCGGCGTCCTCGAGCTCCTGCGGAAGGTCCCAGTGGTACAGGGTGACCCAGGGTTCGATGTCGTTGGCCAGCAGCTCGTCGACGAGCCGGTCGTAGAACGCGATTCCGGCCGGGTTCGCAGGGCCCTTACCTCCGGGCTGCACGCGCGGCCAGCCGATGGAGAACCGGTACGCGTCCAGGCCCAGCTCGCGGATCAGCGCCACGTCCTGCGGCATCCGGCGGTAGTGGTCGCAGGCGGCGTCCCCGGTGTCCCCGTTGTCGACCGCGCCGGGCACGCGGCAGAAGGTGTCCCAGATCGAGGGGGTGCGCCCGTCCGCGTCCACGGCCCCTTCGATCTGGTACGCGGAGGTCGCCGTGCCCCACCGGAAGGTGGCCGGCAAGCGGTCGATGGTGCTGTCGTAACGGGTCGTCACGCGGGCGTCCGCCGTCGCGGCAGTGGTGTCCATGATTCTCCTGTTTCAGGCGCGCGGCACCGTTCCCCCGTCGTAGGGCGCTGATGCTCGCTGTGAAATTCGACGCGTTCAGACCGTGCTGTCGGCGGCGGACTGCTTTGCGGGCGTTCCCGAGGCGACCGGGTGCAGCCAGCAGGCAACGGTGCGCTCGCCGTGTTGTTGCGGGTCACCGGGCGCGCCGAGCACCGGGATCTCGCGCGAGCACGGGTCGAACGCCTTGGGGCAGCGCGGGTGGAACGAGCACCCCGAAGGAAGGGAGCGCGGGTCAGGCGGCGAGCCGGGGATGCCCGCCAGTTCCCGGCGCGGGCCGCGCAGCGCGGGGAACGAGTGCAGCAGGCCGTCGCTGTAAGGGTGCAGCGGATCGCGGTAGATCTGCGCGGCGGGCGCCTCCTCGACGATGCGGCCGCCGTACATGATCGCGATCCGGTCGGCGAACTCGACCAGCAGCGACAGGTCGTGGGTGATGAAGATCACTGAGAAGTCCAGCCGCTTACGCAGCCGGCTGAACACCCCGAGGATCTGGCGCTGCATCACCACGTCCAGCGCGGTGGTCGGCTCGTCCATGATGACGATGCGCGGTTCCAGCGCCAACGCCATGCCGATCATCACCCGCTGCCGCATGCCTCCGGACAGCTGGTGCGGGTAGCTGTCCAGCCGGTCGGCCGGGATGCCGACCAGGCCGAGCAGCTCACGCGCGCGTTCCAGGCGCTCGGCGCGGCCGAGCTCGGGCTTGTGCGCCTTGAGCACGTCAGTGAGCTGAGTCGAGATCTTGTCGACCGGGTTGAGCGCGTTCATCGCGGCCTGGAAGACGATCGAGGTCTGCGCCCAGCGGAATTCGCGCAGTCCGGCGGGACTGAGTGCGAGCACGTCGACCGGCTCCGAGCCGTCACCAGGGTGATAGACGACCTTGCCGTCGGCCACCACGCCGGGCGGCGGGAGCAGCCGGGTCAGGCCGTAGGCGAGGGTGGATTTGCCGCTGCCGCTCTCCCCGGCGAGGCCGAGCACCTCGCCGCGGCGCAGGGTCAGATTCACCTCGCTGACCGCGCGCACGGCCCGGTCGCCGACGCCGTAGTCGACGCTGAGGCCGGAGATCTCCAGCACGCTGTTCTCCGCGACCGAGTCACCGGGATCCGTGCGGTCCGGGGCCGGTCCGTCCACGTGAAGGGTCACCGCGCACCGTCCTCGGCGTCGATTTCAGAGATCTGACTCGCGGCGGCGCGCGCGAGAGCCGGTTCACCGCGGTGCGCGAGGACCGGGGTGAAGCCGACGCGCATGCGGACCTTGCGGCCGGTGTAGTCGCGCACCGTGGCACTGCCGCTGCTGCGCAGTCTCGGGTTGACCAGTTCGTCGATGCCGAAGTTCAGCAGCGAGAGCGCGGTGCCGAGCAGCGCGATCGCGAGACCGGCCGGGACGAACCACCACCAGGCGCCGATGGCCAGCGCCTCCTGGCTCTGCGCCCAGTACAGGATCGCGCCCCAGTTCCATTCGTAGAGCCCTTGCACGCCGATGAAGGCGAGCGCGACCTCGGTCATGATCGCGTAGATCACGGTGCCGACGAAGGAGGAGGCGATGATCGCGGTCAGGTTGGGCAGGATCTCGAAGATCACGATCCGCCACACCGGTTCCCCCGCGGCGCGGGCGGCCTCGACGAAGTCTCTTCGGCGCAGCGAGAGCGTCTGGGCTCGCAGGACTCTGGCTCCCCAGGCCCACGAGGTCAGCCCGATGACCAGCGCCACCACCCAGTCGCCGCCGGTCGGGATCGCGGTGGTGATGATGATGATCAGCGGGAGCGCCGGGATGACCAGGAACACGTTGGAGACCGCGGACAGGCCCTCGCCGCCGGCCCCGCCGAGGTAGCCGGAGGTCACGCCGAAGAGCACTGCGACGATGGTGGCGACCACTCCGGCGAAGAAGCCCACGAACATGACGCTGCGGGTGCCGTCGAGCACCTGGCTGAAGATGTCCTGGCCGATGTGCGTGGTGCCGAACCAGTGCTTGGCCGAGGGGCCCTGCAGGATGTCGCTGCTGCGCTGCGAGGGGTCGTAGGGGGCGATCAGCGGCCCGATGATCGCGATCAGCAGGAACACGGCCAGGATGGCCAGGCCCACGGCCACCTTCCGGTTCGACAGCAGCCGCATGCGCAGCCGCCGCGGGGTCGCCGCGGCCGAGCCTGCGACGGGTTCCTGCGGGGTGACGGCGTCCACGCCGGGCGCGGTGACGGCCATCGGTCAGCCCTCCCTTCGGGTACGCGGGTCCAGCGCCATGTAGGCGAGGTCGGCCAGGAAGTTGGCGGCCAGCACGGAGAGCGTGATGACCAGGAAGATGCCCTGCATCAGCGGATAGTCCTTCTGCCCGATCGCGGACACCAGTTCCAGGCCGACTCCGGGGTAGGAGAACACGTACTCGACCAGGAAGGTGCCGCCGACCACGAGGCCCAGGGCCATTCCGAACCCTGACACGCTCGGCAGCAGCGCGTTGCGCGCGGCGTACCCGAGCATGACCCGCCGCTCGGAGAGTCCCTTGGCGTGCGCGACGGTCACGTAGTCCTCGCTGCTGACCGTCACCACCATGTTGCGCATGCCCATCAGCCAGCCGGCCACGGACGTCACGATGATGGTCGCCGCAGGCAGCAGGCTGTGTTTGAAAGCGCTGCCGACGAACGCGCCGTTCCAGCCGGGGATCAGGCCCGGGTCGTATCCGCCTGCCGAGGGAAGGAAGCTGTTGACGCCGGTGAACGCGGCGATCGCGAGCAGCGCCAGCCAGAAGTACGGGATCGAGGCGAAGAAGGTGGTGATCGGCATCAGCAGGTCGGCCAGGCTGCCGCGCCGCCAGCCGACCACGACACCGAGCAGCGTGCCGATGGCAAAGCTGAGGATCGTCGCCACGCCGACCAGGGTGATGGTCCAGGGCAGGCTCTGCGCCAGCACCGTGGAGACCGGGGTCGGGAAGGAGTGGAAGGAGATGCCCAGGTCGCCGCGCAGCAGCTGCCCAAGGTAGGAGATGTACTGCTGGAAGATGCCCTGCTGCTTGTCCAGGCCGAACAGCACGGTCAGCGAGTGCACCGCCTGCGTGCTGATCTGGCCCTGATATTCGGCGATCAGCGAGTCCACCGGGTTGCCCGGGGTCAGTCGCGGAACGAAGAAGTTGATGGTGATCGCGGCCCACGCGGTGAAGAGGTAGAACGCGAGACGCTGGGCGAAGTACCTCATGCTGCCGCACCTGCCTCGCCGTTGGTGTGGGCGCCGCCGTCGGCGTGTTCGGGTGAGTAGAGCCAGCAGGCGGCCCAGTGCGTGGGGTTCGCGGAATCGGCGGACCCGGCTGGCTCAGCGCTCTGCGACGCAGGTCCGCCGACGGTGAACCGGGGCGGGACCTGCACGGTGCACACGTCCATCGCGTGCGGACAACGCGGATGGAACCGGCAGCCGCTCGGCGGATGGATCAGGCTGGCGACCTCGCCGGTGCCCTCGTCGACCGACGGTTCATCGGCCGGGGAGGCGCTGCCGTTCAAGGCGCTGCCGTTTTGCGCACTGCCGTTCAAGGCGCTGCCGTTGGCGTGGGAGGCGATCCGGTCCGGGTCCGGCGCGGAGTTGATCAGCAGCCTGGTATACGGATGCGCCGGCTGCTGCGTGACGCTCTCGCTGTCTCCGCCCTCGACGATCCGGCCCGCGTACATCACCTGCGTCTCGTCGGCGAAGTAGCGCGCCGACGCGATGTCGTGCGTGATGTACAGGATCGCCAGGTGCATCTGCTCTTTGAGATCGCGCAGCAGGTTCAGGATGCCGAGCCGGATGGAGACATCGAGCATTGATACCGGCTCGTCGGCCAGCAGCGCCTCCGGCCCCGCGGCCAGGGCGCGCGCGATGGCGACCCGCTGGCGCTGGCCTCCGGAAAGCTCGTGCGGGAATTTGTCGATGTACCGCTCCGGCGGGGTGAGCTGCACCTTGGTCAGCAGATCCGCCAGCGCGGCCTCGGTCTCCTCCCGGCCGCGGCCGACCCGGTTGTGCACGCGCAGCGCCCTGGTCAGGTGGTAGCGCACCGTGTGCACCGGGTTGAGCGAGGCGAACGGGTCCTGGAAGATCATCTGCACCCGGCCGCTGTACGCGCGGAACTTGCGTCCGCCGCGCACCGTGGTCTCCGTGCCGTGCAGCCGGATCGCGCCACCGGTGCGCGGGTAGAGCTGCGCGAGCAGGCGGGCTACAGTCGACTTGCCCGACCCGGACTCGCCGACCAGCGCGGTGACCCGGCCGCGGCGCAGCAGCAGGGTCACGTCGTCCACGGCGTGGACCACCGTGCGCTCGCCCGAGAACGCCGCGCGCAGCTGCCGGCGCACCGGGAAGTGCTTGGTCAGATCCTCGGCCTCCAGGACTACCTCGGCAGCCCCGCCCGCCGGCGAGGAGGTCTCGCTCAGCGTCGTCATCGTGCTTCTCCTTGGAAGATCGCCGCGTCACCCGCCGTCCGGCCCTGCGCCCCGGGCTCCGCGAAGGGTGCGGGGCCCGAGGCGAGGGCGGTGGCGGCCGAATTCGGAGTGCGGCCGAGTCCGGCCGGCTCGGGTGACCTGATCTCAGATCGTCAGGACGTGGCCGGGGTCAGGTGCATGATCACGTCGAGCGACTGGGTCAGCGTCGGCTGGATCGGCATGTACGAGTTCGAATCGTCCGGCCAGCCGGTCCAGTGCTTCGTGGAGTACTCGGCGCCGTAGTTCCCGGCCGAGGTCGGGATCATGGGCGCCTGCTCCACCATGATCTGCTCCAGCGTGTTCAGCGCGTTGGTGCGGGTGGCGTCGTCGGTGGCGTTGGCGTACTGCTGCAGCGCCTGGGTGGCCTGCGGGCTGTTGAAGCGCCCGTAGTTGCCCGAGTTGGCCGCCTGGCCGATCGGCACCAGGGCCGCGCCGTCCATGATGTTCTCGTACATGTCGTACGGGGTCGCCCCGCCGTTGCTCCAGTGCATCGCGGCCTGGAACTTGCCGGTGGCGATGTTGCTGAACCACGCGTCGGTGTCGGCCTTGTCGATGGTGGCGGCGATGCCGATGGACTTGAGGTTGTCCGAGATGATCGACAGATCGGTCTGGTAGTCGCTCCAGCCGGCCGGGTCGGTCAGCGTGAGGGTGACCGCCTTTCCGCTCGGGTCCATCAGGGTGCTGCCGTTGTAGGTGAAGCCGTGCGCGGTCAGCAGGGCCTTCGCGTCGGCGGCGGTCTTCTGGCCGTTGACGCCCTTGTACTGCGCGGAGACGAAGCTGTCGCCGGCGGGCGAGGGCAGTCCGGTGACGTTGTCGATCTCCGGCTTGAAGTAGCCTGATTCGCCCTCGTTGAAGATGTCCGCTCGGTTGATCACCATGCCGACGGCCTGGCGCAGGTACTGGTTGTCCCAGGGCTTGACCGTGGTGTTGAACCACAGGCCGTCCGCGCTCAGCGACGGCGGGAACCACAGCTTGTAGTGCGGGTCGCGGCCGGCGAAGACGGTCTTGGCGTCCGGGATGAAGACGTAGCTCCACTCGGTCGCGCCGGTCACCAGCGCCTGGGTCTCGGTGTCGTTGCCGGTGTAGGTGCTGTAGCGCAGCTCGCCGACCTTCGGCGGCGCCTGCCAGTAGCCGCTGCTGCGCACGTCGAGGGTGATGGTCTGCGGGGTGAAGGTCTTGAGCGTGTACGGGCCGGTGCCGACCGGGTTGGTGACGGTGTCCGTCGTCGGGTCCTTCATCGCCGACCAGATCTTCTTCGGCACCACGAAGGTGGACAGCACCTTGGCCTGGATCACGTACACGGACTGGGTGAAGGTGACGGTCACCTGGTTGCCCGAGACGCTGACGGTGTTGATCGGCAGGGCGTTGGAGTTCAGCGCCGTGTACTGCTTCAGGATCGAGAAGGAGTAGGCCACGTCGTCGGGCGTCATCGCGGAGCCGTCGGAGAACTTGACTCCGTCGCGCACGGTGAAGGTGACCGACTTGTAGTCGGTGGCGAAGTTCCACGCGGTGGCCAGCCACGGGGTCGGCTTCGAGTTCGGGTCGGTCAGGTTGACCATCGCCAGCGGTTCGTAGATGACGTACCGGTAGCCCAGGTGCGCGGACGCCGAGGTGGCCAGGTAGGGGTTGTTGTTATCCTTCTCGGAAGCTCCGTCGGGCATGCTGATGTTCAGAACGCCGGACGCGCTGGTTTTTCCGCCGTTCGACGTGCCCGACGAATTGCCGCCGCAAGCGGTCAGCGTGGCCAAGGCCATACTGCCCGCGAGGAAGGCGGTGATTGAGCGGTTCACACGCATGGGTCCTCATTTCGACGTGGCTTGTCACTGTGGAGTGCGGCTCGCCGTACGGATGGGGGCTGCCGCCCCGGCGCCTGGCATGCGCCGGAAGCGGTGTGTGACGGGTCGGGTGGGGGCGTTGGCGCGTCCCCGCCTGACTTGTCATGCGTTGCTGAGCGGAGCAGTGGATTCGAGCATTCGGATCTGTCGTGCGGTTATCGCGGTGCTGACTGCTTGTGCTGCGTGCGGTGCGGGATTGTGCGGGGTTGGTGATCGTGCTGTGCGGGTGTATCAGCTTGCTGTGTAGCGGGTCGTGCCGTGTTACGCGCTCTGCGCCGCGGTGGAGCCCCGGAGGACCAGCGTGGTGGGCAGGACGATCGGGTCGACGGTGAGCGGAGTTCCGTCGAAATGGCCCATGAGCGCGCGGGCCGCGGTCTCGCCCATTTCGCGAAGCGGCTGGTGCACCGTGGTCAACGGCGGGTCGGTGTACGAAGCCTGCGGTACGTCGTCGAAGCCGACGACGGCCACGTCCTTCGGCACGTGCAGTCCGGCCTCGCGCAGCGCCTGGATCGCCCCGGCCGCGGACAGGTCGTTGTGCGCGAACACCGCGTCGAACCCCGGGTCGGTCGCCTTGAGCAGCCGGCCGGCCTTGAGCAGCCGCCCGATCTCGGCGTGTCCGCCCTCGAAGTTGAAGTCGCCGTCCACCACCCGCCAGGGCTCGAGCGGCAGCCCGGCCTCGGCGTAGACCTCGGCGAAACCGGCCAGCCGCTCCTGGGTGCAGCCCAGGTCCTCCGGGCCGCTGACCACGATCGGCCGGGTGCGGCCGATCGCGAGCAGATGGCGCGCGGCCTCCTGCGCCCCGGCCCGGTTGGTGGTGCCCACCGAGGGGAACTCCGGCTGGTGGCCCCGGTCGTCGATGAGCACGACCGGCAAGCCGCCACGGTGCAGTCCCGCGATGAACTCCAGGGTGCCCTCGGGCTCGATGACCAGCAGCCCGTCGAAGGACTTGGCAGAGGCCTGCGACGCGAAGCGCTGCAGCGACTGCTCGCCCTTGCTGCAGCTGAACACCAGCAGGCCGTAGCCCTCCTCCTCGACCGCGTCGGCGACGCCCTGCAGGACCTCGCCGATCCACGGCCAGCTGAGCGACGGAACCAGCATGCCCAGCACACGGGTACGCCCGCGGGCCAGGCTTACCGCCCCGGCGCTCGGCACGTACCCGAGTTCCTGGATGACCCGGCGCACCCGCGCCGCGGTCGACGGGTCGAGTTCGCCCTTGCCGTTGAGCACCCGGGAGACCGTGGTCTTGCTGACGCCGGCGCGGGCGGCGACGTCGGCCATCGTGATCGGCACGGCGGTCACCTCCTCACCTCGTTGTCAGGGTTTTGAGCGCGCTCGACCTGCGCAATCGCAGGTCCGGACGGTCCGGGCCGAGCCCGGAACCGATTCCGGAACCGGTTCCGTGGCTGGTATGAAACAGGGCCGCGGCAATCCAGTCAAGACCCCGAACACTACGGCCGGGTAACGGTGTGCGGATTCGGCAACGTTTCCGGAAGCCTCGCCCGGACCCTTGACAGCGGCCCGCGCAGACCGGGAACCTGCACGGGGGAGAGCGCTCTCCAACGGGCCGGGCGGGACCGGGAGGAAAGGGAACGCGGATGCTGGGCGCGCACAACGGCGACCGACTCGACGCGGAGGGCGAAGAGCACTCGGGGTATGGGTACTCGGAGCACTCGGGCGAAAAACCCTCTGACGGGAGCGGGCAACCCGGGCGCGAGTCCTCGCTCCCCTCGCATCGCTCGGCTGTGAGCGATCTCAGCATCCAGTTCGACCAGCGGATCGCCGCGCTGACCCTGGACCAGAAAATCAGGCTGCTGTCAGGCGCGTCGGTGTTCCGCACCGCGGCCGAGCCCGCCGCGGGCTTGCACGCGATGATCGCCTCCGACGGACCGATCGGCGTGCGCGGCGAGCGCTGGGACGAGCGGGACACCGCGCTCGCGCTGCCCTCGGCGACCGCGATGGCTGCCACCTGGGACGAGGAGCTGGTGCAGCGGCTGGGCCAAGTGCTCGCCGGCGAGGCACGCCGCAAGGGCGTGCACCTGCTGCTCGCCCCCACCCTGAACCTGCACCGCTCTCCCGCGGGCGGCCGCCACTTCGAGTGCTTCTCTGAGGATCCGCTGCTCACCGGGCGGATCGGCGCGGCGTATATCAGGGGCGTGCAAAGCGGCGGAGTCTCCGCGACCGCGAAGCACTATGTGGCCAACGACAGTGAGACCGAACGGCTGACCCTGGACGCGCGCGTCGACGAACGCACGCTGCGCGAGGTGTACCTGGCCCCGTTCGAGGCGGCCGTGGCCGCAGGCGTGTGGACCGTGATGTCCGCGTACAACTCGGTCAACGGCACGACTATGTCCGAGAGTCCGCTGCTCGCGGAGCCGTTGAAGGGCGAATGGGGCTTCGACGGCCTGGTGATCTCGGACTGGGGCGCGGTGCGCTCGACGGTCGACTCCGCACTCGCGTCGCAGGATCTTGCGATGCCTGGTCCCAATGCGCACTGGGGCGAGCCGCTGCTGGCCGCCGTGCGCGACGGGCTGGTCCCGGAGTCGGCGATCGACGAGAAGCTGCGCCGGATCTTCCGGCTCGCGCAGCGGGTCGGCGCGCTCGACACAGCGGACCGCGCGACGCCGGAGAACGCGCGTGACTTCGACCCGTTGTCGGCTTCCGAAGCTCGCGCCTTGTTGCGCGACGCTGTCGCTCGTAGCAGTGTCCTGTTGCGCAACGAGGAGAACCTGCTGCCGCTCGACCGTGCGGACCTGCGCAGCGTCGCTGTGATCGGCCCTAATGCCGCGACGGCGCGCATTCAGGGCGGCGGCAGCGCCAGCGTCTTTCCGGCAACGACGGTCACGCCCCTCGACGGGATCCGCGCAGCCCTGGCCGATATCGCAAAGGTCGAATACGCAGCCGGCGTGCACGTGTCGGTTCGGCCGACTCCGCTCACGCCGCAGAACTCTGTCGATCCGTTAACCGGCGAGCCCGGCGTCCGCGTCCGCTACCTGGATGCCGATGGCGCCGAGGTGCACAGCGAGCGGCGGCTGAGCGGCCGGATCCTCGAACCCTCGGTCGACTCCGCGTCGCTGGAGGCCGAATTCGTCGAGGTGAGCGCACGGTTTCTGCCCGACGTCGGCGGCACGTGGAAGGTCGGTGTGGTCGGCCTCGGCGAGGTCTCACTGAGCACCGATGGCAGAGTGCTGATCGACGAACTTGTGCAGCCGGAATCCGACGATCCGACCTACGTGCACGTCTCGCCCTCCTTCCGACAGGCGGCACTCCACACCCGGCCCGGCATCCCCGTCGAGCTGGTGGCACGCCGTCGCCTCTCCCCCACGACCGGGCTGGCGGTGGCGCTGACCGCCGATCCGCCGCGCCGCGACAGCGAGGACGAACTCGCGGCGGCCGTCGCGCTGGCGAAGTCCGCCGACGCGGCGATCGTGGTGGTCGGCACGACGGACGAGATCGAGAGCGAGGGCTTCGACCGCGCCGAGCTCGGGCTGCCCGGGCGGCAGGATGAGCTGGTGGCGGCGGTCACGGCGGTCAATCCGCGCACCGTCGTGCTGGTGAACTCGGGCGGTCCGGTGCTGCTGCCGTGGCTCGAGGACGTGCCGGCGGTGCTGCTGACCTGGTTCCCGGGGCAGGAGGCCGGCGCCGGGATCGCGGACGTGCTCTTCGGCGCCGCGGAGCCGACCGGCCGGCTGCCGACGACCTGGGGCGCGGCCGCGGCCGATGTGCCGATCCTGGACACGGCGCCGGTCAAGGGCGTGCTCGATTACGACGAGGGCCTGCACATCGGCTACCGCGCGTGGCTGCGTTCGCAGCGTTTGCAGCGTCCGCAGAGGTCTGATGGGCAGGGTGCTGACAGGCTGCCCGCTCCCCCGCTGTTCTGGTTCGGCCACGGCCTCGGCTACACCACGTGGCGTTACGAAGGCGTCCGCGTGCCGCGGAAGGTCGAGCACGGCCAGCCGTTCACCGTGCACGTGACGGTGCGAAACAGCGGCCACAGAACGGGTCGCGAGGTCGTTCAGGTGTATCTGAGCCGGACGGAGAGCGCGCTCGATCGGCCCGCGCGCTGGCTGGCCGGGTACGCACTCGTGGAGGCGCAGCCCGGCGAGGAGGTGACGGTTCCGGTGGCCGTCCAGCCGAGAGCGCTGCAGCACTGGTCCGTCTCGGCGGGGTGCTGGAGCACCGAACCGGGTGAGTTCACCGTCTTGGCCGGAAACTCGGCCGGCAGCCTGCCTCTCGCGGCGACCATCGCCGTGGACTGAGACGGCGGACACGGCTGAGGACCGGGCCGCCGGTCGCGATTGCGCGACCGGCGGCCCGATTCCGTGCTCGCTTTACGAGTAGATCCCGAACTCGTACAGCGAATAGCCGTACGTGGTCCCGCGTGCGGTGCCGTACATCCGCACGTATCGTCCCGATCCGCTGACGTCGAAGTCGTCGACTCCGCCGATGCCGGTCGTGGTCGAGTAGATCGTCGTCCAGTTCGTGCCGTCGTTCGAGGTCTGGATCTGGTAGGCCTGCCCGTAGGCGTTCTCCCAGACCAGCTGGATGTGCTTGATCGTCGTGGTCTGGCCGAGGTCGACCTGGATCCACTGCGGGTCGCTCCAGTCGGTGGCCCAGCGCGTGGCGAGGTTCCCGTCGGTGGCGTTGCTCGGCGGGAAGGGCGCGCCGGTGCCCGTGCTCTGATACGAGGACGCGGTGGTCGGTTTGCCCTGGGCCACATTCGTGCCGTTCACGGTCGGCGGCACGACCTTCAACGACGCGGTTTGGATGCCGACGTTGCCCTGTCCGTCGTACACGTACACGTTCACCTTCCACACTCCGATGGTGCGTGGAGCGGTGATGGTGAGTGTGCCGCCGTTCGCGGTGAAGGTCGCGCCGCGCAGAGCCGTGCCGGAGTCGATGTACTTGCTGCTCAGGTTGACTCCGTAGCGCAGTTGCGCGCCGGTCGGGCTGCTCGCGCTCACGTTGACCGTGAAGGTTCCTCCGGCGGGTACGGCCGAGGCGTTGTTCACGGTCATGCTCGCGATGACCGGGGCCTGATTCGCCGTGGCGGTTCCGCCGTAGATGTTGCTGACGGTGTAGTAGGCGAGCCGGTGCCAGCCGCCGGTGACCAGGTTGAACCAGATTCCGCCGAAGTCGTTTTCGAGCCCGTAGTTGAACAGCGTCGCGCCGAGAGCGACACCTTTGGCCGCGGTGATGCAGCTCCAGGCGCTCGCGTATCCGGCCGCGGAGGCCTGGTCGGTGTCCTCCAGTGGCACGCCGTTGGCGTCGTTGGGCACTTCCCATTCGCCGGCCGGACCGGACTCGGTCACGATGTAAGGCTTCGTGTATCCGCCGCTATTCCACGCGGACTGGACGTTACACACGGCTCCGTAGGAGTTCACCGCGAGCAGATCCAAGTCGGGTGTGTTGGCCTTGTAGTAGGGCCAGGCGCCGACCCAGGCGTCGGTCGAGGTGACCGGGTGGTTCGGGTCGGCTGCGTGGATGGCCTGCACGATCTGCTCGACGTACTGGGCGTAGGCGTTCCGCTCGGCTTCCAGTTGGGTACCTGAGTACGTGTTCTGCAACGTGAGCAGCACCTCGTTGCCGACGTCCCACATCAGCACCGCGCCGTTGTTCTTGTACTGGTTGACGTACTGGATGATCGTGTTGAGCGTGTTGGTCTTGTACGTCGTGTCACCGACGTAATCCTGGCCCTGATTCAGCCAGAATCCGTTGATCACCTTGATGCCGCTGGTGTTCGCCGCGTCCAGCAACGGTTGTGTCGTGCCGTCGGTGCCCCAGGTGCGCACCGTGTTCACGCCCATCGATGCGAGGTCGGGCAGGTAGGTGCTCGCGGCCGCGGTGGGCGGGCCGTAGGTCACCCCCTTGATGTAGTACGGTGCGCCGTTGACCGACAGGCTCCAGTTGCCTTGCGAGCCGGTGACCTTCACGACGCTCGGGTTGCTCGCCGGGGCCGACGGAGTGGTCAGCGGCGGGGGCGCGGTACCTGGCGCCTGCTGCACGGTCACGGACGCGATGCTCATCGTGCCGCCGGAGGAGGTCTGCACGTTCGGCGAGGTGCAGCCGCAGTCGTTGTTGGGGAAGGAGCCGCCGATGGCGAGGTTGAAGATGATGAAGAACCCGTGGTCCACCGCGGCCTGCCAGGTCGCGACCCCCACCTGGGATTCGCTGACCTGCCAGAACTGCTGGCCGTCGACGTACCAGCGGATCTGCTCGTCGGACCTGGTGCGGTCGATGATCTCCGAGTATGTGTGATACGAGGTCTGACAGCCTGCGCAGTACGTCAGGCCACTGGTACGTCCGCTGTACTCGTTGCACGCGCCGCCCGGGGCGACACCACAGTGCAGCGTTCCGGAGACCTGACTACGTGCGTTAACCGACTCCATGATGTCGGACTCGCCCACGGCCGGCCAGGTGCCGCCGGTCCGGTCGCCCGCGCCGAGCGTCCAGAAGGCAGGCCAGTAGCCGATTCCGTTGGCCGGGTTGGGTTGTTTGATCGAGGCGGAGATCTGAAGCATCCCGCCGGCCGGCGCGGCGAAGTCGCTGCGCTGCGATTCGATGCGGCCGGAGGTCCAGGCGCCGTTGTTGTTCAGGGCGGTGATGTTCAGGTGGCCGCCGCCGTCGAGGTAGACGTTGCTGGTCGAGTTCGACATGGTCTCGACCTCGCCGGTGCCCCAGTTCGCCGGGCCGCCGGGCGCGCTCGTGCCGGTGTCCTCGATCCAGTCGGTCGAGGGCGGAGCACTGTTTGCGGCACCGGACAGGTTGGCGCTCCAGACCGTAGACCAGGTCGGCTGCGAACCGGTCGGGCTCGGTGACGGCGACGGGCTACCGCCGCCGCTACCACTGCCGGCGAAGACCTCGAACTCCCACAACGAGTAGCCGTAGCCGGTAGCTCGCGCTGTGCCGTACATCCGCACATAGCGCCCGCTACCGCTCACATTCAGCGTCTGCGTCCCGCCAGTTCCTGTCGTCGTCGAATAGACCGACGTCCAATTGGTCGCGTCATTCGAGACCTGAATCTGGAAAGCCGTCGCGTAGGCCGCCTCCCAGTTCAACGTGACTTGGCAGATCGACTGCGTGCTGCCTAGGTCCACTTGAAGCCACTGGGGATCGCTGAACGCCGACGACCAGCGGGTGCCCGTGTTCCCATCGACCGCATTCGAGGCCGCATATCCCGCGCCTGCGGCCTCGGTCGATGAGGCCGTTGCGGGCTGATTCAGCGCGATGTTCGTCGTACCGCAACTCGGCTGCGACGAACCTAACGTCCCGTATACCTGGAACTCCCACAACGAGTAGCCATAGCCGGTAGCTCGCGCCGTGCCGTACATCCGCACATAGCGACCGCTACCGCTCACACTCAGCGTCTGCGTCCCACCGGAGCCCGTCGTCGTCGAATAGACCGACGTCCAATTGGTCGCGTCATTCGAGACCTGAATCTGGAAGGCCGTCGCGTAAGCCGCCTCCCAGTTCAACGTGACCTGCGTGATGGTCGCCGACGAGCCGAGGTCGACTTGGAGCCACTGGGGATCGCTGAACGCTGACGACCAGCGCGTGCCTGTGTCCCCATCGACTGCGTAGGACGCCGCGTAACCCGCTCCCTCGCTGGACGACGCCGTCGCCGGCTTGCCTTGCGACAGCAGCGTCGAGGCGGCGTGCGCGACTCCGGCGGCCGGCGCGATCAGCGCGTAGGCCGCGAGCCCGAGCGAGATCAGGGCGAGCAACAAGGCCTGCGCCGGTCGGGGGAGGTGGTGCAGCGGTGGCCTGCGGCGCGCTATCGGCGGTTTCGAACCAGCGCTGATCATTGATCACTCCTGATACGGGTGGGTGTCTGCGAATCGGGGCAGGAAGGTGAGTCCGCCAACCGGAGAGCGCTCTCCAGGCGGGTATGCAAAAATGTCCGCATGAGCAAAGACCGCCTCGCTCCTGGCGCCACGCCCACGCTGGAGCACGTCGCCAAGGTCGCCGGGGTGTCCCGCGCGACCGTGTCCCGGGTGATCAACGGCATCCGCAACGTCGATCCACAGCTCCAGGAGATCGTCCGCGCGGCAGTGGAGCAGACGGGCTACGTGCCGAACCAGGCGGCCAGGTCGCTGGTGACGCGGCGGACGAACTCCGTCGCGCTGGTGGTCTCCGAGGCCGAGCACCGCACCTTCGACGACCCTTTCCTCGGCCGCATCTTCACCGACCCCTTCTTCGGGCGGCTGGTCAGCGGAATCATGGGCGTGCTACGGCCACGCGGGGTCACGATGGTGCTGATGCTGGCGGAGAACGACGCCGCGCGCACGCAGCTGATCGGCTACCTCAAGCAAGGGCACGTGGACGGGGTCATCCTGATCTCCTCCAACGTGGACGACCCGCTGCCGGGCCTGCTCACGGACGCCGGGCTGCCGGCGGTGCTCTCCCAGCGCCCGGCCAAGCCGCTGCCGATCAGCTACGTCGACGCGGCGCAGAGCGCGGGGGCGAAACTGGCCGCCGAGCGCCTGATCGCGCGCGGGTGCCGGCGGGTCGCGACCATTTCCGGTCCGCTGGACATGCCGGCCAGCCAGGACCGTCTGGCCGGCTTCCGGGACACGATGGCCCGGCACGGCCACGCGTACGTGCCGTCGGTCGAGGGCAACTTCACCCAGGAGACCGGCGAGCGGGCGATGCTCCAGCTGCTGGAGGAGCACCCTGACATCGACGGCGTCTTCGTCGCCAACGACCTGATGGCGCTGGGCGCGGTCCTGGCGCTGCGCGACGCGGGGCGAAGAGTGCCCGAGGACGTGGCGGTCGTCGGGTTCGACGACAGCAACGCCGCGCAGATGAGCCGCCCGCCGCTCACCACGATCCGCCAGCCGCTCGAGGACATGGCGGCGCAGATGGCGCGGCTGCTGCTGGCCCGAATCGACGACCCGCAGAGCAAGCCGACCTCGGTGATCTTCGAGCCGACGCTGGTCGTGCGCGAGTCCGCGTAGCGGGAACGGAGAGAGCCGAGACGTGCCCGGCTGTGGCGGGCACGGCCGGGCCGAAGGTCGCGGCGAACGGCCGGGCGGTGGTGCGAGGGCCTTGCCGTCTCTCATCGGAGCCTCCAGCCGACCGGGCTCGGAAAGCGCACAGCGGCGGACGGACCCGCCGTCGCGTCAATTGGAGAGCGCTCTCCGCCAGCAAATGTTTCCGCCGCCGCTCGGTTCTGTCAACGCCCGCGCTCGAACTCACGCGGGCCGCGAACACTCAAGATGATCAGTAAACGCAGACTGCGGACCGCTTACGCAGCTGAGCTGCATCGAAGCGGGAACGACGCCCCTGACGTTTTGCGCAACCGGTTACGGAACCGGTTACATTCGTGCGACGCTCTTGACGCGAAAGGCGCCCACGAGTTAAATCACTCCGCGAAGTAAGTCCGGCGGCGCGCGTACATCGCAAGGCGGAGCAGTGTGCGCGCGCCGTCGTTCCCTTCGCGGCCCGGCGGCGCCCGGGCATCCACGGCCAGCAGCGATCATCGGTCCGCCGCTCCCGCGCCATGAAGGGCCGGATCCACGTCCGGGACTGCAGAACGCGGGTTTGCGCCAGCCGTGACGACGCGCATCACGAACCCGGCAGCTTCCTCGGCTTGCGGGGCAGCGGTGAGCCCGCCCAACACCGCGCTGCGCGCTCCGAGGTCGCCAATCAGCACCGCAGCCTGACCCAGGGCGTTGGCATCGTCGCCACACATCGCGACGACCGGTGAGGAACCCAGCTCGCCGGCGAAGGGCCACGATGCGCCGGCGAACAAATGCAGCGCCTTGACTACGTGGGCGCCGACCGCGATCCGGGCGACAAGTTCAGCGGCCGATCCCGTCTCCACAAGCAACCGCCCGGTCGTGTAGTCAACAGGGTTGGTGCAGTCGATGACGGTCTTCCCCGCCAGCCTGCCATCGGGACCGCCGACCAGCCGCAGGGCGTGCTCCAGGCCGGCCCATGAGACCGCAACCACGACGACGTCGGCTTGGTCGGCGAGCCGATTCGGTTCGATCGCCGTCGCAGAAGCACCGAGCTGTTCCACGGCGGCTTTCGCCCGCTCGGGGCTACGGCCGGTGACCACCATCGAGTGCCCGGCGCCCGTCCATGCTTTTCCCAGCGCCACCGCAAGGTTTCCGGTCCCCAGCAGTCCGATCTTCACCTTTGCTCTCCTTCGCCTGGTGAGGTGTCACCACGACGCTAGGAGACCGCCTCCTACCAACCGGTAGGGGCGAGATGCGAGGCTGGGCCGGTGAATGAAGAAGGCTGCGAGACTTTCGTCTCGGACTGTCACGTACGAGCCGCGGTCGAACTCATCAATCATGCGTGGGACCCGCTGGTCCTCTCGGCGCTGCGGATGGGGCCGACCCGACGCAGCGTTCTGCTGGAGCGCCTCGCTGGGGCAAGCGACAAGGTGCTGACCGAGTCGCTCCGGCGCCTGGCCTCGCGCGGCCTTGCCACAAAGACGCCCCGCAGCTCAGGGCGTGACGCCGCTGTCTACGAACTCACCGCGCTGGGGGCGTCCTTCGCTAGCGGCCCGCTGGCTCATCTGGCCGAGTGGGCAGCAGAGAATCAGGCCGCATGACCCGGGGACGCACCGCGGTCAGCCGCGAGCCGCCGCCGATGACGCGCCGGCCGCCGCAGCCTGCGCCGGGGCGGGGCCGGTGGATCCGCGCACGACGAGTTCGGGTTCGAACAGCAGCTCGTCGGCGGTGACGGTCGCGCCCTCGATCTGGCCGACGAGCATCGCGACGGCGGCGCGGCCCATCGCCTCGATCGGCTGGCGCACGGTGCTCAGGGGCGGGTCGGTGCAGCTCATCAGCGAGGAGTCGTCGTAGCCGACCACTGAGATCTGGTCGGGGACGCGCAGGCCGGCCCGCCGCGCCGCGCGGACCGCGCCGAGGGCGATCAGGTCGCTGCCGCAGACGATTCCGGTGATGCCGCGGGCGATCAGCCGCGACGCCGCCGCCTGGCCGCCTTCCAGGGAGAACATGGCGCGCTCGATCCAGTCGGCCTCGAACGCCAGGCCGCTCTTCGCCGCCGCCGTCTCGAACGCCGCCTGCTTGCGGCGCGAGGGCATGTGGTCCGCCGGGCCGAGGATCAGGCCGATGCGCTCGTGTCCGAGCGCCGCGAGGTGGCCGAACGCCTGCTCGACCGCGACCGCGTCGTCCGTGGAGACGCGCGGGAAGTCCAGGTGCTCGGCCGCCGCGTTCACAAGGACCACGGGCAGCCGCAGCTCCAGCAGCTTGAGGTAGTGCTGGTGCGGCGCGTCCGCCTCCGCGTAGTGACCCCCGGCGAACACGACGCCTGATACCTGCTGCTCCAGCAGCATCTCGACGTAGTCCGCCTCGGACAGCCCGCCGGCGGTGCGCGTGCACAGCACCGGCGTGAAGCCGCGCTGCGCCAGTGCCCCGCCGACCACCTCGGCCAGCGCGGGGAAGATCGGGTTCTGCAGCTCCGGCAGCACCAGCCCGATCAGCCGGGCCCGCTCGCCGCGCAGCTGCGTAGGCCGCTCATAGCCGAGCACGTCCAGCGCCGTCAGGATGGCGGCGCGGGTCCCCTCGGCCACCCCGGGCTTGCCGTTCAAGACCCGGCTGACCGTGGCCTCACTGACCCCGGCCTTCTTCGCCACTTCCGCAAGCCTTCGCGACATGCCGCAAGAATAGCGCACCGCATTGCAAGTGGCTGCAAGGATTCCGTTGCCGTTGTCAACGATTTGCAGCGCGCTGCAGGGACCGTCAGCCGCTCTTCGCCCGGCATTACCGGCGGCGACACCTGGAGGCCACGGACCGTCGATTTGGTGTGCGGTGGATATCCGCACCACAGGTCACAGGAGCCCACCCATGCCCGATTCACGCCGCCCCGCGACCGACTCATCCCAGCCAGCATCACCCCAGCCAGCACCACCACTGTCCCGCCGCCGCTTCCTCGGCACGGCCGCCGGGACCGCCGCGGCGGCCGGGGCGCTGCCGCTGCTCGCCCCCGCGATGGCCGAAGCGCTCGCCGAACCGGCCGGGCGCGGTTCGCTCGACGAGATCGAGCACGTCGTGATCCTGATGCAGGAGAACCGCTCCTTCGACCACTACTACGGCACCATGAGCGGCGTGCGCGGCTTCGGCGACCGCGCGGCCCTGCAACTGCCCACCGGCCGGGACGTGTTCCACCAGCCTGCCGCCACACGCACCGACGGCGGCTACCTGCTGCCCTTCCACGTAGACACGCGGAAGGTGGACGGCCAGGATCTCGGCGACCTCGACCACAGCTGGACCGGCACCCACGCGGCCTACGACAGCGGGCGATACGACCAGTGGATCGCCGCCAAGTCGCAGATGACGATGGGCTACTTCACCGAGACGGACATCCCGTTCCATCGCGCGCTCGCCGACGCGTTCACCATCAGCGACGCCTACCACTGCTCGATTCAGGGCCCGACGACGCCGAACCGGTTGTACCTGTGGACCGGCACGATCGACCCCGAGGGCATCGCCGGCGGCCCGATCATCTACAACCCCGACGACTATCTTCCGGTGCTGAGCTGGACGACTTACCCCGAGCGGCTCCAGGCGGCCGGGATCTCGTGGCGGGTCTACGCGAACAACGAGGTCGGCGACGACCCGTCCGGGCACCCCTTCGTCGGCGACTACGGCGACAATCCGCTGTGGCTGTTCCGCGCCTACCACGACGCGCTGGCCTCCTCGGACCCGAAGGTCCGGCAACTCGCCGAGCGCGCCGGCGTCTTCGAGACCTGGCAGCCGGATTCCGGCCAGGGCAAGAGCACCAAGCACGTGCTGTCGGACTTCATCGCGGACATCAAGGCGGGCACGCTCCCGGCTGTCTCCTGGGTCGTCGCTCCGTACGGCTACTGCGAGCACCCGGCGGCGCGGCCGGTCGACGGCGCCGCCTACACCCAGACGATGCTCGAGGCGATCTGGTCGGACCCGAAGCTGTGGCGCAACACGGTCGTGCTGATCACCTACGACGAGAACGACGGCTTCTTCGACCACGTGGTACCGGCCACCGCGCCGACCGGAACCCCCGGCGAGTTCGTCGGCGGACTGCCGATCGGCCTCGGCCCGCGCGTGCCGCTCACGCTGATCTCGCCGTGGTCGCGCGGCGGCTGGGTGGATTCGGCGGTGGCGGACCACACCTCGGTGCTGCGGTTCCTGGAGTGCTGGACCGGCGTGCGCGAGCCGAACATCTCGGCGTGGCGGCGCGTGGTGTGCTCGGACTTGACCGGAGCTTTCGACTTCGGTCGCAGAAACTTGACGCTTCCGGTGCTGCCCGACACCTCGATGCTGCGTAAGCTAGCCGACCAGACGCAGCCGGGCCTGCCGGCTCGGACGCCTCCGGCGCCGGGCGCGCAGAGCATGCCGAGGCAGGACCCTGGCACTCGTCCGGCCCGCGCGCTGCCGTATCAGCCCACGGCGAACGCGCGGCTCAGTGCGGGCGGCACGCGGCTGACGCTGGGTCTCGCGAACGGCGGCGCGGGCTCGGTGCACCTGCAGGTCTACCAGGCGGAGGGATCGGGAGTCACGATGACCGGGTACGACGTGGCGCCGCGCGGCAACGCGGGCCCGATCGATCTGGCTGTCGCAGGACCCTATGACGTGACAGTGCACGGCCCGAACGGCTTCCTGACCCATTTCGCCGGCAACACGCTCACCAGCGGCGCGGGCGTCGAGGTGACCGCGGACGTGGCGCAGGACGGCGAGCTGCGGCTGACCGCGAGCAACCGGACCCGTGCCGATGTCGAGCTGAGCGTGCGGGACCTGCTTCCGCGGGAGGCGGGGCACGGCGGCGCGGAGAAGTCCACGACAGTGTGGCTGGCCGCGGGCGAGCACGAGACGCTGCGCTTCGACCCGCTGCGGACGGCGCACGGCTGGTACGACCTGTCGGTGACCATCTCGGCCGACCCGGCGTACGTGCGGCGCTTCGCCGGTCACATCGAGAACGGCAAGGCGAGCGTCACCGGCTGACC
>NZ_DASRBQ010000177.1:0-14582 GCF_035653575.1 Actinocrinis sp.
GAGGCGGCGAGGCGGCGAGGCGGCGAGGCGGCGAGGCGGCGAGGCGGCGAGGCGGCGAGGCGGCGAGGCGGCGAGGCGGCGAGGCGGCGAGGCGGCGAGGCTATCGGACCGTGGGCGAGGACGATCCGTCAACGGCGGTGAACAGTCCGCGCAGCCGGTTCAAGTCCACCTCGGCGAGCGAGTCGGCGACCGAGATCAGCGGATGCGGATCGATGGGCGCCCCGTGCGGAATCACCAATACCGGGCAGCCCGCGGAGGCGGCCGAGCGGGAGCCGTTCGGCGAGTCCTCGAGCACCGCGCAGCGCGCGGGTTCCAGGCCGAGCCGGCGGGCGGCCGTCAGGTACGGCTCGGGGTGCGGCTTCCCATGGGTGACATCGTCCCCTGAGATGGTCAGCCGGAAGTGGTCCGCGCCGATCGAGCTGAGGCAGGCCTCCACGATGCGCCGGGAGGACGCGGTGACCAGCGCGGCCGGGATTCCCGCGGCGTCCAGCTCCGTGAAGAGCTCCTTTGCGCCGGGGACCAGGTCGATCCCGCCGCCGAGGCGCTCCACCATGGCGTCCTCGATCCGGTTGTTGAGCTGCTCGGGGGTCAGCGGGATGCCGCTGACGTCGAGCAGATATTGCACCGCCACCTCGTTCGGCTTGCCGAGCACGTTGACCCAGTGTTCCCGACCGAGCAGATAGCCGTAGTCGGCCAGGATGGAGATCTCGGTGTCGAACCAGATCGGCTCGGAGTCGATCAAGGTGCCGTCCATGTCGAACAGCACGGCCTCGGGTGGTGTCGGCACAGTTCTCTTTCCGGGTCGGTCGCGCCGGGCGGCTCCGGTCGCGGTCGCGGCGGTTTCGGCCGCGGCGGCCGGAAACCGCCCGGTGTGGTGCGGGATCAGGTGTTGAAGTACTTCGCCTCGGGGTGGTGCACCACGATGGCGTCGGTGGCCTGCTCCGGGTGCAGCTGGTACTCCTCGGAGAGGGTCACGCCTATGCGCTCGGGCTCCAGCAGCTCGACCAGCTTCGCCCGGTCCTCAAGGTTGGGGCAGGCCCCGTAGCCGAGCGAGAAACGCGCGCCGCGGTATTCGAGCTTGAGCATTCCGTCGATGGTGGCCGGGTCCTCGCCCGCGAAGCCGAGTTCAGCGCGCACTCTGGCGTGCCAGTATTCAGCGAGCGCCTCGGTCAGCTGCACCGACAGCCCGTGCAGTTCGAGGTAGTCCCGGTAGGCGTTGGCCGCGAACAGCTTTGCGGTCTCCTCGGCGATCCGCCCGCCGACTGTGACCAGCTGGAAGGCGACCACGTCGGTTTCTCCATGCGCCACGTCGACGCTGTCCTGCGGACGGAAGAAGTCGGCCAGGCACAGGTGCCGGTCGCGTCGCTGCCGCGGGAAGGTGAACCGGGTGCGCTCGGCGCCGCGCTCGTCCAGCACGATCAGGTCGTCGCCCTTGGACACGGCCGGGAAGAAGCCGTAGACGACGGCGGCTTCGAGCAGGTTGTCGGTATGCAGCCGGTCGAGCCACATCCGCAGCCGGGGACGGCCTTCGGTCCCCACCAGCTCGTTGTAAGAGGGTCCGCCATCGCCCCGGCTGCCGCGCAGGCCCCACTGCCCGAGGAAGGTCGCCCGCTCGTCGAGCCAGGAGGCGTAGTCGGCCAGCTGGATGCCCTTGACCACGCGGGTGCCCCAGAACGGCGGGATGGGGATCGGATTGTCGATCGCGACGTCGGAGCGGGCCGGTAGTTCCTCCGGCTCGGTGAGGATGGCCGAGGCTCGTGGAGCCACCCGGCGCTTGCGCAGCTCCGGCAGTGAGGCTCCGGGCGCGCCGGTCTTCACGGCGGCGACCGCGTCCATCAGCCGCAGGCCCTCGAAGGCGTCGCGGGCGTAACGCACCTCGCCCTCGTAGATCTCGGCGAGGTCCTGCTCGACGTAGGCGCGCGTGAGGGCGGCGCCGCCGAGCAGCACCGGCCAGCGGGCGGCCACGCCGCGCTGGTTCATCTCCTGCAGGTTCTCCTTCATCACCACGGTGGACTTCACCAGCAGGCCGGACATGCCGATCGCGTCGGCGCGGTGTTCCTCCGCGGCCTGCAGGATGGCGGAGATCGGCTGCTTGATGCCGATGTTGACCACCGTGTAGCCGTTGTTGGTCAGGATGATGTCGACCAGGTTCTTGCCGATGTCGTGCACGTCGCCCTTGACGGTGGCCAGCACGATGGTGGCCTTGCCGGAGGAGTCGGTCTTCTCCATGTGCGGTTCAAGGTAGGCGACGGCGTTCTTCATCACCTCGGCGGACTGGAGCACGAACGGCAGCTGCATCTGGCCGGAGCCGAACAGCTCGCCGACCGTCTTCATCCCCTCCAGCAGCACCTCGTTGACGATCGCCAGGGCCGGGCGGCCTGCCAGCGCCTCGTCGAGGTCTGCTTCGAGTCCGTTGCGCTCGCCGTCCACGATGCGCCGCTGCAGCCGCTCCTCCAGCGGCAGCGCCGCGAGTTCCTGTGCCCGAGTGGCCTTGGCCGAGGCGGTGGAGACGCCCTCGAACAGTTCCAGGAAGCGGGCCAGCGGGTCGTACCCGGGCTCGTCCGCGGTCTCCGGGCGTCGGCGGTCGTAGACGAGGTCGAGCGCGACCTCGAGCTGTTCCTGCGGGATGCGGGAGATCGGGAGGATCTTGGATGCGTGCACGATGGCCGAGTCGAGGCCGGCTTCGACGCATTCGTGCAGGAACACCGAGTTCAGCACCTGGCGGGCGGCCGGGTTAAGGCCGAAGGAGATGTTCGACAGGCCGAGTGTGGTCTGCACGTCCGGGTGGCGGCGCTTGAGTTCGCGGATCGCCTCGATCGTCTCCAGCCCGTCGCGGCGCGACTCCTCCTGGCCGGTGGCGATGGTGAAGGTGAGGCAGTCGACCAGGATGGAGGATTCCGGGATCCCCCAGTTACCGGTGAGATCCGCGATCAGCCGCTCAGCGACGGCCACCTTGTGTTCGGCGGTGCGCGCCTGGCCCTGCTCGTCGATGGTCAGCGCCACGACGGCGGCGGCGTGTTCGGCGGCCAGCGCGGCGATCTTGGCGAAGCGGGACTCGGGGCCGTCGCCGTCCTCGTAGTTGACCGAGTTGACCACGCTGCGGCCGCCGAGCAGTTCGAGACCGGCCTCGAGCACGGCGGGCTCGGTCGAGTCGAGCACGATCGGCAGCGTCGACGCGGTGGCCATCCGCCCGGCGACCTCGCGCATGTCGGCGACTCCATCGCGGCCCACGTAGTCGACGCACAGGTCGAGCATGTGCGCGCCGTCGCGGATCTGGGTGCGGGCGATCTCGACGCAGGCGTTCCAGTCCTCGGCCAGTAGCGCCTCGCGGAACGCCTTGGAGCCGTTGGCGTTCGTGCGCTCGCCGATCGCCAGGAACGAGCTGTCCTGGCGGAACGGGACGGCCTGGTAAAGCGAGGAGGCGCCCGGCTCGGGCCGGGGAGAGCGGCGCGCCAGCTCGCGACCGCGCACTCGCTCGACGACCTGGCGCAGATGCTCGGGCGTGGTGCCGCAGCAGCCGCCGACGAGGGAGAGCCCGTACTCGCGGGTGAAGGTGTCGTGCGCGTCGGCCAGTTCCGACGGGCTGAGCGGGTAGACCGAGCCGTCCTTGGTGAGAATCGGCAGTCCGGCGTTCGGCATGCAGGACAGGCCGATACGCGCCTGCTTGGCCAGGTACCGCAGGTGCTCGCTCATCTCGCTCGGCCCGGTGGCGCAGTTGAGCCCGATCAGCTCGATGCCGAGCGCTTCGAGGCTGGTCAGCGCGGCGCCGATCTCGCTGCCGAGCAACATCGTGCCCGTGGTCTCGACGGTCACCTGAGCGAAGATCGGCAGGTCGGCCCCGGCGGCCTTGAGCGCGCGGCGGGCGCCGATGATCGCGGCCTTGGTCTGCAGCAGGTCCTGGCTGGTCTCGACGAGCAGCGCGTGCACGCCGCCGGCGATCAGTCCGGCGCACTGCTGCTCGTAACCGTCACGCAGCGCCGAATAGGCCAGGTGTCCGAGGCTGGGCAGCTTGGTGCCCGGGCCGATCGAGCCGATCACCCAGCGCGGCCGGTCGGCGGTGCTGTAGCCGTCGGCCACCTCGCGGGCCAACCGCGCGCCGATTTCGGACAGCTCATAGATGCGGTGCGAAATGTCGTATTCGCCAAGCGCACTCAGGTTCCCGCCGAAGGTGTTGGTTTCCACGCAGTCCACGCCGACGGCGAAGTAAGCGTCGTGCACCGACCGGACGATGTCGGGCCGGGTGGCGTTGAGGACCTCGACACAGCCCTCAAGCCCTTCGAAGTCGTCGAGAGTCGGGTTCTGGGCGTGGAGCATCGTGCCCATCGCTCCGTCGGCGACGACGACGCGCTCGGTCAACGCGCGGCGCAGTTGCGCTGCGGTGGAAACCATGGGCAGTCCTTTCCATGCGTCGGAGCCCCCGTAGTTCGCTCATCAAGGGTAGCCGCGGGCGCGCACTCAGCGGCGAAGCGTCTCACGGGCGTAGTCTGAGAGCGGCGCGTGCCGCGTGGCGCAACGCCTGGCAGTGTGTTTGGTGTATGAGATCGTGTACTGCTGCTGCCTTGGGCGTTGGTCGCGCAGGGCCGAGAAGGACGAGGAGGCGCGGGTGATCGAGCTCGAGGAGCTGCCCGAGCTGGTCGACCCCGTGATGGTCGCGGCGTTTGAGGGGTGGAACGATGCCGCCGACGCCGCATCCAATGCGATCCGGCATCTGGCCGAGGTTCTGGACGCGGACCTGTTCGGCGCGATGGACGCCGAGGACTACTACGACTTCCAGGTAAACCGGCCGGTTCTGGCCCTGGACGACGAGGGCGACCGGGAGATCGTCTGGCCGACCACCCGGTTCTCGGTGGCCCGGGTGACGGTCGGAAACACTCGCACCGAGGCGGAGGGGGCCGAGACCGAGGCGGTCGCCGCGGTGGCCGAGGGCTCCGGTTTCCGGGATGTGGTGTTGGTGCACGGCATCGAGCCGAACATGCGCTGGCGCTCGTTCTGCGAGGAGCTGTTCGATCTCGCCCGCGACCTGGGCGTCCGCACGATCGTGTCGCTGGGCGCACTGCTGGCCGATGTGCCGCACACCAGGCCGGTGCCGGTGAGCGGTTCGTCGAGCAACGAGGATCTGCAGGGCACGCACGGCCTCGATAAGCCGACGCTGCAGGGTCCGACGGGCATCAACGGCGTGCTGCAGGAGATGGCCAGGCACGAGGAGATCGACCTGGTCTCGTTCTGGGCGGCGGTTCCGCATTATGTGGCGCAGGCGCCGTGCCCGAAGGCGACTCTGGCGCTGATCCGGCGGATCGAGGACGTGCTGGATCTGACGATTCCACTGGGTGATCTGCCGGAAGAGGCACGGGCCTGGGAAACCGGGGTGGACGAGTTGGCGGCGGAGGACTCCGAGGTCGCCGAGTATGTTCGCACTTTGGAGGAGGCGAAGGACACCGCTGAGCTGCCGGAGGCCAGCGGTGAGGCCATCGCCCGCGAGTTCGAGCGCTATCTGCGCCGCCACGAGCGCCGTCGTCGCGGCGGCACCGCGGAGGACGGGCCGGCGTAGCCGGTCCTGACCCGGTTTCCGCGGCGGCGGCCGCGCTCCGGGATTGCGCCGGCGCGGCCGGAAGAAGCGCTGTTGAGTTGAGAAACACTGCTGTGGAGCGGCCTGTGATCAGGCCGTCCGCGGCGATCGGCTCGCCTGCCCTTTGGGGCGTGCGCGGAAGGTCGGGACAGCGCGTCAGCCTTCGTACTCGAAGGGGTTGAGCAGCCGAACTCCGGTGCGCTCGAAGTCCTTCGTGTTACGCGTAACGACGGTCCAGTCGCGGGAGAGCGCCTGCGCGGCGATCAGCGCGTCGGTCTCCGGCAGCTGCTTGTGATCGGCGGTGATCCGCCCCCAGACAAGCGCGTCTTCCAGGTTCACGGGTAACAGCCGGTCTCCGAACCCGTAGTTGTCGATCAGTTCGTCGAGCCAGAGGTCGAGTCGTTGCCCGGCCTGGACATTGGTCCGCGCCCGAAGCCGCGCTCCCCGCCGGATCTCGCCGATGACGACCACGCTGAGATGGAGCCGGTGGTCCGGCACCGAAGCGAGCCACGCGAGCACGTTGCGGTTGGGGCTGGACCGTCTAACCTCGGACAGGACGTTGGTGTCGAGTACGTACATGGTCACTCTTCACCGAGGTCCAGCTCCATGAAAAACCTGACGTCCTCCTCGGAGACGTAGTTCTTGGGCCGGTCGTTCATGAGCTCGATCGTCTCGTCGTCCAGCGTCGGGCCGTTCAGCAGCCAGGACTTGAACGTCTTCTTCGGTCCGTGCGCCCCGTGCAGCCGGTTGTACTCCTCGATGTCGATCACGACCGCGATCTCCTCCCCGTGCTTGGTGACGAACTGCGGGCCGTCAGCCTGGACGGACCGGATCAGTTCGCTGAACCGCTGCTTTGCTTCCTGGATCTGCCAGTGCGCGTCCGACTTTGCGGTGGTCATCGCGAACCTCCCGGTCTCCGAGCGTCAGGTTCTACCTAGACAGACTAGACAGAACTCCATGGCGCGATCAAGAGCAAACAGCTAAGTATGACGATGTGAATATTTAGCGAGCGGATTCGGCTCTCAGAGAGCGACGCCGAGCAGGGCGTCGACGGCGCGCGAAACGAGCCCCGGAGCGCTGCTGTCGAGCTCTCCACCACTAGGTGTGTCGCCTGCGAGAACAGCATCGGCCCAGGCGTCGACCGCGGCCAGTGCCCCGGGCGTGTCCAGATCATCGGCAAGGCGCTCGCGGAGCTTCGCGAGCAGGGCGTCGGCCGAGCGTGCATCCGGCCGCGACACCGCGGCGCGCCACTTCGCCAGACGCTGCTCCGCGGCTTCCAGGTCGGCGGGGAACCACTCCCAGTCCGCGCGGTAGTGGTGGGCGAGGATCGCCAGTCGAATCGCCATCGGCTCGTGGCCGGCGGCGCGCAGCTTGGAGACGAAGACCAGGTTGCCCTTGGACTTGGACATCTTCTCGCCGTCCAGCGCCACCATGCCGGCGTGCGCGTAGACCTTGGCGAAGGGCCGCTCGCCGGTGACCACTTGCGCCTCGGCCGCGCCCATCTCGTGGTGGGGGAAGGCAAGGTCCGAACCGCCGCCTTGCACATCGATGCCGCTGCCCAGATATTTCAGGGCGATCGCCGCGCATTCGATATGCCAGCCGGGGCGACCGGCGCCGAGCGAGGTCTGCCAAGAGGGCTCACCTGGCCGCGCCGCGAGCCACAGCAGGCAGTCCAGCGGATGCCGCTTGCCCGGGCGGTCAGGGTCCCCGCCACGCTCGGCGAAGACCTTCTCCTGGAGCGCGGGATCGAGCCCTGACACAGAGCCGAAACCAGGGTCTCTGTGGACATCGAAGTACACGTCACCGTCGACGCGGTACGCCGCCCCACTCTCCAAAAGCTGCTCGACGAGTTCCACAACGAGCGGGATCGCCTCCACCGCACCGATGTACCGGTAAGGCGGCAGGATGCGCAGCGCGGTCATGTCCTCGCGGAAGAGCGCCGTTTCCCTCAGCGCGAGCACCTGCCAGTCGGCACCGTTCTTGTTAGCGCGCTCCAGCAGCGGGTCATCGATGTCGGTGACGTTCTGGACGTAACGCACTTCGTGCCCTGCGTCGCGCCACACGCGTTGCACGAGGTCGAACGCCGTGTATGTCGCGGCGTGACCGATGTGTGTGGCGTCGTAGGGCGTGATTCCACACACATAGATGCGGGCCGGGCTTCCACTCTCCGCGCTATTCGCCGGGGTGGGGATGAGCTCGCCGGTGGACGTGTCGTAAAGGCGGAGGGTATCGCCGCGTCCGGGCAGGGTCGGCGGGTTGTTCGTCGGCCAGGCATCCATGCGTTCCACTCTACGGTCAGGCCGCGATCAAGAGCGAGCCGCATCCGACCAGCCGATTATCCGCCTGGCGCCGCACGCCGCCGACGCGCGGCTCAAACGAGCGGCCACGGGATCGGCCGCCGACGACCTTCCGGACCGGGGAACCGACCTGCCGCGAGCAATGCCTCAATGCGCGCGTGGAAGGCGGCGATTTCCGGCTCGCTGAGCAGCGTCGCGAGGCGTTCCGTGAGCAAGGAGTCCGCGTGTATCCGCTTGAGTTCAGCCGTTTCCGACTCGTTCAGCGAACGGCCCGCGAAGCCCCACAACAGCGTTCGCAGCTTGTCCTCAACGTGGAACGAGACACCGTGGTCGATCGCGTAGATGTGACCATTGGCGTCAGGCAGCAGGTGGCCACCTTTACGGTCGGCGTTGTTGATTACCGCATCGAAAAGCGCGATACGGCGCAGCGCCTCGCTGTCCTGGTGAGCGAGGATCCCCTGCTCGTCGTCGTCGAGTCCGACAGTGATGATCGGGCACCAACCATCTAACGCACTTTGCTCGACGGTTGTCGGCAGGATCGCGAGCAGGCGCGTTTCGTCCTCGGTCTCTATCCAGCGCTGACACATGCCCAAGCCGTACGGGCCGTCGCGCAGCACCGTCTCCGGAACGAGGTCCCAGCCGAGTGCGCAGCTGACCTCATACGCAGCGACTTCTCGCGCGGCGAGAGTGCCCTCGGGAAAGTCCCACAGCGGGCTCTCCCCCGCGATCGGCTTGTACACGCAGGTGACGTTGGTCTGCTCGTCCCCTTCGCCGAGAACGGCTACGCAGTAGAGGGTGGCGTTCGAGGCGTCGGTGAGCCGGCCTTCGACTTTCAGCACGCCCTCACGCAGCGCGTCGGTCACGCCGCCATCCGGCGCCGGTAGCCGTTTTGGCGCGGGCACACGTGTCCCTCGGGATCGAGCGGCAGCTCGCACAGCGGGCAGGGCGGGCGACCGGCGGCGACCACGGCCTGGGCGCGGGCGGCGAAGGCTCGGGCCTGGCCGCCGGTAAGCCGGACACGCAGCACGTCGGGCGCCTCTGCGGTCTGATCATCAGACAGCGGCTCGGCCGGGTTCTCGTCCTCGGTGATGGCTCCGGCCTCGATCACGATGCGAGAGTGCGGCTCGTCCCAGGCCAGGGCCAGCGAGCCAACCCGGAACTCCTCCAGGATCGGCTGGTCGAGCGGTTCGTTGTCGGTGAGGTCCGCGGGCACGGCGGCCGGCACGCTGGTGCTGCCCCCGGTCCGCCGCACGATCTCGTCGAGCAGCTCCTCCAGCCGCTCGGCCAGCAGGGCCACCTGCTCCTTCTCCAGGCCGACCGAGGTGACCCGGGGACCGGAGCGGGCCTGCAGGAAGAAGGAACGGGAGCCGGGCTCGCCCACGGTGCCGGCTACGAACCGCTCCGGCGGGTCGTACACGAACAGATGCCTCGGCACGGTGTCAGCCTCCCTCTCACTGCCCTGTGTCTCAAGTTCACCGCGGGTCACGAAATCAAAGCCACCGCGTAAAGCGAATCGGTTTCGTGTCGCCGCATCACGTCGAGTCCGAGCCTACGCGGTCTCGTCAGGAGCCTGCACCGCCGCCCACGACGGCATCGCTATCAGCAGACAACGAGCGCGCAGAGGTACGCCTGGAGCGTCGTTTAGGCGGGATGAGGGCGGCTACGTCTCCTCCGGTGTCGTTGAGCCGAAGGACGAACGGGCGCGTAGCGGTGTACCGAATGACCGTGACCGAGCAGGGGTCTACCTGAAGGCGTTGGAACAGGTCCAGGTGCATGCCGAGTGCGTCAGCCGCGATGGCCTTGATGATGTCGCCATGGCTAACCACCGCATAGGTGGCGCGCTCGCCGAGTTGTGCATTCCAGCGACGGATTGCGGTAACTGCGCGCGCGGACATCGCGGCCATCGCTTCCCCGCCGGGAAAGACCGCGGCGGCGGGATGGGCTTGGACGGTCTTCCAGAGCGGTTCCTTGGCCAAGGTCTTCAGGTCGCGGCCGGACCAATGCCCGTAGTCGCATTCGGTGAGTTCTGCATCGAGGTGTAACGGAACGCCGGAGCGGTTCGCCATCAGCGCCTCGGCGGTTTGATGCGTACGCTCAAGCGGGCTGCTTACGACGGCGGCAAGCGGTACGGCCGCAAGGCGTGTCGCGAGGGCTTCGGCCTGGCCACGGCCGCGCTCGTCCAGCTCGATCCCTGGGGTCCGGCCGGCCAGCACCCCCGATGCATTCGCAGTCGTGCGGCCGTGCCGGATCAACAGGACAGTTGTCATCGCTCCAACGTACTCGCCGGTAGACCTCGACTCGAATCGGGTTTAACCGGGATTCGAGTTAAAGCCCCGCGTATGTCTACCGCACCGCCGCTGTGCCTTTGGAACTACGCCTCTTCCAGCCCAGCCGCACGAAGCGCGTCGAGGGACACGCGAAGGGCCTGAAGGCGCTCGTCGAGGGTGGCTGCGAAGGGCGTGACGCTCAGCGTTGTGACGCCGGCTGCCGCGTAGGCCTTCATGCGCTCGGCGATGCGTTCCGGCGTGCCGATCAGACTGGTGGCGTCGATGAACTCGAAAGGCACAGCTGCGGCTGCGTTGCGGTGCTCTCGGGCCAGGTACAGCTCCTGCACGCGCGCCGCCTCGTCCGCGAAACCCATGCGGCAGGCGAGTTGGTTGTAGAAGTTCTGCTCGCGGCTGCCCATTCCGCCGATGTACAGGGCCGCATACCAGCGGATCTGCTCGGCGGCGCGCTCCAGGTCGTCGTCGACGACGACAGGCACTGTGGGCACCACGTCGAAGCCGGTCAGGTCCTTGCCGATCTGCTTGCGGCCGGATTCGATCGCGGCCAGTTGCTCGCCCGCGTACTGCGGCGAGAAGAACACGGCAAGCCAGCCGTCGGCGATCCGGCCGGCCAGTTCGAGGTTCTTCGGGCCGACCGCGGCCAGGTAGATCGGGATGTGCTCGCGGATCGGATGGACGATCAGCTGGAGCTTCTTGCCGGGTCCGCCGGGCAGCGGGAGCTTGAAGTGCTCGCCGTCATAGGAGACCCGCTTGCGGCTGAGAGCGAGGTTGACGATGTCGACGTACTCGCGGGTGCGACCGAGCGGGGACTTGAACGCGACGCCGTGCCAGCCCTCGGAGACCTGCGGGCCGGAGACGCCAAGACCGAGGCGGAAGCGGCCGTTGGAGAGCGAGTCGAGCGTGGCGGCGGTCATCGCGGTCATCGCCGGGGTGCGGGCGGGGATCTGGAAGACGGCCGAGCCGATGTCGATGCGCTCGGTCTGCGCGGCGACCCAGGCCAGGATCGTGGCGGCGTCGGAGCCGTAGGCCTCGGCGGTCCAGCAGACCGCGTAGCCGAGCTGGTCGGCCTCGCGGGCGAGGGCCAGGTTGTCGGCGTCGTTTCCAGCGCCCCAGTATCCGAGGTTCACGCCCAGCTTCATCGCTGCTCCGCTTCTGTGACCGGTGTCGCCGCTAACCCTACCCGTCGGTAACAAGCTCGTCGAGCCGCAGGAGAGCGTGCCGCCGAACGGGCGATGGGCTCCAGATTGTCCACAGCCGAACAGGTGAGGGGCCAGCGGCGGAGCGGCCTCAGCCACTACATTCACAGCTATGGAGCAGCGACATCTGGGGCGGACCGGGCTGCGCGTGTCGCGCCTGGGTCTGGGGACGATGACCTGGGGCAGGGATACGGATGAGGCGGATGCGAGCGATCAGCTCAAAGCCTTCCTCGACGCCGGGGGCACGCTCGTGGATACTGCGGACGTCTACGCGGACGGGGAATCAGAGGCGCTACTCGGGCGGCTGATCGAGGGCATCCGCTCGGACGTGGTGATCGCGACCAAGGCTGTTTCGGTGCCGCACAGCCCGCGCCGCTTCGACGCCTCGCGGGGACATCTGCTGTCCGCGTTGGACGCGTCGCTGACGCGGCTGGGCACGGACTACGTGGATCTCTGGCAGCTGCACGCGTATGACGATCACACCCCGATCGAGGAGACGCTTTCGGCTCTGGATGCGGCGGTCGCTTCGGGCAAAGCCAGATATGTCGGTGTCTCCAACTACTCTGGTTGGCAGCTGGCGGCCGCGGCCTCGTGGCAGCGGGCCGTGCCGGGGCGGGCGCAGCTGGCCTCGGTGCAGATGGAGTACTCGCTGTTGCAACGCGGCGTGGAGCGGGAGGTCGCCCCGGCGGCGTTCGCGCTTGGGATCGGGCTGTTGCCCTGGTCGCCGCTCGGGCGGGGCGTGCTGACCGGCAAGTACCGGACCGGGATTCCCTCGGATTCGCGAGGGGCCTCGGATCGGTATGGCGGCTTCGTCGAGCCTTATCTGGACGGGCCCGCGCGCCGGATCGTCGACGCGGTGGCCACGGCCTCGGACGGGCTCGGGGTCGCGCCGGTGGAAGTCGCGCTGGCGTGGGTACGCGACCGGCCCGGGGTGACCGCGCCGATCGTGGGCGCGCGCACCGCGGCGCAGCTGCGCGGGGCGTTGGCGGCGGAGGAGCTGACGCTGCCTCAGACGATCCGCGAGGCGTTGGACGACGTGTCGGCGCCGCAGCTCGGTTATCCGGACCACGGTTGGAACAGAGGGTAGGGCGCGATGGATGAGGGGGGCCGGCAGGCCGAAACGGAGCGGAAGGACGCGGCCGCAGCAGAGCGGAACGGCGCGACCGTGGCCGCAGTGGAGCGGACCGGCACAACCGCAGCCGAGCGGAACGGCGCGGCGGAGGCGACGGCGACGGCGGGCGAGCCTGGTCGACTCACGGCCTGGCTCTCCGCCGCGGGCGCACCCGAAGCGATGATCGGACGAATCGTCGACGCTCTCGGTGACGGCGCGGCGGAGCAGATCGCGGCCGATCCCTGGGGTGTGCTCGAGGTGCCGGGGATCGCCCCGTCCGCAGCCGACGCGCTGGCCCGGACCGTGGTGGAGAACGCGCAGCCGGACGACCCGCGGCGTACCCGAGCGCTGATCTCGTGGCTGCTGCGGCGGGCCGCCGCGGTGGGCGGGCACACGGTGCAGGGTGCCGACACGGTGGCTGAGGCGCTGGGCAAGCTCGGCGTCACGGACGCGACGGGCGCTATCGCCGACGCCATCGAGAACGGTGCCGCACTCGCGTTCGCGGAGCCGGTCTCTCTGTCCGAGGACGCCGACGAGGAGGAGATCGAGGACTTCGAGCGGCTGGACGCCGAAGACGACGACGATCCGGTCTCGATGTTGACCAGCGGTCATACGCTGCTGGCGGTCGAACGCTGGGCCTTCGCCGAGCAGGCCGCGGCGGAGGCGGCGCAACGGCTGGCGGCCACTCCGGAGGCAGTCGAGTCGAAGCAGGGTTCGGAGTCGGTCGACGCGCTGATCGCCGCGGTCGTCGAGCACGGATTGACGTTGGTGACCGGCGCGAGCGCGCAGCGGGTGGCCGATCTTGCCGAGTCCTTCTCCTCCGCTGAGTTGGCCAGTCCTTCCGCCGCCGGGCTGCGAACCCTCGTCGCCGCGGGGGCTGACCCGGTCGACGCGCGGGCGCTGGCGGAGGATCCGGCGCGGGTCGGCGCGGCCGACGTGCTGGTAATCGCGGACGCGCAGCTGCTCGGGCTGGAAGCCGGCGCGGCGCTTCTCGAGGCGACCCGGGACGGCGCGCACGTGGTGCTGTCCGGCGACCCGGCGACGCTGCAATCAACCGGCCCGGGACTGTTCTTCCGCGATCTGCTGGAGACCGAGGATCCGGGGTTCGGCGGGCGGCTGCCGCGAGTGGAGCTGAAGCAGCGGCCGACCGGTCCGCTCAGTGCCCTCACCGATGCGGTACGGCACGGCGGGCTGCCCCCGCAGGAACTGTTGCAAGGTCCGGACGGCACGTCAAAGGAAGTGGTGATCGTGCCGGTGCGCGAGGCCGGCGAGGCGGTGCACCGCGCGGTCCAGGTGGCGGCGGACTCGATTCCGCGCGCCTTCGGGCTAAGTGGGCATCAGGTGCAGGTGGTCGCAGTGGACACCGACTCACCGGCTGGAGCGGCGGCGCTGAACGCGGCACTGAAGGCGCGCTTCAACCCGGGCCCGGGTGTGTGTGGCGGTTTCGATACCGGTGATCGGGTGGTGGTGAGCACGCCGCTGTCGGAACACGGGCTGTTCGGCGGCGAGACCGGGACGGTCCGCGCGGCGGATGCCGAGGGCCTGTCGATCGAGTGGGATGCGCCGCATGGTGCAGGCAGCGAGTCCGCGGGCACGGTCACCGCAGCGCAAGTGCGGGCTCTGCGACACGCGTGGGCGCTGACCGTAGCCGAGGCGCAGGGTGGGCGATGGCCGGCGGTGGTCGCGGTGTTCGACGGAGACTCGGCGCCGAAGCTGACCCGGGCGTTGACGCTCGGTGCGATAACGCTGGCCACGCAGCATCTGACGGTGGTGCACGGAGCGGGGCGCGCACTGGCCGACGCGGTGGAGAAGATCCCGGACCGCGCGCGCCGTACGCGGCTCAAGCACGCGCTGCGGGATTGACGACTGTCGGCGGGCTGCAGACCGTGGACAGCGCGGTCGGGCCAAGAGACGACCAGGGCGGCGCCGGGCGGTCGGACCAGGAGGTGACCGGAGCATCCGACCAGTCGGGCCAAGAGGCGACCAGGGCGGCGCCGGGCGGTCGGGCCAGGAGGCGACCGGGGCGGCGCCGAGTGGCCAGAACGGAAGGGCGGCGGGGAAGACTAGGGCGGTCAGGCCGGGAGGTGCGGGCGGCGCCGGGCGGCCGGAGCGGAAGGGTGAGGGGGG
>NZ_DASRBQ010000178.1:0-34847 GCF_035653575.1 Actinocrinis sp.
GAGGTCGCGGAGTAGTGGACTGCCAGCACCGCTGCGGTGGCGAAGACCAGGACGCCGGTGGCGGCCAGCGGGTACGGCGGCCTGAGCCCTGCCCTTCGTTCGGCGAGTCCAGGGGCGGGGGAGCGCGCGCCGGCCCAGACGGCGGCGACAGTGGCGACCGCCAACGTGAGTGCGGCAGGGACGGTGCTCAGCGCGTGAACGGCGGCGAGCCCGAGAGCGGCCAGAACCAGGAAAACCAGAGTCAGGCCGAGGGCGGGCACGATCGCGTCGAACCGCCGCCGGTGAAGCAACCACAAGGCGAAGGCGAACGCGCCGATCAGACCGAGGCCCGCGACCTGCCGTGCGAGTCCCGGCGAGGACGCGCAGATCACGCCGAACGAGGCGATGGCGAGCGCCGAACACGCCGTCTGAAGCGCCCGTTCAGCCGTCACCGTCACGGCCCTTGAGTTCGCCGTCCTCATCGTCACTGCCCTCCCGCCGAGCCGACGACCTGGTACACGCGCAGCGACCCGGCAGCGTAGATCTCCCGGAACGCGGGACTCGCGTCGAACTTCGCCAGCGACGCGACGGGCAGCGCGGAGTTGTAATACTGCGCCGGCTCAGAGTCGTCGAAGCGGGTGACGCCGGTCGGCAGGTCGAGCACGTCCCGCTGGACGACCACGTACTGGACCCCGGACCTGTGAATCTCGGCCAGCACGTCGCTGCTGACCGTGGGCGGGTAGAAGATCAGCCAGATCCGCGAGCCGTCCTCGGCCGAGGAGAGCACGTCCTGACGCCCCACCGAACCGAGCGCGAGCCCAGTCAGGTCGTCCGTCGCGATGCGGTGGCCCGGGCCGAGGGTGGCGAGCATCCATTGGGCGAGCGCCCGGTCGTCCGGGGTGACGACGGTCGATCCGTTCGTGAGCCGGTAGTCCGGCGCCAACCGCTGCGCGTAGTTCCAGGAAACGGAAATGCCGCCCGCGAATACCAGGGCGACAAGGCACAGGGCCAGCATGCGACACCATCGGGACCGATCGAGGAACGTCTCCAGCAGAAGGGCGAAGCAGATTCCCACGCCCACGTACAAGAACTCGGAGGAACGGTTCGCCGTCTCCTGGCCGCCGGCCGTGAACCGCAGTGGGAGCAGCGCCACCCACGCCAGCGACGACCAGACCAGCAGCTTGGCGATCGTCGGCAGATCGGTTCGCCTGTTGCGATAGAGCGCCGTCGCGACCACGGCAAGGATGACCAGTGTGGCGGCGATAGCCGCCACCCGCTCCCACGCGGGCGCGGTGGCGGCCTGGCCGGTGTTCGCGAACAGGGCGCGCGATGTGTGAAGCGTGGTGATCAGCTGGAAACCCTGTACCGCGGCGCGCGTCAATACCGGGCCGATGTATCCAATGGTGATCGGCGCCACGGCCGCGACCCACACCGCGGCGCTACTGCTGGTCACCGTGGCGGGGAGTGCCGGCACGAACTCCGTCGAACGCCCGGCGGCTTCCGCCCCCGCTGACGCTCTCTCGGAACGACGGCGCCGCAGCCATCCGGCAGCGGCCCACGCGAGGAGTAACGCGGCCAGGACCCAGGCCGTGATGTGGTGGGTAGCCACGATGGCGAGCGCGGCGGCCACGCTGCACGCCACGGCCGGGGCACTTGGCGGCCGGCCGCCCCGGCGCGCCAGAAGGTAGGCGCTGAGCACGGCCAGGGGCAGCGCCAGCGACTCGTAGCCGTACTGGGCATCCCAGTAGAGGAAGTTGGGACCGGAGGCGTACACCAGGACCGCCACGCCGGCTGCGCGGGGCGATCCGAGCAGTTCGTCGACGAGCAGGAACAGCGCCCCGACCAGCGTCAGCCGCGCGCAGCCGATGAGGAGCAGACCGCTGGTATAGAGGGATAATCCGGTCAGCTGGGCGACGGCGTCGGTCGCGACGGCCAGGCCCGGGTAGTAGCCGGTGGTGCGGATCAGGGGGTTGTAGCCGAAGAGCTGACCGGATGTCAGCAGGTTGGCGGCGTTGCGGTAATGCGCGAACTCGTCGTGGAAGGTGAACGCCGTCGGCTCATAGACGACCTTCGCCAGGTACAGCGCGAGCCCGAACCCCAGGGCCACGGCGAGCCGCGCCTGCCGGCCGCGCCGGGACAGCAGCAGAACACTGGCACTTGGCGCGAAGACGAGGGCCAGTCCGGCCCAGAACAGCAGGTAGCCGCCGGATGCCCCGGACCGCGACCGCGCGTCGGCGGCCGCCAGCGCGAAGACGCCCGCGCCGTCGGCGATGAAAGCCGAAGCGACAGCCAGGCCGGCCGCGCGGGCGGCTCGTCGTCCGTGTGTCGTGCCGGGCCCGAGGCGAGGGTAGGCCGTTGCCGCGAGGGTGTTGCGCACCGTCATCCGTTCTAGCGTCCTGACCAGGCCAGCAGTCGGCCGAGCGCGGCGCACGCGGCGCGGTGAATGGTCCGCCGGCGCGGGCTCGCCACCAAGTCCCGGGCGAAGCGGGCGAGGTCTTCGGCGTAGCGCTCGTCGTTCTTCCACGCGACCCAGTCCGGCCCCCGGCCGCCGATGGACTCCCGGAGCGCGGGCTCGGCCAGGGCGTCCATCGCTTGAGCCAGGGCGTCGGCGTCGCCCACCGGGAAGACGCGGCCGACGGACTGCGGAACGCGAGCCCTGATGTCCCCGGCGGCGTCGGAGACGATCACGGGCAGGCCGGCGGCCAGCGCCTCCTCCACGACCAGCCCGTTCGGGTCGCCGTGCGTGGGGAAGACGAGGACGTCGCAGATGGCGTACCACTCCGGAAGCTCGGCCGGCTGCACGAATCCCGCGAAGGTGACCCCGGCCGTGGCTGACTCCTGGTCGAAGTAGCGTGCGTAGTCGACGCCGTCGCCGACTATCAGAAGGCTAATGTCATCGCGAGCCGCACGCACTCGCCGGTAAGCGGTGAACAGCTCGTCCAAGCCCTTGCCCGCCCAGACGCGCCCGACGTAAAGGAAGACGCACCCGGACAGTCCCTGCGCTTCTCGGCGCCGCCGCCGTTCGGCCGCCGTCAACGCGCGACCTCGGCCGTAGTGCGCCACGTCGATCGACTGCGTCACAACGGCGGTGCGCTCCGGCGGCAAGCCGTACCGCACCGCCAGCGCGGCTCCGTCCGGCCCGGGAACCTTCGCCCCGTCGACCGCCTTGAACAGCACCTTCTTGCCCAGCTCCCGCCACCACGTGCGCGTCGACCACGCGTCGAAGTTCGGCAGCACCCGGAACGCGACGCGCCGCGCGGTGGCGAAGCCGAGGATCGCGCCCAGGGCCAGGTTCCAGCGGTCGTACTCGAGCGCGAACACATCCGGGCGCAACCGGCGCAGCTCCTTCACCGGCACCTTGATCCGCCCGAGATAGGACGCGGGGAACTTCCACGCCGACTCGTCCACGTCCCAGGACCGGTCCGGCTCGCGAACGTGCGAGAAGACGGCGTGGAAGTCGAGCTCGGGCCGCTCGACGGCCGCGTTGAAGCGCGCTACCGCATACGGGGTCGGCTGGGTGAACCAGTAGAGCACCCGTACCGGCCGACCCGTCATGCCCGCTCCGGTCGTGCTGCGTGCGTGCACCGCGCGCTCGCTGAGACCGAGCTCGTTCGCGTCGCGTTCGTTCGTGCCGTGCTCGTTCATGTCACCGCCGCCGCGCGTGCGACGCTTCGGTAGACATCAAGCGTCTGCGTCGTCACCTCGTCCCAGGTCGGGATCTGCTGCGCCGACGCGGGCGACTCCTTCAGCGCGAGCTCCAGCGCGGAGGCGAGGACTCCCGGCTCGGCGTCCAGGGGTACCAAGCTGATCGCCCCAGCGGTGCGGTCGCGGATGTCGCGATGAGCCGGGATGTCTGAGGCCACGACCCGGGCGCCCGCCGCCAGCAGTTCCAGGATGGTGACCGGCATCGCCTCGTTGGACGACATGGAGCAGAACACTTCGGCGCTGGCGTACCAGCGGTACAGCAGGTCGGTTTCCACCCGGCCGATGAAGCGGACCCTCTCCCGCAGTCCGCGCTCCTCGGCAAGCGCTTCAAGCGCACCGCGCTCCGGGCCATCCCCGGTGACCACGAGCCGCAGATCGGGCGCAGTCAGGGCCATGGCCTCGATGATGCGATCGATCTGCTTGTATGACTGGAGGCGTCCGCCGGTGACGACTACCGGTCCCGCGTCCGGAAACGGCCGGGCGCCGGTGATCCGTCCCAGGTCGACGCCGTTGGGAATCACAGTGAGGCGGGGCCGGGCGGAGGGAAAGTGGGTGAGGAAGAGGTCGGCCTCGGCGCGGGAAACGCAGATGATGTGTCGTGACCGGGCTGCGATTGCTGCCCCTGCGGCGCGGTAGGGAATGTGGATGGCCTTACGCAGCGGCGAGTGACCAGTGCCGTGGTAGTGCGGCGTGAAGACCATCGGGGACGCACCGGCCATCGCGGCGGCCAGGGGAGCGGCGGAGTGGTAGCCGTGCGCGTGAACCACGTCGTAGCGATGCCGCTCCCGCCGCAGCGTCGCCCACAAAGCCGGAGACAGCGCGAAATGCTGGCTGGGCACCGGCACCCTGTGCCGCCGCACCAGGACGCTGTCGCGTATCTCGGCGTCGGCGAGGCCGGGGGAGTCGTGGTGGGTGAGGATCTCGACGGTCTGCCCCCGGTCGGCCAGCCGCTTGGCGATCTCCTCGACATGCGATTCGACGCCTCCGGCGAACGGGGCGTAGTGCGCCGAGACCATGGCGATTCTCATATCAGCGTCACTCCCGCGCCCACCGGGCGATCCCAGGCGGCCCGCAGGCCGTCGACGAGCGAGGTGCGCGGCGCCCAGTCGAGCAGCTTCTGAGCCAGCGTCGGATCGGCCAGCAGAGTGGGACGATCCACCGGGCGAAGCCGGCTCGGATCGATAACCGGATCCACTCGGCCCGGCGCGTCGGCCGCCGCCATCGAGGTGGTCAAGGCCTTGAGCACTTCGTGGCCTGTGTACGCTCTCCCGCTCCCCACGTTCACCGTCACCGGGTACTCATGGGCGCCGCGTACGTCACCGCAGTACCGGGCCAGCCGCAGCAGCGCGTCGGCGACGTCGTCGACGAACACGTAGTCCCGCCTGGAGGAGAGATTTCCCAGCCGGACCGATTTCCCCGCCTTCATCTGGCAGATGAGGCTGGGGATGAAATGCGCGTTGGTCTCGCCCGGGCCGAAGACGTTGAACAGCCGCGCGATTCCCACCCCGATCCCGGTGCGGGACGCGAAACCGGCCGCCAGTTCTTCGGTCCAGAGCTTGGAGTATCCGTAGACGTCGACCGGTCCGACGGAGTCCTCCTGCTCTTGATGCGGGCCGTCGGCCGGGGCGTACACCGCCGCGGAGGAAGCCAGCACCAGGGAGACCGGGCCGCGCAGCTCGGTCGTGGCCTGCAGCACGGAGCGCGTGCCATCCACGTTGACCGCCAGGCAGCGCGCCGGGTCGGCGTCACAGTCGGGAATGAAGTGCCGCGCGGCTAGATGGAAGACGGCCTGCGGTTGGAAGGAGGCGAAGACGCGGCTGAGGCTGCCGGTCACGTCCTGCTCGATCACCGACACCTGATCCTGGTCCGGTCCCAGGTTCTCGCGCGAGCCACGGGAGCGGTCGTCCACGACGAGCACCTCGCACGACTCGGCCAACAGTCGGCGCACCAGCGCCGAGCCCACGAAACCGCAGCCACCCGTCACCAGGCACCGCATCATGAATCCTCCTTCAACACTGTGACGACGTCGGCTGTGGCTCGAACCGCGGTGGCTTGGACTGCGGCGCCTTGGAGCGCGTTGGATTTGAGCGCAGTGGCTTGGATCGGCGCGGCCTGAACCGCGCCGCGGTGCACGGCCAGATCCAGCGCGCACCAGAGCGCGCCGGCCGTCTGGGTGGCGAGCCAGGCCCAGCCCGCGCCCGCGATGCCCCACCAGCCCAGGGCCAGCGCGGTGAAGGCGAGCCGGGAAACGGAGATGCCCCAGCAAATGGCGGCCGCGGTCCGATAACGCTTGTGCACCCGAAGCACGCCGCGATAAATCGTGACCACCGCGTCGGGAAACGCCCCCAGCGACAGCAGAACGAGCAGCGCGTACGAGTGCGCCGAGTACTGCGCGCCGAAGACGCGCAAGACCAAGCGACCCGCGAAGATCGTGGCCGCGGCGCCCAGGGCGATAAACGGAAGGATCATCTTCATCCCGGACCAGGCCAGCGACAGCACCCGGTCGGGACGGTGGCTGCCCTCAGCGAAGGTGGACGTTCCGACGGCCGACGCGAATACCGCGTAGAAGCCGCCGATCTTCCACGCCACGTAAAACCAGCCCGCGGCCTCCGGAGACACCTTCAGCGCGACGATCACCGGGACGGCGTAGAGCGTCACCTGGTCGCCCACGCTGATCACATAGTTGCCGACCAGGGATTGCCGCATCGACCGGATCTGCCCTCGCAGGCCGGCCAGGCTCGGCCGGTACCCGAACCGACGCACCAGCACCAGCAGGCAGCCCGCCGTTGTGGCCGCCAGCACGCAGGACCAGGCGGACAGGATGCCGGTCGCGCCGAGCACCGCGAACACCGGCAGCACGACGACCACCAGCTTGACGACGGCGAAGACGGTGCTGGCGCCGAGGAACCAGACCGCCTGCCGTTCGGCCAGCCAGACGCTCTCCAGCACCTGAGAGGCCGTCGTGGCCACCACCCCGACGACGAAGGCCGCCACCCACCAGCCGTCCCGATACAGGAACGCCGAATGCCCGATCCGGGACAGCACCGCCACGGTGGCCACGGCGGTGACCGCCGACGTGGCCGAGGTGAACACCAGCGGAGCGGTGATGGTGGTCGACCACTCGCGCGGCCGACGTTTGCCGGGCAACTCGGCCAGCACGGCCATTGATCCGCCGAGGGCGCCCAGCAGCGAGGCGAAGCCCATAGCGGAGACGCCCGCGCCGGCCTCGCCGATGGCGGACGCGGGATACATCCGCGCGGCCACTGTCCAGAAGACGTACCCGAGCAACGAGGTCACGACCGTCGTCGCCGTCAGGTACAGCGAGTTCATGACCAGCGGGTCCCGGGTGCGGCCGTGCAACCAGGAACCAAGCCTCTCGCGCCCGAAGGGCGTGCGCAGAAGCGTCACCGTGACACCGCGTCAGATGACAGCGTGTCGAACAATTCCGTGTAGCCGCGGGCGGTATCGGCCCAGGTACTGACTCCCTCGAACCGGCCGCCGACGAGCTCGGCGGCCTGGAGAATGCCTTTCGCCAGCGAGGCCGGATCGCGCGGATCGGCCAGCACGGCGCCCGGGTAATGACCGGTGGCTTCGATCAGGCCCCCGACCCTCGTCACCACCAGCGGAAGCCCGCTGGCCATCGCGATCTGGAGCGGCCCCGACGAGGAGGAGCGGTGGTAGGGCAGCACGACGATGTCGGCGCCTGCGAAGTAGCCGGCCGCTTCGTCGTCGGTGACGTAACGGTTGACGAACGTGATGCAGTCCCCGTGCGGCGAGGCGGCGATCAGCCGGTTCGGCAGATCCCAGCCCTCCCAGGTCTCGCCGATGAGCGTGAGCCAGAACCGGGAGCGGTCCGGGCCGAGCAGGTCCAGGGCCTCGATCAGATCCTCGACGCCCTTGAACGGCCGGATCACACCGAAATACAGAAGGTTGATAACACCGGCCGGGGCGTCCCGGCGCGGCGGCCGCGACGGGAGGTAGTCGTAGCCGGCGTGCGGAACCAGCGCGACGCTCTCGTTCACCCCGTACCGGTCCTTGACCAGTCCGCGATCGAACTCCGAGTGGACCAGCTGCGCCGCCGTGAGCCCGAGCAGGCAGCGGCCCAACAGGTCCATGTAGCGCGAGACGAACGGCAGCCGAGCCTCGCCGACGTCCTGAGCCTCATGGAACTCGACGACGACGCGGGCCCCGCGCAGCCGGGCGACGAGGGCCAGCGCCAGGTAGGTGTGCAGCACGGCTCCGGTCCACCACTGCAGGACGAGGACCTGCGGTCGCTCCCTGCGCAGGAACGCCACTGCGCGGGCCAGCGACCGGCCCCAGTACCAGTCGACCCCGTCGAAATGCCGTACGCCGGGCGGCAGGCGCAACTGCGTCAGGGCACTGCCTACTCGGGCCCGGCCCGGATACAGGCGAACCGGCACCAGGTTGCGGATGAACACCGCCGAGCACTGATGACCCGCGTCGCTCAGCGCCTCGATCAGGGAGTACGTGTAATAGGTGATCCCGGACAGGAAGCGGGTTCCCGGGCCGACAACGCACACGCGCCTGGGCTCAGCCACCTGAGCCTCCGACGGCCAGCGCGGGCACGATCATCCCCGAGTGCTCGGGGCGTGGTGCGTCCATCGCCGGAATGTTGCCGAACAGGTGGCCGGTGGATCCGCTGATGAGGAGCCCGTGCTCGGTCTCCTCGACCTGTATCTCGCCTTCCTGCACCACCACGCGGACCGGGTAGGGCAGGGCCCAGACGCGGTTGGCGACGTAGGCGGACGCGGCGGACCCGGTGCCGCAGGCCCGCGTTTCGTCCTCGACCCCGACCTCGTACGTGCGGATGCGGACGCCGTCCTCGTACCGCTGCATGAAGTCGACGTGCAGGCCCTCCGGATGATTCACGCGGCGGCACAGCTGGTCGTCGTAGCGCAGCGCGGCGCCGACGGTCCTGACGTCGATCGCATCGAGGCCCTGGTGCTCGTCGAGGAGCACGACCAGGTGAGCCACGCCGCTGAACACGAAGTACTGCTCGTCGGCGACTCGCTGGAACTCCCGCCCGGCGCCGAGCGCGACGCGGATCGCGCCGCCGGCGGCCGAAACCCACTTCGGGCCGTCATCGGTCATGACGACGTCCGCGCCGTCCCGCAGGTATCCTCGCTCGCTGCCGTACTGGGTCACGCAGCGCAGCGCGTTACCGCACATCGTGGCGTTGGTGCCGTCCCGGTCGAAGTAGGTCATCCGAACCGGTCGGCCGGCGGTGCGCACGAAGGCGATCCCGTCCACGCGCGCCGCCGTGAAGGACTCGCAGAGCTCGCGCGCGAGGTCGCTGCCGATCTGGCGCGGGGACAGGCCGCTGAGATCCTCGTCGACGAGGAGGATCAGGTTGCCGTTGCCGTGCATGAGTGAGAAGGCCAGCCGTCCGGCATCGATGCCGGGAACGCCGCTCAGGCGCAGGTTGTCGTAGTCGGCCTGCAGGGCACGACGGTCCAGGCCAAGCATGTCCGGCTCCTTACCGATCACGGGCTTCACGCGGCCGATCGCAGCGTGGGCAGTTGCCATTTGCGTCCGAGTTCGACGTCGAAGGAGGCCGGCCGGAAACGCTCGAAGCCCCCGCAGGGATAGGGAGTGAGCTCGCCGAACACGATCGATCCGTCGAAGGCGTAGAGGTCCACCCGGATGAAGTCGAAGGGCTTGCCCAGCTGGTGCGCGATGTCCAGCATCCGGTCCAGGTCGGGCGGCGGCGGCGCGACAGGGGCGATTCCCTGCGGCCCGTAGAGCACCTCGAGCGGCGTCCAGTCGGCCCGGTACAGCCGCTGCTGATTCCCGTCGTACCGGTTCACCATCTCGATGAGGTCCGGCTTGCCGTCGAAGACGAAGATCTTGTAATCGGGCGGCGGCGCTCCCGGCGGCCCGAGCAATTCCTCGACCAGGAGCATCGGCCGGGCTTTGGCATAGGCCCATTCGCGCAGCTTGCTCGACTCGAAGGAATCGAGCCACGTCGCCGTGACGGCCGAGAGCTGCGTTCCGTCGGCCGGTCCCCGGCCGAAATGGATCAGCCCGGAGCGGTGATTCGGCTTGAGCACCCAGTGCTCGGGCAGGTCCACCCCTTGCAGATCGCCGATATCCGAGCCGGACCAGATCGTCCGCGGAACGCGCAGCCGCTCCAGTCCCGCCTTGGCGGCGTATTCCTTCATGGCCAGCTTGTCGCAGGTCCATTCGAGCAGGGGCCTGCGATCGTTGATGATGCGCCAGTTGACCTTGTCGCTGAACGTGACGGGCTGGCCGAAGCGCGGGAACTTTCGCTGGTAGTAGACGTAGAGCAGTCGCCGTTCTAAGCCCACGGGCAAGCGGTAGACCACCGACTGGGCCGCGCCGCGCAGGCCTTTCGTCATGCCGGCCGCGGCCGTCTTCGTTCCCTTGTCGCCTGTTACCGTGCCGGCCATCATTCTGCCTCTCGTGATGCTGGGGCCTGAAATGCCGCGAACTGTTCGCGCACACCGGTTTCGGAATATTCGTCAGCCGGTTTCATCTCCGCCGCGTGACGGGCGCGCCGTTCGGCGAAAATCGTCCGCAGCACGCGAAGGCCGTCACTGAACGCCGTGAGATTGCTGACGCCGTGGATACGGGAATGCTCGAAGCTGGGCACCTCGACGACGGCCAGGCGCGCCACCGTGACGCGTATGGCGATCAGCGTTTCGATCTCGAATCCGTCACCCCACAACCGTTGTGCTCCGTCCTCGGGCGGCGGTGTGGTCGAATCCAGCCGCAACACCGGAAGGTGCCGTCGCCAGAACACGTTGAACCCATAACAGAGATCCGTGTAGGCCGTTTTGTAGGCGCGATTCACCATCGCCATGAGCACGCGATTACCCAACGTTCGCAGCCGGGTGAGGTCGGCGCTTCCGCCGCCCGGGGCGAACCTGCTTCCCTTGGCGAAATCGGCGCCGCCGAGAAGGGCCTGGACGAAGGCGGGAATCTCGCCGGGATCGGCCGATCCGTCCGCGTCGAGCATGACGATGATCTGGCCGGTGGCGGCCGCGAAACCGCAGGCCAGGGCGTTGCCCTTGCCGCTGCGGTTCTGCATGACGACCCGGCTGTCCGGGCGCAGCCGGCGCACCACCGCGCAGGTGTCGTCGACCGAGTGGCCGTCCACGACGATTACTTCGTGAAGGCCCCGCGGGAGTCGTGCGAATACGTGAGGCAGATTGCGTGCCTCATTCAGAGTGGGAATGACCACGGAAACCGTTGGCCAGGACGCAGGCAGGTGCGTCTGAGTCGTCATGTTCCCCGTTCCGCGATACACGCTCGGTCGGCCAAAGCGTGGCTTCGCTCCGGTCGGTGCAACTTCGGGCTGTAGGCAAAGAAGGCAGGCTCAATAGGACGCAGGTCGGCAAACCTGTGTCCTCAGAAACTCGCTGCGGGTAGACCCTGCTAAGGGCCGGTAAATAAGCTAGCTGGCAAGCCGCCCTCTGTGCATGTGATTGCTCCCCTGTCCCTCGCTGTTGCTACTGAAGACGTCCATCCCCGGCGCCGGGTTGCGGTAAATCAGGAAAAGTGGCCGGCGCCGTGCGCGCACACCCCGACGCGGCCGCCGGCCCCGGCCCCGGTGCAGTCCGACTCAGGGTTCTGACCTGCGGATTAGGGAATCGCCAAACAATTCCCAAAGCGCGGCCTCGTAGGTTGCGTCGTGATGAACACCCAGGAGACGGTCTCACCGCACGCCGCGCCCGCCGCCAGGCGCCGCGACTTCCGGCTGTTCTGGCTCGGCGGCGCGGCCAACCAGCTCGGCTCGCACGCCTCGGCGCTGGCCCTGCCGCTGCTGGTGCTGGCGCTGGGCGCCTCCGCGGTCACCGCGGGCGCCGTCGGCACCGTGGCCGCGGTCACCGAGGTGCTGCTCACCCCGGTCTTCGGCGTGTACGCCGACCGCGGATCGCGCCGGGCCATGATGATCGGCGCGCTGGCCGCCGCCGCGCTGGCCGCCGGCGCGATCGCCCTGGCGGCCGGGACCCGGCACGCGACGCTGCCGCTGCTGTTCGGCTGCACGGTGCTCGGCGGCGCGGCCACTGCCGCCTACGCGGCCGCGGCCACCGCCTCGATCAGGGCTCTGCTGCCGCCCGAGGAGCCGGAGAGGGCGCTGGGCACGCTCCAGGCCCGCGAGCAGGCGGCGAAGCTGGCCGGGCCGGGCGTGGGCGGCGCCCTGTACCAGGCGGCGGCCTGGATTCCGTTCCTCGCCGACGCGCTCTCCTTCCTCATCGCCGCGGCCTGCGCGCGCGCCATCCGGGCCGATCTGCGGCCGGCCCGCGAGCGGGTCGGCGACGAAGCCTCGCCGGCGGATGCGGGCTCGACGACCGCGTCTGTGTCCGAGTCCGCGTCTGCGTCCGTGTCCGCATCCGGGTCCCCGTCGGCCCCGGCGCCGGGATCCGCGCTCGCCGGGTTCCGCCGGGAGTTCGCCGACGGCCTGCGGTTCCTCTTCAGTCGGCCGTTCCTGCGCTTCGTGACGCTCTGGGCCGGCGGGGTGAACCTGATCATCGGTGCGCTCTACTACGCCGTCATCCTCACCGCGCGGCTGCACGGCGCGTCCTCCGGTTTCCTCGGGCTGACGCTGACCCTGGCCGGCGCCGCGGGCGTCGCCGGAGCGCTGCTGGCACCCCGGCTGCTCGGCCTGATCCGAGCCGGCACGCTGGTCGTCGTCGCCTCCTGGACGATGGCCGTGGTGCTGCTTCCGCTGTCCCTGACCGCCTCCGCCCCGCTCTGGGCCGACGGACTGGTCCTGGGCGCGCTCTCGCTGCTGACGCCCGCGCTGAGCATCGTCTTCCAGAGCAAGGCGATCATGATGACCCCGGACGTGCTGCAGGGCCGCGTCGGCACCGCGCTCGGGCTGCTGGGCGAAGGCACCGGAGCGCTCGCGCCCGTCGCTGCCGGGGCGCTGGTCGCCGGGCTACGGCCGGCCCCCCAGGCGCTGCTCTACGCCGCCTGTCTCGCGCTGCTCGCCGTCTACGCCACCGTCAACGCCGGACGCCTGCGCCGCGAGGCACCGCCGCAGCCCGAAGCCCAAACGACCGCGACGGAGGCCAAGCCCCCGTACCTGCCGTCACAGCCACAGCTTCGAGCCGAGGGGTGAGTGCGATGGAAGTCAGCGTTCGTGTCTTCTTCCCCGAGCCCCCGGCCTTCGCGGAGCTCGACCCGAGCCGCGCGGTCTACATCGGAGACGCGGAAAGCCGCTGCGAGGTCTTCGCCTGGGACGTGGCCCGCGGCACCCGGCGGCGGCTCACCGACCGCGAGCAGGGAACGGTGGCCTGCGCCATCAACCCGGCCGGCACGCAGGTCTGGTGGTTCGACGACGATGTGGACGGCGTCGGCGAGTGGCGGGTGCTGCCCTTCGGCGGCGGGCCGGCGCGCCCGGCCGGTCTGCCGCGCGGCCGCTGCGCCGGGCTGGCGATGGCCTTGGACGGCACCGCCGCGGCCGGCGTCAGCGGCGAGCGGGGCACGGCTGTCTACCAGGTCACCCCGGATGGATCAGTGCACTTGATCACTCGGACTGCGGACCACGCACAGCTCGTTGACATCTCCGGCTCCGCCCAGATGGTCGCGCTGGCGGCGGAGCCGGACGCGCCCGACGCGGTGACGGTCGTCTCGCTGCGAACCGGTAAGCGCACGGTCCTGTCGGGAGCGGCGAACCCGTTGTGGGCGGCGGGATTCGCGCCCGGTGAAGCGGGATCCGTGCACGCGCCGGAGCGCCTGCTGCTGACGGTGCACCGCCCGGGGGAGTACCGCCTGGCGCTGTGGACCGCCGAGGAAGGCATGACAGTGCTCGACTGGTGCGGGTTCGACACCGAGATCTCGCCCAGCTGGTACCCCGATGGAAACCGCATCCTGATACGCCAGGACCGGCACGCCCGCAGCGCCCTGCACGAGCTCGACCTGCGCGCCCGCAGCGTCGAGCGCCTGGACACCCCCGCGGGCGCCATCCTCGCCGCCGCCGCGCAACCGGACGGCGACCTACATTACGTGTGGACCGACAGCCGGCATCCGCCGCGGCTGTGCACCGTCTCCGGCCGGCGCCCGCCGGAACCCGAACCGGACGCGCCGCACCCCGGCCGCCGCGACGAACTGTGGGTGCCCACCCCCGCCGGCCCGGTGCACACCCTGCTCACGCTGCCCGACGCCGCCGGGCCGCATCCCGCGGTCTTCCTGCTGCACGGCGGGCCCTACGACGCGGCGCGCGATGCCTACGATCCGCTGGTCTCCGTGTTCGCGGCGATCGGATGCGCCGTGGTGCGCCCCAACTACCGCGGCTCGACCGGCTACGGCGCGGCGTGGCGGGACCGCTTCGAGGAGGGCGTGGGGCTCACTCAGCTCAACGACGTCGCCGCCGTGCGCGCCCACCTGATCGAATCAGGGCTCATCGACCCCGGGCGCACCGCCGTGTGCGGCCAGTCCTGGGGCGGCTACCTCGCGCTGCTGGCGGCCGGCGTGCAGCCGGATTCGTGGCAGGCCGTCGCGGCCGTCAATCCGATCGCGGACTACCCGGCGGCGTTCTACGAGGCCACCGCCGCCGTGCGCGCCCTGGACGTGCGGCTCTTCGGCGGAAACCCACGCCAGAAGCCCGACGAATACGCGCGCAGCAGCCCGGCCACGTACGCCGCGGAGGTACGCGCCCCGGTGCTCATCCTGGCCGGCACCGACGATCCGAAGTGCCCGCCGGGACAGATCCGCAGGTATGCCGCCGCGCTCAGGAACCACGGCCACCCGCCGCAGCTCGAATGGACGGCCTCAGGCCACGAGGGTTACCGGATCGGCGTACACGTGCAGGTCATCAGCGCGGTCGTCCGCTTCCTCGGGCTCGCCATGGGGGGAAAGCCGGTGCCGGCCTGAGCCGCCCGGCCCTAGTCCACCGGCCGAACCCGGCCGGGCAACGATCCGACCCGGTGGAGGGAGGTGTTCACATGCGTAAGAGCGTCGTGCACAACGACCCGCTCGGCGGAAACCGCGACCAGGCTCGTTCAGTCTCGGTCAGCGTGTCCGTCACGGTGAGGTGGTGACGTCCTGAGCCAGCCGCGGGCCGGGGTCTCGCCCCGTGCGGTCCCGGCCCGCCGCCACCGCCGCCCTCTGCCTCTGCACTGCATCGCACCGAAGTGCGCTGCGCTGCGTCGCGCACGGCTCTAGCCCCGTACGCCGAACCGATCACCGTCCCGCCGACCCCGCAGGAAGAGAAGCGAGGAGCACCGTGCGGATTCTCCTGGTCAACATGCCCTGGGCACTGATCGACGTGCCCTCTCTCGCGCTGGGCATCCTGCGGCGGGCCGCCCGGGACGCCGTGCCGGACACCGAGATCGAGGTCGTCCACGCCAACCTCGATTACGTGGACTGGATCACCAAGCGCCTCGACTTCAGCGTCGAGGACTACCACTACTACTCGCTGTCGACCTACTTCAGCGGAGCCGGCGACTGGGTGTTCTCCTCCGCCCTCTACGACGACCCGCACTGGCGCGAGGCGGAGCTGCTCGAGCAGGTGCCGATGTCGGAGGCGCACCGGCGCACCTCGCTGGAGCTGCATCGCTGCGCCGGCGAGTTCATCCGGGACTTCGCCGAGCGCATTGCGGGGCTCGAACCCGACCTGGTCGGCTTCACCTCCACCTTCCAGCAGAACATGCCCGCGCTCGCCGCCGCCCGCGCGATCAAGCGGCTGGCGCCGCGCACCCTGATCGCGATGGGCGGCGCCAACTGCGACGGGGCGCAGGGCGAGGCGCTGCACCGCAACTTCCGGTTCGTGGACTTCGTCGTGCGCGGCGAGGGCGAGGTCGCATTCCCGCAGCTGCTGCGCAGGCTGCGTGCGGGCGATCCGCCCGCGGACGTGCCCGGCCTGTGCTGGCGCGACCAGGACGGCGCGGCGGTCGCGAATCCGATGAGCACCCGGCCGCTCGCCCCCGCCGAGATCATCTCGCCGGACTACGACGGCTACTTCGAGCGGCTGGACAGTTCGGCGGCCCGCGAATGGGTCGAGCCGAAGCTGATCGTGGAGGGTGCGCGCGGCTGCTGGTGGGGGGAGAAGCACCACTGCACCTTCTGCGGGCTCAACGGTTCGTTCATGCAGTTCCGCAGCAAGAGCCCGGCCTCGTTCCGGGACGAGATCCTGGAGCTGGTGCGGCGCCACCAGGTGCTGGACATGTTCGTGGTCGACAACATCCTCGACATGGGCTACCTGAGCTCGCTGCTGCCCTCGATCATCGAGTCCGGATACGACCTGCGGATGCAGTACGAGATCAAGTCCAACATGCGCCGCGAGCAGCTGGAGACACTCTCCGCGGCCGGACTGGTCAACGTGCAGCCGGGCATCGAGAGCCTCAGCGGCAGGGTGCTGAAGCTGATGGACAAGGGCGTGACCGGCCACCAGAACGTCAGGATGCTGCGAGACGCCTCCAGCACCGGCCTGTCGGTCGCCTGGAACTATCTCTACGGCTTCCCGGGAGAGGGCGCTCAGGACTACCTGCCGATCATCGAGCAGCTGCCCGCGCTGCACCACCTGCCGCCGCCGGACGGCGTCTCGCGCATCGCGATCGAGCGCTTCAGCCCCTACTTCGACCGGCCCGACCTCGGCTTCGCGAACCTGCGCCCGGCCGCGCAGTACCTGATGAACTACGACCTGCCGGAATCGGAACTGCTCGACCTCGGCTACGTGTTCGCCGCGGAGAACCAGGGCATCGACGAAGAGGTCGCCGACCGGTTGCGCGACGCCGTCGCGGCCTGGCGGCGCGCCTTCGCCCGAAGCCGCCTCTCCCACACCGACCTGGGCACCGAGATCCTGCTGGTCAGCCGGCGCGCCGGGTTCGACTGGAGCACGCTGCGCCTGACCGACCCGATGCAGGTCGCCGCGTTCCGGCTGCTCGAGCAGCCGCACACCGCGCCCGGCCTGGCCGGCAAACTCGCGGACGCCGGATTCGAGCGCGGCGTCGACGAGGTGCGGACCCTGCTGGACGACTGGCAGCGGCTCGGCCTGGTGTTCACAGACGGCGGCTACTACGTACACGTCGCACCCGACTCGAAGAACCAGGACCTGATGCGCATCGACGTGAGCGAACCCGAACCCGAGCCACTATCCGAACCCGCGCCGGTAGGAGCTTCCTGATGAGTGTCGCGACCACTGACGCGGCGCAGCCCGCCGCTCTCGGCGAGCCGCTCGCGCTCACGCTGTGGCGAGAGCACGACGAGGAGGTGCTCGGCCTCGGGCTGCCCGCTCTCTCCATGGGCCGGCGCGACGCGCTCGCCGCGAACGGTGACGGCGAACACGGAGAAACCGACGGTGCCGACGATCCGGCCGCCCTGGTCGAAGGCCTCTTCCGAGACGGCCTGCGCCGCGCCGCCTTCAGCCGGCCGGTGGACCTGACCGGCGGCATGGACGAGCCGACGCTGGTGCGCGCGATGCTCCTGCTGCGCGAGCTCACCAGCTGGGGGATCGCGGTCGATTGGCGGCTGCGGCCGGGAGAGCACACCGAGGTCTGGCGCCGGCTCAACCACCTGTATCCGCCCGCCGAACTGATCGGGCAGCCGGACGCGCAAGAGGCGCTGGACACGTGGCGCGAGACGTTCTACCTGTGCAAATGCGTGTATCGGCGCGGTCCTGGCTTTATCGAGGTGCGCGATCGGCGCAACGGCACGCTCTCGCGCTTCGTCATCGACGACCCGGCGTATCTGGCCGCTGTCGAAGCCCTGATCGGCGGCGCCCCGGCGGCGAGTGTGCCCGCCGGGATCCTGGAGGATTTCACCGCGGAAGGGCTGGCCGGGGTCGCCGGCGGTTCAGCCTGGTGGCTGCCGTACCGGGTGCGCCGCTGGCCGTGGCCCTCGATGATCGTGTGACGGTGTGAGCGCCTGAGCGTGGCTGTGTGCGTGTGACTGCGTGACCGGGTGCGCCGCGCAAGCCCGTGCCTGCGCGGCGCACCCGCAGAACGCATCAGATCCCTGTGACTGCGAGATCGGCGAGGCTGGGCGCTGCCGCCGGCGACCCGACCGCCGATCCCGGCGGCAGGTCAGGCTGCGCTCGCAGCTCGGCCACCACCTCGGCGAGCGGCCGGTCCGCCTGCACCGCCGCCAGCGCTGCCGCGGCACTCAGCTCCAGGGGCCGGCCGCCGCACAGCGCGACCAGCTCTTCCACCGCCGCCGATTGCCCGGCGCAGCGCCGCTCGCCGAGCCGCCGCGCCACCAGTTCCCGAGCTTCCTGCGGCGTGAGCACGTCCAGCGCGATCGGATGCGCCCCCTCGACCGCGATCAGGTCGGTGAGCTGTGCGCGGCTCGTGGTGAGCGTGAGGCAGGGCCCGGTGCCGGGAAGCAGCGGGCGAACTTGCTCGTAATCGAGGGCGTTGTCGAGCACGATCAGCACCCTGCGGCCGGCGAGCAGGCTGCGGTAGAGGGCGGAGCGCTCCTGCTCGTCGGCCGGGATCATCGCCGAGCCGAGGCCGAGGGCGCGTAGAAACCAGCGCAGGGCCTCGGAGGCGGTGACCGGCTGGCGCGAGCGGTCGTGACCGCACAGATCCACATACAGCTGCGCGTCGGGGAACCGGTCGAGATTGCGATGCGACCAGTGCAGCGCGAGTGCGGTCTTGCCGATCCCGGCCGCGCCGCTGATCGCGACGACCGCGGGAGCGCCGCCCGACCCGCCGGATCCGCCGAATACCTCGTCTGTGCTCTCACTCGCCGCCAGCTCTTCATCGATCACGAGCAGCTCTCGGGCGCGCCCGACGAACAGTCTCGGGGCAGCGGGCAACTGCCGCGGCGCGGTCACCGGGCACGCGCGCGGGCGCGCCGCGGCCGGGGTGGGAACGGGCGCGCTGAGCGCCGGGTCGCCGAGCAGGATCTGCTGGTGGAAAGCCTGCAGGGCCGGGCTCGGGTCCGCGCCGAGCTCCTCGGCGAGGCGGGCCCGCAGCCGCTGGTAGTGCTGCAGCGCGTCGGCCTGGCGTCCACAGCGCAGCAGGGCGAGCATGAGCTGCCCGGCAAGGCGTTCGTCCAGCGGATGCTCGCGGGCCCAGAACGACAGCTCCGCGAGGACCGCGCCGTGCAGGCCGTTGCGCAGCTGCAGGTCGGTGAGGTCGCGCTGGGCCGCGTGCCGCTCCTGGCTCAGCCTCGCGCGCACGCCGTTGAGGTATGGGGTGTCCTGCGTCCCGAGCGCGTCGCCGCGCCACTGCGCCAGCGCCTGCTCGAACAGCGAGATCGCGCGGCGATCGTCGGTCTCGGCGCGCGCCTCGCGTACCAGCGCGCGGAACTTGTGCACGTCGATCAGCTGCTCGTCCACGCTGAGCAGGTAGCCGTTCGAACGCCGCACGATCGATACCTCCTTGATCGTGCGAAGCGCCCGGCGCAGTAGGGAGACGTAGGTCTGCACCGTGTGCCGCGGCCGGTCGGGCAGCCGGCTGTCGCCCCAGACCCGATCGAGCAGCTGGTCGGCCGTCACCGGCCGGTTCGCCTGGAGCAGCAGCGCCGCCAGCACCCCCTGCCCCCGCGGCGGCCCGACGTTGACGACCGCGCCGCCGACGTGCACTTCCACCGGACCGAGCACGTTGAAGCGCAGCTCGGAATCAGGCATCGAGTTTCCCACCCTTCTGATCTGTCCGCGGGCGGGAGCCGACGGCATCCGCGCCCCGGGGCCGAGGCTCCGGGGCGGTCGCGCAGCGATCAGCGGTCCGGCCGGCGGACGCACCATGCGCACACCGTCACAGCCGGCGCGGTGAGACGAGGCGGCCAGGCGGACGCCGTTCGCTCACCGGTACGGCCCCTCCGCCCGGGTGCGCGTGAAACAGACGGCCGTAGTCCGTCGTGTGGACCTGCTGAATCCGGCCGTCGCGAGATACGCATCGCGTCTCTAGGAGTGGACTCCTATACAGCACCCCCTGACACTGCGCGCGAATGACAGTTTCATCTCGCCGGCAGGCACACGGTCCGAAAACGCGCAGGTCGCCGATGCCACGCGCCTGCCAGTTCGACCGGTGCCGTCCTTCACAGTGTGCTGTGATTATTCCGCAACGCAAGATTTGACCGCGTCTTCTGCCCGAACGGGCACCGCCGCCCCCGGGACGGGAACGCAGCACACTGAGTGTTCGTTGCCTCGGAGACGGGCTTGGGCGGGAGGCGGCGGTGAAAGAGTTCGAAGACCGTTTGGCGGCGGTAGCGCGCATGCAGGCAGACCTGCTGGAGTTGGTGCACCGCAGCACCCTGGACGTCGTGGCGGCGCGCAAGCGGCTCGACGAGCGGATCGAGGACCTCGAGGCCGCCGAGCGCCGAATCGCCGACCAGCACCGCGCCGCCGCGGCGGCCGGCGAAGAGGACGCCGACCTTCTCCAGGACCAGTCCGCGCGTACCCGGCAACGCGTCCAGGAGTTGCGCGAGGACCTCGACGGACTGCGCGGCGCCGAGGACCTGCTGACCGCGCGGGCCGCGCAGATGCAGGACCAGATCACCGACTTCCGCAACACGATGGAGCTGGTCTCCGCGAAAGTCGTCGCCGCCCGCACCTCAGCCGTCACCGCCGAGGCCCTGGACACGCTGCGCGACGCGCTGACTTATATCGAGCTTGTGGTCGCCGAGCCCGGACGACGACGCGCCGAGCGAAGCAGGGTGACGATCAAGCCCACCCCACCGCCGCCCGCCAACCAGCCGCCGACCCGAGCCGCCGGCTCCTGAACCCTACTCGACAACCCCCGCCGCCTAGAACTATGCGGCGCGGCCTTTCTAGTTCTGTGCGGTGCGGTGTGCGCGGCGCCGCAGGGGAGTGGCGCACGTTCAGAAGTCCAGCTCCTCCTCGGGCACCAGGTGCATCGCCGCCTCCTCCGCGCTCGCGGCGCCTGCATCGATCCCCACGTCCGAGGCGATCAGATCCGCCTCGTCGTCCCCGTGTGCGCCCTCGTCCGGCGCGACCAGCCGCCCGGCACGATACTCGCCCGCTTCAGGGTCGATCGGCTCGCCGTCACCGCCCGGCAGGTCGCCTATCTCCTCCGGCTCGTCGGCCCCCACGTCGGGCACTTCCTGAGCGAGCCGCTCGTCGAGGCTCTCGCCGTCATGCTGCTCCGCCGCGGTGATGCCGATCTTGGTGGCCCCCAGCGGCTTCTCCGGCGGCGAATACCCTTCATCGAGCACGTCGTCGTAATCGCGCTCGTCCAGCGCGTCCTCAAGGTCCAGCGGCGCCGCGTCCGCTTGCTCCTCGTTGTCCGGCTGGTAGACGTCGTCTCCCATGAGCTGGTCGGCCATGCTCGCCTCCCTGTTTGGCGATCCACGATGGGTCAGCACCAGCGGTACTACCCGATGCGCCTGAGATCAACATCCCGCAGCGGACCAGGTGCACGTCGAATCGCCTAGGCCTAGTCGCCGCCAGCGCGCACCAACCCGCCGACTTGTATGAAGATCCCTCGCGCGCGCCTGATCTCCGCTTCCGTGGCCTCGCCGGCCGAGCCCTCCCGCGCGGCCGCGCTGTAACTCTCCAGCGCCATGGCAGCCCGAGCGAAGCGGGCGCGCCGGGCCTCGGGTTCGCCACCGAGTTCGATGTCGATCAAGCTCGCCAGGAGCGCGCACTGCGCCAGATCGCCGTAGCGCGAGGCCAGGTCCCGCCTCCGACGCCCGAAGCGACTCAAAGCTCCTTTTTCCGTGTGGCCGCCCGCGATCGGCAGCCCGTCCAAGACCGCCAGACAAGCCGCGAGCTTTCCCCGCCGCTCTGCCGAGTGCAGGAGCCCGGCTTCCCTCAACAGGCGCCCGGCATCTCCCGCGCCGATCCGATCGAGCATCTCCTCAATATCGGCGGCGCAGGAGCCGGCCAGCGCAGCGATCATCTCGGGCGCGCTGCGGCTGCCTTCGAGCGCCGACTCGATCGTCGCCCACGTCATAGTCACGACAGACACTCCTAGCAGCAGCCCACATGGCTCGGCGCGGCACCAGCGGGGTCGATCCGAGCATTACGGCAACGGACATGGCACCATGATTTACCGAGGGCGCGACGGCTGACGCATCTGCACCCCGAGCTCGTGTGCCCGGGTGCTCCAGGCGTCGGGCGGACTGCCGACGACGGTGACGGCGAGTCCTTGGCGCTTGAGCTGGACGATCAACGGCCACGCGAGCTCGGCGAGCATGTCCGCGTCGCCCTGCAGATCTTGCGCCCATGCCTCCAGGTCGATCGTGACCCCGTCCTGCCTCTGCGTGCCGCCTCCGGCCTCTAGGGCGCGCCGGTTGGCCTGGAGTAAGTCGGCCGGATGTGCCTGGCCACCCGCAGTGCCGGCGGTCAGTGCGGCTACCGCGGAATGGCCGACGTCCTTGGTGACCCGTGCCAGGTCCTCCATGGTCGGCGCGATGAAGTACCCGTCGATGTCGCTTTCGAGGATGCGGCTGATAGGGCCGCGGAAGTTGGCCCCGTAGGCGTCGTCGGTGAATTCGGTGGCGAGCAGTCGAGCCTTGGGGAACATCCCGCGCATGAGTCCGATGAGAGTCGGGCTGGAGGGCGGGACGAGGACGATGTCGGCGTCCGGCCCGGCCTCGCGGATGTCGACGACGATATGGCCGGGGCCGAGGCGCTCGGCGAGTGCCTCGCGGGTGCGCCGCTTAAAGGCGATGGCCGTGACGACCACGATCGGCCGGGTCTGCGTTACCTCGCCTGTCATGGGATCACCGGCGGAAACGACCTCGCCCCGGCTAACGGTGGGAAGATCGGTCTCGGTGGCAGCGTCAGGCGGTTCGACGCTCGCTTCGGCGCGCTCAGGCCTCTTCAAACGCTGTCGCGGATCGTCAGGCGCCATGTGCCGGGCAACGTCCGCCGCGGCAGCGAAGTTCCCGGTGCACACCACCGCGGCACGCGCTCACCCCTCACGCACCGCCAGGTCGCTCTGCCCGGCCGGCTCGGCGTCTCGTACGTCCATATGACGCCGCGTCACCTCTGGCGACCTGGCCCGTGGCGACGCGAGATCGAGCGAGACCTCTATTCAGCTATTCAGCGACGGTCGAGCGCCTGCGCGAGTTCGTCGGCTGCCTCGCGCACCCGGTTCGAGTAAGCGGCGGCGTCAGGCTCCGCGACCCAGCGTCCGAACGCGGTCCGGAAGATGGCGACGCCGACGTTCGCCAGCAGGCCTGCCGTCGACGGGGCGGCGCCGCGCTGCCGAAGAGCCGCGTCCAAGGCGTCGGCGACGGCGGCGAATTTCGTGCGCCCGCGCTCCTGCAGTTCGGTGCTGCTGTCGATGATCGCCTGTCGCTGCGCGGCGTGCGGAGCGACCCGAGCCGCCACCATGTCGCCGACTTGCTCGATCGCGTCGAGCAGGGCCTCGAATGGCGTGAGCCCGGGGTCGGCCTTCAGCACGGCGTCGGCGAGCGCGGCCGGAAGCTGGTCCGAGCCGGCGAAGAGTACGTCGCGCTTGTCGGCGAAGTAGCGGGAGAACGTGCGCCGCGTCAGCCCGGCGCGCTCGGTGATCTGCGCGACGGTGACGTTCTCGTACCCGTGCTCCAGGAACAGCGCCAGCGCGGCCTCTCGCAGCCGGTCCTCCGCTCCCTGCTCCCAACGCGGCATAGCCGAAATTCTAGCAGTGATGACTCATTGAGACATCACGTGCTACGGTGATGTCTCAATGAGTCATCAGCTCGGCTTATCAAGGAGCAGCACCATGGCACTCACCGGTCAGCGCATCGTCGTCATCGGCGGAAGTTCCGGCATGGGACTGGCCACCGCCCAGGCCGCCGCGGAAGCCGGCGCCGTCGTCACCATCGCCTCCAGCAGCAAGGAGCGCATCGACGCCGCGCTCGCCGAACTCCCGGACTCGTGCGACGGTGCCGCACTCGACGTGCGCGACGAGGCGGCCATCGCCGACCTGTTCGCCCGCTTCGACGAACTCGACCACGTCGTGTTCACCGCCGGCGACCAGGCAGATCGCCGCACCCTGAAGGAGCTCCCGATCGAGCAGGCCCGCCACACCTTCGACGTGCGGTTCTGGGGAGCCGTCGCCGTAGCCAAGCACGCGGCACCGCGCATCCGCCCCGGTGGCTCCATCGCCCTCACCTCAGGCACCATCGGCGTCCGCCCGGTCCCCGGCGCCGCCCTCGCCTCCGCCGGAGCCGCGGCCACCGAGGGCCTCACCCGCGGACTGGCCGTCGACCTCGCGCCCGTACGCGTCAACGCCGTTCGCTCCGGTGCTGTCCAAACCCCGCTGTGGGACGGCATCCCGGAGCCTCAGCGCGCAGCGATATTCGACAGCTTTGCGCGGCGTGCCCTTACCGGTGCGATCGGCCAGCCGCGGCAGATCGCCGCCGCACACCTCTACCTGATGGAGAACGAGTTCGTCACGGGCACCGTGCTCACCGTCGACGGCGGCCTGATCCTGACCGGAAACTGACCGCAACAGCTCAGAGCCTCGGTGTCCCGACGCGCCATCAAACTGCGCCCCCAACCGGACCGCGCCGCTGCGGTACGCGCCACTATCGGCACTATCGGCGCGGTTGCCGGATGCGTATGTGGCCGGATCTCGGGTGACCAATGAGCGTGATCGTCGGAGCGGACGGATCAGTCGGCGCGTCTGCCTTGTTGCTGATGCGAGAGGTGTTGGTGCTCGATCCGTCGATCCGTACTGTCCAGCCTCGCGGCACGAGCAGCTTGATGTTTCCAAGTCCGCAGGTCGCCTCGACCGTGACATCCCGATGGACGCAGGTAGCCTCGGTGAAGTCGATCACGATGTTCGGTATGCCGCATTCGGCGACAATCCTCCGCGGAACCGTCCACCGGCCGTTCTGCTTGACGTTGCTCCCATGCGTCTTCAGGAGCATCGTTTCCGGACCGGGGGAGGAGGGCGCCGCGGTCGGCCGTTTGTCGGGCAAGTCGGCCAACAAGGCATCGAGCTCGCGGTACGTCTTCGCGCGGTAGGCCCGCTCGAGCCGCTCCTCCAGCTCGGCCGGGTCGATGCGGCCCTCGCCCGCGGCGACGCGAAGCTTCTCAGCGGCCTGCTCACGCTCGGCATCGCCTGCGCGAGGGTCCACACCGCTCGTCGAGGCCTTCGGTTCGGGCCCCCGCTCGCCTTCGCTCATGGTGGGACCGTATCCGTACGCGGGGCCGCATACACCGCGCGTGCATTCAGTGCACGACTTGGGCGTGCCGCCACGTCGCACGTGCCGGTTCAACCCGCGCGGACTGCACTCTGTGCCGCGCGCCATGCTGCCACGAACTGCGCGACGCTTGCGTAGCGGTCGGCAGGATCGGCACTGGTGGCTCGCGCCAAGACCTGATGCTGAGCCGGCGTGCCGCGGAAGGCGGATTCCGTGTCGCCCCGGTCCAGGAGGATGAAGCCTGCGCGCGCCAGGGTGTAGACCGTCGTACGCTCGTCGACGGTCGCGCCGGGGGTGCGTTCCTCGGGTGCGAGGTAGCGGGTCGAGCCCGGCACCGGCTGTGTTCCTACGGTGTAGGGGCCGGGTCGGTAGTGGTCGAGGTCGATCAGGCGGATGGTGGCGGTGGCCGGATCGTAGAGCATGCAGCCGTCGTAGAAGTCGACAGCTACGAAGCCCGCTGCCGCGACGGCCACGTGCGCATCGAAGATTTCGTCGATGACCCGCGCGATGGTGGACACGGGCTGTGCCCGGAAGGCGTGCATGGGGCCGGACGGGTCGCTGCGGTCGGGCCGGTGCGAGTTCGTTGGATGGTAGAGCACTGAGCCTGTGACCCACGGATAGACGATCCCGGCGCGCTCGCCCAGGTCGGTGAAAGCGACAGGCGCCAAGATGACCGGGTGCGCGACCGCGGTGTGCAGTCGCGCGGCGGAGCGCAGCATGGCGGCGGTCGCGGCGTCGGGCGCGAGCTTGACGAACCAACGCTTGTCACGGTCTGCGACGCCGTAGGAGCGACACCCGGAGTCCTGGTTTTCGAAGGCTGCGAACACCTGCCCGAGCGAATCGAGCAAGCCTCGAGGGTCGCGACTGCCGGCGATCTCGGCCAGCAATGTGGTCAGCGTCGGCACGCGGGATCCTCCGGTCGGTGCGGTGCGTTTCACGGTGTGGTAGTCAGTGCGGTCAGCATCGGGTTCAATCGCGCAGCGAGAAGTGGGTCCGTGCGGTCGAGCTCCGCTGACATCGAGAGCGCGGCGGCGTTGAGCGCACGCCGTAGTTCGGCTTCGTCCAGCGACCGCACAAGTGTCGCCTCCAACGGCTTGGTTAGCTCCAACGGAAGCAAGTGGGCGCCCTTCGCGTAGGCCGTGGGACGGCCCAGGCGCAGGCAAGCCAGTGCGATGATCTGGTCGCGCAGTGCGCTGATCCAGTACTCGGCCTGCCACCACCGCTGCCGTTCGATGCACGTGTGGGCGTGCAATGCGTGGTGCCAGGCCAGGCCGGCCAGGTGCTCACGATCGGGCAGTTGCCCGTAGGCGGGCTTCTGGGCGTCGCCGAAGACAGTGCGCCACGCGGGGCCGCGCGGACGGAACTCGGCCTCGGCAGTGAAAGCGAGATCGACTTCGAGCCAGCCAGGCAGCAAGAACACCCGATAGATTGCCGGGCCCGAGGTCAGGTCCCAGTGGTGTACCGCAGCGAAGTCCTGGTAGAGCCGCGTGGTCCAGCGTCGCAGGGCGTCGTCCAGCCGGTCGCGAACCGAGAACGCGAGATCGATGTCCGACCACTGGTCGGCGGCGTTGAGCGCCTCGGAACCGGTAACCGCGGCCGCCGCAATACCAGGGTCTTCCTTCGCGGCCGTGAGCAGCTGCCCCCGGACACGCTGACGCTCCTCGACATCGAACACCGCGCAACCTTAGCCTCGTCGGTCCGCCGTAGCTGGCGTCGAGCAATATCCCATAGATAACAGGCCCAACAGACTTACTCACCACAAATGTCCAGTTCAGCCGACACCGCCAAAAACCAAGCGGCCAGGGACTCAACTGCCAACCGCGAGTGCGTGGGTCAAAGTGTCCGAACGTCGCCCGATGTCGTCTGGCGGCCCGTGTGGGGGAGGGGCCGCATCGCACGCGCGGTTCCTTTGCGGAGGTGAGGAGGAACGCCGAGCGGCAAGGGTCCTGGGAAGAGTGAGTTTCTCATCAGCGTCGCGGGCGTCGGTGCCGCGACTGCCCGTGGGCGCTGGTCAGATTGAATCCCCGGTCGGATCTGGCTGGTCAGCTGGCGCCCGTTAATGGGAGCCCGGAATTCGTCACCATGGACGTCGACGGTCGCACGGCGTGCGGTGTCACGACCGAGGAGTACGAGATCTGGATCGTGGTTCGTTCCCTCGGCTAGATCGCGACCCGCTCGTTGAGCTGCCTGTGGTCCCGTCGGCAATGCCTTCCGGCGGGACCACTGCGGTCTCGAGTAGGCCGCGCCGGGGGTCAGCCGACGTTGCGGGGCCGAAACTGGGCGCTGATGCGCGGGCCGACTGGACGTGCGGTTTTGGGGATCGCGTGGTCCCAGGTGCGCTGGCAGCTGCCGCCCATCACGAGCAGGTCGCCGTGGCCGACTTCGTACCGTCGGACCGGGCCGCCGCCACGAGGACGCAACGCGAACGTGCGCGGTGCGCCGAGCGAGAGGATCGCGACCATGGTGTCCTGGTGGGCGCCGCGGCCGAATCTGTCGCCGTGCCAGGCGACGCTGTCGCGGCCGTCCCGGTACAGGCACAGACCGACGCTGGCGAACGGCTCCCGCAGTTCAGCCGCGTAGTGGGCGCTCAGCTGCTCGCGGGCTAGGGCCAGTATCGGGTCGGGCAAGGTATCGCCCTCGCGGTATCCGCATAGTAGGCGGGGTACATCGACGACCCGGTCGTACATGCGCCGCCGCTCCGCCTGCCATGGCAACCGGTCGACCAGCCGTGCGAACAGGTCGTCCGCGCCGGCGATCCAGTGCGGACGAACGTCCAGCCAGGCGTCCGCGCCCAGCTCGATACGGCGCATGGACGCGTCCAGCGAACCGAGGGTGACCTCGTCCGCGACGTCCAGCAGCGAGCCCTGCAGCGCTCCTTCCATGCTGTTGACAGTAACACCTGATCGAATAGACGTGCTAAGAATTGCCGGGTCGATTCCGGCGGCGCGCGGTTGTCGAGCGCACGGTCTCGTCGGTGGGTGCGGGACCGCGGGGCGCCAGCGGCGGCGGGCGCGCTGAGGTTCGGGGCAAATCACCGGGCTGCACGGACGCCCAGGCTGGACCCAAGCGATGCGTGCGGTTTCGAGGGCCGAGTGGGTCGTGCGCGAGGCGTCGATGCCGCCGGGCGCAGCGCGCCGGGGGAGCGGCGTCAAGGCGCAGCATGTAAGGGCTCTGTGGGTCGGTCGTGGCAGCCTGACGGGGCTTTGCGCAATGTTGGCCATCCGTCCCAGTCAGTTGCCTGTCACGCTCTTTCGCGACCTGTTACCCGGCAGTAACGTGCGCCACGTCACACGTCACGAAGGGAGCCCGCGCATGCCCATCCGCGCCCGTTTACTGGCCGCACCGGCCGCGCTCGTGGTGGGCGCGGCCCTGGCCGTCGCGGTTCCTACGGGCCCTGCGACAGCCAAAACCCGTGCGGCCGCCGCCGCGGCCGCCGCGGACTACTGCCTGGGCCAGTGCAACGACATCCTGCCGCCGGGCGAGAACGGCAGCGCAACCCTCGCCCAGATCCTCTGGTTCAAGGCGACCGGGAACCGGCCGTCGAACACTGACGACCAGCTGGGCAAGTACGCCAGCCTCGTGGACTCCTACACCGGGCTGGACAACACCAAGCTCGGCGACTTCTTCGACTCCTCCTCCTTCGGCGTTCCGGCCGGGCAGGTGCAGAGCCAGTACAACCCGGGCGGGCGCGGCGACGTGACGATCGTGCGCGATACCAACGACATCCCGCACATCTACGGCACGACGCGGTCCGGAACCGAATACGGGGCCGGATACGCCGCCGGGCAGGACCGGCTGTGGATGCTGGACGTCTTCCGGCACGTCGGACGCGGCGAGCTGACCAGCTTCGCCGGCGGCGCGCCGGGCAATCGGCAGCTGGAGCAGAGCTTCTACCTCAACGGCGCCTACACCGAGGGCGACCTGCAGGCGCAGATCGACCGCGTGAAGAACAGCGGCCCGCGCGGGGCGCAGGCGTACCAGGACATGACCGACTACCTCGCCGGCCTCAACCAGTACATCGCCGACGCCAAGTCAGGGCTCGACTGGCCGGGGGAGTACGACCTGACCGGTAACGCCAACATCCTCACCGGCGACGGCATCGCGCCGTTCCAGGCCACCGACCTGGTCGCGATCGGCACCGTCGTCGGCGCGCTCTTCGGTGCCGGCGGCGGCGGACAGGTCGCCTCGGCGCTGGTGAAGGAGGCCGCCGAGGCCAAGTACGGCGTGGCGCAGGGCGACCGGGTCTGGCAGGCCTTCCGCGAGGAGAACGACCCGGAGGCGGACCTCACGCTGCACTCCGGCCAGGTCTTCGACTTCAACGCCAGCCCGGCCGACGCCACCGGCGTGGCCATGCCCGATCCGGGTTCGGTGACGCCGCAGCAGCTGGTGTTCGACCCGACCGGCTCGGCGGCCACGAGCGCCGCCGCGAAGAGCGCCCCCGGAGCGGCGCCCAAGGCCGGGCCCGCCGCGGTCTCACCGCAGGCCGCCGCGCGGTCGGCGCGCTCGGCCGCGAACCTCAAGGCCCAGCCCGCGATGGCGAAGCTGACCGGCTCGATGAACGGCGGCGTGCTGCCGGCGAACCTGTTCACGAAGAAGCACGGCATGTCCAACGCGCTGGTCGTCTCCGGCCAGTACACCGACAGCGGAAACCCGGTCGCCGTGTTCGGTCCGCAGACCGGTTACTTCGCGCCGCAGCTGCTCATGCTCGAGGAACTTCAGGGCCCCGGCATCAGCGCGCGCGGCGCGGCCTTCGCGGGCCTGAACTTCTACGTCGAGCTCGGCCGCGGCGCCGACTACTCCTGGAGCGCGACCTCCGCCGGGCAGGACATCATCGACACCTTCGCCGTCCGGCTGTGCAACACCGACGGCACGCCGGCGACCAAGGACTCCAGCGCCTACCTGTACAACGGCGTGTGCACCCCGATGCAGCAGATCGAGCGCGACGACTCCTGGAGCCCGACCGTCGCCGACAGCACCCCGGCCGGCTCCTACAAGCTCATCGCGTTCCGCACGAACTTCGGCATCGTGCAAGCACGCGCCACGATCGGCGGCGCACCGGTCGCGTACACCTCGCTGCGCTCCACCTATCAGCACGAGGTCGACACCATCATCGGCTTCCAGATGTTCAACGACCCTGCCGCGGTCACCGGACCGGCTTCGTTCCAGCAGGCGGCGTCCAACATCACCTACACGTTCAACTGGTTCTACGTCGACTCGAAGCACACCGCCTACTACAACTCCGGCCTCAACCCGACCCGGCCGGCCGCCGACGACCCCAACCTGCCGATCACGGCCGACGCCGCGCACCAGTGGCTCAACTGGGACGCGGCCACCAACACGGTGGCGAACACACCGTTCGCCGCGCACCCGAACTCCATCGACCAGGACTATTACGAGTCCTGGAACAACAAGATCGCGCAGGGCTACACGGTCTCCGACTTCGGCGACGGCTCGGTGTACCGCAGCAACCTGCTCGACTCCCGCATCAAAGCTCTGATCAACAGTGGGCAGAAGATCACCCGCGCCTCGCTCACGCAGGCGATGGAGGACGCGGCCGTCACCGACCTGCGCGGCCAGATCCTGCTGCCGCAGCTGTTGCAGGTGATCGGGACGCCAACCGACCCCGCGCTGGCCAACGCCGTCAGCGAGCTCAAGACCTGGCTCGCCGACGGGGCCAAGCGCAGGGAGAGCGCGGCCGGCAGCCACACCTACGCCGACTCCGACGCCATCCGCATCATGGACGCGTGGTGGCCGCTGCTGGTCCAGGCCGAGTTCGAGCCGGGCATGGGTCCGGACCTGTACTCGGCGATGACCGGTGTGCTGGGCGTGGACGACTCGCCGTACGGCGGCGCGGAGGCCGGGGTGGCGCACAAGGGCTCCGCGTTCCAGTCGGGCTGGTACAGCTACGTCGACAAGGACATCCGCACGATCCTCGGCCGGCCGGTCCAGGGCGGGCTGACCCAGCCCTGGTGCGGCGGCGGCACCCTCGCAGGCTGCCGGCAGGCGCTGCTCGGCGCGCTGTCCACCGCGGTCGCGACCCCGGCGACGTCGGTCTACCCGGGCGACAGCGTCTGCTCGGCCGGCGATCAGTGGTGCGCCGACTCGATCCAGCAGCACCCGCTGGGCGGGATCACCGACGCCCAGAGCAACTGGCAGAACCGCCCCACCTTCCAGCAGGTCGTGCAGTACCCGGCGCACCGCGGCGACAACATCGCGAACCTGGCGCTGGGCAAGGCCGTGTCGGCCTCCAGTCAGCAGTGCTCCACCGTCCTGTGGTGGACCGTCTGCGACTACCCGCCCGGCCAGGCGGTCGACGGCGACATGGGCACCCGCTGGAGCAGCAACTGGGACGACAACGAGTCGATCACCGTGGACCTCGGCGCCGTCCAGCCCGTCGGGCGCGTCGTGCTGGACTGGGAGGCGGCCTACGGGAAGGCCTACGACATCGACGTGTCCACCGACGGCCAGAACTGGACGACGGTGTACTCGACGAGCGCGGGCACCGGAGGCCAGGACGTCGACCGCTTCCCCGTCACCCGCGCCCGCTACGTCAAGATGCAGGGGGTGACCCGGGGAACCGGCTGGGGCTACTCGCTCTACGAGTTCCAGATCTACGCCGTGTAAAGCCCTGACACGGTACACGACGCGACACGAACCCCAGCGCCGACGGCGCCCGGCCCGCCCCAGCGACGGCCGGGCGCCTGCGCCGCGAGCCTTCCGATCACCAGGCGGACCACCCGGCGCGCAACGCAGAACCGCTCGTCAAGGCCCGGTTTTGACCGGTTGTCCGGGAAACGCCGCCGCCACTGTCAGGTCAACAATCACGGCTCTATCCCTGGATCGAAGACGGACGCAGCCCGCGTCCCGTGATCCGGGGAGCCGAAGATGACCCGCCACCGCCCTCGCGGCGCACGCAGCCGATCGGCCGGCCGTGTGCGTAGCGCTCTCGCAGCACTCTTCGCTGTTTTGCTGCTCGCCCTGGCCGTCATCTGTGCGCCCCGCGGCACTGCTCACAACACCGTGGCAGCTCATGACACCGTGGCGGCCTCGATACCGCACGCCACACCGGCGCCGCAGCGGCCCGCGGCCCCGGACACCACCTCAGTACCCGTCCGGCCCGTTCCCAAGGTACCCGTCGCCGACACGAAGCCGCTGTCCGCGCGCCCGTATGTGTCGTCCACCTCGGCCACCGTGCTACGCATCACCCTGCACCGTGGCGACACACTCTGGGCGCTCTCGCGCAGCCACGGCACCACCGTCGCCACGCTGCAAGCTCTCAACGGCTTGGGCCACAGCACACTGATCTACGCAGGGCGCACTCTGCTCGTCCCCGCAACCACAGCCTCGCCTCGCACACCAGCGCACCGGCCAGCCGTCTCCACACCACCCGGCCACCCCTCGGCCAGTGCGGTCGACAACCACGTCCAAGCGCCGGCGAACGCGGCGCCGACCGGTGCCGCAGCGGTCGCGGTGGCGTTCGCGGAGCGGCAGCTCGGCGTGCCCTACCTGTGGGGCGGCACCACCGCCAGCGGCTACGACTGCTCCGGTCTGATCCAAGCAGCGTGGCGCGCCGCCGGGATCGACCTTCCGCGCACCACCTACGACCAGATCAACGCCGGCACCCGCATCAACCGCGACCAGCTGCGGCCCGGCGACCTGGTCTTCAGCAACGGCCTCGGCCACGTCCAGCTCTACATCGGCCACGGCACCGTCATCGAAGCCCCACACACTGGCGCCACGGTCCAGTACAGCCCCCTGCCCGCGCCCGGCCAGGTCGATGCGTACGTCCGCGTCAACCCTGCCGGCTGACTGAAAGCCGAATCGATCCCGTAAGCCCGGTCAGCCCGGGCCGAATCACGGATGAGGAGCAAGTCCCGTGAACCGACCCCACTTCCCATCACGGCGCACCGCCGCCGCACTCGGCGCTGTGGCAATCGTCGCCGCAGGCGCCGGCCTGGACGCCAGCGGCGCCTTGAACCAAGGCCCCGGCCAAACCGCGCATATCCGCGTGGCAAGCGCAGACTCCGCGCTCACGCTCACCACCGGCCTCAATACCGAGGTCTACGCCACCGCGGACCTCTCGGGAACCCCGCTGGGCACGACCAGCGGCGCCAGCGTCAAAGCCACCTGCCGCGCCCCGAGCGGCGGCATTCAGATCCTGTACCCCACCGGCATCGGCGGCGTCGGCTATATCCCTGCGCCCTCCACCCTTCCCGGCACCCTCGTCGGCTGCCCCACCCTGCCCGCTGGAACGAGCGGCGCCACGGGCCAGTCCACCACCGCCGCGCAGTGCGTCGCGCAGCAGAGCGACGACGTCCTGTTCTCCGAGTTCATCAAGAACTGGATTCTGAACAACGCCGAAACGTGGGCCTCGGACCTGGCCGCCCAAGGCGACCAGAACCCGCCGACCTCCGACTCGCAGATCGTCGCGACCGTGCTGCGCGAGGCGTCCTCCTCCCTCTACGACCAGAGCAGCGCCTTCGCCGAGGCCGTCCGCAGCGCCCTGCAACAGGAAGCCTCCTCCAGCTACCCCGACTGCAACGACCAGGCCGACGGCCAGCAGGCGCAGTGGAAGAAGGACCTGTTCAACCGCCTGGCCGACCAGGTCGTCAGTGGCCTGCTCAAAGCCACGCTCAAGCAGATCGAAAGCGCCATCGCCGCCCAGGCCGAGTCCCAGCCCGCCGGCCAGCAGCAAAGCCAGGGCACAGACCAGAACGGATGCGACACCGGCGCGCTGACCCAGGCCCTGACCACTCTCGGAACCACGCAGACGACCGGCTACGGCATTGACGCCGGCGGCACCACCTACCAGTTCCAAAGCTCGCGCAACCAGGTCTTCCTGATCAATGGCCGGCCCTGGCGAGCCAGCGACCTGCAACTGAGCAACAACGCCGCCGCCCGGTTGAACGGCGTACTCAATCGCCCCGACCTGTCAGGGTTCTCCATCCACGCCGAGCCGAAGATGGCTGAGTACATGTACGAGCAGCGCACCAACTCCAACCTCAGCCACGTCTGTGTGGTCATCAACAATCCGCAAGGCCCCTGCCCCTATGCAGGTACCCTGCAGCCCTATGGCTGCCAGACCGTGGTTCCCCTGCTGATGGCGAAAGGCCAGGAGATGGACGTGTACTGGCAGCCCGCGACGGGCGGCCAGCTGAACTCCATGGCGTTCACCGGCACCGCGAACTGACATCGCCGCCGCGTCGACCGGCATGACGGCGACTACGTGCCCGGGCCTCGGCCCGGGCACCGTCATAAGCGATCTGACGCACCGTCACCGGCGCATGTGCGAAAGAGCCGTTAACTAGACGGTCGCGATCCTCGTACGGGAGCTCCAGGCGTCAGCGGCAAGCACTGACGCGCACCGATCGCGATCGAGAATCCCGTGGCGATTCCGCCCTGAGGGCTCGCAGGATGACGCGCCGGCCGTCCTGGCCGAGGATGGCGGGTGAGGAGCCTGACGAGTTCCGCAACCACGGGGAGCCATAGTGAAGAACAACGCGGTCGGCAAACGGACCAGCCTGCGCGTGGGCGCTGCCGGAGTCGCTGTGGCCGCAGCGTTCGTACTCGCCGACGCCCCGCTCACGCGGACAGCGTCCACCTGGAACAGGTTCGGGTGAACCAGGTCAACGTCCACCTCTAGGCGAATCCTCCGGGCTGCGAAATGCACATATCGCGCAAGTTTGTCGGCCTGTCCGCAGTCAACCTGTTCTCGGCGGCCGTGGCCGTGATTCCGGCCACCGCTGCGCATGCCGCGGGCAGTTGGTGGGATGCCGGTTTCACGGCCAAAGACCCGCTGAACAGCGGTCCACGAGGCGTCCTACTGCAACAACGTGTCTCCCACCACGGCGTATGGCTGGATGAGCTTTGACTGGCCAGCGGTCGGGACGCTGGTGAGCAACCCGAGCTGGTTCGTCTGCAAGGACAACGGCTCCCCCAATGGGGAGGTCAACGGTCCGCACCCCACCCGCTGGCTGTACACCCAGACGGACACCGGCGCCTGGGGATGGGTGTCGGACAACCAGGTCCCCAGCGAAACCGACTCGGTCGAGTACTGCTGAGCCGCGGACCGGGCCACGGTTGTGCCCGCAGCGGTCCGCCCCGTCACCGCGCGACGGCAATCCTCG
>NZ_DASRBQ010000179.1:0-25178 GCF_035653575.1 Actinocrinis sp.
GTGGGGCGTGGAGCTCGGCAAGGTGCTGGCGAAGAAGATCGAGCCCGAGCTGGCCGAGGGCGGCGCCCACGGCGAGCACGACTCGTCGACGACGAGCCTGATCGAGCGCTACCGCAAGCTGCGCGGCCGGTAAGGCGCCGCCGGGTTCGCTAGGAACACGAGAACGTCTGCGGTCGGCGCCGGAACTTCCGGCGCCGACTGCACCAGCTGCGTCGGCGGGCGCTGGCGGAGCCGTGAATGCGGCTGGTCGGTGCGGGCTGCCCGGATGCGGGAGAATGGCGGGCATGACTGAGCCGCGCCGCAGTTCCAGCCCCCGCGCCAAAGCCTCCCGCAACGCCGCCCGCGGTGGCGCGCAGCAGCGGGATGCCGAGCGCAAGGCCGCGGAGAAGCGGCGTAACCGGTCCATCGCGCAGGCGGAGCGGCGCACGACGGCCGACTCGGTGCGCTCCACCGAGCCCGCGCCGACCGCGGCCGGGCGGGCGCGGGTGGCGGACTCGCCGACTCCGACCTCTTACTCGGACATGCCGGAGGGGTACCGGGCCGGCTTCGCCTGCTTCGTCGGGCGGCCGAACGCCGGGAAGTCCACGCTGACGAACGCGCTGGTCGGCGCGAAGATCGCCATCACCTCTGGCCGGCCGCAGACCACCCGGCACACGGTGCGCGGGATCGTGCACCGGCCGGACGCCCAGCTCGTGCTCGTAGACACCCCAGGACTGCACCGGCCGCGCACGCTGCTCGGCGAGCGGCTGAACGACCAGGTGCGGGCGACCTGGGCCGAGGTCGACGTGATCGGTTTCTGCATCCCGGCCGACCAGAAGATCGGGCCCGGCGACATGTACATCGCCCGACAGCTGGCCGAGGTGCGCCGCACACCGAAGATCGCGATCGTCACCAAGACCGACGCGGCGGCGGGCAAGCAGGCGGTCGGCGAGCAGCTGCTCGAGGTGGTCGAGCTGGGCAAGGAGGTCGGCATCGAGTGGGCCGACGTCGTCCCCGTCTCCGCGGTCGCCGGCGACCAGGTCGGGCTGCTGGCCGATCTGCTGGCCGCGCAGCTGCCGGTTTCCCCGCCGCTGTACCCCGGCGGCGAGCTGACCGACGAGCCCGAGCAGGTGATGGTCGGCGAGCTGATCCGGGAGGCGGCGCTTGAGGGCGTGCGCGACGAGCTGCCGCACTCGCTCGCAGTGACCGTCGAGGAGATGCTGCCGCGCTCGGGCCGACCCAAGGACAAGCCGCTGCTGGACGTGCACGCCGTGCTGTACGTAGAGCGGCAGAGCCAGAAGGCGATCGTCATCGGCACCGGCGGCTCACGGCTGCGCGACGTCGGGACACGGGCACGCCGGCAGATCGAGGCGCTGCTCGGTACCCCGGTGTTCCTGGATCTGCACGTGAAGGTCGCGAAGGACTGGCAACGGGATCCGAAGCAGCTGCAGCGGCTGGGGTTCTAGAGCGCTTAGGCAATACCGCGGCGCGTTACGCCGCGCGTGGTCTGCGTTAAAGGTTCAGCGTCCACGCGGCGTGCGTGTCGATCGGGCGGAAGCCGAGGCGACGGTTCACGGCCAGCATCCGGTGGTTGTCCACCGCGTTGTAGGTATCGAGCATCGTCAACGATGGCTCTGCGGCCAGCAGTTCCCTGATCAGCTGCGCTTTGACGCGCACAGCCAACCCGCGTCCGCGGTACTCCGGCACCACGACGGTCTCGTTCTGCTCGCCGCGCAGGCCGTCGGCAGTGTGCGCGCTGGAGAGCGCTGCAATGCGGCCGGTGGCCCGATCGATCAGGCAGGCCGTGTACTCGCGCAGCCCCGCTAGCATCGCGGCTTCTTCGCGGTGGCGGACCTCGGCGGAGGTGAACGGCGAGAATGGAGTAGGCGAGGGCGTGGGCTCCGCCGCGGGCCCGCCAGGCCCGGCGGACATGGTGGACACGGCGGACACTTTCGACGCCGCGGGCACCGCCGCTCCGGCCGGCATCGGAACCGCCGTCGTCGGTGAGGCATGCAGGCAGTCGAGCGCCTTGACGTAGCCGGCGAGGAAATCATCCGGGCAGCGGCTCTTCCAATGCAGCGGCACGAATCCGTCATCGGGGGCCGGGCGCGCATGCCTGCTGCGGGAGTGCTGCGGACTTTCGACCGCCTGCACGATCGCGGTCACGCGCTCGTGGGAGGCACCGCGCCGAAGCTCGATACCGCGCAGGTCCAGCCGGGAGCGAAGGTCGCGCCCCGCGATGAACAGACCATGCCGTGCGGCGAACGCCTCACTTGCACGCGTACGCGGCGCGTCGAGCACCAGACGTGACCGGTTCAAGGCACGAGCCGCCTCGGTTAACGCATCGAGCAATGCGGAGCCGACACCGCAGCGCCGCGCCGAGGGATGCACAGTGATCGCGGCGTGTGCCAGTTCCCGGTGAAAAGCCTCGTACAGCCCGAGCCTGGCCCAACCGGCCGCGCCCCCGGCCTCGTCGGTCGCGGCGAACAGCATCCGCCGCCCGCGGTACGGCGGCACGAGCAGTCCGCGCAGCTCGGCCGGGCTGGCCGGCGGCTCGCCCGGACGATCCGCGAGGTCCGCGGCGTTCTGGCAGGCCAGCAGCCAGCTGAGCTCGGCCGCGGGCAATCCGCCCGGCCCGAGCTCCAGCGCCGTCACCCGCCACTGGCGAGGCGCGCAGGTGGGAGCGAAGAGGCCGCGCACGGGTCCATCTCACAGCGTGACGGCCCGCTGATCGAGGAGAAACGCTCATGAAGTTGTGATATTTCATCCCCGGGCGCCATCGCCGGGCCGCGGCTGGCCCTCGCTGCGATCTTCGCGGCCGTGTCCGGATGGTGGACGTCGGCGGGGTCGGGGTGGCCGTCGCCCGCCACGGTCGGCTACGGTGGGTTTCCTATGTACGCCAAGCGGCTGCTTCTTACCTGCCGCGGCGGGGGTCTGTAGACCACAGACCGGCACCCCCGCCGCGGTGATGGTCGTTGCTTTCGTTTCGTCTTTCCGCCGGTCGTTTCCCCCCGACAGGCGATGGAGACCAAGCAACATGACCGAGCAAGCGACCGTGAGCGGCAATCCCGGCGCCGGCTATCCGGACACGGCACAGCAGCCCTCTGGCATGCCGATCCGCAAGTACGTACCCTTCGCGCCCATTGCACTGCCCGATCGCACCTGGCCGGACAAGGTCATCACCCAGGCCCCGCGCTGGTGCGCGGTAGACCTGCGTGACGGCAACCAGGCCCTGATCGACCCGATGTCGCCGGCGCGCAAGCTGGAGATGTTCGACCTGCTGGTGCGGATGGGCTACAAGGAGATCGAGGTCGGCTTCCCGGCGGCCAGCCAGACCGACTTCGACTTCATCAGGCAGATCATCGAGGAGGACCGGATCCCCGACGACGTGGTGATCCAGGTCCTGACCCAGGCCCGCGAGCACCTGATCGAGCGGACCTTCGAGTCGATCCGCGGGGCCAAGCGCGCGATCGTGCACCTGTACAACTCCACCTCCACCCTGCAGCGCCGGGTCGTCTTCGGCCTCGACCGCGAGGGCATCAAGGAGATCGCGGTGGAGGGCGCGCGGCTGTGCCGCAAGTACGCCGAGCAGATGCCTGAGACGGAGGTGCTGTTCGAGTACTCGCCGGAGTCGTACACGGGCACCGAACTGGACTTCGCGGTCGAGGTCTGCGACGCCGTCAACGACGTGTGGCAGCCGACCCCGGACCGCAAGGTGATCATCAACCTGCCGGCCACCGTCGAGATGGCGACCCCGAACGTCTACGCCGACTCGATCGAGTGGATGAACCGGCACCTGAAGTACCGCGATTCGGTGGTCCTGTCGCTGCACCCGCACAACGACCGCGGTACCGCAGTCGCGGCCGCGGAGCTGGGCTACCAAGCCGGGGCCGATCGCATCGAGGGCTGCCTGTTCGGCAACGGCGAGCGCACGGGCAACGTATGCCTGGTGACCCTGGGCATGAACCTGTTCTCCCAGGGCATCGACCCGCAAATCGACTTCAGCAACATCGACGAGATCCGCCGCACCGTCGAGTACTGCAACCAGCTGCCGGTTCACCCGCGGCACCCTTACGGCGGCGACCTGGTCTACACGGCCTTCTCCGGCTCGCACCAGGATGCGATCAAGAAGGGCTTCGAGCACCTGGAGCGGGACGCTGCCGCGGCCGGCAAGACCGTGGACGAGATTCTGTGGGCGGTGCCCTACCTGCCCATCGACCCGAAGGACGTCGGCCGCACCTACGAGGCCGTGATCCGGGTCAACTCGCAGTCCGGCAAGGGCGGCGTCGCCTACATCATGAAGACCGACCACCAGCTGGATCTGCCGCGCCGCCTGCAGATCGAGTTCTCGCAGGTGGTCCAGGCCAAGACGGACGCGGACGGCGGCGAGGTCAGCCCGGCGCAGATGTGGGCGGTCTTCGCCGACGAGTACCTGCCGGTGGACGACGCGCCGTGGGGCCGGTTCCGGCTCGCCGGGCACCGCAACGAGGCGTCGAGCGACGGCAAGGACGTGCTCTCGGTGGATCTGGTCGTCGACGGCGCGAAGCAGACCGTCGAGGCGACCGGTAACGGCCCGATCGACGCGTTCGTCAGTGCACTGACCGGGTTCGGCGTCGAGATGCGGTTCCTCGACTACGCCGAGCACGCACTGTCCGCGGGCGGCGATGCGAAGGCGGCCGCGTATGTGGAGTGCGCGATCGGCGACCGCGTGCTGTGGGGCGTAGGCATTGACGCGAACATCGTCACCGCCTCGCTGAAGGCAGTCGTATCCGCGGTCAACCGCGCGGTGCGATAACCCTTCGCATCCCCTGCTTGGCTGGGGCGTGCCATCGAACCCTTATGGACGTCCCGCGGCGCTTAAGGTAGGCGATCCCTTCCCACACCGCCGTCGCAACCAATACGCTGACGGGTCGCGTCATCGGGGCGCGACTGATCTCAGTTCGTCGGGCGCGGCCGCTGCGACCGCGCCCGACGTGCTCGCCGGCCCACATTCTTCGCGCACAGGGGGTAAATCCGTGTTCTTCCTCATCTGGGGGTTCAAGGTCCGTTTCAAGGTGCTCGACCACGGCACCTTCTTCTGCCCGCGCTGCGGCGGCGACCGCCCCTACGAGCGCCGGCAGGCCAGGCGCTGGTTCCACCTGTACTACATTCCGATGATCCCGGCCGCGGTCCTCGGCGAGCAGATCCGCTGCGACGTGTGCCAGACCTCGTTCACCGACTCGGTGCTCAGCCGGCCGACCTCCAGCCAGCTGTCCGCGCTGCTGATCGACGCGGCGCGGGGCACCATCGTGCACGTGCTGCGGACCGGCTCCATCCAGTCGCCCGCCGCGCGCGAAGCCGCGGTCACCGAGGTCGGCCGCGCCGGGCTGCCCTCCTACACCGACGAGAGCCTGACCGCCGACCTCGACGTCGTCCCCGGCGACCTCTCGCAGCTGTACGCCTCGCTCAGCCCGCAGCTGGCCGACACCGGCAAGGAGTCGCTGCTCGGCGCGGCCGCCCGGGTCGCCCTCGCCGACGGCCCGCTCACCGACCTGGAGCGCCAGGTGTTGGTCTCGACCGGCGCGTCGCTCGGCATGACGGCGACCCACACCGCGGGCGTCATTGCTCTCGCCGAGCAGGCCGCCCGCGCGTAACGCAACGAGAGCCGAACGACCCGGCCGCCGATGTCACCGAGTGTGTGGCGTCGGCGGCTGTGTTGTGCGGTAACGCGGCTCGGCTAGACCGATCGATGCTGCGTCTGGTCGGCTCGGTGTGGAGGTTGCGTGCAGAAGGGCCACAGGGAACCGCAGACCGCGCGCGACATGCGAGAATCAGCGGGTGAGCCTGCATCGCGCCGACGGGATCGTCCTGCGCACCCAGAAGCTGGGTGAGGCGGATCGGATCATCACGATCCTGACCCGCGAGCAGGGCCGCGTCCGGCTGGTGGCCAAGGGCGTGCGGCGCACCACCTCGAAGTTCGGCGCCCGCCTCGAACCCTTCGCGCACGTGGACTTCCAGGTCTTCTCCAAGCACAACCGCTCGCTCGACATGATCACCCAGGCCGAGACGATCGCGCCGTACGGCGAGCGGATCGTGAGCGACTACAGCCGCTACACCGCCGGCACCGCGATGCTCGAGACGGCCGAACGCCTCACGGACGCCGAGGGCGAGCCGGCCGTCCAGCAGTACCTGCTGCTGCTCGGCGGGCTGCGCGCGCTCACGGCGGGAGAACACGCGCCGGGCTTGGTGCTCGACGCGTTCATACTGCGGTCGATGGCTGTGGCTGGTTACGCACCCTCGTTCCACGACTGTGCGCAGTGTGGAGCCGAACCGGCGGATGACGCACCCTGGCGCTTCTTCGCCGTGCCCGCCGGGGGAGTGGTGTGCCCTTCGTGTAAGCCGCCCGCCTCTGCGGTACCGCAGCGAGCCACGCTCGACCTGCTCGGAGCGTTGCTCGCGGGGGAGTGGGAGACCGCGGACGCGAGCGAGGAACGGCATCGGCGCGAGGGCAGCGGGCTGGTAGCGGCCTACCTGCAGTGGCACGTCGAGCGTGGGCTAAGGTCGCTGCGACTGGTGGAACGGTAAGGGAAGCGAAGTGCGACGCAAGATCCAATCGGCCTTTTCGACCGACCCGCGCGGCCCGCGGACGTACCGCGACCCGAAGCCGCACAAGGACGGCGCGGAGCCGCCGAAGATCCCGGCCGAGCTGGTGCCCAAGCATGTCGCGATCGTCATGGACGGCAACGGGCGCTGGGCCAAGGCGCGCAACCTGCCGCGCATCAATGGCCATGAAGAGGGCGAGAAGTCGCTCTTTGACGTGGTCGAGGGCGCGGTACAGATCGGCGTGACGCACATCAGCGCGTACGCGTTCTCCACCGAGAACTGGAAGCGCTCGCCGGACGAGGTGCGCTGGCTGATGGGCTTCAACCGGCTCACGATCCGCCGCCGGATCGACGAGATGGACGAGCTCGGCGTGCGCATCCGGTGGGCCGGGCGGCGTCCGCGGCTGTGGAAGTCCGTCATCGACGAGCTGGAGATGGCCGAGGAGCGCACCAAGTACAACGACCGCTTCACGCTGACGATGTGCGTAAACTACGGCGGCCGCGCGGAACTCGCGGACGCCGCGGCGGCCATGGCGCGTGACGCGGTAGCCGGCAAGCTGAACCCGAACCGCATCGACGAGCGCACGCTGGCCCGCTACCTCGACGAACCTGACCTGCCGGACGTGGACCTGTTCCTGCGTTCCTCCGGCGAGCAGCGCACGTCGAACTTCATGCTGTGGCAGTCCGCCTACGCGGAGATGGTGTTCCTCGACACGCTCTGGCCGGACTTCGACCGGCGCGACCTGTGGCGGGCCATCGAGATCTACGCGGAGCGGGACCGCCGTTTCGGCGGCGCTATTCCCAACGCGGTCGTCTGACGGGCAATTAATTCAAACTCTCCGAAATTCCCGCCGCATTCCTGGCGTATAACTTTCGGCGAGAAATAGCCCTTTGCGCATTGACGTGCCTACCGCGTCCTGCGAAAGTTGAGTCATGACTTCCGGCGTGCGCCTTGTGGCCCGCCTGCACGTCGATCTGCGACGGCAGGCCAGCGCCGTCTGTTGCGCCTCGCGGTAAGCCCGCGCGACAGATCCGCACGACGGTCCGGCGGTGAATACACCGCCGTGCCGTGCCCTCTTCTCTTTTCATCCCGCGCCAACTCCCGCGCCGACAAAACCCTGGTTATCAGGTTCCGGTTTGCCGTCGGCGCGCCACACCTTCCCGGAAGGCAGATCACCTGTGAGCACAGTCTTGGCCCTGAGCGGAAGTCCGTCCGGCACGTCCCGAACCGTCGCTGCGGTACGCGGCGCACTCGACCTACTCGCCGACCGCGGCTATCAGGTACGGCACGTTGCGGTACGCGACCTGCCCGCTGCCGAACTGCTCGCCGCAGACACCAGGCATCCTCAGATAAGCGGAGTACTGACTGAAGTCGCCCAAGCAGATGGTGTGATCATCGCGACGCCGATCTACAAGGCCTCGTACACCGGCGTGATCAAGGCGCTGCTGGACGTGCTGCCGCAGCACGGTCTGCGCGGCAAGGCAGTCCTTCCGCTGGCCACGGGCGGCACGCTCGCGCACCTGCTCGCGGTCGACTACGCGCTGCGGCCGGTGCTGGCTGCCCTCGGGGCGCGACACGTGGTGTCGGGCACGTTCCTGCTCGACTCCGCCTTCGTCAGCGGCCCCGCCGAGCCTGGCCACCCGCCGCTGCGTTACGGACTCGCCCCCGACGCCGAACTGCGCTTGACCGATGCGATCGCCGAGTTCGCCGCCGCGCTGCCGGCACCTTCGCTGGACGACGAGGTCGCCGCGCTGACGAACAGGTAGCCCGAGGGCGGCTCCGTAACCCGGTCGCCCTTAATCCGTTGCGGGGCTGAGCAAAGCCCGGACATGCTCGGTCAATGGGAACAGAAGAAGAGACTCTGCCGGAAGAGACGCTGCCACCAGAAGAGACGCTGCCGCCGGCCCTCGCCCCCGACGTCGGACCACCCGAGCGTATCGAGGTCGAGGGCCTGGTCCTGCGCCGCTGGACCGCGGACGACCTTCAGGCCCGTTTCGAGGCGATCAGCGCATCGTATGAGCATCTGCACGCGTGGATGGCCTGGATTCCCGAGCCGCCCACGCTGGAGGGGCAGCGCGCCTGGGACGAGCTGCGCGGCGACGGGTGGCTCGGCAAGGACAGCTTCAACTACGGCATCTTCGACGCCGCGGACGGGACGGTTCTCGGCGCGATAGGCGCGCATGACCGCCTCGGTCCGGGGGCCCTGGAGATCGGCTACTGGTGCCATGTCGCGCACACCGGCAAGGGCGTGATCACCCGCGCCGCCCGCGAGCTGACCCGGATCCTGCTCGAATTCGACGGGATCGAACGGGTCGAGATCCACTGCGACGAGGCCAACACGCGCAGCGCCGCCGTCCCCAGAAGGCTCGGCTACCGGCTCGACCGGATCGAGGACGACGGAATCCACGCGCCCAACGAATCGGGCCGCGGCATGGTCTGGATCAAGGAGCGGGAGCGCTCCGCTTAACGCCTTTGCGTACCAACGCTGGGTGTACGACAGCGATGAGACGTGTCGGCCGGACGCCGCTGCTAACGCTCACCGCACTGCGCGCACGTACCGAAGATCTCCAGCGTGTGAGCGACGTCGGTGAACCCGTGCTCGGCGGCGATCCGGTCGGCCCAGGACTCTACGGCCGGTCCCTCGACCTCTACCGTCTTACCGCAGCTGCGGCACACCAGATGGTGGTGGTGACTGCCTGAGGTGCATCTGCGGTAGACGGCTTCTCCGTCGTCGGTGCGTACGACGTCGACCGCACCGGCGTCGGCGAGCGACTGGAGGGTGCGATACACCGTGGTCAGGCCCACCGAATCACCGCGGTGCTTGAGCCGGTCATGCAGTTGCTGCGCCGACTGGAAGTCGTCGGTTTCCTCCAGGAGCGCGGTCACCGCGGCCCGCTGCCGGGTCGAACGGCCGGGTGCGGGCACGGACGGGCGCAGCCCGCTGCTCTCGGTCTCGCTCATCGCCGGTACTCCTTGCTACGGGTGAATCTCCCCCAAAACTACCCCTGGTGCGGCTGCGCGCGCCCGAGCCATTGTGCCATCGCGCGTCTTTCCACGCGCTCGGCCGAACGGGCGGAGCCGGTGCTTTATTCCGGGACCATTGTGTTATTCCCAGACCGCCGTGGCACCCGACGGCGTAACCACTCGCTCGGTGAGCGCAGCCGGACGCGTATGGCCGTACACCACACCCGTGCCTCGCGCTCCAGCCCGCCGCGTGGAACGCGTTGGCAACCCGGCGCTCACCCTCGGTACGCTTTCCCCCTTGGTTGACCGCACACCAGCCGGGTGTGATGGCGAACAGAGCAGACAAGAGAGCACACCGTGCCCGCCGACAAGATCGACACCATCGTCCGCCTGGCAAAGGCGCGCGGCATCGTCTTCCCCTCCAGCGAGATCTACGGCGGCTCCCGCGCCGCCTACGACTACGGTCCGCTCGGCGTGGAGCTGAAGGAGAACGTCAAGCGCCAGTGGTGGCAGTCGATGGTGCGCGGCCGTGAGGACGTGGTCGGGCTCGACTCCTCGGTCATCCTGGCCCGCGAGGTCTGGGAGGCCTCCGGGCACGTGAAGGAGTTCGCCGACCCGCTGACCGAGTGCCTCTCCTGCCACAAGCGCTGGCGCGCCGACCACCTGGAGGAGGCGTACGAGGCCAAGCACAAGCACGCCCCCGAGCACGGCCTGGCCGACGTCAACTGCCCCAACTGCGGCAACAAGGGCCAGTTCACCGAGCCGAAGATGTTCAACGGGATGCTCAGCACCCACCTCGGCCCGGTCCAGGACGGCTCCGGCCTGCACTACCTGCGCCCGGAGACGGCGCAGGGCATCTTCGTGTCCTACAAGAACGTCTTCGAGACCGCGCGCAAGAAGATCCCGTTCGGCATCGGCCAGATGGGCAAGTCCTTCCGCAACGAGATCACCCCGGGCAACTTCATCTTCCGCACCCGCGAGTTCGAGCAGATGGAGATGGAGTTCTTCGTCAAGCCCGGCGAGGACGAGAAGTGGCACGAGTACTGGCTGGAGGAGCGCTTCAACTGGTACACCGGCCTCGGCATCGACCCGGCCAACCTGCGCTTCTACGAGCACCCGAAGGAGAAGCTGTCGCACTATTCGAAGCGGACCGTGGACATCGAGTACCGGTTCAACTTCGGCGGCAGCGAGTTCTCCGAGCTCGAGGGCATCGCGAACCGCACCGACTTCGACCTGACCACGCACTCGAAGCACTCGGGGCAGGATCTGTCCTACTTCGACCAGGCGAACAACGAGCGGTTCACGCCGTACGTCATCGAGCCGGCAGCAGGCGTTAACCGGTGCATGCTCGCGTTCCTCATCGATGCGTACACGGAGGACGAGGCGCCTAACGCCAAGGGCGTGATGGAGAAGCGCACTGTGCTCAAGCTCGACCGCAGGCTCGCGCCGGTGAAGGTGGCCGTGCTGCCGCTCTCGCGCAACGCCGACCTCTCGCCGAAGGCCCGGCAGCTGGCCGACTCGCTGCGCTGCAACTGGAACGTCGACTTCGACGACGCGCAGGCGATCGGCCGCCGCTACCGCCGCCAGGACGAGATCGGCACGCCGTTCTGCGTGACGGTCGACTTCGACACCCTGGAGGACAACGCGGTGACGGTTCGCGAGCGCGACACGATGGAGCAGGAGCGGGTCTCGCTCGACCAGGTCGAGTCGTACCTCGGCGCCCGGCTGATCGGCTGCTGACAGGCCGCTGAGCTGCGGACCGACGGGATGTTGATCTGTCGGACCGTCAGATCAGATGGGCGGACCGTAGCGGATCACGCTGAGACTGTCGGATCACGCTGAGACGGTGTTGTATCAAGGCAGGGTCTTGGGGCGTCATTTCGAGGCCGGGCACTTCGGCGAGCGTCCGGCCTCGGTCATGTCCGAGACCTTCCACCGGCCGTCGGACGAGCGGGTCAGCGTGAGCGTGGTGAAGGTGCCCGGCGTATTCGGCCGCTGCACCGCAGGACCCACGACGTGCGTCTTCGCGTCGCCGCGCATGACGTGGCGCCAGTTCGTGCAGAACGAGACGGTCGCCTTCCCGGCGGCGTTGGGCGGGGAGTAAGTCATGTTCGACACGACGAGCACGCCGACCGGCTGCTGATGCTTCCCGGACCAGGCCGACACGTCATGCCTTATGGCCGTCAGCGCGGCACCGGACCAGTACGCGGAGAGCAGCGGGTCGTTGGCGCCACTGCCGTACTCGGCGTGCAGCTGAGCACGCACCGACTGCTGCACCGTGTAGAGCACCTGATGCTCGATCTTGTTCGTCGGGCGTGGATGCTTAAAGGCCAGGCCCATCGTGGTAGGCAGCGTGATCCGCTCATCGAGCGGCGCCGCCACCGCAGTCGGGCTCATATCCGGTGTCGGCCGGGGTGCGGACGCACAACCCGCGACAGCACCCAGCGGGGCGAGCATCAGCAATGCCGCCGCCGTTCTTCGCACAGACCTCTGGCCCGCCACGTCATTCACCAGTCCCCAGTCCCCGTGTGCCCGAATCGCTCAGCGTAGTGAACTGCCCGCCAAGGGTAGTCATATGCGGCTGAACACGAACCAATAGTGCCTGAGGGCGCGTTACTAGGGCGTGGGGATTTCCGTTGCTGCAGCGGTGTCCTCGGCGGCGATCAGGTTGCTCTCGACCACTCCTTGACCGCCCTGGGCACCGGTAGGCGCCGTTACCGCAGCCATCGCCGCACCGACGATGCCCGCCGTGTTGGCAAGCTGCGCCGCGACGATCTCGGCTCGCAGTTTCAGCCTCGGCAGGAAGCTGTCCGCGTGCTTCGACACGCCGCCGCCGACGATGATCAGGTCCGGGCTGAACAGCGCCTCCACGTGGGAGAGGTACTCCTGCACCCGCTTGGCCCACTTCTCCCAGCTCAGCTTCTTCTCGTCACGCACCCGGGCGGAGGCGCGTCGCTCGGCGTCCTTACCGCGGATCTCCAGGTGCCCGAACTCGGTGTTCGGCACCAGTAGGCCATCGACGAAAAGCGCCGATCCGATCCCGGTGCCGAACGTCAGCATCAACACCACGCCGTCGCGGCCGCGGCCGGCACCATGCGCCATCTCCGCTACACCGGCGGCGTCGGCATCGTTGAGCACCCGTGGCGCCAAGGCGCCCGGCCCCTGCGATACGCCGTCGCCCTGGGAAGGGTCACCATAACCACGCAGCACCCGCGCGAATAGGGCTGCCGCGTCGACGCCGATCCACTCGGGCTCCATGTTGGCCGCGGTACGCACCGTGCCGCGCGTTACGACGCCGGGGAACGTGACACCGACCGGCCCACTCCAGGCGAAGTGCGCGGCAACCTCGCCGGCTTTCTCCGCCACGGCTTCCGGAAGCGCCGGCCGAGGCGTCTCCAACCGGAACCGCTCGGCGGTCGGCTCTCCGGTCTCGGTGTCCACCGGGGCGGCCTTGATCCCCGAGCCACCGATGTCGATGCCCAATGCCAGCACGGCTACCACCCTTCCACGGTCAAGCGCAGACCGGAGTCTGGGACAATGGATCGGTTCAACGCCCGTCCAAAACCCAGCATCCGAGGTCTATTAGATGCCCGTAGCGCACCAGCCGCTCGCGATCGGCCCCTATCGGGTCTGGCCGCCGGTGGTTCTCGCCCCGATGGCGGGCATCACCAACCCGCCGTTTCGCGCGTTGTGCCGCGAGCAGGCGGAGAGCCGCGTGCCGGAACCGGCCGCCGAACGTCCGGCCGGGCTGTTCGTGTGCGAGATGGTGACCACGGTCGGACTGGTCGAGCGCAACCCCAAGACCCGCAAGATGATCCACTTCGAGCCGAACGAGCAGCCGCGCTCGGTGCAGCTGTACGGAGTGGACCCGGATTACGTCAGCCGGGCGGTGCGCATCGTCGCGGAGGAAGACCTCGCCGACCACATCGACCTGAACTTCGGTTGCCCTGTCCCTAAGGTCACTCGGCGCGGAGGCGGGTGCGCCCTTCCGTACCACCGCGTTCTGTTCCGCAACATCGTGCGCGCCGCGGTGCGTAACGCAGGCGCGTTGCCCGTGACCGTGAAGATGCGCGTCGGCATCGATCCGCAGCATGAGACGTACCTCGAAGCGGGCCGGATCGCCGAGGACGAGGGCGTCGCAGCCGTGGCACTGCACGCGCGCACCGGAGCCCAGGGCTACTCGGGTGAGGCCGACTGGGACCGGATCGCCAAGCTCAAGGCCGAGATCAGCGGCATTCCGGTCCTCGGCAACGGCGACATCTGGGAAGGCGCCGACGCGCTGCGCATGATGGCCGAGACCGGCGCGGACGGCGTCGTGGTCGGCCGCGGCTGCCTCGGTCGCCCGTGGCTGTTCGCGGACCTCGCCGCGGCCTTCGTCGGCGGCGAGCCGGTGCGCCCCGACCTCGGCCAGGTCGCCGCGATGATGCGCCGCCACGCGCAGGGCCTGGTCGCCATGCACCGGTCCGACCACGGAGTCCGCGAGTTCCGCAAGCACGTCGCCTGGTACCTCAAGGGCTTCCCGGTCGGCTCCGAACTGCGCGGCAAGCTGGCCCAGGCCTCGAACCTCGCCGAACTCGACGAACTGCTGGCCCGCCTCGACCACACCCAGCCCTGGCCCCAGGCCAACGAGGGCTCGCCGCGCGGACGCAGCCACGCCTCGGAACGCCGCGTCACGCTGCCCTACGGATGGTTGGAGAACCCTGACGATCCGACCCCGCCCACCGGCGCCGAGACCGAGGATTCCGGCGGCTGACACGGCCCCGAACCGAGACGGACTCTCGACCGCCGGCGAAACTCGGGCGCGCGCATTCGACCGCTGATGCTAACGTTCCCGCAGCGAAAAGCCAGGTAGTCGAGAGGGGGCGGGGTCTCATGACGAAGCTCAATCAGATCATCGCCGTGGAGAAGGGCGTTAAGAGCAAGTCCTTCCAGGAGTTGACCGAGGCGCACCACGCGGTACAGAAGGCCGCGCTGCTTTCCGGCATCTCCCGCACGTACCAGCCGAAGGACGAGGAAGGCGAGCAGTTGCCGCCCGAGTCCACCCGCGTGCAGATCAAGGCCGAGGAGGTGCTGCGGCAGACCGCCGCCACGCTGACCCGCCTGTTCGACGTCACGGCCACCAAGGACTGGGCGAACTGCACCGCGAAGGCCGACGTGACCGTGGACGGCCGCGCGCTGCTTAAGGACGTCCCGGTCAGCTACCTGCTCTTCCTCGAGAAGCAGCTGACCGACCTGCACACCTTCGTCAAGAAGCTGCCGGTCCTCGACGCCGCCGAGTCCTGGGTGCACGACCCGTCCAGCGACTCGTGGAAGACCGAACCGGTGCGCACCATCAAGACCAAGAAGGTGCCGCGCAACCACGTCAAGGCGGAGGCCACCGAGAAGCATCCGGCGCAGGTCGAGGTGTACTACGAAGACGTCCCGGTCGGGTACTGGACGACGGTCAAGTTCTCCGGCGCCTTGCCGGCCAGCCGCGTCAACGAACTGCTTGAGCGGGTCGAGACGCTGCAGAACGCGGTCAAGTTCGCGCGCGAAGAGGCCAACGGGACGACCGTGACCGACCAGCACATCGGTGACGCGGTCTTCGGCTACCTTTTCGGATAACACAGACTCCCTCCCGTGCGAGCGGGAGGGATGCGCTAGGAGCGCAAGCTGACGCTGAAGCCGAAGCTGAACTCCGGGGTCCAGTGACGGTTCGAGTCCGTCTCCCGGCACACGCGCCGGGATAGCCCAACGGGTAGAGGCAGCCCCGGCTCAATCTCAGACTCTCGCTCCAGATTCAGCATTCGCCGCCGAGCGCCGGATCGACCGGACACGGGCAATTGCGTTGAGGTTGCGGGTTCGACCCCCGCGCGCCGCTCTGCATGCGGCGCTAGCTCAATAGGCAGAGCGCAGCGTTGTAAAGGTGACTCGTGCCCTTTAAACGTGCCGGTGCGAGCAATTGGGCGGCACACTCAGAGGCCGGGAGCTGGACATGCTCCCGGCCTCGCCGCTTTTCGGGCGGCGGCCCGGGATCGCCCGTCGTTTCGCCGCCGCAGTTCAGGGCATCGATACTGGGCCGTCCGGCCGATCCGAGGAGAGTTATCCACAGGGTGGCCGGTCTCACGCTGACAGTGCCGTGACCAGCCGGTACTGTCGATGACAACCAAGAGGGGCGTCGGTCGTGCGGGTCGGCGTCCATTCTCATCTCGCACGCGTTTGAGCTTCAGGGAGCCTCACGTGCCGATCGATACTGCGCCGACCGCTGCGGCGACTCGGACGACCAAGTACGTCTACGACTTCACCGAGGGCAATAAGGATCTCAAGGATCTGCTCGGCGGCAAGGGGGCCAACCTCGCCGAGATGACCAACCTCGGACTGCCGGTGCCGCCTGGGTTCACCCTCACCACCGAGGCCTGCCGCGCGTACCTGGCTGATGGCGACGAGCCGGAGGGCCTGCGCGCCGAGGTCTCCGAGCATCTGGCCGCGCTCGAGGAGCGGATGGGCCGCAAGCTGGGCGCGAGCGAGGACCCGCTGCTGGTCTCGGTGCGCTCCGGGGCGAAGTTCTCCATGCCCGGGATGATGGAAACCGTCCTGAACATCGGCTTGTCCGATTCTTCGGTCCAGGGGCTGGCGAACGTGGCCGGGGACGAGCGGTTCGCCTGGGACTCCTACCGGCGGCTGATCCAGATGTTCGGCAAGACGGTGCTGGGCATCGACGGGGAGCACTTCGAGGACGCGATCGACGCGGCGAAGAAGAACAAGGGCGTCACCAGTGATCTCGACCTGGACGCGCAGGACCTGCGCGAGCTGGTGGAGTCGTACAAGCAGATCGTGCGCGAGCACGCTGGGCGGGAGTTCCCGCAGGAGCCACGCGAGCAGATGGACCTGGCCATCCGGGCCGTGTTCGACTCCTGGAACACCGAGCGGGCCAAGCTCTACCGCCGCCAGGAGCGCATCCCGCACGACTTGGGCACCGCGGTCAACGTGTGCTCGATGGTGTTCGGCAACCTCGGCCCGGACTCGGGTACCGGCGTCGCCTTCACCCGCGACCCGGCCACCGGCGCGCAGGGCGTCTACGGCGACTACCTGGCCAACGCCCAGGGCGAGGACGTGGTCGCCGGCATCCGCAACACCGTGCCGCTGCAGCAGCTCGAAGAGCTCGACCCGAAGTCGTACCGCGAGCTGATGGACATCATGGCCACCCTGGAGGGCCACTACCGCGACCTGTGCGACATCGAGTTCACCATCGAGCGCGGCAAGCTGTGGATGCTGCAGACCCGGGTGGGCAAGCGCACCGCGGCCGCCGCGTTCCTGATCGCCACCAGCCTGGTGGACGAGGGCGTGATCGACCCGGACGAGGCGGTCGCGCGGGTGAACGGAGCTCAGCTGGCGCAGCTGATGTTCCCGCAGTTCGACACTCGCGGGCAGCACACGCGCATCACCACCGGGATGAACGCCTCTCCGGGCGCGGCGGTCGGTAAGGCGGTGTTCGACTCCTACACGGCGGTCAAGTGGTCGCGCTCCGGTGAGCGCGTGATTCTGATCCGCCGCGAGACCAACCCGGACGACCTCAATGGCATGATCGCCGCGCAAGGCATCCTGACCTCGCGCGGCGGCAAGACCTCGCACGCCGCCGTGGTCGCCCGCGGCATGGGCAAGACCTGCGTGTGCGGCGCCGAAGAGCTGGACGTGGACACCAAGGCGCGCCGGTTCACCGCCCCGGGCGGGATCACCGTCGAGGAGGGTGACCTGATCTCGATCGACGGCACCTCCGGCGCCGTCTACCTCGGCGAGGTGCCGGTCGCCCCCTCCCCGGTCGTGGAGTACTTCGAAGGCAGGCTCGGCGCCGACTCGCCGCGGGCCGGCGAGCTGGTGCGGGCCGTGCACCGGATCATGACCTGGTCGGACGAGCGCCGCCGGCTCTACATCCGGGCCAACGCGGACAACCCGGAGGACGCCGCCCGCGCCCGCCGCTTCGGCGCGCAGGGCATCGGACTGTGCCGCACCGAGCACATGTTCCTCGGCGAGCGCCGCGCCCTGGTCGAGCGCCTGATCCTGGCCGAGGACGACTCCGAGCGGCACAAGGTGCTCGAGGAGCTGCTGCCGATGCAGCGCGACGACTTCGTCGCGATCCTCACCGCGATGGGCGGGCTGCCGGTGACCGTGCGGCTGCTGGACCCGCCGCTGCACGAGTTCCTGCCCGACCTGACCGAGCTGTCGGTGCGCGTGGCCGTCGCGGAGGCGCGCGGCGAGCAGCACGAGGGCGACCTGCGGCTGCTGCAGGCGGTGCACAAGCTGCACGAGGCCAACCCGATGCTCGGCCTGCGCGGAGTGCGCCTCGGCCTGGTGGTGCCGGGTCTGTTCATCATGCAGGTGCGGGCCCTGGCCGAGGCCGCGGCGCAGGTCGCCAAGGCCGGCGGGGTGGCCCGGATCGAGATCATGGTGCCGCTGGTCGGCGCGGTGCAGGAGCTGGAGATCATCCGCGAGGAGGCCCGCGCGGTGCTCGACGAGGTGCGCGAGACCACCGGAGCTGACATCAGGGCACTGATCGGCACGATGATCGAGCTGCCGCGCGCGGCCCTGACCGCCGGCCAGATCGCCGAGGCCGCCGAGTTCTTCTCCTTCGGCACCAACGACCTGACCCAGACCACCTGGGGCTTCAGCCGCGACGACGTCGAGGCCGCGTTCTTCAGCGCCTACCTGGACAAGGGCATCTTCGGCGTCTCCCCGTTCGAGACGCTGGACCGCGGCGGAGTCGGCCGCCTGGTGCAGATCGCCGCGACCGAGGGCAAGGCCGCGCGCCCGAGCCTGAAGCTGGGCATCTGCGGCGAGCACGGCGGCGACCCGGACTCGGTGCACTTCTTCCACAACGTGGGCCTGGACTACGTCTCCTGCTCACCCTTCCGCGTCCCGGTGGCCCGGTTGGAGGCGGCGCGCGCCGCGGTGCAGCAGAAGCGGGAGGAAAGCGCGAGCGCCTAACCTGCGCTCCGCGATCGCAGTCGGTCCCGTATCGAGGCGCGGGTGTTCGGGTCCTATACGGCCCCGAACACCTTCTCGTAGGCGAGTGACCGCGCCGAGTCGACGTAGGGTGGGTACAGCGGGATGCCGGTGTACCCGCCGCGTTCGTAGAACCGGATCGCCTCTGGCTGCTCGGTGCCCGTCTCCAGATAGATGCGCGGCGCTCCCAGTTCCCGGGCCAGCGCCTCAGCCGCTTCGAGCAGCCGGCTCGCGGCTCCGGTGCCGCGCGAGGTGGGCACGACGTACATTCGCTTGAGTTCGAGGCCGTCGAGCCCTGAGTCGGGATTCGTCTGGAGCGCGCAGCATCCGATCGCGGCGCCTTCATCGCGCATTAGCAGGAAGCGGATGCCCTCGGTCAGATGATCGTCGCTGTCCGCGCCGAGATCCGGATAGCGCGCGTTGAGATCGGCGCGCAGCTCCTGGCGCAGCTTGGCCAGTTCCTCGTCGTCCGCCGGCACCGGCTCGATCGTGATCACCTGGCCACGGTAGCCACGGGCCGTTTCCGAGGCGTTGCGGTGGTGTAACTCGGCTCTTCCGACGGCTAACCCGTGCTCGGCCGACCTTGTGCGCACTACCGTTGATCCATGACACAGGGCATCAGCGTGCCGGGCTACGGCGACGCGGACGTCGAGCGTTACGCCGTCGAACCGGCCAGTGAACTCAAGCGCACCGGAGGCGAACGCACCCCCTTCCAACGTGACCGCGCGCGTGTCCTGCACAGCCTCGCCCTGCGCCGCCTCGCCGGGAAGACCCAGGTGGTCGCGCCCGGCGAGTCCGACTTCCCGCGCACCCGGCTGACCCACTCGCTGGAGGTCGCCCAGATCGGCCGGGAACTGGCCGGTTCGCTCGGTGCGGACCCCGATCTGGTCGAGGCCGCCTGCCTCGCGCACGACCTCGGCCACCCTCCCTTCGGCCACACCGGCGAGGGCGCCCTCAACGAGGTCACCGGCGCGATCGGCGGTTTCGAGGGCAATGCGCAGAACCTACGCATCCTCACCCGCCTCGAAGCCAAGGTGGTCCGCGCCGACGGCCGTTCCGCCGGACTCAACCCGACCCGTGGCCTGCTTGACGCAGCAACCAAGTACCCGTGGCCGCGCCGTCCCGATACCGCGAAGTTCGGTGCGTACGCCGACGATCTGCCTGTGTTCTCATGGCTGCGGATAGGCGCCCCACCCGAGCCGGTTAAGTGTTTCGAAGCGCAGATCATGGACTGGTCCGACGACGTCGCCTACTCCGTGCACGATCTTGAGGACGCGATCTACGCCGGGCACGTCGATCCGAAGGTCCTGCTGATCGACGAGGAACGCGCCGCACTGTTCGAGCGCTCGCGCGGCTACGCCCCCGACGCCGAGCCCGCCGAACTGGCCGCCGCTCTCGACCGGCTCCAGTCCGTGGAGTGGTGGCCCGCCGAGTACGACCGGTCCTTCTCCGCCCAAGCCCGACTCAAGCGCGCGGCCAGCGAGCTGATCGGCCGCTTCTGCCTCGCCGTCGTGCACGAGACCCGCGCCGAGTTCGGACCGGGGCCGCACACGCGGTACAACGCACAGCTCGTCGTACCGCGCCCGATCCGGCTAGAGAACGCCGTGCTTAAGGCCGTCGCAGCGCGATACGTCATGGAGACCGAACCCGCCCTCGCGCTACGGAAGCAGCAGGCGGCCCTGATCCGTGAACTGGTCGCCCTGCTCGCCGAGCGCCCGGACCAACTCGAGCCGCCCTTCCAGACCTGGTGGTCCGAGGCCCCGGACGACGCCGCGAAGCTGCGCGTCGTGGTCGATCAGATCGCCTCCCTCACCGACGGCTCGGCACAGCGGCTGCACCGTCGCCTTGTCGGGGCCGCCGCGTAGAATCCCGACCATGGCCGGGCGGATCAGGGACGAGGACGTCAAGGCCGTCCGCGACGCGTCCGGAGTGGCCGATGTGATCGGCGAGCACATCCAGCTGCGCTCGGCCGGCGGCGGAAACCTCAAGGGCTTGTGCCCCTTTCACGACGAGAAGTCGCCTTCGTTCAACGTGACCCCCGCCCGCGGGCTCTGGCACTGCTTCGGCTGCGGCGAGGGCGGCGACGTCATCTCGTTCCTGATGAAGCTCGAACACCTCTCCTTCAACGAGGCCGTCGAGCACCTCGCCAAACGCGCCCGCATCGAGCTGCGGTACGCCGAGGGCGGCTACACCAAGCGCACCGAGACCAGCGAACGCGCCCGACTGCTTGAGGCGCACCGCGTCGCCGCCGAGTTCTACCGCGAGCAACTCGACACGCCCGCGGCCAAGCACGGCCGCGACTTCCTCACCGGCCGCGGCTTCGATTCCGCGGCGCTGGAACGCTTCGGCGTCGGATACGCGCCCGGCGGCTGGGACGCGCTGGTGCGGCATCTGCGCGGCCGCGGCTTCACCGACAAGGAGATGCTCACCGGCGGCCTCGCCTCCGAAGGCCGGCGCGGCCCGATCGACCGCTTCCGCGACCGCCTCGTGTGGCCGATCGCGGACATCGGCGGCGAGGTGATCGGCTTCGGCGCCCGCAGGCTCTCCGACGACAAGGATTCCCCCAAGTACCTCAACACCCCGGAGACTCCGCTCTACAAGAAGTCCTCCGTCCTCTACGGTCTCGACCTCGCCCGCAAGGAGATCGGCAAGGAGCAGCGCGCCGTCGTCGTCGAGGGCTACACCGACGTGATGGCTTGTCACCTGGCCGGCGAGACCACCGCGATCGCCACCTGCGGCACCGCCTTCGGCGAGGAGCACATCAAGATCCTGCGCAGGCTGCTGGCCGACCGCAACCAGTACCTCGGCTGCGAGGTCGTGTTCACCTTCGACGGCGACTCGGCGGGCCAGAAGGCGGCGCTGCGCGCGTTCATGGAGGACCAGCGCTGGGTCACCCAGACCTTCGTGGCCGTGCAGCCGGACGGCATGGACCCGTGCGAGCTGCGAATCGCCCGCGGCGACGCGGCCGTCAGGGACCTGATCTCCTCGCGGATCCCGCTGTTCGAATTCGCGATCAAGGCCAGGCTGGGCGAGCACAACCTCGAGACGCCCGAGGGCCGGGTGCGTGCCTTGCGCTCCGCCGCGCCCATCGTCGCCTCGATCCACGACCCCGCGCTGCGCCCCGAATACGGCCGCAGGTTGGCCGGCTGGCTGGGGATCGACGACGTGCAGCTCGTGCTCTCAGAAGTCCGCCGTGCCGCGCCGTCGGTGAACCGCGCCGCCGCCCGTGCAACCGGCTCCCGTCCGCAACCTTCCGCAACCGGTGCCGCCTACGCACCGACCGGCGGCGTTTCATCGCCGTCCGCAGCGTCCTCGACCGCCGCAGCCCCCAACCCTTTCCTCGCGCCGACCGACCCGGCCTCACGTCGCCAGCGTGAAGCGCTCAAGCTGGCATTGCAGTACCCGAAGCTGGCGGGCGGCGCGTTCGACGGACTGGGCCCGGAGGAGTTCACCTCGCCCGCCTACGCCGCCGTGCACGCAGCCATAGTCGCGGCGGGAGGCGCATCGGCGGCGCTGGATCCGATGCAGTGGCTAAGCAACGTGATCGCCGCCGCGTCCGACGATGCGGTACGAACTCTGATCAACCGGCTCGCCGTCGAGCCGCTGATGCTGCGGGAGAACGCCAAGGGCGGCCAATCCGTCGACGCCCGCTACGCCACCGAACTGATCACGCGCATCTGGATCGACGCCGTAGAGCAGCGCCGCGCCGCCACGCTCTCCCGTCTGCAGCGGCTCGATCCGGTCGCACAGGCCGAGGAATACCTGAAGCTGTCGGTGGAGCTCAACGAGCTGAACATCTTCCGCGCCAAGCTTTTTTCCTCGCTCGAGGCTTGATCCACTGGCCGCTGCGGCCGTGATTTCGCGCGCCAGCCTGCGCCACGGCTCGACATCTTTCCGTCACCGTGCCGATACCTGGCGTATCCCCGCCAAATCCATGGATTCGTCGAAGTTCTTGCCCGTCGGGAGGCGCGAAACGGTGCGCGCCGGGGTAGGGGAGGAGTCGTGGAATCCACACCGCGTGGAACCGACCGCGCCGCCGATCCGGCGGGGCGCGGTGCACAAGACGCCAGCGACCGAGAGCTCGGGCACCGTGTGAGGACGAAGGGGTCCTCGGCGGCTCGGCACGCTGGCCGGTGAAGTGGACGGAGTTCGTATGGACGGCGCCCTCGCACGTGTCATCGTCGGACCCACACCGGGCGGGACCCAGCAGCAGCCCGCGCAGCAGCGCGGCGAGCGGTTCCTGTCCGTGGTCGCTCAGCCACGCGAAGCAACCGCAGAGGCAGTCGAGACCGCGCCGCCGGAAAGCGCGCTGGCCGACACCCAGGAGCTGCCGCTGGCCCGGGTGATGCCGCTGCCGGTCAACCGGGACGCCGCGACCGACACGGTGGAACCCGCCGTCATCGATTCCGGTCCCGACGCGGGCTCCGGCCAGGATTCCGACGTGGCCGCCGAGGCCGACCCCGACTCCCCGGACGCCGCCCTCTCCACGCCCGACGGCGCCCGCGCCCGCGACATCCGGGAGCCCGATCCGGAGGAGCTGGCCGAGACCGAGGCCGAGGAGGAGCCGACCGCGCAGGAGCAAGAGGCCGCCGACGCCCACGTGGCCGCCTGGGCGGACTCCGCCGGCCCCGCGGGTGACCTGTTCCGCCAGTACCTGCGCGAGATCGGCCGCATCCCGCTGCTGACAGCGGTCGAGGAGGTCGAGCTGGCCCGGGCCGTGGAGGCTGGCCTGTTCGCGGACGAGAAGCTGCTGCACTGCTTCGATCTGCGCCCCGAGGACCGCCGCGATCTGCACGTCCTGGTGCTGCACGGCCAGGCGGCGAAGCGGAAGCTGATCGAGGCCAACCTGCGCCTGGTCGTGTCCATCGCGAAGCGGTACATCGGCCGCGGCATGTCCATCCTGGACCTGGTACAGGAAGGCAACCTGGGCCTGATCCGCGCGGTCGAGAAGTTCGACTATGCCCGTGGCTACAAGTTCTCTACGTACGCGACGTGGTGGATCCGTCAGGCGATGAGCCGTGCCCTAGCCGATCAGGCGCGCACGATCCGCGTCCCGGTGCACGTGGTCGAGCTGATGAACCGGGTCGTCCGGCTCCAGCGCGCGCTGCTCCAGGCGAACTCGATCGAGCCGACGCCCGAGCAGATAGCGGACGTCCTCGGCGTGCCCGAGGAGCGCGTCGTCGAGGTCCTGCGGCTCGCCCAAGAACCGGTCTCGCTGCACGCACCGGTCGGCGAAGAGGACGACGTGGCGCTCGGCGACCTGATCGAGGATGCGGACGCCGTCTCGCCGGCGGACTCGGTCGCGGTGATGATGCTGCGCGAGCACCTGGACACGCTGCTCTCGACGCTCGGCGAGCGCGAGAAGCGCGTCGTGCAGCTGCGTTACGGCCTCACGGACGGTGAACCGCACACGCTGGAGGAGATCGGACGCACGTTCGGCGTAACGCGCGAGCGGATCCGTCAGATCGAGGCCAAGACGCTAGCGAAGCTGCGCGGCCACTCGTACGCCGACCAGCTCAAGGACTACCTGCGCTGACCAGCCTCAACGCCTCCCATCGACCCCAAAGCCGCCAGCTGACCACCTCACGCTGATCACGCACGCACTGCCCACACACCCAAACGAGGCCCGGAGTCTCCTCCGAGCCTCGTTCCTTACCGCCCACTACCCAGCTAACGCACGTCCGGCGCCAGCCACAGCGCCCACCTACTTCGCGAGCCTGCCTGCCCACTCATCCGCCACTCGGTTCCATCACCCAGTTGCGTCACTCAGTCTGCGAGCGGGTCCTCGTCGAAGCGACTCATGTGCTGCCCGGATCCGTTCGACCCAGCAGAGTGCTTGACGCTGCTAAACCGGTCGCCGAACCGGTGCGTCACCGCTTCACCGGCGTGCTTCACCTGGTGGGCGGCCGATGCCCCGGCGTTCTTTGCGACATGCGCGGCACGATCCCCGGCGCTGGACGCCGTCGACCGCACCCGCGGATCCGCCGCGAGCGAAGACACCATGGCGGAGACTCGCTCGTAAAGCCGTGGGCCGATCTTGCTTCCGGCCAGCAGCCCGAGCACCATCCCGCCGACGAAGCTGATCTTGGCCTTCATCACCACTCCCAGCAATCAAAAGACGTCGACGAGCCGCGACTACCCGCACCCCGTGCTGCCTAACCGGTAACCGCCCACGCTTCCGCCGCCTAGCCCACAGCGACTTGCCCCCAAAACAGCCCCGGCGCCGCTAAGACCGCGACGACAGACTGCCGCGATGCCAGCACAACGGCGACAGCCACGGTGCCTCGCCGCCCTCCGACCCGCGCGGCATACCGAGTGGCGGAGCACCCCCCTGGATGCGCTAAGGTTGGTCTCCGCAAGGCCCCGGGTTCTCACCAGCGCAAGGCCGAGCGAACAGCACCGATCCCGCATAGCTCAATTGGCAGAGCAGCCGGCTGTTAACCGGCAGGTTATAGGTTCGAGTCCTATTGCGGGAGCGCACGACAACGTCTCCGCGGCTGCCGCCCCGGAGACGTTTCGCGTCTACCGCGGAAATGGTTGATTCCGGGCTGAACCGGGCACAAGCCATCCGTCGGTGGCCAGGGGCGGTAGCTCAGCCGGTTAGAGCAGAGGACTCATAATCCTTGGGTCGTGGGTTCGAGTCCCACCCGCCCTACCGAGGTTGGACATCCAAC
>NZ_DASRBQ010000180.1:0-90079 GCF_035653575.1 Actinocrinis sp.
TGCGAGCTTGCAAGCCACGCCGCGACGGCTCCGGCTGCATGGCCTGGCACCGTGCGGGCGACCCGCTGATCGGCACTCCGATCGATCCGTCCGGCTACGACTATCAGGGTCATGTCCTGTTCAACGCCATGGCGGGCAAGCTGTGGTCACAGACCGCCAACGAGATCCGCCGCTCCCTCGCGCGGCTGCTCGGCATGTCGCGTCGCGCCAGTGAGCGCCTGGTGCGTGTCAACTTCGCGAAGGTGGCCGAATATCAGGCGCGCGGTGTCGTGCACTTCCACGGCGTCGCACGGCTCGACGGGCCGGACGGGGCGCTCTCGCCTCCTCCCTCCTGGGTGACCGCGCAGCTGCTGGAGTCGGCAATTCGGGATGCCGTGGCGCGCGTCACCGTGGAGGTCCCCGAGTCGCGAGCCCTCGGCGCTCCGCTGGTCGGTTGGGGGCAGCAGCTTGATATCCGCCCGGTCGCCTCGGCCGAGTTCGACGCTCCCTCGGGCCTGACCGATACGGCAGTCGCGCGGTACATCGCCAAGTACGCCACCAAGTCCGCAGAGTCGGCCGGTGTCGAACTGCCCCCGCTCGCGTGCCGCGCCTGCTCGGGCTCGGGCCGCACGCTGGTGCGTACGCCTGACCGCGATGATGTGCTGCTGCCCTGCCGCAGCTGCGCGGGCCTCGGCCGCACGATCGACCTGGACGCCTGGGAGCTGTCACCGCATGCCCGGCGACTGATCGAGACCTGTTGGCAGCTCGGCGGCATCCCCGAACTCGAGCCCCTGCGGCTGCGCAAGTGGGCGCACATGCTCGGCTTCGGCGGCCACTTCGCCACCAAGTCCCGCGCCTACTCCACCACCTTCGGCGCGCTGCGCCAGGAACGCGCCGACTTCCAAGCAGGACAAGACCCGTACACACTCGCGCTCGCCGAATCCCCGGATGTGCTTGTCATCAACCACTGGTCTTATGCGGGACGTGACGAGCGCCGCTCACTTCTGCCTGCTGATCACTCACCTGACCTGGAGGGGGCAACTTATGGACACGCTGTTGACAGTCGAACAAGCCGCTGAGCTGTTCAACACGACTCCGCGCTTCGTGCGTCGCCTGGTCGCTGAACGGCGGATCGTCGTCGTCCGGCTCGGTCGCCACGTCCGTATCCCGCGCTCGGCCGTCGTCGAGTTCATCCAGGCCGGAATGGTCCAGCCGGTCTCAGCTCGGCCTGCTGGGCGTCACCTGCGGGTGGTGTCGTGATGCCGGGCAAGAGGCGTTTCGGGCGTATCCGCAAGCTGCCTTCCGGCAGATACCAGGCCCGCTACCTCGGTCCGGACGGCATCGATCGGCCCGCGCCGGAGACCTTCCGCACCAAGACCGAGGCAGAGAAGTGGCTGGTTGATAAGGAAGCTGAGATCAACCGAGATGACTGGATCAACCCTGACTCTGGCCGTATCTCGGTAGCAGACTACGGGCGTGCCTGGATCGCTGAGCGGCCGAAGCTGAGGCCCAAGACAGTGCATCTCTACGGCGGGCTGCTGGCCCGGCACATCGAGCCGCATCTCGGTTACCTGGCGGTCAACGAGGTGAAGGACCCGCACATCCGGCGGTGGCGTAAGCAGCTGCTCGACGCTGGCGTCGGGGAAGCGACTGTCGCGCGTGCATACCAACTGCTGAAGTCCATCTTCAACACGGCGGTTGAGGACGATCTGATCCGGCGCAACCCGTGTCGGATCAAGGGCGGCGCGGTGAATGAGACACCTGAACGTCCGACGCTGACGGTTGCTGAGGTGTTCCACGTGGCGGGGGAGGTGCCGCTGCGGTTCCGCATGCTCGTCTTGATCGCGACCTTCGCGAGTCTGCGATGGGGTGAGCTGGTGGCGTTGGAGCGTCGGGACTTCGACCTTTCGACCTGCACAATTCGGGTCCGGCGTCAGGTGGTCGAGCTGGATGACGGTCGGGTGTTCGTCGGGCCTACCAAGTCCGAGGCCGGCCGCCGCGTCGTCTCCTTCCCCGAAGCACTGCGGGCCGACCTGGAGCAGCACCTCGCCGTCTACGTGCCTGCTGAACCTGAGTCGCTGGTCTTCTCCAGCTGGGAGGGCACCGTGCTTCGTCGGGCCAACTTCCAGAAGATCTGGGCTGAGGCGCGCGAGTCGGCCGGACTACCGGACGTGCACGTGCACGACCTTCGGCACACGGGCAACACGCTCGCGTCCCAGACCGGAGCGACACTCAAGGAACTGATGCAGCGCATGGGCCACTCGACAGTACGGGCCGCGATGATCTACCAGCACGCTGCACCTGGTCGAGACCAGCGGATCGCTCGCGCACTCGACGACTTGATCGCGGACCACACGCGAGAGGCTGAAGGATGATCGGGCACGTTGCGGGCACGGGAACCCTGGGTCGGTATCAAGTCCTGGGGTTCCTTCGTGCTTACTGGTGCTCTGACCTGTGGCGGAGCTGTGAGCTGGTGAGGGGACTCGAACCCCTAACCACCTGTTTACAAGACAGGTGCGCTGCCAATTGCGCCACACCAGCGGTGGATGGGCGGCAGGCGGGTTGGTGCCCGAATGCGCGCCTCCGGTGCAATCGTAGCGGGCCGGTGGGGTACCGCCCACCGAGTTGTGGGTGCGCTCAGGGGCGTGCGGTGCGGGGCTGCGGTGAGTGAACGGCTTGGTGCCTGTGGACGTGGGGTTCCGCACAGTCGCGTGGCTGATAGTGACAAGACGCTTGTCGGAAGATACGGTCAGCAAAGGCCGTTTCGCGGTCACCTTCCAACTCGGATCGTCCGGCACGTTCCTGCCGGTTGAAGGGATAGGCAACACCGATGACTGGTGTCATTTACGAGGACGCTACGTGCGTCTACCCGGGCGCTGAGCGTCCCGCCGTCGACAAGCTGAACCTGGACATCCAGGACGGCGAGTTCCTGGTCCTAGTCGGGCCGTCGGGTTGCGGGAAGTCCACCTCGCTGCGGATGCTCGCGGGTCTGGAGGAGGTGACCGCGGGCGCCATCCGGATCGGCGAGCGCGATGTCACTCACCTGCCGCCGAAGGACCGGGACATCGCGATGGTGTTCCAGAACTACGCGCTGTACCCGCACATGACCGTGGCGGAGAACATGGGCTTCGCCCTGAAGATCGCGGGCGTGCCGAAGCCGGAGATCCGGCAGAAGGTCGAGGACGCCGCGAAGCTGCTCGAGCTGACCGAGTACCTCGGGCGTAAGCCGAAGGCGCTGTCCGGTGGTCAGCGTCAGCGTGTCGCGATGGGTCGCGCGATCGTGCGCGAGCCGAAGGTCTTCCTCATGGACGAGCCGCTGTCGAACCTCGACGCGAAGCTGCGTGTGCAGACCCGTACGCAGATCGCCTCGCTCCAGCGCCGCCTGGGCATCACGACCGTGTACGTGACGCACGACCAGGTCGAGGCCATGACGATGGGTGACCGCGTCGCGGTGCTCAAGGACGGCCTGCTGCAGCAGTGCGACACCCCGCGCCGGATGTACGAGAAGCCGGCCAACGTCTTCGTCGCGGGCTTCATCGGCTCGCCGGCGATGAACCTCATCGAGGCCCCGATCACCGACGGCGGCGTGGCGTTCGACGGCGCCGTAGTTCCGGTGGACCGCGACTCGCTGGCGAAGGCGACCGGCCGCGGCGAGCGCAGCGTCACGCTGGGCGTGCGGCCCGAGTCCTTCGACCTCTCGGCCGACGGCACCGGCATCGCAGTCATCGTGAACGTCGTCGAGGAGCTGGGCGCCGACGCGTTCGCGTACGGCACCGCGAAGGTCGACGGGAACGACGTGGACATCATCGTCCGCGTGGACGCCCGCAACACGCCGGCCAAGGGCGAGACCCTGCACTTCCTGCCGAAGCCGGGCGAGACGCACATCTTCTCGACGGTGAGCGGCGAGCGGCTGTCGGAGTAGGTCGACGATAGGTCTAGCAGATAGGCGTTAAGCGGCGGTCCCGCACCCGGAGGGTTCCGGGGACGGGACCGTTGTGTTGTGTGGGGTGGGGCGGTATGGAGGGTGTGGGGCGGGGTTAGAGGTCGGCGGTTTGGGAGGCGATTTCTGTTACCAAGCCGAGGTAGCGGTCGTTCGCGGCCTCGGGCGCGCCGAAGATCACGTGCGTCAAGCCCAGCTCGCGCAGCCGCTCGATGCGGCTGACGACATCCTTCACGGTGCTGTCCGGGCCGAGGCGGGAGATGATCGTCTTCTCGATCGTGTCGAAGTCGCGGCCCTCGGCCTCGCAGTGCCCGCGCAGGACGTCGAGCTTGTGCGCGACGAACTCGTCGCCCCCGTCGAACAGGTTGCAGGCATCGGCGTAACGGGCGACGAACCGGAGGGTCTTCTGCTCGCCACCGCCGCCGATGAGCAGCTTGGGGCGGGGGGAGGAGATGGCGGCGGGGACGTTGAGCAGGCGTCCTGGGGTGTAGTACTTGCCCTGGTAGCCGGCGTCGGAGTCGGACCACATGCCGTTGGCGATCTGAATCGCCTCTTCGAGCCGCTCGAAGCGCTCCTTGACCGGCGGGAAGGGCACGCCGAAGCCTTCGTGCTCCTCCTGGAACCAGGCCGCCCCGATGCCGAAGTACGCTCGGCCGCCGGACAGCACGTCGAGGGTCGTCGCGGTCTTGGCGAGAATGGCCGGGTTGCGGTACGTCACGCCGGTGACCATCGTGCCGAGCGTCACGCGCTCGGTGGCGGCGGCGAGGAAGCCGAGGGCGGTGTAGCCCTCGAGCATGGGGTCCTCGGCCGGACCGTTGACCGAGATCTGCCAGAAGTGGTCCATCACCCAGAGGCTGTACAGACCGCCGTCCTCCGCGGTCCGCGCCAGCTTGAGCAGGTTGGGCCGGATCGCGGCGGGGCCGCCCGGCCAGTCGAAGCGAGCGATGGTGTATCCGATGCGCACTCTGCACTCCACGTCAGACGAGCCGTTGGATGTGGGTAGCTTACGCCCATGGGGAGGCAGGCTCCGGTTAGGGAGCGGCGAATGCAGAAGGAGGGGTAGGGACAGGTTCGGGTAAGGCGGGGCGCGCTGGGGAGCTAGAGGCGGGTGGACTTAGAGCGGCGCTGGGCGACCTGGTACAGCGCGATGCTCGTCGCGACGCCGGCGTTAAGCGACTCGGTCGCGGCCGCGATCGGAATGCGCACCGTCACGTCGCAGGTCTGCTCCACCAGCCTGCCCAGGCCCTTGCCCTCCGAGCCGACGACCAGCACGAGCGGGTCGGCCGCCGCTTCCAAGTCGGACAGATCCATGGTGCCGCGCGCGCTCAGCCCGGCGACGATAAGGCCTTGCTTGCGGTACGCCTCCAACGTGCGGGCGAGGTTGCCGGCCTGTGCGACAGGGAGACGCGCGGCGGCGCCGGCAGAGGTCTTCCAGGCGCCTGCGGTCATCCCGGCCGAGCGACGCTCCGGGACCACGACGCCGTGTGCGCCGAAAGCCGCGGCGGAACGGATGATCGCGCCGAGGTTGCGGGGATCGGTCACGCCGTCGAGCGCCACGATCAGCGGGGTCTCGGACGCGTCGAGCGCTCGCGTGAGCAGGTCGTCCGGGTGCGCGTACTCGTACGGCGGGATCTGCAGCGCGATGCCCTGGTGGATCGCGCCGTCGGTCAGCCGGTCGACCTCCTGACGAGTGACCTCCATGAGCGGGATACCGCGGTTGTTCGCCAGCGTGACGGCCTCACGCACCCGGTCGTCCGCGTCGATGTTCTGCGCGATGAAGAGCGCCGTGCCCGGCACGTCGCCACGCAGAGCTTCGACGACCGAATTGCGGCCGGCGATCAGCTCGGAGATCTGGCGGTTCGCCTTGTACGGAACCTTCGCGGGCGTGCGCTGATTTCCCGACCCGGCGCGCGGGCCCTGCGCGCGCTTCGCGGCGGCCTCGGCACGGCGCTGAGCCGGATGCCCCTTGCGCATCTCGGCGCGGGGAGTCGGGCCCTTGCCCTCCAGCGACTTACGCCGCTGACCGCCCGAGCCCATCTGCGCGCCCTTGCGCGAGGACCCCGGCTTGTTACCGCGCCCGCCCACTCCGCCGCCCTTGCCGCCTGCCATGGTTGATCGCTCCAGAGTGTTCGAGTCTTATCCGCGCCCCGGCTGTCGGTGCCGGGGCGCGGGGTGCTTGCGTGACGCGCCGTCAGGCGGTCAGATCGATTCGCTTCGGTTCGGGTCGGTGGGTGCGGATGGGGTCTGGTGCGTCGGCTCAGGCCAGGGTCCAGCGTGGACCGGCCGGGGTGTCCTCGACGGCGATGCCGATCGCGGTCAGCCGGTCGCGGATCTCGTCGGCCGCGGCGTAGTCCTTACGCGCGCGGGCCGCCTGCCGCTGCTCGAGCGCCACCGCGACGAGGCTGTCCACGACTCCGCGCAGGCCTGCCGCATCCCCGCCGCCGGAGCCGGCCCACGGCTCGGCCAGCGGGTCCATGCCCAGCACGCCGAGCATCGCGCGCACCTCGCCGAGCCGGGTCTTGGCGCTTTCCTTATCGCTCGCGGCGAGCGCGGTGTTGCCGGCGCGCACGGTCTGGTGCAGCACGGCGACGGCTCCGGGCACGCCGAGGTCGTCATCCAGCGCCGCGGCGAAGTCGTCCGGCACCGTCGTCGGCTCGGTCGTGCCGACCAGCTCCATCGCGCGGGTGATGAACTGCTCGATGCGGCCGAACGCGGCCGCGGACTCTTCGAGCGCCGCCTCGGAGTACTCGATCATCGAGCGGTAGTGCGGCGTGCCGAGGTAGTACCGCAGCACGATCGGCCGGTAGCGCCGCACCATGTCCGCGACGAGTACCGAGTTGCCGAGGGACTTCGACATCTTCTCGTCCGCCATGGTCACCCAGGCGTTGTGCATCCAGTACTGGGCGAACGCGTCGCCGCGGGCCTTGGACTGGGCGATCTCGTTCTCGTGGTGCGGGAAGATCAGATCGATGCCGCCGCCGTGGATGTCGAAGCGCTCGCCGAGGTACTTGCGCGCCATCGCGGAGCACTCCAGGTGCCAGCCGGGCCGGCCGGGGCCCCAGGGCGTGTTCCAGTACGGCTCGCCCGCCTTGGCGCCCTTCCACAGCGTGAAGTCCTGCGGGTCGCGCTTGGCGTTCTTCGGGTCGGCGTCGTCCGCGCTCAGCATGTCCTCGACCCGCTGGTTCGACAGCGCGCCGTATCCGGGGAAGCTGCGCACGTCGAAGTAGACGTCGCCGCCGGCCGCGTAGGCGTGACCGTCGAGGATCAGGTCCTGCATGAGCTCGATCATCTCGGGGATGTGGCCGGTGGCCCGCGGCTCGACCGTCGGCGGAAGGCAGCCGAGGCCGTCGTAGGCGGCGGTGAACGCGCGCTCGTTGGCCTGCGCCACCCGCCAGAACTCGACGCCCTGCTCGGCGGCCTTCTTAAGGATCTTGTCGTCGATGTCGGTGACGTTGCGGACGAAAGTGACCTCGAAGCCGCGATACGTCAGCCAGCGGCTGAGGATGTCGAAGTTCACCCCGGACCGGATGTGGCCGATGTGCGGCGGGGACTGCACGGTAGCGCCACACAGGTACATCGAGACCTTGCCCGGATGAGTCGGGACAAAGTCACGCACGCTGCGTGTGGCGGTGTCGTACAGTCGAATGCTCACGTATACCAGGTTAGCGGTTTGGGTAGATCTCTACGTTCCCGATTCAAGCGGCTGTGGATAACTTCGCGGCAAAGCCGCAGACGGCCCGGTCCGGGAATGCCCGCCGCCGGGAATTGGTTGCCTAGTCAGGAAACTTCCCGCAGCAGTGCGCCTTGCGGGACCTGAGCCGAACGTCTGCCCTCACCACTCGCAGGAGCGCCGATGCCGCATGCCGCGCCGATCGATGCCACAGCCGACTCGTCGAATCACGCGCTGACGACCGGTTCCGCGCGGGTGAAGTCGCTGCTCATCCTCGGTGCGCTGTCGGCGTTCGGACCACTGTCGATCGACCTCTACCTGCCTGCGCTGCCCTCTCTCCAGTCGCATTTCCACGCCGCCGCGGACAACGTGCAGCTCACGCTGACCGCCTGCTTGGTCGGGCTCGCGGTCGGGCAGGCGCTCGCCGGGCCGCTCTCAGATTCGCTCGGACGACGCAAGCCGCTGCTGATCGGTGTCGCGGCGTACGCCCTGGCGTCGTTGCTGTGTGCGTTTGCACCGTCGGTCGGTGCGCTAACGGCCGGGCGGCTTATTCAGGGCTTCGCAGGCGCTGCGGGCATAGTGATCGCCCGCGCCGTAGTGCGCGACCTCTACTCGGGCACCGCCATGGTCCGGTTCTTCTCGGCACTCATGCTGGTCAACGGCCTGGCGCCGGTGCTCGCTCCGATCGTCGGCGGGCAACTGCTGAAGGTGACGGCGTGGCAGGGGCTGTTCGGCGTGCTGGCGGCGATCGGAGCGGTGCTGCTGGCCGCGGTGTTCTTCGGCCTGCCGGAGTCCCTTCCGGCGAGTGCGCGCCGCGCCGCGAGCCTCGGCGACACGTTGCGCACCTTCCGGCGGCTGGCGGCCGACCGACGCTTCGTCGGCTACGCGCTTGCCGCCGGGCTGAGCTTTGCGGCGATGTTCGCCTACATCTCGGGCTCGCCGTTCGTGGTCGAGCAGGTCTACCGGCTCAGCCCGCAGGAGTTTTCGTTCATGTTCGGCGCGAACGCGCTCGGCTTGATCCTGTTCGGCCAGCTCAACGGCCGGCTCGTCGGGCGGGTGCGCACGATCGTGCTTTTGCGCGCCGGGCTGATCCAGTGCGCGGCCGGAGGCGCCGCTCTGCTGGTGGTGACCTTGCTGGGGCTGGGTTTCTGGCCGACCGCGGTGTGCCTGTGGTTCGTGGTCGCCTCGATCGGCCTCGTCACGCCGAACGCGACGGCGCTGGCCTTGGCCGACCACGGCGGCAACGCCGGAACGGCGTCGGCGTTCCTCGGCGTCACTCAGTTCCTCATCGGCGGAGTCGTAGCCCCGCTGACCGGGCCACGCGGTGCTTCGCTGATGGCCGAGACGCTGCCGATGGCGCTGGTGGTGGCGATGATGGGCGTGGCGGCGCTCGGTGCGCACGCGGTCCTTGGCGGTCGACGCGAGGGTGAGGTTAGGGCAGCCGATACCGTCCATCAGGCAGCCTGACCGCGAGGCCGTCCGCGAGCAGACCGGCGAGTGCGCGTTCGCGTTGCTCAGCCATATGCCATACCGGTTCGAACGCTGACTTGTCGACGGGAACGGTCGCGTCACGCAGCACGGCGAGTAGCCTTCCGCGCGCCTGACGGTCGGTGCCTGCGTACGTCTGCCCGCGGCGCGGCGGGCCATCGTGCGGGGGCTGGCCGAGCGCGCGCCAGACGCAGAGTTCGACAAGCGGGCACTGGCTGCACTTGGGCGCCTTCGCGGTGCAGACCAAAGCCCCGAGTTCCATCGATGCGGCGGCCCAACTCGCAGCGTCCTGCTCTGCCTGGGGAAGCACCATCTCAGCTAACGCACGCTCGGCGGCGGTAAGCGAGTCGGCTGGGAACTCGACGCCTGAGAAGGCGCGGGCGAGAACGCGGCGCACGTTCGTGTCGAGTACCGCAGCACGGCGCCCGAATGCGAATGATGCGATGGCCCCAGCGGTGTATTCGCCGACGCCCGGCAACGCGCGTAAGGCGTTGTAGTCATCCGGTACGTCGCCGCCGTGGCGTTCGACGATCGCGGTGGCGGCGGCGTGCAGGCGCAGGGCGCGGCGCGGATAGCCGAGGCGACCCCAGGCTCGCACGGCCTCGCCGGGCTCCTCGGCGGCGAGCGCGGACGGGACGGGCCACCGCGCGATCCAGGACTCGTACACCGGGAGCACGCGGGAGACCGGCGTCTGCTGGAGCATAAACTCGCTGACCATGACCGCCCAGGGCCCGGCTTCCTTGGCGCGCCACGGCAAGTCCCTGCGATGAATCGCGAACCAGGCACGGGTGCGCTCGGTAACCTCATCGGCAATGGCAGCGTCGAAGGTCGCCGCGGTGGCGGGGCTGGGGTCGGTGGCGGCGGAGTCCGCTGTGGCGGTGACAGCGCCGGGGCGGGCGCTCGGACCGGCACTAGCGCTGGTAGCCGGGCTGACCTCGGCACTGGTGCTGGTCACGGCCTGGACCCCGGCGCCCACGTCGATGTTGGAGTCCGCGTCGGGCGCGGCTTGGGCGTCGGGCTTGGCCGAAGGGGCCGACACGGCAACGAGCGTGGGCGCTGAGACGGCGGCAGTGGCTGGCTGACTGGGCATCGGTCCTATGGTCGCATTGTCAAACACGCGCTGGTGCCAATGCGACTGACGGTGTCTCGCATGCCATAAGGTGGCGTCCCGTGGGATCCTTCCTCCGCCCTGTCGGCCCCCAGCCGCCCGCGGTGTACTGGCGGCGTCGGATTCTGGTGCTCGGGATTCCTCTGGTCTTGATCGGGTTCACCGCGTATGCGTGTTCCGGGTCCGGCGGTGGCAACGGCGGGAAGAACGGCGCGGGCGCCAGCCCGAGTAGCAGCTCCGCGATAATCACACCTGGTCCGGTGCCGACCGGATCGCTGCCGCCCATTAATTCGTATCCTGTTACCGGTCCGACCGGCTCGGGCGCGCCGACTTCGACGGCAGGCGGAGTCAACGGTGGAGTGGGCGGGGTCGGTGGCGGCGGTACAACCGGCGACAGCGGCAGTGGCAGCAACGGCAATGGTGGGGCGGGCAGCTCGGTCGGCGGCGTGCCCGTGGGCTCGACCGGCTGCGTGTTGTCCGTTCAGGTGCAGCTGGACAAGACGTCGTCGAGCGGACCGCCGGTTTACTCGGCCGGGCAGAATCCGGTCTTCAACGTGATACTGCGAAACACCGGCTCGGGGAACTGTCGCATCGACGTGTCGGGCAAGGGTGTTGTCGTCACGGTGTCGTCGGTGGCGGACAGTTCGACGGCCTGGACGAGTGCCACCTGCGCGGGCAACCAGGACTTGCGCGTGCTGGGGCCGGGTGATGGCTTCACCGAGCCGGTGAAGTGGGACCGCGAGAAGTCGGTCACGGGCTGCCCGGCCAATCCGCCGGCGGTCGGCTCGGGCTCGTACGCGGTGACAGCGATGGTGAGCGGCGTCAACGCGGCGTCAGTGCAGTTCGGGCTTCAGTAGTAGCGGCCGCAAGCACCAGCACCACCTGTTAAGCGCTGGGCAGCGCTAGACGTAGCGCTCCAGGATCGACGACTCGGCGAGGCGGGAGAGGCCCTCGCGGACGGTACGCGCCCTGGTCTCGCCGACGCCCTCAACAGCCTGCAGGTCTGCGACGGACGCCGCGAGCAGCTTCTGCAGACCGCCGAAGTGCTCAACGAGCCGGTCGATCACCGTGCCGGGCAGCCGTGGGACCTTCGCGAGCAGCCGGTATCCACGCGGCGAAGCGGCCGCGTCTAGGCTCTCCGCGCCGCCGGTGAAGCCGAGGGCCTTGGCTACCGTGGCCAGCTCCAGCAACTCCGCGCGGCTGAGCGCGTCGAGGTCGTGCAGCGTGTCCTCGACCGTCCGGCTGCGGCGGCCGCCGCGCTCGGGCAGATAGTCCCGCGCGACCAGCTCCCGCTCCGGCTCGACCCCGGCGACCAGCTCGTCGAGTTGCAGTTCCAGCAGCCGGCCGTCGACCCCGAGCTGAACGACGTAACCCTCGATCTCGACGGCGATCCGGCGGACCATCTCAAGCCGCTGCGCGACCTGGGCCACGTCGCGTGCGGTGACCAGGTCCTCGATCTCCAGCGCGGAGAGCGTGCCGGCCACCTCGTCGAGCCGCAGCTTGTAGCGCTCAAGGGTGGCCAGGGCCTGGTTCGCCTTGGACAGGATGACCCCGGAGTCCTCCAGGACCGTCCGCTTCTCATCGTGGTAGAGCGCGATGAGGCGCATCGACTGACTTACCGAGACGACCGGGAAGCCGGTCTGCCGGTTGACCCGTTCGGCGGTGCGGTGACGGGTACCGGTCTCCACGGTCGGGATGGCCGGGTCCGGCACGAACTGGACTCCGGCACGCACGATGCGCGCGCAGTCGCGGTCCAGGACCACGCCGCCGTCCATCTTGCACAGCTCGCGCAGCCTGGTCGCGGAGAACTCCACGTCGAGCACGAAGCCGCCGGTGCAGATGCTCTCGACCGTCTTGTCGAAGCCGAGCACGATCAGGGCGCCGGTGTTGCCGCGCAGAATCCGCTCGAGGCCGTCACGCAGCGGCGTTCCGGGGGCGAGCGCAGCCAAGGTGGCGCGCTGCGCCTGGTCCGCGGCGCGTTCGGGGACAGCCATGGCGCTCCTGGTCGAGGGTCAGTCTGCTGCGGGGACGGTCGTCACGGGGTCGGTGCTCGGTGGGCGGTGGTAGGACTTGCAGTCGGTTATGGTCAAGTTTACCGGTTGATCATTTGATGAAGGGTCGCGAGCGCGTCCGCGATGTCTGCGACCTCGACGATCCGCATTCCGCCGGGTACCTTCGGCGCCTCTTCGCCGTCGGCGACCCGGGGAACCAGCGCGGTACGGAAACCGAGCCGCGCGGCCTCGGACAGCCGCCGGCCCAGCCCGGTGACCGGCCGCACCTCGCCGGCCAGCCCGACCTCGCCGAACGCGACGACGGTGGCCGGCAGCGGACTGTCCACCGTTCCGGTGGTCATGGCCAGCGCGACGGCGAGGTCCGCGGCCGGGTCGATCAGGCGCACGCCGCCGACCGTCGCCGCGAACACGTCGTGCTTGCCGAGCGGGACGCGCCCGCGGCGTTCGAGCACCGCCATCACCATCGAGACCCGCGAGGAGTCGAGGCCGGAGGTGGCGCGGCGCGGCTGCGGCAGATTCGACGGGGCGACCAGCGCCTGGACCTCGCACACCAGCGGGCGCCGGCCTTCCAGCGTCACGGTCACGCAGGTTCCGGGCACCGGCTCGGAGCGCCGGGAGAGGAACAGGCCGGAGGGGTCGGCCAGGCCCCTGATACCGGAGTCGTGCATCTCAAAGCAGCCGATCTCGTCGGTCGGGCCGTACCGGTTCTTCACGGCCCGCACCAGCCGAAGCGGCGAGTGCCGGTCGCCCTCGAACTGGAGGACCACGTCGACCAGGTGCTCGAGCACCCGGGGGCCGGCGATCGAGCCGTCCTTGGTGACGTGCCCGACGAGGATCACGGCGAGGTCGCGTTCCTTCGCGACCCGGATCAGGGCCGCACTGACCTCGCGAACCTGCGTCACGCCGCCGGGCACGCCGTCGACCTCGGCCGACGCCACCGTCTGCACCGAGTCGAGGACGAGCAGGCTCGGCTGCACCTGCTCGATGTGGCCGAGGACGGCGGCCAGGTCGGTCTCGGCGGCGAGGTACAGGTCCGGGGCGAGGGCGCCGATCCGGTCCGCCCGTAGCCGCACCTGGGCCGTCGACTCCTCCCCGGTGACGACGAGCACCGGCCGCTCGGCCGTGGCTCCGGCGGCGGCGACCTCAAGCAGCAGCGTGGACTTGCCGACCCCCGGCTCACCCGCCAGCAGGATCACGGCGCCGGGCACGATGCCGCCGCCGAGCACCCGGTCAAGCTCCGGCACACCGGTGGAGCGGGCCTTGGCGGTGGCGGCGTTGACCTGGTCGATGGGCCGCGCCGGCGCGGTGACCGGCCCGGCCTTCACGGTGCGCGGCTTGGGGACGCCGATCTCCTCGACCGTGCCCCAGGCCTGGCATTCGGGGCAGCGGCCGACCCACTTGACGGTCGTCGCGCCGCACTCGCCGCAGCGGAAACCGTCGCGCGGCGCGGCGGAGCGAGCAGATCTTGTGGTGGTCCCCATGGGCAACGACGGTAGCGGGTCGGGGGGACAGTACGGCTGCTGAGACGGCAAAGCTGTGGATAACTTGGGAAAGGAGGGGCTGGAGAGGGGATTTATCCGTTTTATCCGGTGTCTTCGCACGGAGTTTCGGCGTCTCAGTGGAAGTCATATCACCCGATGGCTTACCTTGCCTTCCGTGACTGACCGCGAATTGGTTACCGCACTGCGGGCTGGCGACCGGCTCGCGGCCGGCCAGATCTACGACATATACGGAACGCGACTGTACGCGTACTGTCACGAACTTTTGGGCGATCACAAGGCGGCTGGGGACGCGCTGCGCGACGCGTTCATCGTCGCGGTCAACCGCATCCGTGAGCTGCGCCAACCCGACGAGCTTGGCGCCTGGCTCTACGCCTTGACGCGCGCCGAGTGTGAGCGTGTCGGCATCAGCGAGGAGATCCCGTCCGACGCCGGCGACGCCGCGCGCGGGGATCGGCTGGCCCGCCTGACGCTCGACTGCTACGCGATGCTGGCGCCGGAGACGCGTGAGGTTCTCGATCTCGCGTTCCGGCATCGTCTTGTCGACGCGGACCTCGCGCGGGTCCTCGGGGTGACCGAGGAGCATGCGTCGGAGTTGGTCGGCGCGGCACAGGCGGACTTGGAACACGCGCTGCTCGTCGTGCTCGCGGCGCGCACTGGCGACCCGAAGTGCCCGGACGCGGCGGAACTGGGCCGCAGGTTCGACCAGCTCGACGGTCGCGGGGTCGACGCCTGGGTGCAGTCGGCGACGAAGCACATCGAGAAGTGCACGATCTGCAACGCCACGGTGAGGAACCGCAGGCCGCTGCGCCTGTTCGAGGAGTTGTCGCACTCGTTCATGCCGCCGGGCGTCCGGTCGCGGGTGCTGGAGAGCCTGCGCGACCCGGCCGGCGCGGCCTTCGCGACGCGGATCGCGGAGCGTGCGGGCCGCTTCGACGAGAACGGCTTCCCGACGGGAGGCAAGCGAGGCGGGGGGAGTTCGGGGCGCAAGTGGGTGCTCCCGGCGGGCTTCGCGGCGGCTGCGGCCGCGGTCGGCGTGCTGCTGTACGTGATGCTGGGCACGCACGCGCCGGCAACCAGTCCAGCCGCGAACTCGACGGGCGGACTGTCGAGTTCGACCGCGTCGCCGACGGATAGTTCGAGCCCGCTGGACTTGATGGTGGCGGCGACGCCGTCCTCGAGTGGATCGGCCTCGGTGTCTGCGTCGGCATCGACTCCCGCCGCGCAGATGACCACCGCGAGGGCTGCTACAAGCAAGTCTCCGACGCCGACGAGGACGACGCCGCGGTCAAGTCCGTCGTCGCACCCGACGTCTTCGACGCCTTCAGCATCGCCTACGCCCTCGGCGTCTCCCTCGGCCTCGACGAGTCCCGGCGCGGGCGCTGGTACCGGCTGACGCGAGTTTCCGAAAGCTCACTCGTATGAGTGGACATACGGTCATACGTTGTCACTCACTCGGGCGATAGGCAGGCGTCTCCGGGACGCCTGAGCGCGGCGCCGCCTACCTTCGGCCGTGTGAACGCTGACTCTTCAAGCGGCGGGGGGCACACCACTGCTGCGGCCGCGACGGCCTCCGGTGCGCCCGCCCTACTCGATCGACCGCTGCGCACCGAGCCGATCCGGCCGACCGGTGACGCGGGCGACGGCTGGGGCCGAGCTGCAGCGTACGACGCATACGCAGACGGCCTGCACACATACGCGATCTGGTCGCTGCGTGACCACGATGCAGCTGTTGACGCGCTCTACTGTGCGTTCGTCATCGCCGATCGCAACGTGAGGCAGCTCCGGCAGCCTGAGTACATCCAGCCGTGGCTTTACGCGATCCTGCGGCGCGAGTGCTCGCTGCGCGGAGTGCCGTCGCTGTCGTCAGTGTCGCTGCCGTCAGGGTCGACAGATGAGGCCACGGCGTTCAGTGGGGCTCCGGATGCTTCGGTGTCTTCGGATTCTGGCGCTTTTTCGATCTCTCCTTCGATGGATTCACCGAGCCCGGTCGCCGGTCGGTTGCGGCCACCGGCCGGGGCGGCCGACCCGGGCGGCTCGCTGGCCTCGCTGGAGCGGAACCTGCGGCGGGCCGAGTTCCACTCGCTGGAATGGCCCGAGTCTGAGGGCCTCGCCCCCGCGCACCGGGAGATCCTTGAGCTGACGATCCGCCACGGACTCGACAGCCACGGCCTCGGCCTGGTGCTCGGGCTCGGGCAGTCCGCGCGCTCCGGGCAGTCCGGCCGGTTCGGGCGCGGCGGCGACGCGCCGATCGGGTCCATCGGAGCTCAAGGCTTCGGCGTGCTCGCCGACGCCTGGCGGGAGCTGGAGCGGTCACTCGCGGCAGTCGCGGTCGCAAAGGCATCGACCGAACACTGCGCACAACTGGCCGAGCTGACCTTCGGCTGGTCAGGGCGCCTGAACGCCACACTGCGCGCGCCGCTGACCGATCACGTCGACGGTTGCACGCGTTGTCAGCACTATCTGCACACTGTCATCGGCACTCCGGCGGCACCGACCATCCTGCCGTTCGTCGCGGCACCGCGCGCCCTGCGCGAGATCGTGCTGAGCGAACTGCGCGACCCCGAACTTGCCCTGCGCCTCGGTGTCGACCACGACGCCATCGCGAGGCGGATCCAGCACTTCACGCCCGATGGCTTCCCGATGGCGGACGAGCCGTCGCCGGTTCGTCGGCGTGGCGGACGTCGCGCGGCGCCGAAGCGGGCCACCGGGCCGGAATCGAAGCGCGCCGCAGTACGGACCTCGACTGACGCAGAGCCAAAGAACCAGAACCCTGATTCTCTTGTCGCCATGGATCAGCCCTCTGTTGAGCGCGCGCCGAAGGCTCCCGTCGCGCAGGACGCTTTGCCGCGCAGGGTTCCGGGCGTGAGCCGGCCGCGCGTTGACGCTCGACGGCCAAGCGGTGAGCGCGACGCCGCTACTGCTGCTCCTGCCGCCCGCGGTGAATCGCGCCGCGCGAGTGAGGAAACTGATTTCGCGGGCGTCTATCGCACGCCGGGAAGCTGGGCTGCTCGGGTACTGCCGCCGGACTCCGAGACCGACTGGCGGCCGATGGCCGGTGGCGGTCCGCGGCCCAAGCTCCTTACCGGACCGCAAAGCGGCGACAGCGGCGACGGATTCATCTCGACTCCGTCCGGGCGTTTCGCCAACCGCGCTCCTGTCGGATCCGCCGCCGAGAGGACGCGCACGCGACAGCCGTACACCGAGTCGGCGTACATCGAGGGCATGGCAGGCGTGAGCACGAACGCGGCTACGCGCGCCGGATCGGTTGCCGGCGCTGGCGGTCGTGCCGGGTCTGGTCCTGCCGCCGGTGCTGCTTTGCGGGCCGAATCCGGTGCCGCGTCCGGTACCGGCCCTGGCCTCCGCACTCGCACGAACAGCGGTACCGCCCGTCTGCCCCGCTTCGTCGCACCGGCACCCGAAGCACCGCGCGGCCCGGACGGCAAGCCTCGACCGCAGCACCGCTCTCGCCCGATGCGGCAGGTGGTCTTCTCGGCCGTCACACTCGGCGCGGTCGGTGCCGCGGCGGCGGCCACCGCGGCGCTGCTCGGTGTCACCTCGGACAGTCACTCGTCGCAGCTCATTGACTCAATGCCATCGCAGGACCCGGTCAGCGCGGGCGGTGGCGGCCTGTCCGTCTCAGTGAGCACGCCGCCGGTCCCGCTCGCGTCGTCGAGCGCCCGTTCCTCCGACTCGCGAGGCGTGGGCAAGAACAGCGCGCCAGCCATGGGAATCGGCGGCACCGTGCGCACGCCGTCCGGCCCCGCATCCGGCTCCGGCTCCGGCGCCGGACCGGGTACCAACGCCGCCGATTTCCACGTCAGCATCAACCAGCGCGATGCCGACCCGAACAGCGTGACGATCGTGCTGCGGAACTCCGGCAGCGCGCCGATCGCCTGGAAGGCCGCGGCGCACGACACGTGGATCACGCTGAGTCAGTACTCTGGCACGCTTGCCGGCGGTCAATCCCAGGCCATCGTCGCGACCGCGACGAACGAAGCCCCCGCCGGGCAGTGGACGAGCACGATCACGTTCTCGCCGGGCGGCGCGGTGGTCACGCTGCACGGCGGCTCCGCCAACCCTTCCGGCACGCCTTCGAGCCCGCCCGCGTCCGGCGGATCGTCCGGCTCGACGCCGCCCAGCAGCCCGTCAGGCGGGTCGACTCCGCCCCCGACACCTACGCCGAGTTCCTCGGCCGGTGGCGTCGGCCCGTCCGCAGTGCGCCCGACACGCAGCGCGCCGGCCGGCGGAGGCGGGACTGCCAGCGCGTCCCCATCGTCGCCGGTATCGCAGAGTACGCAGCCGTCCGCGCCCGCTTCCGGACCCTCCAGCGGCACCAGCGCGACGCCCTCGACAACGACGCCCGCGCCGCACTCCCCACGGCACGCTGCGGGCTCCCGCTAGGCGCCCCGCGCGCTGGCACCGCCGCCGACTCCGGCGGCGGTTAGGCGGTTATCAGCCCGCTGCGATCACTCGGGTGAGGCCGGGTGCCGGGCGACCGGCACCTTGCTCGCGAGGTGCGTCTCGCAGAACTCGACGAGCAAGTCGTACGCGGCCCGGCCCATCAGCTCGGCGAGCTCGGCCGCGTACGAGACGTACACCGGCTCCGCCGCGGTGTGCGCCTCCGTGTTGCCGGTGCACCACCAGTTCAGATCGTGGCCGCCGGGACCCCAGCCGCGCCGGTCGTACTCGCCGATGGTGATCATCAGCACCTTGCTGTCGTCCGGCCGGTCCACCCAGTCGTAGGTGCGGCGGATCGGCAGCTGCCAGCACACATCCGGCTTCGTCTCCAGCGGATGGCGCCCTTCCCGCAGCGCCAGGCCGTGCAGCGCACAGCCCGCGCCGCCCTCGAACCCGGGCCGGTTGAGGAAGATGCACGCGCCGTCGTGCACGCGCGTCTGCCGGTCACCCTCCGGATCGGTCTCGGTGATCGCCAGCCGACCGCCGCGCTTGGCCGCCTCGCCGTGGAACTGCCACGTCTCCGCGGTCAGCCGGCGCGCCGCCTCCTTCACCCGCTTCTCGTCGGCCGAGTCCGAGTAGTGCGCGCCGAGGGTGCAGCAGCCGTCCGCGGGCCGCCCGGCGTGGATACCCTGGCAGCCCGAACCCCAGATGCACTGCCAGCGGGAGCACAGCCAGGTCAGGTCCGCGCGGTACACCTGCTCGGAATTGTCCGGATCGGGAAACTCGACCCAGGCTCGGGGGAAATCCAGCGGTACTTCAGGCACGAGCAAAGCCTAAGAGCGCTTCGCCGGACCCGACCATCCGCCGCGCCGGAAAATTCTCGATACCGGGTGCAACCGGGACGCGACTCCAGGCGTGAGCGTCGTGACCGTGTCACGGACTGCGGGTGTCACGGGCAGGCGGTGCCACATACAGACGGTGCCACGGTCACCGGGGAGCGACGAGCGGATGGGGGAGGGACGCACGATGGGGGGCGAGCTCGGATTCGACGAGTTCTACGCCGCATCGTTCCGAAGGCTGGTCGGTCAGCTCTATGCGATGACGGGGAGCCTGACTGATGCGGAAGATGCGGTCCAAGAGGCGTATGCGCGGGCCTGGCAGCGCTGGGACAAAGTGGGCGAGTACGGCGCGCCCGAGGCCTGGATCAGGACGGTGGCCTACCGGATCGCGGTGTCCGCGGGGCGCAAGGCGAAGAACCGCTTGCTGGCGCACCGCCACGAGGAGGCGGGCCGGGCACAGCTGCCCGGGCTCAATCCCGATCACCTGGCGCTGATGGCCGCGCTGCGCCGGATCTCCGCCGATCAGCGCCGGGCGATCGTGCTGCACTACCTGGTCGGCCTCTCGGTCGACGAGATCGCGGACGAGACCGCCGCCCCGACCGGAACCGTCAAGGGGTGGCTGGCTCGAGGGCGTAAAGCCATGGCGCCGCACGTGTCCGAGTTCGCCGAGGCGCCATCCGGGGCTGGTCATACGCGGCCCATCCACCACATCGAAGCCGGAGAGGAGTAAGACGATGCCCGAGAGCTTCCAGGATCTGCTGTCCGATATCGCACAGTCCGCGTCCACGTCGACCAATCCGGCCGGTGCTGACGCGGCCCGCCGCAGGGGGCGGCAGCGCACGGTGCGTAAGCAATTCGCGGCAGGCGTTATGGCCGTCGCACTGATCGGTGCTTCGGCCGGCTTGGCGTTGGCCCTCGCCGGTAACCAGGGCGGCGCGCCCAAGCCGATCACAAACTCGGGAACTCCGACGCCTACCGTGAGCAACACCCCGGCCCCGCCGAGCACCAGCCCGAGCCCCTCCAACTCGTCGAGCCCGAGCGCGACCGCGCCTGGCGGCACCGGGGACCTCAACACGATCGTGCCGGGCGCGTGGACACCGCAGAGCCAGTTCGCGATCAATCCCGGCGGCTGGACGGCGAACATGACCAAGCCTTCGATCAATACCGCCGACCGCCAGTGGTTCTACTCATGCACCACAGGCACGCTCACGCATCTCGGTTCGAACGGCTATCAGGAGATGACGTACAAGCCGACGTCCTCCGGCACGGTCTTCTCGGCCGATCAGGTCTTGTTCTTCTTCCCCTCCACGGCTGCGGCGCAGCAGGCGCTGGGGACCATCCGTAGCGATTACGCACACTGTCCTGAGCAGTCCGTCGGCGTCAATGGCGTGCCGATGACCGGAACCGTGCAGCAGACCGAGCAGTTGGACGGCGGCTACGCCTGGTTGCACACCTTCCGCACCGCCCAGGGCGCGCCCGGCGATCCGGCGAACCTCGCGTCGGACAACCACGAGTTCTTCGTCCAGCGCGGCAGCGTAGTGGAACTGGTTTGGTTCGGTGGCGACACGACCGTGGACCGGCAGAGCAACGACCTGACGTTCCTCGCCGCCCTGGAGAGCAACCTGTGCGTGTACGGCGGCCAGTGCCCGCCGACGAAGCATCCGCTCACGGCCAGCATCACGGCGAACGGATCGACGGCGCTGCACCTTGGCGGCAGCCCGATCGAATTCACCGTCACGGTCAGCAACAACAGCGATGACACGCTTCGGGACATCGCGCCGATCGTGTCGCTCGGGCACTGCACCTGCTCGAACACGCCGGTCTCGATGATGCCCGCGGGCCAACTACAGCTCCGCGATCCGTCCACAGGGGCCTGGAAGACCGTGTTCTACGACGCGGAGGGCACGGGCATGGACTACCTGCTGAGCCTGTCGGCCGTCCCGGTGCCCCCGTTCGATCTCGACGCCGGACAGAGCGTGACGTTCACCTTCCGGGTCCAGCTCGATCCGGCTTCCGCGAACAAGCTGTCCGGGCCGTACCACCTGTCGGACGGGACCGCCTCGATCGACGTCTCGCTCGTGCACCCGGTGGCCAACGCCGACAACATCCAGATCGGGAACTCGCCGACCGCGGCGCTACCGGTCACCGTGCTGCTCAACTGATCATCGCCGCCGGCCGGAGCCGTGTCCGCATCCACAGCCTGTGGATGCGGACACGGCATTTTTCCGCGCAGGTGGCAGCGGGTGGGCCCGCCGTCCACTAGCGTCTTAGGTATGCGGCTAGGGGTTCTGGACGTCGGATCGAACACGGTGCATCTGCTGGTGGTGGACGCCCACCAGGGCGCGCGCCCGCTGCCGGCCTTCTCGCACAAGATCGAGTTGCACCTGGTGGAGCTGCTCGGTCCGGACGGCGGGATCACGCAGGAGGGGGCGCAACGGCTGGAGTCCTTCGTCGCCGAGTGCGTCGGCATCGCCGAGGACAAGGGCGTGGAGGAGTTCATCGGGTTCGCCACCTCGGCGATCCGGGAAGCGGCCAACGGCGAGCAGATCCTGCGCGAGATCCGCGAGCGCACCGGCCTCGACTTGGCCGTGCTCGACGGACAGGCCGAGGCGCAGCTCACCTTCCTCGCGGTGCGCCGCTGGTTCGGCTGGTCCTCCGGGCGGCTGCTGGTGCTCGACATCGGCGGCGGCTCGCTGGAAATGGCCTCCGGCTTCGACGAGATGCCCGAGGTGGCCCGCTCCGCTCCGTTCGGCGCGGCGCGGCTGACCAAGGACTGGCTGCCCGGCGATCCGCCCGACGAGGAGTCGGTGCGGAAGCTGCGCAAGCACGTGCGCGGCGGGATCGCCCGCGTCGTCGGCGACCTGGTGCGCTACGGCCGGCCCGACCGCGTCGTGGCCACCTCGAAGACGTTCCGGCAGCTGGCCAGGGTCGCCGGCGCGGCGCCGAGCGCGGAGGGCGTCTACACGCCGCGCAGCCTCACGCGCGCGGACCTGCTCGATTGGCTGCCGAAGCTGGCCCGGATGACCGCGGCGGAACGCGCCGAACTGCCGGGCGTGTCCCAGGGCCGCGCCCGGCAGCTGCTGGCCGGGGCGATCGTCGCCGATGCCGCGATGGACCTGTTCGAGACGGACCACGTGGACATCTGCCCGTGGGCGCTGCGAGAAGGCGTGATCCTGCGGCGGCTCGACGGCCTGCCCGACGAGTGGCTCTAGGCCAGGGCCCAGAACGGTCGCGCGAGTTCCAAAACAGGTCCCGGGCCCAGGTAGTCTCGGTCACGTGACATGGGCAGTCGGCAGCAGCGGCGAGGCGGCGATGGTGACCGTGCCCAAGGTCGCCCTTTCGACCATCTCGGTCTACCCGGAGAACACCGCCACCGGCTTCGCCACCGCCGCGCGCCTCGGTTACGACGGGGTCGAGGTGATGGTCACCAACGATCCGGTGAGCCAGTCGATCGATTCGCTGCGGCGGCTGCGTGACGGGCTCGACCTGCCGATCCTGGCCATCCACGCGCCCTGCCTGTTCTGGCTGAACCTGCAACGCGTGTGGGGCGCCGAGCCGTGGGCGAAGCTGGTGAAGGCGCGCGAGGCCGCGGACGCGCTCGGTGCGAAGACCGTGGTCGTGCACCCGCCGTTCGTGTGGCAGACCAAATACGCGGCCGAATTCGTGGCCGGGATCAAGCGGATGCAGGATGAGACGGACGTGCGGTTCGCCGTCGAGAACATGTATCCCTGGCGTACGCCGCGCAACCGGATCGTGCGCGAGCGCGGTGTCGAGGCGTACGCCCCGGGCTGGGATCCGACCGAGCAGGAGTACCCGCACTTCACCCTGGACCTCTCGCACACCGCGACCTCGCGCACTGACACCCTGGCGATGCTGGAGCGGATGGGCAGCCGGCTCGCGCACCTGCACCTGGCCGACGGCAGCGGCTCGAACGCCGACGAGCACCTGGTGCCGGGGCGCGGAAACCAGCCGTGCGCGCAGATCCTCGGGCTGCTCGGCCGCAACAACTTCGACGGCAACATCGTGCTCGAGGTCAACACCCGCCGCGCGCTGGACCAGGACGGCCGGGACGTAGACCTGCACGAGGCGCTGCTGTTCGCCCGCCGGCACCTGGCCGGGGCCGCGGCGGTGTCAGCGGCGCCCGAGGCTCCGCAGATCGGAGCGGCGGACGAGGACAGTGCGGCGCAGGTCGCCGACCAGCCGGTGAACAAGTGACCCGGAACAAGTGACCCGCAACAAGTGACCCAACGAGCGAAGGGCGCGTGGTGAGTCAGATGGCGCAGACCGAGGTGCGGGGCGGTGGGCACCAGCGGATCGCCGTGCTCGGCGCGGGCAAGATGGGCGAGGCGCTGGTCTCCGGCGTGCTGCGGGCCGGAAAGCCCGCCGCCGACGTGCTGGTCACCGCGCGCCGCGCCGGCCGGGCCGCCGAGCTGGCCGAGCGCTACGGCGTGGCCGCGGTCTCCAACGCCGAGGCGGCCAAGAGCGCCGACACACTCATCCTCACGGTGAAGCCGCAGGACATGGCCACCTTGCTGGCAGAGCTCGCGCCGCACGTGCCCTCCGACCGGCTGGTCATCTCCGGCGCCGCGGGCATCACGACCTCGTTCGTCGCCGAGCGGATCGGCGTGCCCGGGTTGCCGGTGGTCCGGGTGATGACGAACACGCCGGTGCTCGTCGACGAGGCGATGTCGGCGATCTCACCGGGTTCGCACGCCACCGACGAGCACCTGCGCCGCACCGAGGAGATCTTCCGGCCGGTCGGCAAGACGGTCCGGGTGCCCGAGTCGCAGCAGGACGCGGTCACCGCGCTCTCCGGCTCCGGTCCGGCCTACTTCTACTACCTGGTCGAGGCGATGATCGACGCCGGCATCCTGCTCGGCCTGCCGCGGGCCACCGCGCACGAGCTGATCGTGCAGTCGGCGATCGGCGCGGCGGTCATGCTGCGCGACTCGGGAGAGCACCCGGTGAAGCTGCGCGAGGCGGTGACCTCGCCGGCCGGGACGACCATCTCGGCGATCCGGGAGCTTGAGCGGCACAGCGTGCGCGCGGCGCTGCTGGCGGCGCTGGAGGCGGCGCGGGACCGCTCCCGGGAGCTCGCGCAGGGCTGAGTGCGGACGCGGCGCGGCGCACGTCAACCCTTTTCGGGTCATTACCGGCTGATCACGGTTAGAGCACGACGCTTCCGCGTGATCGACTCGCGGCTTAGTCTGAGCCCACCACCGTCCCACCGGACGCGCTGGACGCTCCGGTGGGACGGCGATGAAGTCCCCGATCTTCCCGCGGTCTTCTCCGAACACCCCGGTTCCATCGTCCGAGCGATGCGCTGCTTACGATGTATCGCGTGAGCAGACTATGGGTCGGGACCGGCCTCTTGCTGACGCTGGCCACGGCGGCCGCCACCCTCGCCGGCTGCACCTCGAACACTGATTCGCAGGTCAAGGTGGCCGCGGTCGGCTACGGCACGGTCGCCCAAGTGGTCCAGGCGCCCGCGAACATCGTGCCCAAAGCGCAGGTCAACCTCAGCGCCCCGGCGGACGGGTCGGTCGCCTCGCTCGCCGTCCAGGACGGCCAGCGGGTGACGGCCGGTCAACTGCTCGGCGTCGTCTCCTCCCCGGCCGCGCAGCAGCAGCTCGCCGAGGCGAAGAAGGCGCGGGATCAGGCTTCTGCCGCGGGCGGCTCAGGCATCCAGACCACCGGCGCCGGCTTCACCCGGGCCGAGAACACCGCGCGCAGCAACGCGGATCGCGCCTTTAGCCAGGCCAGGACGGCGGCGAAGCAGATCACCGATCCGGCGCTGCGCAAGGCGCTGCTGGATCAGATCTCCGCGACACAGAGCTCTTATGATGCCGCGATCAGCGCGGTCGGCGAGACGATCACCGAGTTCCAGCAGGGCCTCGCCTCGGCCTCGCAGGTGCTCGCGGCGCTCGGCCAGGCGCAGCAGACGCAGGCGCAGGCGGCCGTGGACGTCGCCCAGCGGACCGTGGACGCGCTGACCATCACCGCACCGATCTCCGGCGTGGTGACGCTCGGCACCGGCCAGGCGAGCGCGGGCAGCGCCGGGCTCGGTTCACTCAGCCAACTGTTGTCCGGTGTGGCCTCCGGTTCCGGCGGCTCCGGATCAGGGGCCGCGGCGCTCGGCTCGGCGACGGGCGGCGGCTCGGGCTCGGGCGGATCGGCCTCCGGCGGCTCGGTGATCAGCGCGGGCAGCCCGGTGTCCTCGGGCGGGGCGCTGTTCACGATCACCGACGCGTCGAGTTTGTCGGTCACCGCGCAGGTCGACGAGACCGACGTGCTCACCGTCAAGCCCGGGGTCAGCGCGCACATCCAGCTCAACGCGGTGCCCGGCGCGGACTACCCGGGCACGGTCACGGCCGTCGATCCGAACTCCACGACCTCGACCCAGGGCGGCGTCACCTACACCGTGCGAATCAGCCTCGGCACCGGGAAGCTCTCCGACGGCTCGACCGCGCCGACACCGCTGCCGGGCATGAGCGCCATCGCGGACCTCGACGTGCTGACCATCCAGCACGCGCTCTCGGTGCCCTCCGCCGCGCTGGTCACGGACGGCAACGTGACCAGCGTGTGGATCGTCGAAGGCGGCGTCGCGCACAAGCAGGCGATCCGGCTCGGCGCGCAGGGCGACAAGACCGTGCAGGTCCTCGGCGGGCTCAGCGAGGGCGACCGGATCGTGATCGCGGGGGCCGACAAGGTCGCCGACGGTGACCACGTTGGCTGACGAGGCGGGCAACGCGGACCTGGCCACGGGAGCCGGCGCCGCGATCGAAGCGCGCGATGTTCGCCGGGTCTACAAGCTCGACGGCGTCGAGGTGGCCGCGCTGCGCGGAGTCTCGCTGCGCATCGACGAGGGCGAATACGTAGCGATCACCGGTCCTTCCGGCTCCGGCAAGTCCACGCTCATGCACCTGCTCGGCTGCCTGGACCGGCCGACCTCGGGCACGCTACTGATCGGCGGCCGCGACATCGCCAAGCTCGGCGACGCCGACCTGGCGCAGGTGCGCAACGAGGAGATCGGCTTCGTCTTCCAGGCCTTCCAACTCCTCGCGCGTACCTCGGCCCTCGACAACGTGGCGCTGCCGCTGATCTACCGGGGCGTCGGACGCGGCGAGCGGCGGCGCCGGGCGAAGGCGGCGCTGGAGGCGGTGCACCTCGGCCACCGGCTTGGACATCGGCCGACCCAGCTCTCCGGCGGCGAGCAGCAGCGCGTGGCGATCGCGCGGGCGCTCGTCGGCGAGCCGCGGGTGCTGCTGGCCGACGAACCGACCGGCAACCTGGACACTGCCAACGGCGAAGAGGTCATGGCGATCCTGGAGCGGCTGAACCGGGAACGCGGCGTCGCGGTGGTGCTGGTGACTCACGAGGCTGAGATCGCGAAGCGGGCCCGCAGGTTGATCCGGATCCGCGACGGCGTGGTCGTGGAGGACACTGCGACCGCCGCGGAGGAACGCCAGTCCGGCGTCGCGACGGCGCAGGGTGAACCAGGGCTCGATGACACTCTCGTGGACGGCGTCGCGATCACCGAGAACCTTTCGCTGGAGCGCGACCGGGCGACGGGACAGGTGTGAAGGTGGCACAGCCGTGAAGGTGGCACAGCCGTGAATCCGCTGGAATCCCTCCGCGTGGCGGGCGAATCGCTCGCCGCCAACCGGCTGCGCTCGCTGCTGACCATGATCGGCGTGATCATCGGCGTCGCGGCCGTGGTGGTGCTCGTGGCCATCGGCGGCGGCGCGAAGAACATGGTGGAGAACGAGGTCGAGGGCCTCGGCTCGAACATCATCCTGATAGTGCCCGGAAAGTTCGCCTTCGGGACCGCGCCCTCGGTCTCCCGGCTGCAGTTCTCAGACATCGATCTCGCCTCGCGGATCGTCGGCTCGCCCGACGACGTGACCGCGAGCATCACCTCCGGCGAGGAGGTGCGCGCCGGGTCGCTGAACTACTTCTCCACCGTGCAGGGCCTCACCCAGACCGTGCCGGAGGTGTTCAACCGGCCTATCGCAGAGGGCGCATACCTGACCAAGGCCGACGTGGACACCGGCGCTCGGGTCGTCGTCCTCGGCGCCGACGTGGCCTCGACCCTCTTCCCGGGCGAGGATCCGGTCGGCCGGCCGGTGACCATCGCGGGCGTGCGCTTCCGAGTCGTCGGCGTCGCGGTACGGCGCGGCTCGGCGTTCGGAGTAAGTCAGGATTCGCAGGTAGACATTCCGATCACCGCGGCGCAGCGGCTGTTCGGCGTCTCCGCGATCCAGGACCTGGCGGTCAAGGCGCCGACGCCGGACCGGATCGGCCCGCTGTCGGACCAGCTGGTCGCCGCGCTGTCCGCCAAGTACCCCGGCGAGCAGTTCTCCGCGGTGACCCAGGATCAGATCCTCGGCACCATCGGCAAGATCCTCTCCCTGCTCACCCTGGTGCTGGCCGCGATCGCCGGGATCTCGCTGCTGGTCGGCGGGGTCGGGGTGTCGAACATCATGCTCGTCGGAGTCAGGGAACGAACACGCGAGATCGGGCTGCGCAAGGCGCTCGGCGCCCGGCAGCGCGATGTGATCCTCCAGTTCCTCATCGAGGCGGTGCTCCTCACCGCGGTCGGTGGCACGATCGGCATCCTGATCGGCGTCGGCGTCTCCGCCGCGGTCGGCGCGTTCAGCCCGCTGCCCACGGCGATCGCCTGGTGGTCTCCGGCCATGGCCTTCGCGGTCTCGGTCGCCGTCGGCGTGATCTTCGGCGTGGTCCCGGCCCGCCGCGCCGGTCGGCTCGACCCGGTCGTCGCCTTGCGCACCGATTAAGCGGCGGACGGACTGAAGCAGTGCCAAACGATCAAATTGATCCAAATCCGCGCCCTGGCGCCCGGCGGCCGGTTACCCTCGACGATATGAGCGCTCTGGTTCCGGTCCTCGCAGAACAGCTCGACCCGACCCGTGCGGCCCTGGTCGAGCATCTGACGGCGACCGGGATGGCGGGCCGGGTCGCCACCCCGCGGGAGAACAACCTGCTGCACTATCGGCTGCTGGCCGACCGCGATCCGTACTACCTGCTCGGCCTCGACCCCTCCGCGCACTGGACTCGTGACTCGGTGCTTGAACTGATGGTCCGCAAGGTCGGCGTCAGCCCTCTGCTGAACCACCGCTCTGGGCAGGACACCATCGACCCGGACCGCACCGCCGACGCGCTGGACCGGTACGCCGCGCGCTTCGGCGTCGCGCTGCGCGATCGGCAGCGGGTGCTGTTCGCCACCGGGCATCCGCGCAACCTCGGCCCGCTCTACCAGCGCTTCGCCGCCCGGCTTCGGGAGGCCGGGGGGACCGTGGTGGAGGCGGCGCAGGGGTGGTCCTACGACGCCGCGACGCACTACGGCCGCAAGCGGCTGGAGATCAGGTACGACCTCGGCGTCGCAATGGTCGAAGATCCCGGTGGGCCGGTCCACAGCCACGCCGCCCGGCCGATCCGCGCGGTGCTCGCCGAGCTGGCCGCGCACCGCGAGCCGCTGCCCGATCTGGTGCTGGCCGACCACGGCTGGTGCGGCGGCGCGGCGCAGGCCGGGGTGGACGCGATCGGCTTCGCGGACTGCAATGACCCGGCCCTCTTCGTCGGCGAGGACGAGGGAACCGTGCAGGTGGCGGTGCCCTTGGACGACGGGCTCGACGCGGAGCAGTACGACCTGCTCGGCGACTACGTGCTCGCGCGAGCGCAACTCGTCGCGCAGGGCTAGAGTCTGGCCAGGGCGGTTGGAGGACGGCAAGGCGCGGGTGCGCCGCTCACGCGTTCGACCGGGTCGTGCCGATCAAGATTGAGTACCCCTCGCCGCCACCGGCGCAAACCGGCGCAAGTTTCACTTTGGCAGCGTAATGACGAAGTAGGGATATCCCCATAATTCGGAATCGCTCTCCCCATTCGCACCAGCGGCAACTACTGTGGGAGACGAGACGCACACGCGTATGGACTATCGGACGGAGGGGATGCCGGTGTCAACGCGCCTGCGCGAAAGGTGGATGACCCAGATGCCCAATGCCCAGTCGTCCGGGCCGGAGTCGGCCGCTGACGCCCCAAAGGCGCCGCAGCTGTTCGGTGACGGGACGGCGTTAGAGGACGTGAGCTTCCTCACGGTGGCCGAGGTCGCCGGGGTGATGCGGGTCTCCAAGATGACCGTCTACCGGATGGTCCATTCCGGAGAGCTGAGCGCGGTGCGGGTCGGACGCTCGTTCCGGGTGCCGGCCAAGGCGGTCCGCGAGTATCTGTCCGGCGCCTACGTGGGCACCGAGTAAGTCGACGGTGAAGGCGGGCTCGAACCGATCGCGAACCCGACGTCTGACACGTTCAGGCGGCGCGCCGCGAGACCGGTTCGAGTCCGCCTTCACCACGACATTCCCGCGGCGTTATCGGGCGCTGCCGCGGGCGGGTACCCTGGATCCCTGTCGTCACAACCGTGAAGAAGTGAGCGAGGGTTCCAAGTGGGCTCGGTCATCAAGAAGCGCCGCAAGCGCATGGCCAAGAAGAAGCACCGCAAGCTGCTGAAGAAGACGCGCATCCAGCGTCGTAACAAGAAGTAAGCCGCGGCGGCGCATCTGTCATGAGGCGAGCGGCCGCGGTCTTGGTGTCCGGCGGCGGTGAAATCGCCGCCGGTTCGGCCCTACCCCGGCCTTATGGCGCGGCGTTACCGTCAGGCGGACAGCAGCTGAACGGCCGTGCCGCGGATCTCGCAGCACCTCCGGCGGATTTCACGCAGCGGCTCAGGAGGCGGTGGCGCGGTTGAGCGGTTCCGGGACCATCCTGGTGACGGGCGCGGCCCGGCGGCTCGGCGCGGCCGTGTTGCGGGACCTGCTGCGCCAAGGCGTGCCGGGAGACCCGCCGGTCGACCGGATCGTCGCGGTGGACCTGCGCGAACCGTTGCCGGAGGACCGGGTCGAGGGCGTCGAGACGGTCGCCGCCGATCTGCGCACGCCCGAAATCGCCTCCCTCATCGCCCGGGTGCGCCCGCACACCGTGCTGCATCTGGACGTGCTGGCCGCGCCGTCACAGGCTGGCGGCCGCACGGTGATGAAGGAACGCAACGTCATCGGCACGATGCAGTTGCTCGCCGCCTGCCAGAAGGCACCGAGCGTGCGCCGCCTCGTGATCAAGTCCTCGGCGGCGGTCTACGGCTGCGCACCGCGCGATCCCGCGCTGTTCACCGAGGACACCCAGCCGCACCGGCCGCCGCGCGCGGGCTACGGCAAGGACGTGACCGAGGTCGAGGGCTACGTGCGCGGATTCTCGCGGCGCCGTCCCGACGTCGCGGTCACCATCCTGCGGTTCGCCAACTTCCTCGGCCCGGACGTGCAGACCGCGTTCGTCGACTACCTGTCGCTGCCGGTGCTGCCGACCGTGCTCGGCTTCGATCCGCGGCTGCAGTTCGTGCACATCGACGATGTCGTGCAGGCGGTTCGCATCGCCGCCGGGGACACCCATCCGGGCACGTACAACATCGCCGGTTCCGGCCTGCTGACGATCTCGCAGATCGCGCGCCGCCTCGGCAAGCCGACCGTGCCGATCCCCGCGTTCGCAACGTCCACCTTCGGGGCGCTGCTCAAGCGCGCCGGGGTGGCCGATTTCACCGGCGACCAACTCAGCCTGTTGACGTACGGCCGGGTGCTCGACACCGAGCGGATGGTCGCGCGGCTCGGCTTCAAACCGCAGTACTCGACCGCGGAGGCGGTGTCCGCGCACGCCGAGGCGGCCGGGCTGCGCCCGCTGATCTCGCGGCGGTCGGTCGCGGCGGTCGAGCAGCGGCTCACCGCGCTGCTGGCCGGGCGCGCCGTGCGCCGGGAGAGCCGGCTGCTGAGCGAGGATGACGTTGACTTGGCCGACGACAACAACGGCCGGGGCTACGCCGAGGACGTGCCGCGGCAGGACGACGCGGCCGACTGGAGGGAGGACGGGTGAGCGAGCAGACGACACAGCAGCGCGCCGCCGGCCGCCCGCCGACGGACGTGATCGACTCGGTCGGCCGATTGATCGGCGGTCCGGACTGGGAGCGGCGCGCGGCGCGCGGCCTGGCTTTCCTGCGCCGGCGGATCACCGGGGACTACGAGGTCGACGAGTTCGGCTTCGACGCCGAACTGACGGAGAACGTGCTGCTGGGCGCGTTCCGGCCGCTGTACGAGCGTTACTTCCGGGTGGAGACCCGGGGGCTTGACCACGTGCCGGACAAGGGCGGCGTGCTGATCGTCGCCAACCACTCCGGCACGCTCCCGCTGGACGCGGTCATGACCCAGGTCGCGCTGGCCGACCACCATCCGGCACACCGGCACCTGCGGATGCTGGCCGCCGACGTGGTCTTCACGATGCCGTTCATCGGTGAGCTGGCCCGCAAGGCCGGGCACACCCTCGCCTGCAACCCGGACGCCGAACGGCTGCTGTGCAGCGGCGAGGTGGTGGGCGTGTGGCCGGAGGGCTTCAAGGGCATCGGCAAGCCCTTCGCCGACCGGTACCGGCTGCAGCGCTTCGGCCGCGGCGGCTTCGTCTCGGCGGCGCTGCGCACCGGCACCCCGATCATCCCGACCGCGATCGTCGGCGCCGAGGAGATCTACCCGAAGATCGGCGATATCAAGCCCTTGGCGCGGTTGCTGAACCTGCCGTACATCCCGGTTACCCCCACCTTCCCGTGGCTGGGGCCGCTCGGGATGATCCCGCTGCCGTCGAAGTGGTACATCGCGTTCGGCGAGCCGATCGAGACCTCCGGCTACGACCCGGGCGCCGCGGACGACCCGATGCTGGTGTTCAACCTGACCGACCAGGTGCGCGAGACGATCCAGGACACGCTGTACCGGCTACTGCTCCAGCGCCGCTCGGTGTTTTTCTAGAGCGGTGTTCTTCTAAAGCGGTGTTCTTCTAGAGCAGGGTTCCTCTACAGCGGCGGTCTTCCAACAGCGACGCTCTCCTCAGGGCGCTGCCTTTCGGCAGCGCCCTTGCCGTGGAGGCGTCAGTCGGTCGGCGACGCGGTGGAGCCGGAGCCGCCCAGGCCGAGATCGATGCCGGGCAGACCAGGCAGCAGCGGGGGCAGGTTGATGCCCGTGGACGGCAGTATCGGCAGCGGAAGCTGAACCCCTATCGTCGGCGTCGCCGAGGCGGAGGGCTGCGCACTGGGGCTCGCGCCAGGGCTGCTCGACGCCTCGCCAGACGGCATGGCGCTGGGGCTGTGCGCAGCCGACGACTGGCCCGCGTGCGAAGGCGAGCCGTGCGCGGCGCCCGGGCCGCCCCCGGTGCCGCCGCCGGGCTCGATGCCGGAACTCGGCGTCGGCGCCGCTCCCGGATGCGGCATCGCGGCCGCCGCCTGCTGGAGCTGCCGGTAGAGGTCGTCCATCAGCGCCACGATCTGCGCCGGGCGCTTCTGCAGGGTCAGCGGCAGCTGCCAGGTCAGGTCCACCACCCGCTGCCGCTCGGTGAGCAGGAAGTCGGACAGCGCGTGCAGGGCCTGCTCGTCGCCGTGCTGGCGCACCTGGTCCAGCAGCAGCTGGCCGCCGTCGCCGATCATCGTCTGAAGATCCGTCAGCGCCTGGTCCAGGTACGCCGCGGTCGGCGAGCCCGGCACGTCGGCGTCGCGGCGGGAGAGCAGCGCGTCGATCTCGGACAGCCGGATGTCCGCGAGGTGCAGGTACTGGCCGCCGCGGTCGGTGGGCGAGCCGGACAGCGAGAGCTGGATGTTCTCGAACATCTTCTTAGCGCTGTACAGCGGGTCGCCGGGCACCGCGCCGGCGGAGGCGATGGCGATGCCGCCGACCGAGCCGGTCGCGACCGCCACGCCAACGCCCGCGGCCAGCAGCCGCCGCCGCCAGGCCGCCGAGATGCCGGTGTGCGAGGGGCGGGCTGAGACCGGCCGGCGCAGTCCCGCGTGCCGGCCGCCGCGCTGGGCGGGCACCTGGGCCTTGGCCGGTCCGGTGGCCAGCTCGGGGGTGAGCCGCACCAGCCGCTCGCGCAGCTGGGCGCGGAACGCCTCGTCCATGCCGGGCAGGGCCGCGTTGGCCCGCTCGACCCGCTGGGCCACCGCGACCAAGGTCGCCAGCTGGGCGGCGGGCGCGGATCCGGGACCGTCTGACGCGGAGTCGTACGCCGAAGCCGCGGCGTTCGCGTGAGCGCGCCGCGTCCCCGCGCCGCGGGAGCCGCCGGATCGCGCGCCGCTCAGCGCGAGGTCGAACTCCTCCGCGAGTCGGCGCTCGCCGGATCCCGACTGCCGAGCGCTGCCCCAGTGCTGTGCCATTCGCCTGCCACCTCCTTAAGCCTTCCAAGACGGCCGGGCCACCGCCGAGGGCCGGTTGCCCGTGGCCGCCGACGCCAGTTTGACTCGCCCCGACTGGGCAAGGTTGTGCCCTGGTCGGCATCCCGGACGCCATCGCGGAGCAATTTCACCCGGACGAGTGGATCGTGCAATTGCTCCTGCACATCCGGTGTTTCCGCGTGTCGGACCGGTTACCCCGCGCAACGACCGCGATACGCGCCGAGTTACGCGAGTGAAGCCCTCCAGGGGGCGCCGCGCGCGGCGCGCCATCACACGTTCGTCGGTAGAGCCGGTACTACTCGCGGTCACCGCAGCGATTCCACCGGTAGCAGCCGGGCCAGGGTGCGGATCGCCCGATATTGGAGGGTTTTGATCGCGCCGTCGTTCTTTCCCATGATCTTCGCCGTCTCGGCGACCGAGAGGCCGTGCAGGAAGCGCAGCGTCACGCACTCCTGCTGCTGGGAGTTGAGCTGGCAGACGGCGTCGAGCAGCGCCTTGTTGGACAAGTACGCCAGGACGCTGTCCTCCGGCGAAGCAACGGTGTCGTCCGAGTCGAGCATTTCGCCGGTCGGCACCTCGAGCCGGTAGCGGCTGGACTTGAAGTGGTCGGCCACCAGGTTGCGGGCGATGGTCACCAGCCAGGCGCCGAAGTCGCGGCCCTGCCAGGTGAAGGTGCCGATGCGGCGCAGCGCGCGCAGGAAGGTCTCGCTGGTCAGGTCCTCGGCCAGCGGCTTGTTGCTGACCCGGTAGTAGATGTACCGGTAGACGGTGTCCGAGTAGGCGTCGTAGAGCTGCCCGAACGCCTCGCCGTCGCCTTCCTGGGCCAGCTCGACGAGGGCCAGCATCCGCAGCGACTCGGCGTCCTGGCCGCGCTCGTCGTAGCCGTTGTGGTCGGCGCCCCGCTGCCGCGGCGTGCGGGCGCGCGAGTGACCGTGCTCCGGACGGGCCTGCTCCTGCCCGGCCGGCGAGTGCGCGGGCGATCGGTCCGCGGCATCCGGGCCGGGCTGCGGCGCCGGCAGTTCTCCAGGCGGCGAAGCAGGGGGTTCGAGCGAGCGCGCGGCGGCTCCCGGCCGATACGGGACCGCCGAGGCCGTCATCGCGGCCACGGCCGACCGTAGGCCGGACAAGCCGACGGCGTCGGCCCTGACGTCTCGATGCACGGGACTCCAGCTGTTCGGGGGCTGCATCAGTCCGGCGCGCGAGGATGCCGCTTCGGTTCCCCTCGTGCGGAACTGCCTAACCAACGGCCACCCCGCCGCGCCGGACGGGGCAGGCGGTGTGGCGCCGCAGCACCGGTCCGCGTGGGCTGCGGACCGCCGGTCGCGTTCGGCGAAGCCGATCATGACCGAGCGTGCGGAGGCGATCACCGCTCGTGGGCCGTTCCCACATCGTAGGGAAAATCACTCCCCTCGTGTGTGGGTTTGGCACGACCGGCCCGGATCGACCGAGCGCGACACGAGAATACCGCTTCGTGTCCATGAAGTTACTGCACGTGTACGGAGCGTAGGAAGGCGCACGTCTCAAGCTTGGCTGAGCGACTGATGGCGTGTCATCCGCCACGCAGACGATTTATGAACGAACCGTCAACTGACGGTGGTTCAGCGGTTCAGTAGTTCGGCGGTTCATCCCGCGATCGTGTCGGTCGCTTCGCGGCGACGCCCGGCGCGGCGCAGCGCGGCGCCGGCCGCCACGACCCCTGCCGTCGCACCGACGGCGGCGGAGCCCGGCAAGCCGATGCGCATCAGGCGCACCCCAGTGCGGTAATCGATGACCGGCCAGCCCTGCTCCTGTGCGTAGTGCCGCAGCTTGTGGTCGGGGTTGACCGCGTGTGGGTGGCCGACGGAGTTGAGCATCGGCAGGTCGTTCGCCGAGTCCGAGTACGCGTGGCAGGAGGCTAGCGGGTAGCCCTCGCGCTCGGCCAGCGCCCGCATCGCCTCGCCCTTGGCCGGACCGTGCAGCACGTCTCCGCAGATGCGTCCGGAGTAGACGCCGTCGACGGTCTCGGCCACGGTGCCCAGCGCCCCGGTGAAGCCGAGCCGGATCGCGACGATGTTCGCCAGCTCGAACGGGGCCGCCGTCAGCAGCCAGACCGGCTCGCCGCGGTTCAGGTGCGCCTGCGCCAGCGCGCGGGTGCCCGGCCAGATCTTGCGCTCGAGGTAGTCGTCGAAGATCCGGTGGCAGATGTCGGTCATCTCGTCCGCGGTGCGCCCGGCGACGAAGGACAGTGCCCGCTCCCGGGTGGACTCGACCTGCTCGTGGCGCTCGCCGCGGACCCGGAAGGTCAGCTGGCCCCAGCCGAACCTGGCGATGTCCCGGCCGTTCAGCAGCCGGTGCGCGGCAAGGCCGCGGGCCAGGTGGAACAGCGAGGCGCCCTGAATCAGCGTGTTGTCCAGGTCGAAGAAGGCCGCGGTGCGCGGGCCGTGGCCGGGCGGATCGGACGGATTCGCGTCACCCGGAGCGGGCCGAAGCAGCTTGAATTCGGCGAGCGCGGGTGCGTCGAGGCCGGTTGCCATGCTTGTAGACCATACTCGCAACACGGTAACTCCACGTTCGGCTTTGATGCCTGCTTGGTTACGGCCTTGCGACTACTGTGCGAGGGTATGGAGTCCCAGTCCCCTCGGATCACCCTGATCGGCAAGCCCGGTTGTCACCTGTGCGACGACGCCCGTGCCGTGGTCGCCCGCGTCGCCGAGGAGCTGGGCGTGGGCTGGACCGAACTCGACATCACCCGGGACAAGTCTCTCGCCGAGCAGTACTGGGAGCAGATCCCGGTGACGCTGGTGGACGGCCGCCGACACGACTACTGGCGGGTGGACGAGGCGCGGCTGCGCGCCGCACTGCGTTGAATCAGACAGCGTGATAAATCCTTGTCGCGCATCGTCCGGCAGTGAGCTGGTGTTTCGCCTAGAACAGCGCTAAAGCCGCTGTGACTTCAGTCGCATCCCGCGCTGGCGCGGCCCTGGAGCCGGTCCGTCTGACCTGGTCAGTGTACAGGTCAGCGGGCAAGTCGGACGATAGTAGACTTTTCGGGCAATTCGGGAACGCACTTTGTGCGCGCGTTCACAAGGTCTTACGCTGTCGGACAGGTGCTGAGGCAGACCCACAATCGTGGCGCGCTCCGGCAACAGTCCCACCGCGACAGCGCCTTCAGGAGCACGATGGCCACCTTGCGTACCCAAGGCCCCAGGGGCGAAGGTCCCACGGGCCGCGGCGGCGAAGGTCCCGCGGGCCGCGCCTCGGCCATTCCGGAGGCGACCGTGGCCCGGCTTCCGGTGTACCTGCGTGCGCTACGGGCGCTGGCCGAGCGCGGTACCGCGACTGCCTCCTCCGAGGAACTGGCGACGATCGCCGGAGTCAACTCCGCCAAGCTGCGCAAGGATCTCTCCTACCTCGGCTCGTACGGAACCCGAGGCGTCGGCTACGACGTCGAGTACCTCATCTACCAGATCTCCCGCGAGCTCGGCCTCTCCCAGGACTGGCCGGTCGCCATCATCGGCATCGGCAACCTCGGGCACGCCCTGGCCAACTACGGCGGCTTCGTCAGCCGCGGCTTCCGCATCGCCGCGCTGCTCGACGCCGACCCGCGGCTGTCCGGCAACCGGGTCGCCGGCCTGGTGATCCGGCACATCGACGAGCTCGACGAGGTCATCGCCGACAACGGCATCTCCATCGCGGTGATCGCGGTGCCGCCCGAGGCCGCCCAGGAGGTGGCGAACCGGCTGGTGGCCGCGGGCGTGACCTCCATCCTGAACTTCGCCCCCGCCGTGGTGACGGTGCCGGCGGGGGTGGATCTGCGCAAGGTGGACCTGTCCATCGAGCTGCAGATCCTCGCGTTCCACGAGCAACGCAAGACCGCCAACCAAGCCGCTCCCGGCACACTGCGTGGTGCGCGTGCGGTACGGCGCCTGCGCGAGGATCCCGTTAATCCCGGCGAATTCGACGATTCGGCAAGCGCGACCGGGTATGCGGACCCGACCGCGGACACCGAGCCGATCCCGCGCTACAGCTACGACGAATTCAACGAAGTGAGGCCGGCATGAGCCTGCTGGTGGTCGGCCTGTCCCATCGCACCGCCCCGATCCCGTTGCTGGAGAAGGCCGCGCTGCCGCCCGAGCGGGTCGCGAAGCTGATCGGTGATGCCGTCGGCACGGAGCACGTGACCGAGGCGATAGCGGTCGCGACGTGCAACCGCTTGGAGATCTACGCCGACGTCACGCGCTTCCACGGCGCGCTGGCCGACCTCTCCGATCTGGTCAGCCTGCACTCCGGTATCCCGGTCGAGGAGCTGACCGAGCACCTCTACGTGCACTACGACAACCGGGCCGTGCAGCACCTGTTCAACGTCGCCTGCGGCTTGGACTCGATGGTGGTCGGCGAGCCGCAGATCCTCGGGCAACTGCGCAGCGCGCTCGCGGCGGGACAGGCGGAAGGTACGGCGGGACGGGTCGTCAATGACCTGACCCAGACCGCGCTGCGGGTGGGCAAGCGCGCGCACAGCGAGACCGGGCTCGACCGCGCCGGCCAGTCGCTGGTCACCGCGGCGCTCGACCTCGCGGTGCCGCTGCTTGAGGGCGGCCGCCCGGCCAAGGCCGTGGTGGTCGGCGCGGGCTCGATGTCCTCGCTCGCCGCGACCACGCTCGCCCGGCTCTTCCCGGGTCTGGACCTGACCGTGGTCAACCGCACGCCCGACCGGGCCGGCCGGCTCGCCGAGACGGTCGGGGCCCGGGCGCTGGGCCTTGACCGGCTGACCGAGAGCCTGGCCGGCGCCGACCTGGTGATCTCGTGCACGGGCGCAGTGGACACGGTCATCTCGCCGGCCGATTTCGGACCGGCCGGTGACGCGGTCGCGGCGCAGGGCGGCACCCGCCCCCGGGTCGTCGTCGACCTCGCCCTGCCGCGCGACGTCGCGCCCGAGGTCGGCACGCTGCCCGGACTGACCCTGATCGACCTGGAGCGGATCGCCGACGCCGAACGCGACGGCGCCGCGCGGGTCGAGGCGGGCAGCGTCGAGGCGGTGCGCAGGATCGTGGCCGAAGAGGTCGTCGCTTACGCCGCGGCCCAGCGCGCCGCGACCGTGGGCCCGACCGTCACCGCGCTGCGCGGCATGGCCGCCGACGTCGTCGAGGCGGAGCTCGCCCGGTTCGACGGCCGGCTGCCCGAGCTCGACGCCAAGGCGCGCGCCGAGGTCGCCAACACGGTGCGGCGCGTCGTGGACAAGCTGCTGCACGAGCCCACGGTCCGGGTCAAGCAGCTGGCCTCGGACCCCGGCGGCACCTCGTACGCGGTGGCGCTGCGAGAGCTGTTCAACCTCGACCCGGCCGCGCCCGCCGCGGTCAGCCGGGCTGAACCGGTCTTGGCCGATGAAGCGGCCAAGACCGGCGACGCGGACCCGGCTAGAGAAGAAGGCACCGTATGACCGGTCAGCCACTGCGGGTGGGAACACTGCGGCTGGGAACCAGGCGCTCCAAACTCGCCCTCGCGCAATCCGGACTGGTCGCGCACGCGGTCACCGAGGCCACCGGGCGTCAGGTCGAGCTGGTGGAGATCACCACCTACGGCGACGTCTCCAAGGAGGCGCTGACGCAGATCGGCGGCACCGGGGTCTTCGTCAACGCGCTGCGTGACGCGCTGCTGGACGGCCGCGTCGACTTCGCGGTGCACTCGCTCAAGGACCTGCCGACCGCCGAGCCGGCCGACCTCGCGCTGGCCGCGGTGCCGGAACGCGAGGACGTGCGGGATGTGCTGGTCGCCCGCGACCAGCTCAAGTTCGCGGACCTGCCGGCTGGCGCGCGGATCGGCACCGGTTCGCCGCGCCGGGCCGCCCAGCTGCGGCTGCTGCGCCAGGACGTGGAGATCGTCGCGGTGCGCGGCAATGTGGACACGCGCGTCGGCTACGTGACCAAGGGCGAGCTCGACGCCGTCGTGCTCGCCTACGCCGGTCTGCACCGCCTCGGCCGGATCGGCGAGGCGACCGACTACTTCGACCCGGCCGCGCTGCTGCCGGCTCCCGGACAGGGAGCCCTCGCGGTGGAGTGCCGGGCCGCGGACGGCGAGCTCATCGGACAGCTCGCCGCGCTGGACCACCGGCCCACCCGGGCCGCGGTCAAGGCCGAGCGGGCGCTGTTGGCCTCGCTCGAAGCGGGGTGTTCCGCACCGGTCGGCGGCTATGCCGTCGCCTCGGCGCACGAACTGCAGTTGACCGGGACGGTGACCGAGGTAGTGGCCTCGGGCGTACCACGGTCGATAAGGATGTCCGCCACCGGAAGCCCGCAGGAGGCTGAGCGGCTCGGGCGCGAGCTCGCCGCTCGGATGCTCGCTGAGGGCGCCGCAGGACTGATGGGGAAGCAGCCGTGACTATCACGACCGGGTCGGTAGCAACGCAGACCGCGGTACCGCACACCAAACCGCGCAGCACCGAAGATTCCGATCTCGCTGTGTTGAACGGCTCTGTTTCAACCGGTGCCGCGACGAACGGCGTACCGCTCAACGGCTCGGTCGGTGGCGTCCTGCTCGGCGAGGCGGCGGACGCGCTGGTGGATCAGGACTCCGAGGCCGAACCGCAGCGCTCGAGCGCCGCGACCCGCGCCCGGGTCAGCTTCGTCGGCGCCGGACCCGGCGACCCCGATCTGCTGACGGTCCGGGCGGCCGCGCTGCTCGCGGACGCGGACGTGCTTGTCGTCGACTCCCGGCTGCGCGCCCGCTTCGAGCCGCGCTGCCACGAGCGGGTCCAGGTCATCGAGCTCGGGCTCGCCACGCCGGCGGACGAGCTGCCGGACCCGGCCGACGCAGCCGCCGCGCCGGGCATCGGCGCCGGCGCGCACCCGCTGGCATGCATCGACGAGGTCGCCGCCGCGGTGCGCGAGGGCAAGTCGGTGGTCCGCCTGCTCGACGGCGACCCCGGCCTCTTCGGCTCCTTCGAGGCCGAGGCCGCGGCCTGCGCCAAGGCCGGCCTGCCGTTCGAGGTGGTGCCCGGGCTCGCCCGCGCGACCGCCGTCCCGGTCTTCGCGGGCATCCCGCTGACCAAGGGCTCGATCGGCGACGTGCGGCTGCTGTCCGCCCCGCGTCCGGACGGGAACGCCGACTTCACCGCCTGGTCCGACTGGCACCGGCAGCTCGGCGAGGCCGGAGCGGCCAGCTCCACCCTGGTGCTGCTCGGCATCGGCGACCGCATCGACGAGGTGGCCGCGGAGCTGCTGGCCGCCGGCCGTCCGGGCAGCACCCCGGTCGCGGTGACCATCGACGGCTCGCTCACCTCGCAGCGGACCGTCACCGGCACGCTGGACCGGATCGCTGCCACGCTCAAGGCCGAGCCGGTCAAGTCCTCCGCGGCCGCGCTCTCCGCGGATACCGTGGTGGTCGTGGGTTCGGTGGTGGAACGCCGCTCCGAGCTGTCCTGGTACGAGACCAAGCCGCTGTTCGGCTGGCGGGTGCTGGTCCCGCGCACCAAGGAGCAGGCTGGGGCGCTCAGCGAGCAGTTGCAGTCCTACGGCGCAGTGCCGCACGAGGTGCCGACCATCGCCGTGGAGCCGCCGCGCACCCCGCAGCAGATGGAGCGCGCGGTCAAGGGCCTGGTCACCGGACGGTACGAGTGGGTGGCCTTCACCTCGGCCAATGCGGTCAAGGCGGTGGCTGAGAAGTTCGAGGAGTACGGGCTCGACGCGCGTGCCTTCGCCGGGATCAAGGTCGCCGCGGTCGGCGAGCAGACCGCCAAGGCGCTGCGTGCCTTCGGCGTCGTGCCGGACCTGGTGCCCTCCGGCGACCAGTCGGCGGCCGGGCTGCTCGAGGACTTCCCGGCCTACGATCCGGCTTTCGACCCCATCGAGCGGGTCTTCCTGCCGCGCGCGGACATCGCCACCGAGACGCTGGTGGCCGGTCTGGTCGAGCTGGGCTGGGAGGTGGACGACGTGACCGCGTACCGCACGGTGCGCGCCGCGCCGCCGCCCGCCGAGGTGCGCGAGGCGATCAAGGGCGGCGGCTTCGACGCGGTCCTGTTCACCTCCTCCTCCACGGTCAAGAACCTGGTCGGCATCGCGGGCAAGCCGCACGCCTCGACGGTGATCGCGTGCATCGGTCCGCAGACCGCGAAGACGGCCGAGGAGCACGGCCTGCGCGTGGACGTGCTCGCGCCGTCGCCGAGCGCCGCGGTGCTGGCCGAGGCACTGGCCGCGTTCGGACAGGCCCGGCGCGAGGCCGCGATCGCGGCCGGTGAGCCGGTGCTGCGGCCTTCGGAGCGACGCTCCTCGCGGGCCCGGCGCGCGAAGTAAGGCAGCAGTGACGCAGGGCGTTGAAGTAAGGCAGCGGCACAGACAAGCGGTACCGGTAGCAGGACAAGGCCAGGCGGCGCGCGGTGAACCGGAAGGCGCCGTCCGGGCGTGACGGGGTTGCATAACCGAATTCTGAACAGCGGCGGCGAATCCGGCGGATCTGAAGTCCGGGTTGAGCCAGGCGGATAGGCTGGTTTTCATGACGGCATCCCAATTCCCGACCGTGCGGCCGAGGCGGCTGCGGCAGACGCCCGCGCTGCGCCGGCTGGTGGCCGAAACCCGGCTGCACCCGGCCGATTTCGTGCTGCCCATGTTCGTGAAGGAGGGCTTGGACGAGCCGGCGGCCATCGCCTCGATGCCGGGCGTCTACCAGCACACCCTCTCCAGCCTGCGCAAGGCGGCGCACGAGGCCGTGACGGCCGGCGTCGGGGGACTGATGCTGTTCGCCGTGCCTGAGGAGCGGGACGCGATCGGCTCCGCCGCGGTCGATCCGAACGGCATCCTGCAGCGGGCGATCCGCGAGGTGGCCGACGAGGTCGGCGACTCGACCGTGATCATGAGCGACCTGTGCCTGGACGAGTTCACCGACCACGGGCACTGCGGTGTCCTGCGCGCGGACGGCACGGTCGACAACGACGCGACGCTCGAGATCTACGGCGAGATGGCCGTCGCCCAGGCCGAGGCGGGCGCGCACCTGCTTGGCGCGAGCGGGATGATGGACGGCCAGGTCGGCTTCGTGCGCCGGGCGCTGGACGCGGCCGGATATCAGGACACGGGCATACTGGCCTACGCCGCGAAGTACTCCTCGGCCTTCTTCGGGCCCTTCCGCGACGCGGTGGAGTCGCAGCTTAAGGGCGACCGCAAGACCTACCAGCAGAACCCGGCGAACGCCGTGGAGGCGCTGCGCGAGGTTCGGCTGGACCTGGCCGAGGGCGCGGACCTGGTGATGGTCAAGCCCGCCATGTCGTACCTGGACATCGTGCGCCGGGTCGCGGACGAGGTGGACGTGCCCGTGGCGGCCTATCAGATCTCCGGTGAGATGGCGACGGTCGAGGCGGCCGCGGCGAACGGCTGGATCGACCGGGACGCTGCCATCCTGGAGACGCTGACCTCGATCAAGCGCGCCGGGGCGTCGATCATTCTGACGTACTGGGCGTTGGACGCGATCCGACTGCTCGGCTGACTCCCAACTCCAGCACTTCGTCGCTCACCGCGTCGATGAGTTCGGGGTCGTGCTCGACCAGGACGATCGCGAGACCGTCCCCGCGCAGCGCGCGCACCGTCCCGGCGAACTCCTCGACCTGCTGCTCGCTCATGCCGGAGGAAGGCTCGTCGAGGAGCAGGACGCGAGCCCCGGCGGCCAGTGCGCGGGCGATCTCCACGATGCGGGCGACGCCGGTGGGCACGGCGGCGAGCGGCTGCCCGGCGAAGTCGACCAGACCGAAGCGGCGCAGCAGGTCGCGCACGATGACGGCTGGGTCGTCAGCGCGCCGTCCGGTTGAGCCGGACGACTCGTCCTGGCGCGGTTCGGTCGAGCGGGACAGCCCTCTTCCCGACAGTTCGGCGGCGACCAGCAGGTTGTCCGCGATATTGAGCGAGCTGAACGGCTCGAGGCGCTGGAAGGTGCGTCCCAGTCCCAGCCGGGCCCGCCGATGCACCGGCAGCCGCGTCACGTCCCGCCCGAACAGCCACACCCGGCCCGCCGTCGGCCGCAGCGACCCGCAGATCACATCGAGCAGGGTCGACTTGCCGACGCCGTTCGGCCCGACGAGTCCGAGCACCCGGGCCTCGCCAACCTCGAAGGTCACTTCGCGAAGTACCGGAACGCCCCGATAGCCAGCGGTAACGCCCTCGACGCGCAGGGGAGCGGATGGAATCAAATTCACATCTCCCTTAGCTCCCATTCACAGACTCCCGTGATACAAAGCAGACTCGCGTGTAATCGGGGTACTTGTCATCCATCAAGCGGTGACGATCGGAACTTGGAGTGCCGGTGGACCACACTCAGGAACAGGGCCGGGCGTCCGACGCTCCCGCACCGCCTTCCGAGCTGCGGTCGTCCGGGGCGCAGCCGGTCGCTCCTGAGCCCTTCCAGTCTTCCGTCACGCCGCCGGCGCCCCCTGTTCCGCCCACGCCGGATGTCGTGCCGAACCAGCCCATCCGCATCTCCCCGCTACGCGCGCTGGCTGAGATCGGCGCGGTGTACTTCGTCTCGTTCGGCCTCGGCGTGATCAGCGCGGTCGGCCTGCTCACCGATCCGGCGCTCGGCTCCGACCAGCAGATCCATTCCTGGATCGAGGCCGGCAGCGAGATGATGCAGTACATCATGCAGGCGTGCACCGTGGTGTTCGGTGTGGCGTACTTCAGCCTGCGCCGCGGTCTCACGCTCAGCTCGATCTTCGGCCGCTTCAACAAGCCGAAGCCTCCTGCGCTGTACGCGCCGTACGGCTCGTACCCGGGTGTTCCGAACGCAGGTGCTGCGTACCCGGGAGCGGCGTATCCGTCGGGGCAGTACTCGGCCGATCAGTACCCGGTGCCGCAGTATCAGTACCCGTATCCGACGCAGACTCAGCTGTACGCGCCGCCGTACTCCGCCCCCGCGCCGCCCGGCTACCAGGGCTACACGCCCTACCCGCAGATGGCATACGCGCCGACCCGGCCCGCCGAGCGTGGCCGGAGCTGGCAGTTCGCTCGGGCGTTCTTCCTGTCCATGGCCGGCGTGCTCGGGTTCCTGCTCGCCGTGGTGATCTACGTCAACGTCACCGGCAAGTCCACCGGCGCGCCGGACCAGGGCCACAGCCTGTGGATGGTCCCGGTCGGCATCGTGGTCGCGCTCTCGGCCGGCTTCGGCGAGGAGGTGCTGATCACCGGGATGGTGGTCACCGCCCTCGAACAGGCCGGCTTCGGCAAGCGCGCCTGGGTGATCTACCTGGTCGCGATCGCGCTGCGGATCCCGTTCCACCTGTACTACGGCTGGGCCTCGCTCGCGGTGATCTGCTTCACCGTGGTCAACATCTGGGTCTACCGGCGCTGGCGGCTGCTGTGGCCGATCGTGCTCGCGCACGCCGTCTACGACGCACTGGAGTTCGCCGGTTCGCTCCAGCCCGCGCTGGCCGGCCTCGGGCTGCTCGCGCTGGGCCTGGCGACCTTCGTGATGGTGATCGTGATCGCCTGCATCGAGCTGTCCGACCGCTCGGCCCGCCGCCGCTTCAACCAGTGGCGCACGGCGGTCGGCGTCTGACGGCGCCCGGAGTCTGATGGCGCTCAGAGTCTGACAGTCCGGCGCCGCTGCTCTCGGGCCGCCGCTTTTGCGACCGCCCGCGTCAGGACGGCTTACGTCAGGACGGCTTGCGTCAGGACGGCTTGCGTCAGGACGGCTTGCGCCCGGTCACACCCCAGGCCACCAGCCGGGTCAGGCCAGAGCGCAGCTCGCCGTCCTTGACCGACCAGCTGTCGAAGGCCCTGGTGTGTGACGCGCTCGCGGCCAGCATGGTGACCAGCGCTCCGGCGGTCGCGGCCGGATGCACGTCGGCGTCCAGCTTCCCGCCGCGCTGCAGTTCCGAGATCGCCTCGGTCAGCGCCTGCACCACCGAGTTGAGCAGCTTCATGCGTATCCGGGAGAACCGCCGGTCCCCCTCGGCCGCGGCCAGGTCCACCACGCGCAGGATCGCGTCGTGCTGCCGCCAGAAGTCCAGGAAGCCGTCCACGAGGGCCGCGGCGGCCACGGCGCCGGAGCGCCCGTTCCAGCTCTGCTCCGCGGCCAGGTCCCGGAGCGTCCCGGCCTCCTTGAGCACCTCGTTGGCCAGCTCGACCACCGCGGTCTGGATGTCCGGGAAGTACTGGTAGAAGGTGGCCGGCGAGGTTCCGGCCTGCCGGGCCACGTCGATCACGGTCACGTCCCGGTACGAGGTGGACGCGATCAGCTCGCCGAGGCATTCGAGGAGCCGGGTGCGGGTGGCCTGACCCCGGCGGCCGGCGATCCGCCCGTCAACGGTACGTACTTGTGTCATACCGTCAGTTTATATATGGCTCGATAGATTGCATTTGTGACGGAGCATCGGTTGCGCCATCTGGTGGACCCTCAGCTCTCGTAGGCTCAGCTGCCCTGTTCTGTCAGCCGTCTGCCGACGCTTCGGCCGCGACTCCGGCCGGCGCCCCGGCCGGAACCAGGCGTACTACCACCGATTTAGACGTCGGCGTGTTCGATACCTGCGCCGTCGAGTCGAGCGGCACGAGCACGTTCGTCTCCGGGAAATACGAGGCAGCGCAGCCGCGCGCGGTCGGGTAGCTCACGACGCGGAAGTCCGCGGCGCGCCGCTCCACCCCGTCCTGCCACACGGAGACGAGGTCGACCCGATCGCCGTCCGCGATGCCGAGGCCGGCCAGATCCACCGGGTTCACGAACACCACCCGGCGCCCTTGTTTGACGCCGCGGTACCGGTCATCGAGTCCGTAGATAGTGGTGTTGTACTGGTCGTGCGAGCGGACGGTCTGCAACAGCAGGTGCCCTTGCGGCACGCGCAGCACCTCGAGCGCGTTGACGGTGAAGTTCGCCTTGCCGGTCGCGGTGGGGAAGGTACGCGAGTCGCGCGGGCCGTGCGGCAACTGGAAGCCGCCGGGTTCGCGCACCCGCTTGTTGAAGTCCGCGAAGCCGGGCACGACGCGCTCCACCCGCTCCCTGATCCGGTCGTAGTCGGCGGCAAGCCAGCTCCACTCGATCGATTCCGCCCCGTCCGTCACCCGATCGCCGAACAGCTCCCTGGCCAGCCCGGCGACGATGGCGACCTCGCTCTTCAGCTGCGGCGACGCCGGCTCAAGCCGACCGCGCGAGGCGTGCACCATCGACATCGAGTCCTCGACCGTCACGAACTGCTCGCCGCCCTCTTGCACGTCCCGCTCGGTGCGGCCGAGGGTGGGCAGGATCAGCGCGGCGCGGCCGGTGACCGCGTGCGAACGGTTGAGCTTCGTGGAGACCTGCACAGTCAGCGCGCAGTTGCGCACCGCCGCCTCGGTGACCGCCGTGTCCGGGGTCGCGTTCACGAAGTTCCCGCCGACCGCGAAGAACACCTTGACCTTGCCGTCGCGCATCGCCCGGATCGCGTCCACGGTGTCGTAGCCGTGCTCGCGCGGCGGCTCAAAGCCGAACTCGGCCGCGAGCGCGTCCAGGAACTTGGCCGGGGGCTTCTCGTAGATGCCCATCGTGCGGTCGCCCTGCACGTTGGAGTGTCCGCGCACCGGGCACACCCCGGCCCCCGGCCGCCCCACGTTGCCGCGCAGCAGCAGGAAGTTGACGATCTCACGGATGGTCGGCACCGCGTGCTTGTGCTGCGTCAGGCCCATCGCCCAGCACACGATGATGTTGCGCGCCGCGAGTACCCGCTTGGCCAGCGCCTCGATCTGCTCGCGCGGCAGACCGGTGGCCTCAAGCACGTCGTCCCAGGACGTCTCGCGGACGTCCTTCGCATATGCGTCGAAGCCGTGCGTGTGCTGCTCGATGAACGCCTGATCGAGGACGTGCCCTGGCGCGCGGTCCTCGGCCTCCAGCAGCAGCCTGCCGAGCGCGCGGAACAGTGCCAGATCGCCGCCGAGTCGGATCTGGAGGAAGGCGTCCGCCAGCGCCGTGCCGCTGCCGACCAGGCCCCGGACGGTCTGCGGGTTCTTGAACCGGATCAGGCCGGCCTCGGGCAGCGGGTTGACCGCGACGATCTGCGCGCCCGCGCGCTTGGCCCGCTCCAGGGCGGTGAGCATCCTCGGATGGTTGGTGCCCGGGTTCTGGCCGACCACGATGATCAGGTCGGCCTTGTACAGGTCGTCGAGCGAGACCGAGCCTTTGCCGACGCCGAGCGTCTCGCTCAGCGCGGAGCCGCTGGACTCGTGACACATGTTCGAGCAGTCGGGCAGGTTGTTGGTGCCGTAGCGACGCACCATCAGCTGGTAGAGGAAGGCGGCCTCGTTCGAGGTGCGGCCGGAGGTGTAGAACACCGCCTCGTCCGGCGCGCAGACGCGCAGCGCGTCGGCGGTGATCCGGAAGGCCTCGGGCCAGCCGACCGGCCGGTAGTGGTCGGCGTCCGGGGCCTTGTACATCGGTTCGGTCAGCCGGCCCTGCTGGCCGAGCCAGTAGTCGGACTTGCCGGCCAGGTCCGCCAAGGAGTGCTCGGCGAAGAACTCGCGGGTGACCCGGCGCAGCGTCGCCTCCTCGGCGACCGCCTTCGCGCCGTTCTCGCAGAACTCCAGGTGCCCGCGGTCCTGGCCCTCGGGCCAGGCGCAGCCGGGACAGTCGAAGCCGTCGACCTGATTGACCCGCAGCAGCGTCAGCGCGGTGCGCTTGACCCCCATCTGCTGCTGCGCGATCCGTAGCGAGTGGGCGGCGCCGGGGATTCCGGCGGCCCAGTCCTTCGCCTCGGTGACGGTCAAACCCTCGTCGGTGGGGTCTTGTCGCGGTGCTGCGGTGGCCATCGTTGCCTCCTGGGGTTCCTACCTGCACTGTACCGCTGCGCATGTCTCACCCCATTGAGTGAATTGTCTGTTATTCGACCTACGCCCTTTCGTGGCTCCTCATGCAATGGAAGCTCCGCGCCTTCCATGAGGGCTGTGCGGCCGGGCGCGCGGCGCGCGTTCGGCCAGAAGGGAATTCTTGATGGGAACCCATGCCAAACCCCGGACACGGGTGCGTTCCATCGCGCTGGGCACACTGGCCGTCGGCGCGACCCTGACTGGAGTGGGCCTGACCGCTGCTGCGCTCGACCCGGCCGGGGCGAACCTGGCGGACGGAACACAGGGCGGCAATCCGGTCGACCTGGCGGCCAGCGGCCTCGGCGCGCCGGTGCCGGTGGCGGACGTCAGTTCGCTGGACGGGGTCGCGCTTCCGAGTGGCGGGCTGAGCACCGGAACGCTCTCGCTCGGCACCGTCCCGACGCTCGGAACCGGCACTGTGACCGGTGGCCTGCTGCCCGGTTCGGCGACGGCGGTGCGACCGAGGCAGGCGGCGCCGGAGCCGACCTGGGCGCACGGTGTGACCGTCGGCAAGATGCCGGGGCATCAAACGCCGCAGGGCGCCGCGAGCAACGCGACTCAGTCGAGCAGCACCGCGTCGCCGGCTTCCAGCGGCGGCAGCGGCAACACCGGCAGCAGCGGAACCGGCAGCGGGAGCCTGGGCACGGTAACCGGCCTGCTCCCCACTGGTCAGCTTCCGCTCGATCAGTTGAGCACCTCCTCGGTAGACAACACGTTGAACCAGGTCGCGCCCGGCGTGTCCGGCAACCTGTCCAGCGGCTTCGGCAAGGCCAAGTCGACGGTCGCGGGTCTGCTCAACGAGGTGGCGGGTCTCCTCTGACCGTCGCCGACCTGACCACTGACCGGGCCGTCCGATCACTGGTCAGGGCACACTTGCGGGTGACGGCCTGTCACCCCCGGGAATGAAGACTGCTGACACCGCTTGGGCTGGTCGGCAAGATTCACACAGTGGACGCCACGGGCTTCGATACCTTCGTGCACCGCGACTACGCGGAGCTCTTCGCGTTGGTCCCCGCGATCGCGGTGGGCTCGATCGCCGCGTTCATGCTCAAGGACCGCCTCTCGGGCGAGGCGGTCCCGGAAATCGTCGAGCCGATGGCCAGCACCGGCGCAGGCCGCGCGACCTTGGCGGGCACGCTCGACGAGGCCCTCAACTCCTGGCTCGGCGCCGAATTCTCCCTGTTGCGCCCCGATGAGGAACTCGCCCTCGTCGGCGTCATGCTGGCCGCGATGGCCGAGGGCATCGAGCACGATCCGCTCGCCTATCCGCTCCTGGCCTGCGCAGCAGCCCGCCTGGTCCCGGAAACCGCGCCACCGGACGCGGCGGGCATGGGGGACGCGAGCGGACGACGCGGCTGGACCGGACTGACCGAACGAGCGCGCCGCGCCGCCGTCGAGGTGCTGCGTCCGCTCGCCCTCTCCACGCTGGTCCGCGCGGCCACGTGGGATCTCGTCGAGCAGGCGCACGCATGACCGCGACCAGCACTGCATCGAATAGCGCTGCATCGGCCGGCACAGGATCGAATAGCGCAGGGTCGACCGGCACACCATCGACCGGCACACCATCGACCGACACAGAATCGACCAGGACCGAATCGACCGGCGCAGCCGCAGCGGCCAAGGAGGAGACCGCGCCGACCGGGGCCTGGATGGCGCACGCCGCCGATCCCGCGCGGTTCGCGATTCCGGCTCCGGCTCCGGCGCCGGTGCTCGCACCGTACCTCGGACTGGTTACCTCAGTGCTTTGCGCGTTAGGCGGCGGCTGGTTACTCCTTGCGCCCTATGCACTCGACATTCGACGCGGTGCCGCCAAGCTGCCCCGCGCGGCCGCGGTTGATCTGGAAACCGGCGCGGCGATCGTCGCGGTCGCGCTGTTGTCCGCGATTCTCTTCGCCGTCGCATTGTTTTCCCGGCTACGCCCGCAGGATGACGTCACCGAATTCGAAATCGACGAGCAGTCAGTACAAGCCCGGACTTTCGAACCTGAATCCGCTGAACCTGATGTCGACCCGGATCCCGAGCCCGAGTCCGAGACCAAGTCCACCGAACCCCCTGCCACCGCCATCCCCAACTCGAGCAGCGCGCTGCGCGACTTGCTCACGCCGCTGGTCGCCGCGCTCGCCGCCGACCTACGCAGCCAGGAGCATGGCGATCAGGGCCGACGACAGGAGCCGTGAACGATGTCCGCGAACGTTCCGGCCCAGCGCTGCGACCGCATCGAGCCAGGCCGTGCCGACCTGCCGTCGGTTCCGCCGGTCGCTCCCCGGCCCAAGGCCCCCGTCACCGCGCTCACCGGGCTTTTCCTGATCGCACTGCTCGGCGGCTGGTTGATCGCCGCGCCGTTCCTTCTCGGCGATCAGGCCCGCGGCGCCGCCTGGACCGCCGCGACCCGCACCGATGTGGCGACCGGCGCGGCCGTAGCCGGGATCGCGATTCTCGGGCTCTTCGGCTATCTCGCCGCGGCGATCACCTGGCTCGCGCGATACGGCCGCTGGCAATGACCTTGACCATTCAGGCCGCGGCGGCCTCCCGGCAACCATTGGGAACACTGCCAGTTGGGCACAGTGTCATGGGAAAGTAACAGTTCGCTGAGCGCATTCTGAGAATCCTGTACAAAAGCTCTGCGCTTCACCTTCGCTTCAGATTAGCGCCCAACACTCCGGGCCATGACGCCGCTCAAGTCCTCCCGCCGCCGACTCGTGCTCAACGGGTCGCTCGCCGCGCTCGTGCTGGCCGGCGCGGGTGTCGCCTACGCGACGGTCGGCCCGGCCACCAGCGCCGGGGCCGCCACCACGCGTACCTCGGCCGTGCAGCGCGGTACGGTCATCGCCTCCGTCTCCGCCTCGGGCAACCTCGCGCTCGCCGCGACCTCCTCGCTCGCCTTCGGCGCCGCCGGCAAGGTCAGCGAGATCGACGTGAAGGTCGGTCAGACGGTCACCGCCGGCCAGACGCTCGCCAAGATCGATCCCACTCAGGCCAACCTCCAGCTGACCGAGGCTCAGCAGCAGCTGACGGTCGCCCAGGACAATCTGGCCAAGGCGCAGAACGGCCCGAGCTCCACGCAGGTAGCGCTGAACAACGCGCAGCTGGCCCAGGACGAGCAGGCCGTCACGAACGCACAGAATGCTTACTCGGCCGCGAAATGCACCTCCTCGTCTACGTCGCCTACGTGCACGCAGGACGCGCAGCAGATCACCAACGCCGAGAACGCCCTGACGCTGCTCAAGGCGCAACAGGCGAACAGCGCCTACGTGGATCCGGGCACGATCGCGCAGGACCAGGAGGCGGTCACTCAGGCGAAGGCGGCCGTGAACAGCGCGCAGAGCGCCGTCGCGGGCACCGTGATCACCGCGCCGAGCAACGGGACGATCCTCAGCATCGCAGGGCTCGTGGGCTCCTCGGTCAGCGCCGGGTCGACCACCACGGGCGCACCGACCGGTTCCAGCTCCTCCAGCGGTTCGAGCGGTAGCGGCACGGGTTCCACAGGCTCCGGCGCGAGCAGCTCGTCCGGCTCTTCGTCGTCCTCCTCTTCTTCCTCGTCGTCCGCCAGTTCCGGGGCCTTCATCACGATGGCCGACCTGAGCCAGCTTCAGGTCACCGCGGACGTCTCCGAGACCGACGTCTCCTCGGTGCAACCCGGACAGTCCGCGACCGTCACGCTCAATGCGACCGGCAAGTCGTACCCCGCACAGGTGCAGGTCATCTCGCCGACCTCGACCGTGGTCTCCAACGTGGTCGAGTACGCGGTCACCCTCAACCTCACCGACGCCGTACCCGCCAGCGTGCGCCCCGGCCAGTCCGCGTCGATCTCCATCGTCACCGGCGAGGCCAGCGACACGCTGTACGTGCCGAACTCGGCCATCACCACGGCCGGCGGCCGCTCGGTGGTCACCGTGGTCGGCTCGGACGGCAAGGAGACCATCACCCCGGTCACCACCGGGATCGTCGGCACCACCAACACCCAGATCACCAGCGGTCTGACGCAGGGCGAGAACGTGCTGCTGACCCTGTCCACGACCACCGGCACCACCTCCGGCCGCGGCTTCGGCGGCCTCGGCGGAGGCGCCGGACTCGGCGGCGGGCTCGGCACAGGCGGCGGCGCGGCCGTCACCGGAGGCCGGGGATGACCGAGGCGCATACCGCCGACACCGCGCATATAAACGACGCCGCGCACATGACTCACACCGCGCCTCTGAACGACGCCGCGCAGACCACGGTCTACGCCCCGCCCCGGCCCAGCGCGGTCTGGATCAATGGCCTGCGAAAGGTGTACGGCGAGGGCGACGCGGCGGTGCACGCGCTGCGCGGCATCGACCTCGACGTCCCGCACGGCGACTACGTGGCGGTCATGGGCGCGTCCGGCTCCGGCAAGTCCACGCTGATGAACATCGTCGGCTGCCTCGACGTGCCCAGCGCCGGGGAGTACCGGCTGGACGGCATCGCCATCGCCGACCTCGACGAGCGGCAGCTCTCGCTGGTGCGCAACCGCAAGATCGGCTTCGTGTTCCAGTCCTTCAACCTGCTGGCGCGCACCACCGCCTTCGAGAACGTGGAGCTGCCGCTGGTGTACGGCGGCGTGCGCGGTCCTGAGCGGCGGCGCCGGGCCCTGGCCGCGCTGCACCTGGTCGGGCTCGGCGACCGGATCGACCACCACCCGAACCAGCTCTCCGGCGGCCAGCAGCAGCGCGTCGCGGTAGCGCGCGCCCTGGTCACCGCGCCCTCGCTGGTGCTGGCCGACGAGCCGACCGGCAATCTGGACACCCGGTCAAGCTACGAGGTGATGAGCCTGTTCGACCAGCTCAACGCCTCTGGCCGCACCATCGTGCTGATTACCCACGAGGAGGACATCGCGGCGCACGCCAAGCGGTTCATCCGCCTGGTCGACGGGCTGATCGTCGAAGACGTCCGGCTCGCGCCGGCCGACGGCCTGCCCCCACGGCTGGCCACGGCGGACGCGGGTCGGCACGCCGCGCCCAGACCGCAGCCCGCCCTGCCCAGCGCGCCTGCCACCACCGCCACGCTCGACGCCCCCTGGTCAGGTGCCTGATGCGGGTACGCGAGGTGTTCCGTTTCGCCCTGCGCGGGCTGAAGGCCAACAAGCTGCGCTCCGGCCTGACCACGCTCGGCATCCTCATCGGCGTCGGCGCGGTGATCCTGCTGATCGCCGTCGGCCAGGGCAGCGGCGCGGCGGTGCAGGCCCGCATCTCCAGCCTCGGCTCGAACCTGCTGACCGTCACCAGGCAGGCCGGCGGGTTCGGCCGGGCCGCCGCCACCCGCACCGGCACGCAGAGCAAGACCTCGAACCTGACCGTCGCCGACGCGCAGCTGCTGGCCACCTCCGATCAGGACCCTGACGTGTCGGTGGTGGCGCCGGTGGCCTCCACCTCGGCCACCGCCACCTTCGAGGGCGCCACCACCACCATCAACCAGATCATCGGCACCTACCCGGCCTACCTGCCGATCTCCAACGACTCGATCGCGTCAGGCTCCTCCTTCACCGCGCAGGACGTCGACCAGCACCGCAAGGTGGTGGTCATCGGGCAGACCGTGGTGACGAACCTGTTCGGCACCATCGACCCGATCGGCAAGACCGTCCAGCTCGGCGGCGTGCCGTACACCGTGGTCGGCACGCTCGCGGCCAAGGGCGGCGCGAGCACCTTCAACGACCCGGACAACGTCGCGATCGCGCCGCTGACCACGGTCCAGGACAGCCTCACCGGCTTCGGCTCGCTCAGCGAGATCGCCGTGCAGGCCAAGGACTCCGGCTCGGCGAACGCCGCCCAGGCCGAGGTGACCAGCCTGCTGCTGGAGTCGCACCACGTGACCGCGGCCGGCGAGGACTTCACGGTCACCAACGAGGCCACGCTGCTGTCCACCGCGGCGAGCACGACGCAGACCTTCACCGTGCTGCTGGCCGCGGTCGCCGCGATCTCGCTGCTGGTCGGCGGGATCGGGGTCACCAACATCATGCTGGTCACGGTCACCGAGCGGACCCGCGAGATCGGCATCCGCAAGGCGCTGGGCGCGCCGCGCGGCGCGATCCTCGGCCAGTTCCTGATCGAGGCGGTGCTGCTCTCGGTGGTCGGCGGCGCGCTCGGCGTGGTGGCCGGCGTGGTCGGCTCCCGGTTCACCGTGGACGGGATCAAGCCGGTGCTCGTGCCCTCCTCGATCCTGCTCGCGTTCGGTGTGTCCGCCGTGATCGGCCTGGTCTTCGGCTCGCTGCCGGCGAACCGGGCCGCCAAACTCCATCCGATTGAGGCGCTACGTCATGAGTGAGCTCGAAACCAGGCGGGCCGCGGCGGCGGCCGGCGAACCCGATCCAGACATGATCCGCACGGCCGAACTCGTCCAGTACGAGGACGCGGAGCTGGCCGAGTCCGACCTAGACGGTACGGATCTTGACAGGGATGGACTCGACGGTCCCGGGATCGACGAAGCGGACGCCGACCTGCTGGCGATCCCGCCGCGCGCCGACGACCTCGGCACCGCCCTCGCCGCGCGGCCGCCGCGGGTGAAGCTGCCCAAGGTCACCGTCGCGCTCGCGGCCGCCGCGCTGGTCTGCGCCGGCTTCGTGGGCGGCGTGCTGGTGCAAAAGCACCTCGGCGGCAGCTCCTCCTCGACCGGGCGCGGCAACTTCGCGGCCTTCGCGGGCGGCAGGACCGGAACCGGCACAGGCACCGGCGGGGGAGGCGGCTTCTTCGGTCGCGGCGGGGCCGGAGGAGCGGGCGGCGGCGCGATCACCGGCACCGTGACCGTGGTCAGCGGCAACAAGCTTTATGTCACGGCCGCGGACGGCAGCGTCTACACCGTCACCACCAGCGGATCGACCGTGATCAACGTGACCAAGTCCGGCACGCTCGCGCAGCTCAAGCCAGGACAGACCGTGGTCATCGCGGGCAGCAACGACAACAGCGGCGACGTGACCGCCACCTCGATCACGGCGGCCGGCACCTCATCCACTTCGGGCACCAACAGCACTGGCGGGCAGTGACCATGAGCAGCAGAGTCCTCAGCGGCGGCGCGCGAAAGAACGTCATCCAGACCTCGGTCGCGATAGGCGTGGCCGCGGCGGTAGCCGGCGTACTGGCGGCGTGCGGCGGCAGCAACGGCACCGCCCCGGCCGCCGCCTCGACCCCGACCACGGCGGCGTCCACATCGGGCAACGCGGTCTATCTCGACTGCCTGCGGCAGCACGGCGCCAACATCCCCACCGCCTTCCCCTCCCGCAACCGGCCCACGGACCGGCCCTCCGGCGTGCGGCCCTCGGGCGGCTTCGGAGGCGGTGGCGGCGGGTTCTTCGGCCAGAGCCAGAGCCCGCAGATGCAGGCCGCGGTGCAGGCCTGCGCCTCGGTGCGGCCGACCAACGGCTTCGGCGGCTTCGGCGGCGGGCGCGGCGGCACCCAGCTGGCCGCGTTCCGCAACTGCATGACGCAGCAGGGCGTCACGATCCCGACGACCCGGCCGACCGCCTTCCCGACCGCGACCTCGAGCGCCGGCCGGGTGGCTCGCTACCTCGGCGGCCTGAACCCGGACGACCCGAAGGTGGCGGCCGCGCTGAAGATCTGCTCGCCGCTGCTGCCGACGCCCGGGGCAAGGCCGAGCAGCTCCCCGACCGGCTGATCATCCGACCACTGCGCGGCGCTTGTCGCCGCGAACCGGCTTTGTTGCCGATCTGTCACCGTCCCTCTAAGGCAGCTTTCAGCAAATTCATCCACTCTTGCGTTACGGGCCTGCTGTCGGCGGCAGTGGCGCCGGCGGCGGCTCGTCCAGGCCCGCGACCTACTCGTCGAGGTGCCGGTCGAGCCGCGGAGCCCGTCCAGACTGCTAGGGGTGAGCCATGGTCAACGGTGGAGCGCGGCTGCTCGTCGTCGACGACGACAGCGAGGTACGCGAGGCCCTGGGCCGGGCGCTGAAGCTGGAAGGCTTCTCGGTCACGCTGGCCGCCGACGGCGCCGCCGCGCTGGAAGCGGTGCGCGACACCCCGCCGGACGCGCTCGTGCTCGATGTCGCCATGCCCGGCATCGACGGTCTCGCCGTGGCCCGCGCGCTGCGCGCCGCCGAGGACCGCACCCCGATCCTGATGCTCACCGCCCGCGACGCGATCGCCGACCGGGTCTTCGGCCTCAACGCGGGCGCCGACGACTACCTGGTCAAGCCGTTCGCCCTGGTCGAGCTGGTGGCCCGGGTCAACGCGCTGCTGCGGCGCGCCACCCAGCACACCCCGCCCCCGCCGCCGATGCTCCAGTGCGGCGACCTGGCCCTGGACCTGGCGGCCCGTCAGGTGATCCGCGCAGGGCGCCGCGCCGACCTGACCAAGACCGAGTTCGAACTGCTCGAACTGCTGCTGCGCAACGCCGGCCGGGTGGTCACCAGGGAGCTGATCATCGACCGGATCTGGGGCTACGACTTCGGCCCCGGGTCCAACTCGCTCGAGGTCTTCGTCTCCACCCTGCGGCGCAAGACCGAGATCGGCGACGCCCCGCGCGTCATCCACACCGTCCGCGGCGTCGGATACACCATCAGGGAATGCCGGACATGAGCATGGCGGCGACGCTCGCGCGTGCCAAGGCGCTGACGCGTCGCTTCCGCCGCCTCAAGCTGCGCACCCGCATGACCCTGGCCGCGACCCTCGCCGTCGCGCTCGGGATAGGCGGCGGCGTGACCTTCGCCTACCTGGCCGTGCGCGCGCAACTCTACGGCGGCGTCGACCGGCAGCTGGACAAGCAGGTCGACGCGATGAAGTTCCTCGCCTCCGATACCAAGCCACACCCGAAGGGCATACAGCCCTTCAAGCTGCTGCCGCCCGGCTCCACCCTGGCCACCGCCACGAGTATCGCGACCACCCCACGCAAGCGATTCGGCGACTCAGTTGACTACGTCCAGGTCGTGCGCGCCACCGGTAATCCGCTGCCGACCAGCGACCAGTCGGTGCTGCTGCCGGTGACTTCCGCCGACCGCGCCGTGGCCGCCGGGACCGCGCCCGAGCAGCGCCGCACGATCAACCTGCAGGGCGCCGACGTGCGCATGGTCACCGCCCCCCTCAGTAAGGGCACCGCGATCGAGGTCGCGCTGCCGCTGTCCGCCGCCGAGGATCAGCTCAGCTCGCTCGGCCTTGAGCTGCTCGCCGCCGGCCTCGCCGGGATCCTGCTGGCCGGCGGCCTCGGCTGGTGGGTCACCCGCACCGCGCTGCGCCCGATCGGCCAGCTGACCGAGGCCGCCGAGCGGGTGGCCGCGACCCGCGACCTGGCGCACCGGATCGATCCGGGCGACCGGGCCGACCGCGACGAGCTCGGCCGGCTCGCGGTCAGCTTCAACGCGATGCTCAGCGCCGTGCAGGACTCCACCGACCGGCAGCGGCAGCTGGTCGCCGACGCCTCGCACGAGCTGCGCACCCCGCTCACCTCGCTGCGTACCAACGTCGAGGTGCTGCGCAAGATCGAACTGCTCGACCCGGACGACCGGGAACGGCTGATCGTCTCGGTCCTGGCCGGGATCGACGACCTGACCGGGCTGGTGGCCGACACCGTGGAGCTGGCCCGCGGGGAGGAACCCGCCGCGGCCTTCGAGGAACTGAGCTGGGACGCGCTGGCCGAGCACGTCGTGGACCGGGCCCGGCTGCACTGGCCGCAGGTCGAGTTCGCCGCCGACCTCGCCCCCACCCGGATCGTCGCGGTGCCCGACCGGATCCAGCGCGCGATGGCCAACCTGCTGGACAACGCCGCCAAATTCAGCGGCGGGGCCGGCCGGGTGGAAGTCACCCTGGCCGGCCACACTCTCACGGTTCGGGACCACGGCCCGGGCATCCCCGAGGGTGATCTGCCGCATGTCTTCGACCGCTTCTACCGGGCCGCCTCGATGCGCGACCGGCCCGGCTCCGGCCTAGGGCTGGCCATCGTCGCCCAGGTCGCCGAATCGCACCGGGGCACCGTGTCGGCCGCCAACCATCCCGACGGCGGGGCGGTCCTCAGCCTCCGGCTGCCCGAACCGTCCTAGCCGACCGAACGGGGCGTGCTGCGCGACGTACTCGCCCTGTGCCGGGACGAGGGTGCCGGCTGCGGAGGGTGCCTCGGCCACCGGAACGCTCCGGCGCAGCGAGCGCGGCCAGTTGCGCTCGCCGAGCAGGATCATCACCGCCGGCAGCAGCAGCACCCTGATGACGGTGGCGTCCAGCGCCACGGCCACCGCGAGGCCGACCCCGAGCTGCTTGAAGTCCTGCATCGAGAGCGTCCCGAAGACCCCGAACACCGCCACCATGATCACGGCGGCGCTGGTGACCGCCCCGGCCGCGGACCGCAGCCCGTGCATCACCGCGCGCTCGGTGCTCATCCCGTGCTCACGCGCCTCCTTGATCCGGGAGACCACGAACACGTGGTAGTCCATCGACAGGCCGAACAGCACCACGAACACGAACAGCGGCAGCCAGGACTCGATCGCGCCGGGCACCTGCGAGTGCACCAGGCCCGCGCCCCAGCCGTGCTGGAAGATCGCCGTCATCACGCCGTACGCCGCACCCACCGAGAGCAGGTTGAGCAGAATCGCCGTGATCGCGATCACCGGCGAGCGGAACGCGACCAGCATCAGCAGGAAGGTGATCGCGAGCACGAACGCGAACACCGGCACGATCGAGTGGTGCAGTTGCGCGTTGAAGTCCACGCCGAAGGCCAGCTGTCCGCCGACCGCCACCTGCGCCCCGGGCAGCTTGCCGAGCGTCTGCGGCACGACCTGGCCGCGCAGCGTGTCCAGCGCGTGCAGCGAGGTCGCGTCGGTTCCGTTCCCCTCCAACGGAACCTGGATCTGCGCGACGTTCGCCGACGGGTAGAGCAGCACCCGGATCGGGTTGCCGGTCTTCGGGTCGCCAAGTTCGCCGGTGCGCAGCGCGGCCTGCTCGAACTGGTTGATCGCGTTCTGCGTCGCGGAACCCTTGATGTCGGAGGTCTTGACCACCACGACCGCCGGCGCCGGACCGCCCGGGAAGGTCCTGGCGATCTGCTGATAGGTCTGCACGATCGGGATGTTCTGCGGCACCTGCTGATCGACCGTCAGCTTCTCGGTGTGCATTCCGAACGCCGGACCGGCCAGCAGGACCAGGAAGCCCGTAGCGCCCAGCAGCGCCGCCCGCGGATGCGCGGCCACCTTGCCCAGCGTCGCGTTCCAGACCCGTCCGCCGCCGGCCGCGGCCTTCTGCGCCCGCCGCGCCCTGCGCCGCTTGGCGCCCGGAAGCCGCCCGAACTCGACCTTGTCGCCGAGCATCGAGAGCAGCGCGGGCAGCACGGTGACCGAGCCGAGCATCGCGATCGCGACCACCAGGATCGTCGCCACGGCGAAGCCCTCGAAGATGTGCATGCCGGATAGGAACATCCCGGCCATCGCGACCATCACGGTGAGCCCGGAGACCAGCACCGAGCGGCCCGAGGTGGCCGCCGCGATCCGCAGCGCGGTCTCCTTGTCCTTGCCGACGGCCCGCTCCTCGCGCTCCCGGCGCAGGTAGAACAGGCAGTAGTCGACGCCCACGGCCAGGCCCATCAGTAGCATCACCGAGTTGGCCGAGGAGTCCACCGGACTGAAGTGGCTGGCCACCGCGAGCAGCCCGATCGCGGCCATGAACGCGGTCAACGCCAGCAGCACCGGCAGGATCGCCGCCAGCAGCGCGCCGAAAGCGATCAGCAGGATGCCGAGCGCGAGCGGGACCGCCGTCCACTCGGCGTGCTTGAAGTCCTTGCCGAGCGTGTTGTTGAACCAGTGGTTCGCCGAGGCCTCGCCGAACTCGCTGACCGCGATTCCGGGGTGCGCCGACCCGACCTTGGCGACGGCGTCCATGACCGGCTGCACCCGGTCGGCCGCGGAGGTCGCCTCGCCGGTCATGTCGAACTCGATCAGGGCACTGTGCTTGTCTGCCGAGATCAAGCCGGCCGAGTACGGGTCGCGCAGGTTCTGCGTCAGCTTCGTGCCCTGCACGGCCGTGATCGCGTCCTGCACGGCGGCGCGGAACTGCGGATCGTTCGTGGTCTGCGTCGCGCTGTGCACCAGCACCATCTCGCCGGCCGGCTGCGAGATGTGCGCGTCCTGCAGAATCTGCAGCGCCCGCGCCGAATCGCCGGTGCCCTGCTGCGCGTCGGTCAGGTTCCGCTGCCCGGCGGCGCCGCCGATCACGGTGGCCAGCACCACGAACAGCAGCCAGCCGAAGACGGCGGTCTTGCGGTGCCGCGCGCTCCAGCCGCCTAGCGAGGCGGCGAGATTGCGTCTTCCCTCTTGTCGAACCGGAGTATGCACGGGAATCTCCCTCGTGGGCTCTGAGGGCGACGGTGCGACTCACCGGCCCCCACACCCAACCTAGGAATCCGCACCATGCCTCTGACATGCGGTTGAGCCCCCAATTAGGGTGTAGTTAGGTACACCCCCGGATCGGCTGTGTAGGTCCCGTGCGCACCACTTCCGGGTGCCGCAGACTGGGTCGCGTCCCGTCTCGGCGACGGGGACTCACAGGAGGTACCGAAGATGACGATCACCGCTCCGGCCGACCAGGTCGCGGTGCGCAGACCGCCCAAGTCGCGGTTCAAGCGCGCGCTGCTCGCCCCGTGGCAGGGGCTCGTGCTGACCTTCATCGCCGGCCTGAACATCGGCGTCGTCGTGCTCCAGCTCGACATCCTCGGCTTCATCGGCCTCGGCGTCGGCCTGCTGCTGCTGCCCATCTCCACGTGGCTGTGCCGACAGGTGGCCAACCTGGCCCGCCATCTGGCCTGGCGCTGGCAGGGCGTGCAGATCCAGCGCCCCTACCGGCCGAGGCCGCAGTTCCAGCGCGGGGTGATGGGGATCGCGGAGCGCTGCCGGTGGATCCTGCGGGACCCGGCGACCTGGCGGGACCTGGTGTGGAGCTTCCTCGACATGGTCGTCGGCTTCACCCTCGGCCTGTTCGCGGCCGTGTTGCTGCTCTACGGCATCGAGGGTGTCGTGCTCTCCTCGCTGTGGCCGATCCTCGTGCGGCACGGCTACAACGACTGGTACACGTTCGTGCACGTCCAGCAGGGCAACGAGAAGTGGCGCTGGGTGCCGGCCGGCATGGGCGCGTTCATCGCGATCCTCGGCTTCTATGTCGCGCCGGGCCTGCTGCGGGTGCACGCGCTGTGGACCAGGGTGCTGCTCAAGCCGACGCGGGCCGCCGAGCTGGCGCTGCGGGTGCAGCACCTGACCGAGACGCGGGCCGACGCCGTGGACGCCTCGGCCGCCGAACTGCGCCGCATCGAGCGCGACCTGCATGACGGCGCGCAGGCCCGTCTGGTGGCGATGGGCATGAACCTGAGCGCGGCGGAGGCACTGATGGAGAAGCACCCCGACGAGGCCCGCGCCCTGCTCATGGAGGCCCGCGACGCCTCCGTCAAGGCGCTGACTGAACTTCGGGGGCTGGTACGCGGCATCCACCCGCCGGTGCTGGCCGACCGCGGGCTCGCCGACGCGGTTCGCGCCCTCGCCCTGGACAGCGCGCTGAACGTCGAGGTCACCGCCGACCTGCCCGGCCGCGCCCAGGCGCCGGTGGAATCCGCGGCGTACTTCGCGGCCAGCGAGTTGCTGACCAACGTCGCCAAGCACGCGGGCGCGAGCCGGGCGTGGATCGACCTCTCCTACGCGAACGGCCTGCTGCGGATGACGGTGACCGACGACGGACGCGGCGGCGCCGACCCGGCCGGCGGCACCGGACTGCGCGGAGTGGAGCGCCGGATCGGTACATTCGACGGGTTGTTGACCGTGACGAGCCCGCCCGGCGGGCCGACCGTAGTGGCCCTGGAGATTCCGTGCGCGTTGTCCTCGCCGAAGACCTCTTCCTCCTGAGAGAAGGGCTTTCCCGGCTGCTGCAAGCCCACGGCTTCGAGATCGTCGCGGCCGTAGACGACGGACCAAGTCTGCTCAAAGCGCTGATCGACCACCGCCCGGATGTGGCGGTGGTCGATGTGCGTATGCCCCCGACATTCACTGACGAGGGGCTGCAAGCCGTCCTCGCCGCGCGCCGGCAGGTGCCCGGGCTACCCGTGCTCGTGCTCTCCCAGTACGTCGAGCAGCTCTACGCCCGCGAGCTGCTCGCGGACGGCACCGGCGCGGTCGGCTATCTTCTCAAGGACCGAGTCTTCGACGCGGCGCAGTTCGTCGACGCGGTACAGCGGGTGGCGGCCGGCGGGACCGCGATGGACCCGGAGGTGATCGCCAAGCTGCTCGCGCGGGGCAGCAGCCGGGAACCGCTGGGCCGGCTCTCCCCGCGCGAGGTGGAAGTTCTGGCCCTGATGGCCGAGGGCCGCTCCAACGCGGCGATCGCGCAACGTCTCGTCATCACCGAGCGCGCGGTGACGAAGCACACCTCGAACATCTTCACCAAGCTGGACCTGCCGCCCTCCGACGACGACAACCGCAGGGTGCTCGCCGTCCTCGCGTACCTGGACCGCTGATCACCGCCCCTGGTCAGGACAGAGTCGCCTTCGCGATCCCGAGGATGAACGGGGTGGTGTTCACCGACTCGCTCGTCGGGCTGAACGCGTACACCAGCACGCGCTGCAAGTCCCGCGTCGCGAAGACTCCGTCGGTGTATCCGGGCCGCGAGCCGGTCTTCCCCCAGACGGTGACGTCGCCGATCGTCGCGCTCATCAATCCCATGCCGAAGCAGGCCTGCCCGGTGCAGTGATCAGTACCCATATACGGCACGTCCGGCACCGTCACCATGTCCTCCAGCTCCGCGCCCGGTAGCAGTCGCCCGGTGAACAGCGAGACCATCAGGGTCCGCAGATCCCGTGCCGAGGAGATCATGCCGCCCTCGGCCCAGGGATAAGGGCTCTGCTCCGTGACATCGACGAGCGTCGACGCGCCGCTGCCGTCCGCCGCCGGAACCGCCAGGTATCCGTGCAGGTGCGGGCCCGCGATCCGATACGAGGTCGCGGCCGGCACCGAGGTGTCGTGCAGCCTCAGTGGCCTGATGATCCTGGCGTTCACCTCGTCGGCGTAGCTGTGCCCGGTGACGCGCTCGATCAGCATGCCCAACAGGAAGTAGTTCACGCCGTTGTACCGCTGCGCGCTCCCCGGAGCGAAGGCCATCGGCTCACCGGCCAGCGCCCCGACGATCTGCTGCGGCGTCGGGTGCTCGAAACGATGCGCGACAAACCCCGCTGGGTCGCCCTCGTCGTCGCCGACGTCCACGCCGGGCAGCCCGCTGGTGTGGTTCAGCAGCTCGGCGACCGTGATCGGCGGATAGGAAGCGGGCAGCTCCCCGGGCAGGTAGTGCTGGATGCTGTCGGTGAGCGAGACCTGATGCGAGGCGACCAGTTGTAGCGCCACCGTCGCGGTGAACACCTTTGTCACGCTGCCGATCCGGAACCGGTCAGAAGGCGACGGCGCGCTGCCGGTTGCCACGTCCCCGAGCCCTGACACTCCCCGCCACGTGTCACCGCTCTGAAGGTCGTTCACCAGTGCCAGCGCGCCCGTGATTTCGGCGTTCGGCAGACCACCGATAGCCGCCTGCAACGCCGCCGGATCAAGCGGCGGCAGCTGCGGTGTGTGAACCGGTGGCAAGCCGGATCCGGCCATTACCGGAGTTGCCGGAGCCGCCGTGTCCGGTGCGCCCGGCGCGGCCGCCTGCGCCCCCGGCGCCAGCGCCCCGCTCGCCAGCGCCACCGCGCCGACCACCCCGACCAGCGCGCCGATGCGCGTGTGCCCCGCGCGAGCAGAAGCCCGCAGGTACTTCGTGTCCAACGGAAGACTCCCCGATGCCTTGTTTCTCTTAAGCGGACACCGAGGAGTCTTCCGAACCGTGCTTAGAGCTTCACGGGTAGCAGAGTCAGTCTTCGAGGTGGTGCTGGCACCACCCCGGCGCGCCCGGCGATCAGGTCGTCGAGTAGTACCCGAACACGTCCACGATCAGCCGCGCCACGCCCGACTCCGCCAGATGCAAGTCGATGCCGTAGTTCTGACTTCCCAAGGTGACGGTCGCCGCGTTCGTGACGGTCTCATTCGCGGGGAAGTCGAGGGCCGAGATCGTCGGCGGGGTGGCCTCGTCGTCGGGATAAGCCGAGAGATAGCCGCCGTCTGACGGATTGGCGACCGTCAGATTCGCCGCGATGGATCCGCCGCGCAGCCCCCAGAGATCCGAGCTGCCGGCGTCGTACCCGATCGGGACATCAGTGGTGCCTACGCCGACGGACTCCAGGTCCCACGCACGTGTCGGGGTGATGGGAGTGAAGAAGCTTCCGGCCCCAGAGCGGAAATAGCCGTCGATGTCCACGATCAGGTCCGTGGATCCCGCGCTCGAGTTCGCGAAGTCCACGTAGCCGTCCGCACCGACCTTCACGATGACCTGGTTCGCGATCGTCTGCCCCGCCATGAAGTCGAGGTTCGAGACGACCGGGCGGTTCTCGCCGTCGGGATAGGCGGTGAGGTATCCGCCCTGCTTGGGGTTGGTCACGGTCACGTTCAAGGCCACGGCCGCGGCTCCGGTGTAGTTGCCTACGTAGAGCTTATGGACGCCGTTCGCCGCGATGGTCGAGGCGCTCTTCCGGGTGTCCAGCAGCCGGATCGGTGACACCGAGGTGTAGCCGTAGGTCGAATCGTCGCTGTAGTACCCCGCGAGATCCGCCACCAGGTCGACGCTGCCGCCACTGCCGTTCTTGAAGTTGACGCTCCCGTTCGCGCCGACCTTCACGATGACCGAATTCGCGAAGGTCCTGCCCGGCGTGAAGTCGAGGTTTGAGGTGGTCGGCTGCGCCGCGTCGGCGGGGTAAGCCGTGATGTAGCCGGTTTGCGTCGGATTGACCACGGTCACGTTCAGCGCGACTGCGCGCAGGCCGGTCTGGGGCACTCCGGCCACGCCGGCGATGTTCAGGCTCAGGGTGCCGTTCGCGGGCACCTTCGCCACGGCGGGAACACCGATTCCCTTGCGTGTGTCGAGGATTCGCACCGGGCTCACTGGTGTGTAGTAGGACGCGGCCGTCGTGAACTGCGCGGAAGTGCTGGCTGTATCGCCGTCCAGGTCCGTCTCGGTCACGGTGACCGTGTACGTGCCCGCCTTCGCGTACGGGTGGTCGGTGTCGAGCGCGGAATATCCGTCGACGACGCTTCCGTCACCGAAGTCGAACTTGTAGTCGGTGATCGGCCAGGCAGCCGTCGACGCGCTGGCGTCCGCTTCCACGCTCAGGCCGCCGACCGGGCTCACGGCGAGCTTTGGCAGGAAGGGCTTGGGAACGGCGGTCGCAATCGTCCCGTTGACGGTCTTCAGCCCGCCGTAGGAGTTGGTGACCGTGACGGCCGGGAAGAAGGTGCCGGCGGCCGTGTACGCGTGTGACGCGCTGCACGAGCCGTTTGTGACCGGGACCTGGTCCGTCACGGTGCCGTCGCCGAAGTCGACACGGCAGTAGTTCGCGACGGACCACGGATCCGTCACCGAAGCCGAAACGGTGACCGGAACCCCGGTGAGGGCGCGCGGCACCGAAGACGAGAAGGTGGCGGTGATGGGGTCGACGTACTCCACCGCGCCGCGGTCGTGGTAAGCGGGAGTGCCGGAGCCGGTGTCGGCCACCAGCGGGTCGTCGACCCGGGGATGACCCATGACGTCCGTGCTGAGCTCTCCGGGCGCCGAGGAGTCGGCCGAGTCGATGGTCACCGAGTCGCTCGGGATGATGCCCGAGACCGACGTGACCGAGTTCGAATCATGCGTACCCTGAGACGTTGCCGCGGCGAACGAGCCGGCGTCGGCGTACGTGCCGCCGCCCCAGGAATAGGCGATTTTCGTGTCCGACGCCGCGTTGACGTCGTTGTAGTCGGCCTTGCTGCCTGGCGTCGAACTGGAGTCGACGGACAGCGGTATGTTCGGGCTCGAATCAGTCGCGGCGGGGCACGCGATCGCGGTCGGCCCGGTCAGCTGGGCCAAGACGTTGTTCTCGATGGTCGTGGACGTCGATCCATTCGAGACCGAAATGCCGTACCCGCACCATGGGCTCACGTCATTGCTGGTAATGGCCGACGAGGTGACGCCGTTGAGCACGATACCCGGCCGCTCCACGGCCCCGACGAAGTTCTCGAGCGCGTTCGTCGTGATCGTGTCGGCGCTGCCTCCCGTGATCGAGATCGTCGCGGCTGTGCTCCCGCCGCGTAGCAGGCTTCTCGAGAGGGTGACGTTCGACGAGGCGAGGGCTTGGATCTGCGGAGCCTGCGAAGCCGAAGGCTGCCTGCTCTGCAGGCCGTCGAGTGTGATGTGGTCGGAACCCGAGATCGCGACCGTTGATCCGTTGCTGGCTAGTCGGAGGTTGGCGACGGTCACGAAGGAGGCGCCTGTGATGGTGATGTCGTTCGCCGTGCTGCCGTTCGTGGCGATCAACGGCGCACTTCCGGTCACCGCGGAAGTGGGTCCCTCGATGGTGATCGGCTGGCCCGCGGTGCCTGACTTGGTCACGGAGAACGGCGGATATATGCCCGCGAGCATGATCGTCTCGCCCGGGGTCACCGCGTTCATGGCTGCCGGGATCGTGCAATACGGCGTGACCGAGCTGTCCGCGGTGTTGTCTGAACAGCTTGTGACAGCGTTGTTCACGTAAAGCGTCGTGCCGGTGGCCGCGTGGGCGGCTGGCAGCGGCGTAAGTGATCCGACTGATATGAGAAGCGCGACCCCCGTCGCGACACGGCGCCCGTGCACCGCCCACCCCTTAGGTACGATCCAGCCCGACTAAACAGGTAGACAGTACTCGTACTGTGCTCGCTTCCGCGAAAATGTTACGTGGTTGATGCAGTCGGAACGCGCTGTCATGCCGGGTCGGCGGGAAGCAGCGCGGTCGCGGTCGGCCGCAGCCAGAAGTGCACCGACTCGGCGAGGAAGAGCGCCCACAGATATGCCCCGAGCGCGACGAAAGCGTACGTGAGCCCGTGGTGCGCGGGCTTCGTCGGGATGAAGCTCGCGAGCACGAGAATCACGACGCGACCCTCGAAGCCGAGCGCGCCCGCGATCGTGAGCCACCGGGGCACACTCGCCGCCGCACGGATCCGGTAGACGATGTCGTAGTGGTGGTACATGACCGCCGCGAGGTACAGGAACGCGAGCGGCATCGCGCCGTGGATCTCGGCGGCGAGCGCGATCGCGATGGCGTATTCGAACGCGTGGTAGACCGGCGGAACCAGCCAGCCCAGCTTCGAGCCGAGCCTGCGGACTTCAGCCAGCGGCCGGGCAAGGATGTCAGACATCGAGTACAGCGCGTCAGTCGCTTCCCGGCTGCGCTCGGCGGGCTGGGGGGCGAGCGAACGCTGCACGCGCCCGGCCGTCGTGTACGCGGCGGCAATCAGGCCCCAGATGAGCAGCACGGTGAACGTCGTGCGCGGCTTAGTGAGCGCGGTGAGCAGCGCGATCAGTGCCCAGCGTTCACCGATCGGCAGCACGATGACCTTGCGGGCCCAATAGGCGATGGTCTTGTCCGGCGTGACCGGCAGCGGCTGCGTGTTGCCGTCCTTCGCGCCCGCTGCACCGCGCCCTCTGTTCCCCTCATGGAAGGCGAAGTCGACGTGATGCCGCACCGTCTGCAACGCCATCGCGAGCGCTGCCAGCAACCACACGTTGTCGCCGTTGTGTGCTGACCCGAAGGCCAGGCCCGCGTAAACCGCGTACTCCTTCGCGCGGTCGAACGTCGCGTCGAGCCACGAGCCGACGCGCGAGAAGTTCAGCGCGTAGCGGGCCAGTTGGCCGTCGGTGCAGTCCAGGACGAACGAGATGTACAACGCCACGGCCGCCGCGACGTACCCGGCCCTCGTGCCCGTCGCCGCCGTGATCGCCCCCACGATCGCGATCAGCAGCGACAGCGTCGTGATCAGGTTCGGGCTTAGCCCCCGATCCGCGCACCAACGCGCGAGGAACCGCGAGTACGACGACACGAACAGCGTCGCGAACAGCCCGTCGTCGCTCTTCACCGCCTTGCGCAGCCGGATCGCTTCGCCGTCGATGTGCGCCACCCGGTCGTACGCGTCCTTCCGGGCGGCCAGCGGCGCGTCGACCAGGGTCGCGATCAGCCCGTTCGGCAGCTCCACCTCGTGGATCGGCAGCGACTCGGCCAACTGGGTGGCCAGCACGTCTGGGACCAGCGGGCGCGGAGCCGTCAGCTTCGCCGCCGGCGACGCCCCCTCGACTCGGTGCGCGGTGAGGTCGGGCAGCGTGCGCAGCCTGGTCGCCAGCAGTTCGCGCGCCTGACCGGACACCGTCAGCACGCCGACCGAGTGCGCGGCCGTCCAGCGCGGGTCCTCGATCGCCAGCCGCAGCGCGTGCCGGTGCGCGATCAGCCGCCGGTCCACCAGCGCCACCCGCCCGGCCGCGGAGGCGCTGGCCACGGCCCGCGCGGCGGCCGCGGGGCCGTCCGCGTCCACGACGGTCGCCCCAAGGGCGGACAGCTCCGTACGCAACACCCCGTCCCCGTCCACTGGCTGGGGTCCGGTCAGCACCGCGATGGTGGGAATGCGCACTCGGCGGCCTTCCTCTTCACACTTGTTGGCCCGGCGGCAACCATAGTCCCGGCAACGGTAGTCCCTCACCGTGTTCGGCTACCATCGTGCAGCGATCGCCGGGACCGGCGGACGACCGGGCGCGGGGGGCCGAGACCGAGCAAGTAGTGAGGACGCGACGTGCCGAGTGAGACTTCCGCGTCGGATGTGGCCCCTGTGGCCCCGGACCTCAGCGTGGTCGTCATCGTGTACAACGACGCGGCCCGGCTGCCCACGGCCGTCGACTCGGTTCTCCGGCAGACCCTGCGCAACCTCGAAGTCATCATCGTCGACGATTGCTCAACCGACTCGACGCCGCAGGTGGCCGAACGTCTCGCGGCCCAGCATCCGCGGGTGCGCTACCTGCGGCTCGCGCAGAACAGCGGAGGCTGCTCCGCGCCGCGTAACGCCGGGATCGAGGCCGCGCTCGGCACGTATGTGATGTTCCTCGACTCGGACGACACTCTCGACATGCACGCCTGCCTGAACATGCTGGAGGCGGCCGAGGAACACGAGGCGGACCTGGTCTCCGGCGTGTGCGTGCGCGTGCACCATAACCGTTCCGGGCTGACTGAGACCGTGCCGTGGTGGCCCGAGATGTACGCCGAGCGGCGGGTCCTCGACGGCGTGTCGCAGATGCCTGACCTGCTGCGGGACACGCTGTCCACGAACAAGTGCTACCGGCGCACGTTCTTAAATGGGCACGGCTTGAATGGGCACGGCTCGACGGAGCACGCGCTGCGCTTCCCGGTCGGCTTCCACTACGAGGACCTGCTGTTCTCGGCGAAGGCCTACCTCGCCGCCCGTCGCATCGTGCTGATCCCGGAGACCGTGTACCACTGGAACGTCATCGTCCGGGCCGCGCAGAAGTCCATCTCAAACCGGCGCGACGAGATCTCCAACGTGCGCGACCGGATCGCCATCCACCGGATGATCGACGAGGCGATCACCGGCTGGCTCGCGGCGGGCGGCGACGTGGCGGTGAAGATCGCGAAGGATGCCAAGTTCATCGAGCACGACCTGGTGCTTTACCTGCGCGACCTGCCCTATCAGGAGCCTGGGTACGTCGCCGAGTTCACCGAGATGTTCCGCAGCTACCTACGCACTCTGCGACCGGAGGCCTTCGAGCGCTGCCCGCACCGGGTCGCCGTCGCCGGTGCCTACTTGCTGATCGAGGACGACTGGCCGAACCTGGTGACGGTCTGCGAGCACCTGCTCGACCGCACCCGCGAGAGCGCGAAAGCCTTGGAGCGCACCAGGATCACCTCGGATCTCGTCGAGCGGGACGGCCGCGTGTACTGGTGCGACGCGCACCTCGACACCGAGGCCGGCCGCGCCGCGCTCGACGTGACAGGGCTCGGATGGTCGCGCGTCCCGTTCAACCGGACAAACCTCGCCTCCCGCCTGACCGGCCTGCGCGCGCTCGACGGCGGCCGCATTCGCATTGAGGGCGAGACGGTCAACCCGCTCAACCGAATTCCGCAGGACGCTGACTTGTCCGCGTCGTTCGAGTTCCGGCCGGTGGCCCGCGCGATTCGCAAGTACCGAGTCAAGGCCAAGGATGTCACTCACGAAGGCAGCCGCATCCTTTGGTCTGTCGAGCTCAACCCAACCAAGACCGTCAAGCCGGTCGGGATCGTCGACCAGGTCTGGGAAATCCGGCTGCGGCTGACCGCAGGAGCGCTCGGCACGACCGAGTCGAAGGTGACCGCGCTGAAGCTGCCCGACGCCTCGGACGGCGGACAAGGCACGCCCCTCACCCTCCCGGCCCGTCCCCTGCTCACGCGCGCAGTCGGCGACACATGGATCGCCGGCATCAACCATCGCGGCCTCTTCACGCTCAACCTCACCGCCCGCAATCCGATCGCGCGCGCCGTCACCGCTCCCTTCACTCAGCCCGGCGCGAGCCCCCGCAGCGCACGCGTCCTGCGCATCGCGCAACGCCTCTACAAGCGCGCACAGATCGTCAACGACCCGCGCATCAAGCGCGAGCTGTATACACGTGCGCTGACGCGCCTGCCGCTGCGCCGCGGCTCGGTCGTCTTCGAGTCGCACATGGGCGGTTCCTACAGCGACAGTCCCAAGTACATCTACGAGGCGCTGCGTCGCTCCGGATACCGCGGCAAGGTCTACTGGTCGTACGCCATGAGCAGCGCGGGATTCCCGAAGGACGCCACGCCGGTCAAGCGGAACTCGTGGGCTTATCTACGAGCTCTGGCCCGAGCCGAGTTCTGGGTCGACAACCAGGGCTTCCCGCAGTGGATCAGCAAACGCCGCGGCACCACGTACATCCAGACCTGGCACGGCACCGCGCTCAAGCGGATGGGCCTGAACACGCCACACGTGCGCGCGATGCTGGTCGCCGATCGCAAGAAGCTGGTCAAGGCCGTCGGCCGGTTCGACTATTTCCTGGTCCGTTCCGAATACGACATCAGGACCCTGGTCCAGGCGTTCGAGCTGCGCGCCGAGCCGTTGCGCGTCGGCTATCCCCGCAACGACGCGCTGCTCGCCACCGACCGAGATGAGCGCAGCGCCCGACTGCGCCGGCAACTCGACCTTCCGGACGATCGAAGGGTTCTGCTGTACGCCCCGACGTTCCGCAACTCCAGCGGACCGTTCGAGCCCGGATTCGACCTGGAAGATTTCGCCCGCCGCTTCGGCGACCGGGTCCTGCTCCTGGTCCGTGCGCACTACCTCAACACCGTGCAGGTGCCGAAGGAAGCCGGGGACGCGATCCGCGACGTGTCGACCTATCCCGATGTCACGGAACTGATGCTGGCCTCAGACGGCCTGCTCACCGACTATTCCTCGGTGATGTTCGACTACGCGCTGCTCGATCGGCCGCTGCTGTTCTTCGCCCCCGACGCGGCGACCTACGCGCAGGACCGCGGCACATACTTCGACCTCGCACAGCGGGCACCGGGACCGTTCACCACCAACCAGGACGAGCTGTTCGCCGCAATCGACGCGTTCGCCGCCCTAGACGGGAGCGCCCCCGATCCCCACTCCGATGCCCGTAAGCAGTTCGCGCACGAATTCGGCGAGTACGAGACCGGCACCGCCGCGGATCAGATCGTCGCCCGGTTCTTCGGTGGCAAGGGCGGTGCGCGATGACGGAAGTCTTCATCGTCTGCAACACGATCCACGAACTCGGCGGAGTGCAGCGCTGGGCGCACCGGATCGGCGAGCTGCTCGCGGAGCGCGGGCACCGAGTGCACCTCGTGGGCATCTTCGCCGTTCGGCAACCGCACGAACTGGCCAGTGCCGACCCGGACGGTGAGCGCGTCGAGCCCGCGTATCAGACCTCGCTCATCCACCCGAACCTGTACGGCGGCAAGCCGAAACCCGCTTTGCTCTCCCGCATCGCCAACCCGCTCGCCTACGTCCGCTACAAGCGCTGGCAGGCCGTTCAGCGCTCCGGCGCCGGCCGCCTTCGCGCCCTCTTCGCTGGCGCATCAGACCCCGCAGACACGGTCGTCATCTGTGCCCAGGTGCACGCGATGGAATGGGTCGCCCAAGCCGCACCGCCCAACCTGCCGGTCATCGCGATGAGCCACGAGTCCTACGCCGCAGCTAACGCATCGAGCCGCGGCCGACGCGTCCGCAGCCTGTACCGCACCGCCGCGCGCTTCGTCTCCCTCACCGACGCCGACGCGCACGAGTGGACCCGCGCGGGCATGAACAACGCCGCCGCCATCCCGAACCCGCTGCCGATTCCGGCGCTCGGTGGCGCGGACCCGGCTGCCCGCGTCGTCGTCGCAGCTGGGCGCCTCTCCCAGGAAAAGGGCTTCGACCTGCTCCTCGACGCCTGGCACCAGGCGGTCCTCAGCCGGCCCGGCTGGACCCTGCGCATCTACGGCTCGGGCCCCGAACACGACGCATTGCGCGAGCAAGCCCGGTCCCTCGGCCTGGAATCGAGCGTCGACTTCGCCGGGCAGACCGGCGACATCGCGGCCGCGCTCGTCGAGGGCTCGATCTTCGCCAGCGGCTCACGCGCAGAGGGCTTCCCGATGTCGCTGCTCGAAGCGATGGCTTGCGCGCTGCCCTGCGTCGCCTTCGACTGTGCTCCCGGGGTCCGCGAACTCGTCCACGACGGCGTGAACGGCCTGCTCGCGCCGCCCGGCAACACCGAAGCCCTGGCCAACGCCCTGGGTCGTCTCATGGACGACGCGGGGGAGCGCGCCACGATGGGCAAGGCCGCGCTGGAAAGCGTCTCCGCCTACGCACCCGACCGGATCGTGGACCGCTGGGAGCGGATGATCACTCTGGTGTTGCGTTAGTTGCGCCGTGGCGCTAGCCACCCTTCGCCAGGCGTTCGGCCTGGCTGTCACAGACGTATTACGCGATCATCGCCGAACGGTCGCAGGCTCTCGGATAGGGTCGGCAGCATGACGTGGCTGGTTACCGGAGGCGCCGGATTCATCGGTTCGCACGTGGTGCGCGCTCTGCTCGCTGACGGCGCACGAGTAGTCGTGCTCGATGACCTGTCCACCGGCGACAAGAGCCGAGTGCCTGACGGCGTCCCGCTGGAGATCGGTTCGGTGCGGGACCGCGCGCTTCTGTACCGCGTGCTGGCCGAGCACCAGATCGGCGGCGTCGTGCACATCGCCGCGAAGAAGCAGGTCGGCGAGTCCGTCGAGAAGCCGCTCTGGTACTACGAGGAGAACGTCGGCGGCCTGCGCATTCTGCTCTCGGCCGTGGTCGAAGCCGGGGTGCGGCGGCTGGTCTTCTCCTCCTCGGCCGCGGTGTACGGCTCGCCTGACGTACCGCTGATCACTGAGGACACGCCATGCGAGCCCCAGTCTCCCTACGGCGAGACCAAGCTTGTCGGCGAGTGGCTGATCCGTGACGTCGCCGCCGCGCACGGCCTGGCGTACGCCAATCTGCGCTATTTCAACGTGGCCGGCGCCGCTTCACCGGAGCTCGGCGACCCGACCGCACTGAACATCGTCCCGATGGTCTTCGAGCGCATCGAGGCGGGGCTGCCGCCGCGGATCTTCGGCGCCGACTACGACACCCCGGACGGGACCACGATCCGCGACTACATCCACGTCGGCGACATCGCCAGCGCGCACGTCGCCGCCGCCCGGCGGCTGGAGCGGGACGAGCACGCGGCGCTCACGCTCAACATCGGCCGCGGCGAAGGCGTCTCGGTCCGTGAGCTGGTAGACCGCATCCTCGAGCACACCGGCAGCGACCTGGTACCGGAGATCACGCCCCGGCGCGCCGGCGACGCCGCGCGGTCGATCGCGTCGGCGGATCGCATCAAGGCCGAACTCGGGTGGTCCGCTCAGTACGACATCGCAGATATGGTGGCCTCCGCGTGGGCCGGTTGGCGTATGCGCCATGATGCATTCACGCACTAGTCACTAGCTACATCGAGCAACGCGGAACAGGAACCATGATCGGGCTTATCCTCGCCGCCGGGGCGGGTCGTCGACTGCGCCCATATACGGACACACTGCCCAAAGCGCTAGTGCCCGTGGGCGGCGATCGCACCGTCATGGACTTGACGCTCGCGAACTTCGCCGAAGTCGGCCTGACTGATGCGGCCGTGGTGGTCGGTTACCGCGCCGAGGCGGTGCACGAGCGGAAGGCGGCGCTGGAGGCCGCCTACGGCGTAACGCTGCATCTCGTGCACAACGACAAGGCCGAGGAGTGGAACAACGCTTACTCGCTCTGGTGCGCCCGTGACCTGCTCGGCGAGGGCGTGATCCTAGCCAACGGCGACACCGTGCACCCTGCCTCCGTGGAGCGGACGCTGCTTGGCGCGCGCGGCGGCGAACAGCGGATCATCCTCGCCCTCGACTCGGTCAAGAAGCTGGCCGACGAGGAGATGAAGGTGGTCTGGACGCCCGAGGGCGGCGTCCGGCGGATCACCAAGCTCATGGAGCCCGCCGAGGCCACCGGCGAGTACATCGGCGTCACGCTCATCGAGCCGGAGGCCGGAGCCGAGCTGGCCGACGCGCTCAAGGCGACGTTCGAGCGCGACCCGCAGCTCTACTACGAGGATGGCTATCAGGAGCTGGTGGATCGTGGCTTCCGGGTCGACGTGCAGCCAATCGGCGAGGTCGACTGGGTCGAGATCGACAACCACGACGACCTGGCCAAGGCCCGCCGCATCGTCGCGAGCCACGGCGCCGATTCCGCGGCGCCTGACCCGACTGTGCCCGACTCCACCGTGCCCGACTCCACTGTGCCCGACTCGAGCGTGGCCGGGCGCGCCTAGTGGCCGTCCTCACTCGGCTCATCCCGGGTCCCGCGGCCGTGCGGATCGGCGCCGGAGCCGCCAGAGAGCTGCCCGCGATCCTCGCCGACCAGCGCATTTCCACCTCCGGCCGGCTGGCCATCGTGATCAGCGAGGGTTCGGGCAGCGAGCTGCGCGAGCGGCTGCGCGAATACCTGCCCGCCGACGCGGGCTGGTTCCCGATCCGCGGCGGCGCCCTGGACGACGCCGTGGACGTCGCCGACCGCATCCGCGCCTCAGCCGGATCTGGGGGAGGGCACGGGCTCGGCTCCTACGACACGATCGTCGGGCTCGGCGGCGGGCGCGTGATCGACGTCACCAAGTACGCGGCGGCCAGGCTCGGCCTGCCGATGGTCGCGGTCGCCACCAACCTCGCGCACGACGGCATCTGCTCGCCGGTCTCCACCCTCGACAACGACGCCGGCCGCGGCTCGTACGGCGTGCCGGGGCCGATCGGCATCGTCGTGGACCTGGACCTGGTGCGTGACGCGCCGGCGGCCTTCGTGCGCGCGGGGATCGGTGAGGCGCTGTCCAATCTCTCCGCGCTCGCCGACTGGGAGCTGTCCCACGACGAGACCGGCGAACCGGTAGACGGCCTCGCCGCGGCGATGGCCCGCACCGCCGCGGAGGCGGTGCTGCACCAGCCCGGCGGTATTGCGGACCCTGCCTTCCTCGCCGTGCTTGCCGAGGCGCTGGTCCTCTCCGGCCTTGCGATGTCCGTCGCCGGGAACAGCCGCCCCAGCTCAGGGGCCTGCCATGAGATCTCGCACGCGCTCGTGCTGCTCTTCCCGGGCAAGTACGGCCAGCACGGAGAGCAGGTTGGCCTCGGCGCGGCCTTCGCGTCTCACCTGCGTGGGGATGCGGAACGGACAGGGCAGCTCGTGGATGCGTTAAGGCGCCACGGATTGGCTGCCGTTCCGGCCGAGCTGGGCCTTGACGCCGCTTCATTCGTCGAAGCGGTAACGTACGCGCCGCGGACCAGGCCCGGACGCTACACGATCCTGGAACACCTCGACCTGACCGAAGCGAAACTGCGCGACGCGGTGAAGGACTATGTCGACACCTACGCTCGATGAGCTGCGGCTCGTCGTCCAGCCGCCGGAGAAGATGCAGCGGCGCAGCGGCGAGCACTGGGCCGGACGGCTCTACATGCGGTGGATCTCACTGCGCGTCACCCGACTCCTCGTCAACTCGCCCATCTCAGCGAACGGCTACACCTATCTGATGATCGTCGCCGGGATGGCCGCGGGGGCCGCGCTGCTCATCCCGGGCCTCGTCGGCGCGATCGTCGGCGCGCTGCTGATCCAGGTGTACCTGCTGCTCGACTGCGTCGACGGCGAACTGGCCCGCTGGCGCAAGCAGACCTCGATCATCGGGGTCTATCTCGACCGGATCGGCGCCTACGGCGTCGAGGCGGCGTTCCTGGTCGGCCTCGGCTTTCGCGCCGACCACTTGCACTCCGGACCGTGGACGGTGCTCGGCTTCACCGCCGCGGTCGGCGTGCTGATCGTGAAGTCGGAGACCGACCTGGTGGACGTGGCCCGCGCCCGCTCCGGCCTGGCCGCGGTCGCCGAGAGCGCGTCCGTGCCCCGCTCCGCGAAGGTGGCCAAGGCTCGCCTCCTCGCCTCCGCGTTCAAGGTGCACCGGCTGATCGTGGTCATCGAAACCTCGCTGCTGGTCCTGCTCGCCGGCCTGCTCGACACGGCCACCGGCGGCGGAGCCAGTGGCCTGTTCTACACCAGGCTCGCCGTCGCGATCCTGGCCGGTATCGCGCTGGCCATGGTCTTCCTGCACTTCGTCTCCATCGTCATGTCGAGCAGGCTCAAGGGATGAAACTCGCCGCCGTCATCCTCACCATGGGCAACCGCCCGGCCGAGCTGGCCGACCTGATCCGCACGGTCGGCAAGCAGCAGGGCGACCCGATCGACATCGTGGTCGTCGGCAACGGCGTCAAGGCCTCGGAACTGCCCGACCTCGGTGAGGTACGCACCGTGGACCTGCCGGAGAACCTCGGCATCCCGGCCGGACGCAACGAGGGCTACCGCGTGCTGCTCGAGCTGCCGCCGGAGCAGCGGCCCGAGGCCATCCTCACCCTGGACGACGACGGCTCCCTCGACGGCGACCAGGTCGCCGAGAAGGTCCGCGCCGCCTTCGCCGCCGAGCCGCGCCTCGGCATCATCTCCTTCCGCATCACCGATCCCGAGACCGGCACCGTGCAGCGGCGCCATGTGCCGCGCGTGCGGGTAGGCGATCCGAACCATTCCTCACAGGTCACCACGTTCCTCGGCGGCGCCAACGCGACCCGCACCGCCGTGCTCGAGCAGGTCGGCCTGCTGCCCGCCGAGTTCTTCCTCTTCCACGAGGAGACCGACCTGGCGTGGCGCGCGCTGGACGCGGGCTGGACCATCGAGTACCGCGCGGACCTGACGCTGAACCACCCGGCGACCTCCCCGACCCGGCACGCGACCTACCACCGGATGGTCGCGCGCAACCGGGTCTGGCTGGCCAAACGCAACCTGCCGTGGCCGCTGGTCCCGGTCTACCTGGCGGTCTGGTTCGCGCTGACCGTGGCCCGCAACCGTGACCTGTCGACGCTGCGCCCGTGGCTGGCGGGATTCGCCGAGGGCGTGCGCAGCAGCGCCGGTCCGCGGCATCCCATGCGATGGCGTACTGTCTGGCGGATGACCAGACTCGGTCGGCCGCCCATCATCTGACGGCGCGCGGAGGCAACCGGGCAGCGGGACCGGTCAGTCAGACTAGTAAGGCGATGAGGGCGAGAAGAGTCGAAGTGAGCGGTACGCAGACAGTGGCGGCTGAGCCGGAGCGCAAGAGCGCCGACCCCGGCGACGTCAGCCTGCCCCCGGTCGACCCCGAGTTCCAGGAGCTCGGCGGCTCGGGCATGGCGGCCAAGTACGGCCTCTCGGTGGCGGGCAAGCGGCCGAACCCGGTCGCGTACGCGCGCCGGCTCTGGGTGGCCAGGCACTTCATCATCACCTGGGCGACCGCGCGCAACCAGGCGCTTTACTCCGGCTCCCGGCTCGGCCAGCTGTGGCAGGTGCTCACCCCGGTCCTCAACGTCGGGGTCTACTACCTGATCTTCGGCGTGCTGCTGGGCACCAACCGCGGCGTGCCGGACTTCCTGGTCTACCTGGTCACCGGCGTCTTCATCTTCAACTTCATGCAGACCGCGATGCTGTACGGCTCGCGGGCGATCAGCGACAACCTCAACCTGATCCGCGCGCTGTACTTCCCCCGCGCCAGCCTCCCGATCGCGATCACCATCATCCAGCTCCAGCAGCTGCTGATCGCGATGGTGATCCTGGCCGCGGTGGCCCTGGCCAAGGGCGAGCCGTTCACCTGGCACTGGCTGCTGATCGCCCCGGCGCTGTGCCTCCAGTTCGTCTTCAACACCGGCCTGGCGCTGCTGGTGGCCCGCTTCGGCGCGATCCTCACCGACACCAGCCAGCTGCTGCCCTTCATCCTGCGTACCTGGCTCTACGGCTCCGGCGTCTTCTACAGCATCAAGAAGATGGTCGCCCAGCACCCGAACGTGCCGGGGGTGATCACCTGGATCCTCGACCACAACCCGCCGCTGATGTTCATCCAGGTCATCCGCGACCAGCTGATCAGGGTCCCGGCCAGCACCGACCCGAAGGTCGCCACCGACTACGCCAACGCGATGTACGTTCCGGCCCACGCCTGGCTGTGGCTGGTGTTCTGGGCGCTGGTCGTCGGCATCGGCGGGTACCTGTACTTCTGGCAGGGTGAGGAGACCTACGGCCGTGGCTGACAAGAAGGCGGTTGCCAAGAAGGCGGTTGCCGGCAAGGCGGGTACCGGCGAGAGCGTGCCGGCCGCCACCACGGCCGCGGCGGACCTCATCGTGGTCGACGGCGAGGAGCTGACCCGCGAGGAGATCCTGGAGCGCCGGGCCAAGCGCCGCGCCGAGGCCGCCAAGAACCCGCCGACCGTGGTCGTCGACAACCTGCACGTCCACTACCGGGTCTACGGCGGCAGCGGCGCCACGAAGGGAGCCGCCACCGGCGCGCTCAACCGGATGATCCACCGCCGCAAGCACGACGCGCTGCGCGATGTGCACGCCATCAAGGGGATCTCCTTCGTCGCGCGCCGCGGCGAGTCGATCGGCCTGATCGGCTCGAACGGCTCCGGCAAGTCCACGCTGCTGCGCGCGATCGCGGGCCTGCTGCCGGCCGAGAAGGTCGGCGGCGTGTACACCGACGGCCAGCCGAGCCTGCTGGGCGTGAACGCGGCGCTGATGAACGACCTGAGCGGGGAGCGTAACGTCGTCCTCGGCTGCCTGGCGATGGGCCTGCACCCGGCCGAGATCAAGGAGAAGTACCAGTCGATCATCGACTTCTCCGGGATCGACGAGAAGTCCCCGAACACCTCGCTGCGTCCGATGAAGACCTACTCGGCGGGCCAGGCCGCGCGGCTGCGCTTCTCCATCGCCGCCACCAAGCTGCACGACGTGCTGCTCATCGACGAGGCGCTGGCCACCGGCGACGCCGGCTTCCAGCGCCGCAGCGAGGACCGGATCCGGGAACTGCGCCGCAACGCGGGCACCGTGTTCGTGGTCAGCCACTCGATCAACTCGGTGCGCGACATCTGCGACCGGGCGATCTGGCTGGAGGCCGGCCTGATCCGGATGGACGGCGACGTTGACGAGGTGACCGCGGCCTACGAGGCCTGGAGCAACGGCTGACGCCATGGGCATCACGAGCAAGCTCTTCCTCGTGACCCTGGGCCTGCTCGCACTGGCGGCCTGCGGCCTGACGATATGGCTATGGCCGAGGCTGGCCGGTCGCGGGCCGCGCCCAGTGGCCGGCCGGATCGGGCTGCTGCTCACCACCCAGATCGCGCTGCTGATCACCGTGGCCGCGCTGACGAACGACCTGTTTGGCTTCTATACCTCGTGGAGCGACCTGTTCGGCGTCGGCTCGCAGCGCTACCAGCTCAAGGACTCCGGCGTGGTGCAGCCCAACGTCAACGCGTCACAGCTCCAGGGCGGCACCACCGCGACCCCGGCCTCCCAGTCCTCTGCGAAGCCGAGCCCGCCGCCGAAAGCCACGATGGTCAGCACCACGCTGGTCGGGCTGCGCAGCGGCGTAATCGCAGGGCTCCAGGTCTTCCTCCCGCCGGAGTACTACGCACCCGCCGACGGCCGCCGCTACTACCCGGCGATCGTCGTCGACGACACCTCAGACCCCGGCGTGGCAACTCTTGCCTCGGACCTCATGTCCGGCAAGCAGCGGCCGCCGCAAGCCGTAGTGGTCATCGTGCGCGGCGACCGTCATCACAACATCCCGTGCGTTAACGAGCCGGACGCCGCGTCAGCCGAGCAGTTCTGGGGCCAGGACCTGCGTACCGCAGTCGCCGACTCGTACCGCGTGCGGCTGAGCCCGGCGGCGTGGGGCGTCATGGGCGGCGGCCCGGGTGACGGCGGCAACTGCGCGGTCGCGCTGGCCCTGGAAGACGCCGGACGGTACTCGGCCGCCGCGGTGTTCGGCCGCTGGCAGCGTTTCGGTGCGCCGGACTCGCCGGCCGACCCCGCGTGGTGGCTGCGCAACTATCCCGCGCCGCCGAGCCGCCTGCTGTTCGCGGCCACCGGAGAGCCGCCGCAGGCCATACTCGGCCCGGTCCGTCCCCCGCTCCAGGTCATGTCCACGCCCGGCCCGACCACCGAGTCCCAAACGCTCGACTGGCTCGCGCAGACCCTGCAGAACGGCGCGCCGCAGTCATGACGGCCAAGAACCCGGCAATGAGGCCCCTGTCATGAGCCTGACGGGTCTCCCCCTCCTGGTCCTGCTCGCGGTGCTGACCGCCGCGGGCTTCTTCGCCGTCGTCCGGTTCTGGCCCAGGCTGGCCGGCCGCGGCCCGCGCGCGCTGATCGGACGCGTCGGTGCCCTCGCCGTCGCCCAAGTGCTGCTGCTCGCCACGGTCCTGGCCGCCGCGAACAACTACTTCGGCTTCTACGGGTCCTGGCACGACCTGGTCAGCGTCGCCACCGGCAATTACGCCGCCTCCGCGCCCGCACCGCTCGGCGCCGCGCAGAACGGCTCGGGCATCACCGTCAACAGCCACAGCACGCTGCCGATCCCCGGCGGCGCGGACCCCACCCAAGGCGGCAGGCTCGACGACGTGACGGTCCGCGGCCAGCTCACCGGCCTGTCCGCGCACGCGCTGATCTACCTGCCGCCGCAGTACTTCCAGGCCGGCTATCGCAAAACCCTGTTCCCCGCGGTCATCGTCTCCAGCGGCTACCCCGGCGACGTGACCAAGCTCGTCACCTTGCTGCGCTACCCGGCCCGCCTTGTCGACGGCATCAACGCGGGGCAGGACAAGCCGATGGTCCTGGTGATGATGTCGCCGATGATCATCTCGGGCCGCGACACCGAGTGCACCGACGTGGCCGGCGGCGGTCCGCGCGCGGGCGAGTTCTGGGCGATGGACGTGACCTCCGCTGTGGAGCGCACCTACCGGGTCAGCAGCGACGCGTCCGGCTGGGGCCTGGTCGGCGACTCCACCGGCGGCTACTGCGCGCTCAAGCTGGCGATGCTCAACTCCGACCGGTTCTCGGCCGCGGCCAGCCTGTCAGGATACTTCGACGCCCTGCAGGACGGCACGACCGGCGACCTGTACGGCGGCGACCCGGTGTTCCGCCAGCAGAACGACCTGCTGTGGCGGATCGAGCATCTGCCCTCGCCGCCGATCGCGGCGCTGCTGACCACGAGCCGCACCGGCGAGACGAACTATGGGCCCACGATGCAGTTCGTCCGCGACGCCAAGCCGCCGATGCGTGTCTCAACCCTGATTCGCGCCTCCGGCGGCCACAATTTCAACACCTGGAACGCCGAGGTCCCCGCCGCCCTCCAGTGGCTCAGCAGTCACCTGATTCCCGCGACCGGCTGACCCAGGGCCGGCCCCGCCGCGCCCTTTTCCTGTGGCCATCAGCACAGGCGGCTCACCCTGCCCACAGCCCGTCTGTTGCCTCTACCATCAAGGATCATGGCGGATCGAGGGCGGGGACCCGACTACATCGTCTGCGGCGCCAACACACTCGCGCACCGTCTCGTCGCCGAACTGACCGAGCTGTACGAGGTCTCCGTCGTCGCGATCGTGCCGAACCGGGAGCGGGACCACGCGCCGCAGATCACGAAGCTGCTCGGCCGGGATTCGGTCATCGCGGTGCCCACGATCACCGAGGAGGTGCTCAAGTCCGCCGATGTGGCCACGGCGCGCGGCATCGCGCTCGTGGACGGCGACGACCAGAGCAACATCCACGCCGCGCTTCGCGCCCAAGCGCTCAACCCGCAGCTCCGCGTCGTGCTGCGGATGTACAACCAGCGCCTCGGCAAGCACGTCGAGCGGCTGCTGAACAACTGCGCGGCGCTCTCCCGTTCGGCCACCGCCGCCCCGGCATTCGTCAACGCGGCGCTGCGCCGGCCCAACTCGGTGCAGGTCGGCGGCAAATCAGTGAGCGTCGAGATCGGCGCGGACGGAGAGCCGGCGGACTTCCTGTGCACCATCGCAGACCGCATAGACAAGCAGGACCTCACGCAGATGCGGCTGCTCCCCGACGCCCCGGGCCCCGCCGCCACCTGGATCAGCGGCGTCACCCGAGAACCCCCGATCCCCATAGCCGGATCCGCCCCGCCGGCCGCCATGTCCCCCGATCTCACCCCGGCCCCGATCACCGACCCCGCTGATCCCACCAGTGCCCCGCTCGCCCCCGGCACCCGAGCCGTGCTCCGCTTCCTCGACGGCGTGCGCCCGCACACCCCCTCCTGGTTCTCCCGGCTGCGCTGGCGCCTGGTCGATCTGCGCCGCCTGATCGGCACGACGCAGCTCAGCCGGGTCTTCCTCGGCGCGTTCATCGCCGTACTCGCCTCGTTCTTCACGGTCTGGTACTTGAATCAGCGCTTTGCGTGGGCCGTCTACGACACCTTGCTCGACCTGGCGGGCGCGGCCCAGCCGGACGTGTTCGGGCAGCCGAGCCAGACCGGCGGCTCCTGGCAGCGGGTCGCGCAAGTGGTCACCACGTTCTGCGGCATCATGTTCATCCCGGCGATCACCGCGATCATGCTGGACGTCATCGCGCGCGGCCGCGCCGGCATCGCCCGCCAGCCGAGCGCGGGCGTACGCGGTCACGTCGTGGTCTTCGGTCTCGGCAACGTCGGCGTCCGTGTCGCGACCCTGATTCACCAGATCGGCATCCCGGTGGTCTGCATCGAACGCGACCCGACCGCACGCGGCATCGCGGCGGTCCGCGGCATGGAACTGCCGGTCCTGACCGGAGAGGCGCCGCTGGAAGACCAGCTGCGCAAGGCCCGCGTGCACCGCTGCCGGGCCGTGCTCGCCCTCACCGGGGACGACGCGGCCAACCTGGAGGCGGCGCTGGAAGCCAGAGCCCTGGCTCCGGACGTGCGCGTCGTGCTGCGCCTCTTCGACGACGACTTCGCCACCCAGGTCTATCGCACCTTCACGAACGCGGCCTCGCGATCCGTGTCCTACCTGGCCGCCCCGGCCTTCGCCGCCGCGCTGATGGGCCGCGAGGTACTGGGCACGCTCTCGGTGTACCGCCACGTGGTTCTCGTCGCGGAGTTCGTAGCCGACGAGGAGTCAGGACTTGTGGGTAGGACCCTGCGCAACATCGAGGTCCCCGGCGAAGTGCGCGTCATCGCCATACGCACGAAACACGCCCACGACTACCAATGGCGGCCGGACCACGCGCGCCGGCTCGAAGCCGGGGACGCGTACGTGCTGCTGGCCACCCGCGCCGGCCTCGGCCGCCACACCAGCCGCGTCTCCTGACTTCGCCCCCCTCACCCCCTCACCTTCCTCCCCCTTACCTCCACACCTCCCGCAACGCCTCCTCCCTCTCCTCAATCAACCCCATCCGCGCGTTCCATTCCTCCGCCTCCGTGTGCGCCGGCTGCGCCGTGACCTGTCCGGGCCACTTGCGGTAGTAGAGCCCTACTTCGCCATGGAAATAGCCCGGCGCCACCACGCTCGCCGCGACCAACAGCCCCGTGTCGTCCGAACCCGGCACGCCCATCCAGCCGCCAAGCGCGACGAGCAGCCGCCGTCGCATGCAGAGCGTCACGCCGTGAACCGGCAGCCGATACCCGTGCGTGCGCCAGTAATCCGCCACGAAGCCCGGCTCCAGACGCCCCGGCTGCGGATCGTGCTGCGACGCGACCGTCGAACCGTCCGGCAGCAGGTCAAGCGCCCGCGACGTCGTCCACTGCACCTCCGGCTCACGGCTCAACACGTCGATATCCCGCGCCAGGCAGCCCGGCCCCATCACGTCATCGCCGTCGAACGCCTTCACCAGCTCCCCGCGCGACCGCGCCAGCGCCATATTCCGGGTCTGACCTACCCCGCCGTGCGGCCGTCCCATCCCGACCCGCACCCGCGGATCCGGCGGGAGCAACCGGACCACCTCACCTGTGCGGCCGTCCTCCTGCACCACCCACTCCCACACCCACCCCGCCGGCATCTCCTGCCCGGCGAGTGATTCATAGGCCTGCATCAAGTAATCCGGCTGCGGCTCAAAGATCGGCGTCACCACCGACAGCACCCGTTCGCCGGTCACTCCACGCCCATCTCTTCCTCGCCCACCGTCTCGACCGGAATCTCATAACGCGGACGGTATGGCGGCGGGATCACCATGTCAGCGGTCTCCACCGGCTTGTCACCCGCATAGTGCGTACGCTCAATCACAATGATTGCGATCCCGGCCCGCAGGCCCAGGGTCTCCGCCTCCGGACCAGTCAGCGTGCGCGGCACGATCTCCTCCACCGCGCGGGTGACCGTGATGCCGACCTCAGCCAGCCGGCGGATGATGCCCCAGCCGCCGAACGGGCCGCCCTCGGGAGTCTGCGCCGCGGTGGTTCCGGTGAGCCCGAGCGGCTCCCAACTGGTCGCGGTGAAGGTCGGCTTGGCATCGGCCGTGTACTTGTACGCCGTCCGCACCACCGAGTCGCCGGTCGCGATCGCGAGGCGCTCGGCGATCGCCGGAGGCGCGCTCGCCGTCTCCGAATGCGCCTCGAACGCTCCAACGCGCCCCTGCGCCGCCATCTCGGCGTGCCAGGGCGACCCCGACGGCGGATCGAGGTACCAAGCGCGCACGAGGCGGATCACCTCCGGCCGTCCGCGCACCCGCGTCGCCGCGCCCGGGCGAGTGTCGGTGAGGCCCTCGTCGAACAGCATCTTCGCTGCTCGGAACGCGGTCCCCTCGGCGACGCCGTAATCCTCCTGAATCTCGGCAAGGGTCGGGAAGCGCGCGCCCGGAGGCAGCCTGCCGTCGATGATCCGCGCCCGCAGATCGTCCGCGATGATCTCGTACTTGCGCTTGGTGATCGGTCTCACCCCGCCGGGAAGTGGAATGTCGGCGTGGATAGCTTGACCGGCTCCTTAGGGAGGCCGCAAGCTCTCTAGGGTGAAGCTCCCTAGAGAGCAAGTCCGCCGACGGCCCACGGGGGGACCGCACCCACCATGCGCATCTCGATCACGCTGCCAGGCTTCTCGTGCATGGTCGCCGCGGCCCGCCTCGCCGTCCGCGCGCTGCTGCCGGGCAATCCGCGCGCCGAGGACGCCGAGCTGATCGTGTCCGAACTGGCCACTAACGCGATCCGCCACTCCACCTCCCGGGGCGGCCAGTTCGAACTCTCCGTCGACCTCGCGCCCGGCCGCATTCGCATCGAGGTCAAGGACGGCGGTCCGTTCGGCTACCCACCTCCGCCGAAGCCTGAATCCCAACCTCCGGCCCATGCTCAGGCCCAGGCCCAGCCGGAAACCGCTCACGCGCCTGCAATCCACCCCTGGACGACCATGCACCACGAAGACCTCAACCGTGACCGCGCTGCCGAAGCCGAGGAGTACGGGTTCGGATTGGCGATCGTGACGTCCGCGTCGGACAAATGGGGCCACAGCCGGTACCCGGACCATGCCGTCTGGTGGGCCGAACTCGCCTGGCCCGCAGAACCTACACCGAGCCCCTCGTGACCGACGCCTTCCTCCTCAGCCGCGCCGGAATTACCTCCGACTACATCACCGCCGACAAAGCCCGACAGCTCTACGACGACGCGCGTGGCCGTCCCGAGTCAGGACTCGAAGGCGACCTCGAGACCGGCTTCGGCTTCTGGTTGCTCAGCGCTGACGGCACGGTACGCCTCGTCCGCTGCACCGTAACCCCAGTGCACCCCGTACCGATCACCTGAGCCGCGCAGTACAGTCCCGTCTACCTCCACCTCCCACGCGGCGCAACGAGGCAGGCGCGTATGACGCAGGCGAACATGACCGCCGTACGGACCGACGCACGCGAGTGGACCGACGAGCAGATGGCGGATCTGTACTCTGACGGCTTTCCCGAGTTCATCGCCGCGGACAAGTTGGCCAAGCAGTACATCGGCCGGGTGCGCGAATGGTTCCCCGAGTGGAACCTCACGCTCGTCGATGCCGAGCAAGCTCCGGTTGCCACCGGCTGGGGCGTCCCAGTGCGCTGGGACGGCACCGTGGCGGACCTCCCCAGCGGCTACACGCAGGCCACCATTCGCGCGGTCGAAGGCCGCGAACAGGGAATCGAGCCGGACACCCTGGTCATCTGCGGCGCCATCGTCGCCGGTCGACGAACCGGTCAAGGCCTCGCCGGCCAGCTTCTCGCTACCCTGCGCGACCTGGCCACCGAAACCGGGCTGCAGCGTGTCATCGCTCCGGTGCGTCCCACCCTCAAGCAGCGATACCCGCTGACCCCGATCGAGACGTTCATGACGTGGACCCGCCCGGACGGCTCGGCACTGGACCCGTGGGTGCGCACCCACCTGCGCATGGGCGCGACCATCCTCGCTGCGGCACCCAATTCGCAGACCATGACCGGCACCGTCGCCGAGTGGGAGAAGTGGTCCGGCATCCCCCTGCCGTCCACCGGCGACTACATCATCCCGCAGGGTCTCAGTGTGCTGCACATCGACCGCGAAGCAGACCTCGGCACGTACACCGAACCGAACATCTGGATCCGCCACCGATAGCCCGAGCCTCGCCTCATGGGAGCATCAGCCGAGGCGGTACCGCGCACTCGCTAGGCTGGCGGCCGTGGACGGGGAACTGAGCGGCGGAATCATGAACGCGGGTGCGGTCTTCCAACGCGGCGAAATCGTGGACCGGCCGGCGCAGACGCACGCGCCGGCCATTCATCGTTTCCTGGAGGCCTTGCGGGATCACGGCTTCACCGGCGCGCCCAAGCCCGTCGGCCTGGCCGACGGACGCGAGCAGCTCACCTTCGTGCCCGGCGAGGTCGCGCTTCAGCCGTATCCCGCCTGGTCGATGACCGAGGCGGCACTGACGTCGGTCGGCGCGCTCCTTCGGCGATTTCACCACGCGTCGTCGGCGATTCCACTGGAGCCGGACGTCCCCTGGGCTACGGACCTGGGCGATCCGCGCGGCGGCACGATGCTGTGTCACAGTGACGCCTGCGTGGAAAACGTCGTCTTCCGCGACGGCGAGGCGTACGCCCTGATCGACTTCGACATGGTCGCACCGGGGCGTCCGCTGTGGGACGTCGCGATGGCTGCCCGCTACTGGGTTCCGATGCTCGACCCCGAGACGGCCGCACTTTTCCCGTCCTATGTCGGCCTCGATCCCGTGCGCCGCCTTCGGGTCCTCGCCGACGGCTACGGGCTGTCGGCCGATGATCGATCCGAGTTGCTCGGTGTCATCGGCGAGGTGACTGTGGTCGAGCGCGCAGAAATCGCCGCCCGGCTCGAAGCCGGCGACGCATCATTCGTCAGGGCCTTCCATGACCACGGCGGATGGACCACCTGGGACCGATTGCAGGCCTGGCTCGCAGATCAGCGCGCGATCTTCCTCGCCGCGCTGATCTAGTCGATGGCCCAACACCGCCGTCAGCATCAATGACAGCCGCGGGATCACGTCGAGGACCGGAAACTGCACGTGCGCTGCGGCAAGGAACAGGCCACTGAACCCTTCACGCCAATCTTTCGAATTCAACGTCACAGATCTCTGTCAAACCCTAGTGTGTAAGGCATCTTCGGCGATCACTGACCGAGGGGCCTGCCGCGGGATGTGCTGGAGGTTCGGTGACGAGAGCGCCAGGCGTCGATGAAATCAGCGAGCCAACCACGAGTACTATCGCGCCTCGTCTTCGCAGACGAACGATCTTCGGTGGCTTGGCCAGTCCATGGTGGCTGCTTCCCGCTACCGCTGTAGGCACGCTTGGCACATTCGCTGGCTTATATGCACAATTCTCAGACCAGCCGAAGGCGTCCCAACTGATTCTCTCCGCCTTCAGCGCGCTCGTCGCCGGCGCTGGGACGTACGTCGCGCTACTCGCGGTGGTCTATGACCGCGAGCGCAGGTCGCAGTTCGGTCCAGCTCTCCCGCATCGGTCGGTAAGGATCGTCGTCGGCTATGTGGAGGCGGACCATTCGTGGGCGTGCTGGGCGGCGGAAGGACTGGGGACCCTCCCGGAGGTCGGTGTCGCCATGCAGGTACTGCCGATGGACGGGACCAAGGATGCCGACCTCGGGGCAGACGACACGAGGGTGCTGTTCATTCTCTCGGCGAGCTTGTCCGCACTGCCGCCTGACCGGCGCGAAGCGGTGACGCAGTGGATCGCCGACGCGCCCGACGACCGTTTGCTGATTCTCTCCGTTGAGCAGGTGGCCGATGAGGCTTTGCTCGCTGGCCACCACTGGCTCTCCGCTGTCGGCTTGAGCGAGATGTCCCTTTATCAGGCGCTGGCGACGGCGCTCTTGGGTGACCGGCCGATTCCTGTGCCGACCGCGATGCAGCTGCCGTCGCAGTCCGGTGTGTGGTGCCCCGCGAACGGCCCCGACATCGAGGACCTGCTCGACCGGAACCCTGATTTTCAAGGCCGCGAGGAGCTCATCGAAGCAGTGCACGCCAACCTCACGATGCGGTTCCCGGACCGGTTAAGCAGTTGCTTGCTCTGGGGAATGGCGGGGGTGGGGAAGTCGAGCATCGCGCTCGAATACGCTCACCGCTACGCGACTCGCTATCGCATCGTGAAATGGATCTCTGCCGAGTTGGCGACCCAGATCGTCCCACAGCTGACTCGGCTCGCTGAATCGCTCGGCGTACCTCGCGACCCGGACCCTGAGAGGATGATCGCTGAACTTTGGGAGAAGCTCCATGCGAAAAGCGATTGGCTGCTCGTCTTTGACAACGTCGAAGACGATGACGAGTTCGCGCAGCTCGTTCCGACGGCGTCGCTGCGCGGTCACATTCTGATCACCTCGCGCCAGCGTTTCGCAGCCTCCGTACATCGCGCGATCCGGGTGGAGAAGATGGCGCCTGATGAGGCCACCTCGTTCCTTCTCGCGCGTACGGCCAGCACCGACCGGGACAGTGCCGCGCGGATCGCCGAAAGCCTTGACTACCTGCCGCTCGCGCTTGACGTTGCCGCCACGTTCGTGACGGAAACCCATCATGACCTGGCTTTTTACCTGGAACTACTGCAGGACGCCGTGGTCGAAGTCCTCTCGCTTCCGGGCCCGCGCGCACATCCGGCAGCCGTCTCAGCCAGCCTGTCGGTCTCGGTGCGGAGCATCGCCGAGGCCAAGCCCGGGGCCGAGAACCTGCTGCGTCTGTTCGCCATGCTCGCGCCCGACGACATCCCGCGCGAGATCGTCGCGGCGCATCCGGAGACGCTAGCCGCGCTGGCGAAAACGCGGATCGCGTACGAGCTCACGCTCGCAGAGCTCGAGCGGTACTCGCTCATCACGATCCAGGGCGACACCGGCGGAATCGCCCTGCACCGACTCGTCCAGCTCGTCGTGCGTACCGAGATGCAAACCGAAGGCGAGCGCTTCTGGTTAGCGACGGCGGTAAGACTGCTCGCGGCGGCGTTCCCCACCGACGTCAAACGTCGGGATCGATGGGCCGAGTGCAGTCGGCTTGTACCTCATGTGATCTTTGCCGCCCAGCACGAGCAGAGGCTAAGCGGCACGCCGGGGCCATTCGAAGATGTGGCACCAACCATGGGAACGCTGCTCCATCGCGCAAGCATCTACCTCTTAGCTTGCGGGCAATACGATCAGGCGGCGAGCTTGATGACCACATGCATCGCGGTGCGTCGAAGGGTGCACGGGGAATACAGCGTCCAGGTCGCCGAAACGCGGGTCCGGTTCGCGGAATTGCAGTATCGACGGGCCGATCTGCCGGACGCTCATCTTGCTGCGCTTGAAGCTCTTAGGGTCAACGACGAAGACGGCGACGCCGCGCGTCTGGTGGACAACTTGCTGTGGCTGGCTCGCATCGAGGTGGAGCTTTCGGAGCTGGCCTCAGCCGAAGCCCGCGGAATCCGCGCGCTATCG
>NZ_DASRBQ010000181.1:0-94242 GCF_035653575.1 Actinocrinis sp.
CCGGTCAGCGTCGCCGGTCAGCGGCCGCCGGTCAGGCCAGCTCGAAGTCGCCGAGCGGGTCCGACGCGAGCAGGTGCACGAGCCAGCGCGCCACGCTGGCGTTCGACTCCCCGACACCGGCGAAGCACGGGAAGACCCGCCGCCAGGTCGTCGCCCGCGAGATCGGCGCGATCCGCATCGCAAGGTCGGCCGCGCGCTCCAGTTCGGCCAGGCGGTACCCGTCCCCAAGCCACGGCTCGAGGTAGGCGGCCCGCAGGCGGCCGAGATCGGCCGCGCCGAAATGCGCCCTCGCCGCGCGCAAGACCACCAGCAGGGTGCTGAAGGGATGGCCGACCGACGCATCGCCCCAATCGAACAACAGCCCCCTGTCGCCGGACCCGAACACATTGTTCGGATGCAGGTCGTTGTGGTCGAGCGAAGCCGCGATGCCGAACGCCTCAAGCTGCGCGCAACGCTCGCGCAGCTCGGGCAGAAAGCCGCGCAACGCCTCGAATCGGCCCTCGCCGACCGCCGCCCGCAGCGCTTCGCCCGCAAGCAGCGTCTCCAGCCGCCCGGGCAGCGTCGTCGGCCGCAGATCCGGCACGCAGAGCGCGAGCAGTTCGTCGGTACGCGCCGAAAGGTCCCGTTGAAGGCGCGCGTACCGCTGGAGCACCGGGATCAGATGCGCCGGATCCGGGTCGCGATCGAGCAGCTCGTGCAGGCGCGATCCGGCATCGAAGGCCAGCATCCACGCACGCTCGGTATCGACCGCGAGCACCGGCGGCACCATCCCCGGCGCCCACTGCCCGAGCGCGGCGATGAGTCCCGGCTCGAAGGCCGAGCCCGGCGGATTGGCCTTGAACCACACGGTTCCCTGCGCGCCGACCGGCACCCGGGCCACCACCGACCACATGCGTCCCCGCAGCGCCGGCACGCTGGAGCGCCGCAGTCCCGCAGCCGCCAGCCGCGCGTCGATCCACGCCACCGCCTCGGCCAGCCACTGCGGATCACGCCACGGCGGCACTCCCGCACCCGGCTCGACCGGCGTGAGATCGACCATATCCATGACCGGGGAAGGGGTTTCGGCACGCGCTGACACGGCGTCATCCTCGCAGCTCACGACCGCGCCGTCGAAGGCATTACCCGGGCGTGCGCAGAAAACCGCGGGCTAGCGCCGCCGCCGCTCGGGTCGGCTCCGGCGAGCGATAGCGCCGTGGCGCACCCACAATGGCAGCATGACGGAACGCGACGAGCTCGAAAACGCCACCGAGGCCCGTACCGCAGCCGACGGCGCTCCACACGCTGCCACCACACCCGCCCCCGAACCCGACACCGACGTGATCCCCGCGGTCGCGGCGGACACTGTTGCAGCGAACACTGTTGTAGCGAACACCGACCCGCAACGTCCCGCCGGCGTCTGGTACGAGATCAAAGACGCCGTCAGGCCGCGTTCCGCCATCCTCGTCATCGCGACCCTGTGCCTCGGCGTCGGCTTCATCCTTTCCTATGTCGGTGCCCTGCATCACCCGACAGCCAAGAACCTGCCGTTCGACGTCGTCGCGCCGGCCACGGTTCAGGGCCAAGCCGTCGCCGGCATTGCCAGCCTGCCCGGCAAGCCGCTCACCCCGCGACTGATCGCCGACGAGCAGACCGCCCGCTCGCGCGTCGCCGACCGCACCAGCACCGGCGCGCTGATCATCGACCCGACCAGCAACACCGACACCCTCTACGTCGCCTCCGCCGCGAGCCCATCCATCTCCAACGCGGTGACCAGGATCATCCAGAGCGCCGAAGCACAACAGCAGCGCACCGTCACCGTCCGCGACGTTGTGCCAGTGGCGGCCGCGGACAACGGCGGCCTTTCCTCCTTCTATATGGCCGTCGGCTGGACCGTCACCGGCTATCTGATCGCCTCGATCCTCGGTGTCAGCGCCGGAACACGCCCCGCGACGCCCACTCGGGCCGTCGTGCGCCTCATCGCCCTCGCCCTGAGCGCCTGCGTGGCCGGCGGCGTCGGCGCCTGGCTCGTGCAGCACGAACTCGGCGCGCTGCCCGGCAGCTTCTGGCACCTGGCCGTCGTCGGGGCGCTCGTCGTATTCGGCGCGGGCGCGGTCACCATGGCCTTGCAGGTCGCCCTCGGCGTACTCGGCATCGGCGTCGCCGTGCTGCTGTTCGTGATCCTCGGCAACCCGTCGGCCGGCGGGGCCTACGCCCGCGCGCTCATCCCGCCGTTCTGGCGCGCGATCGGCGCGTTCTTCCCGCCGGGAGCGGGCACCGACGCCACCCGCTCGGTCGCCTACTTCGGCGGCGCGAACACCGCCGAACCACTGTTCATCCTCGGCGCATACTGCGTCATCGGCCTGCTCGCCACGCTGGGCCTCGCCTCAGTCCTGCGTCCGAAGCCCGCGACGACGCCAGCGACCGCTCAGTAGCGCAGCGGCACGCACGCGCACCGCGCGTCAGGCGTCCGGTTCGGCCCCCATGGTCTCCGCGACGCCTGACGCCTCGTCCGCCTCCTCGACTTCCTCTCGCGGAATCCCCAGCAGGAAAAGGATCGTGTCGAGGAAGGGGACGTTCACGGCCGTGTCTGCCGCCTCACGCACCAACGGTTTGGCATTGAACGCGACACCGAGACCGGCCGCCGCCAGCATGTCCAGATCGTTCGCCCCGTCGCCGATCGCCACGGTCTCCGACAGCGGCACCCCGGCCGTCGCGGCGAACCGGCGCAGCGCCGCCGCCTTACCCGGCCGGTCGACTACGTCACCCACCACGCGGCCGGTCAGCCGGCCCTCCGCGACTTCCAGCGTGTTGGCCGCCGCGAAGTCCAGCCCGAGCTGGCCGACAAGCGTGTCGGTGATCTGAGTGAAGCCACCGGAGACAATCCCGACCTGGTAACCGAGCCGCTTGAGCGTACGCACCAATGTCTTAGCGCCCGGCGTGTAGCGCACCTCCGCGCGCACCTTATCGAACACTGTCTCGGGCAGGCCTTCCAGCAGCGCCACCCGAGCGCGCAGGGACGCGGTGAAGTCCAGCTCGCCGCGCATCGCGGCCGCGGTCACCCGCTCGACCTGCTCCAGGCAGCCCGCGTGCCGGGCCAGCAGCTCGATCACCTCGTCCTGGATCAGCGTCGAGTCGACGTCCATCACCACCAGGTGCTTGGCCCGCCGCGCCAGCCCCGAGCGCTGCACCGCGATGTCCACCCCGGCCCCGGCGGCAGCCGTCGTCAAAACGCCGCGCAGCTGCGCCGGATCCACGCCCGACACGTCCAGCTCGATCGCGGTGACCGGGTACTTCGCCAGGCGCACGATCCGGTCGATGTTGCCCTGCGCCTCGGCGATCCGCCCGGCCACCATCCCCATCGCCCCGGCGGTCAGCGGCGACCCGAGCACGGTCACCCGGCTGCGCCCGGCCCGGCGCCTGCGGTTGTCGCCGCGCCCCTCGGTGATCTCCACGTCGAGCTTCCACGCCGCCGCCCACCGGTGCAGCATGATCCGGAACTCGGTCTGGTCCCGCGGGGCCGTCACCAGCACACCGAGGACCAGCCGACCGCGCAGCACTATCTGCTCGACGTCCGCGACCTGCGCGGCGTACCCGGTGCGCGCCTCGAACTCGGTGATCTGTTCGAACAGCGCGGCGGTCACCCCGGGCCGGTCCGCCCCGAACACCGTGACCAGCAGCGTCGGCGCGTCGTCCGAGAGGCCCAGAGGGCGCCCGTCCGGCGCCCCGACGATCTCCGATTGCATGGCCCCACGCTACCGGCCCGTCATCCGCACCCTATAGGTTTGGCCACATGACGGACGTGCTCGACCTGGTCGACGTCTCCCTGGTGCGGGACGGGAAGAAGCTGCTGAGCGGGATCACCTGGCGGGTCGCCGAGGGCGAACGCTGGGTAGTGGTCGGGCCGAACGGGGCCGGCAAGACCACCCTGCTGCAGATCGCCGCCGGGAACCTGCACCCGAGCAGCGGCACCGCCACCATCCTCGGCGACACCCTCGGCAAAGTCGACGTCTTCGAGCTGCGCCCCCGCATCGGCCTGACCTCCGCCGCCGTCGACCAGCGCCTCGGGCGCACCGCCAAGGTCCGCGACACCGTGCTGACCGCAAGCTACGGGCAGCTGGGCCGGTGGCGCGAGAAATACGACGAGGTCGACACCAGCCGCGCCGACGACCTGCTGGCGTGGTGGGGCATGGAGGGCTTCGCCGACCGCACCTACGGCACGCTGTCCTCCGGCGAGCGCAAGCGGGTCCTGATCGCCAGGGCCCTGATGACCGACCCCGAGCTGCTGCTGCTCGACGAGCCGGCCGCCGGGCTCGACCTGGCCGGCCGCGAGGACCTGGTGCGCCGCCTGGCCAACCACGCCGCCGACCCGAACTCCCCGGTGACGATCCTGGTCACCCACCACGTCGAGGAGATCCCGCCCGGCTTCACGCACGTGCTGATGCTGCGGCAGGGCGGCGTCGTGGCGGCCGGCCCGGTGCCGCTGACCCTCACCGCCGAGAACCTTTCCGCCTGCTTCAACATCCCGCTGGCCGTGGAGAGCAGCGGGGGCAGGTACTACGCGCGCGGGCTGTGACCGCCGCCCGCGCCGTGGGCAGCGGCTTGGCCCGGCCCGCCGAATCAGCAGACTGAGCTAAGCGGCCGTCTCAGGGCGCTGCAAGCGCTGAAAAACCAGCTACGGACTGCGCAAAGTCGATCGCCGTCAGTACCATGGTCGGCATGGGCTGGGTGTGGTGGATGGTCACAGCCGTCTTACTGCTGTTGGCCGAGAGTGCGACAGCGACCCTCGCCTGTGTCATGGCGGCCGCGGCCGCTGCGGTGGCCGCCGTGCTGGCGGCGCTGGGCCTGCCGCTGGCCGGGCAGATCCCGGTTTTCATGGGCGTCAGCGTCGGCCTCATCGTCTTTTTGCGCCCGGCCGTGATGCGCCATCAGTCGCGTCCGGGACTGCGCACCGGAGTGGCCGCGCTGGTCGGCAGCGACGCCCTGGTCACCAGCCGCGTCGACGCGCACGCCGGCCGGATCAGGCTCAGCGGCCAGATCTGGACCGCCCGCGCCTACGATCCCGAGGCCGTCTTCGAGCCCGGAGCCGTCGTGCACGTCCTGGAGATCGACGGTGCGACCGCGCTGGTCATATGAACTCATCCAGGCTTGCCGGGGCGCACCGTACCCCCAGCGCGCGACGCAGCCGACGCCCGCGCCCCAAGCGGTCATCTTTTCGGCCCGGCGCGTTAGGGCTGACGGGCTGAAACTTTGGGCATAATCGCAGTATCGTGTGGGCTCGTCAGTACTTTAACTTTTGCAGCTCACCGCATCGTCATATCGCGGCACGGCAGTGGGGTCGAAACGACTGAGGGCCGTCGCCAAATCCAGGGGAGGCAGGGATGAGCGTGGTCACCGCGATTCTCGTGGTGCTGATCGTGGTGCTGTCCGTCACCTACTTCCTCTACCGGTCCGTGCAGATCGTCCCGCAGGCCAGCGCCCAGGTCGTCGAGCGCTTCGGCCGCTACCGGCGGACCCTGGAGCCCGGGCTGCGCTTCCTGGTCCCGGTGGCGGACACCATCCGGGCCACCGTGGACATGCGCGAGCAGGTCGTGCCCTTCCCGCCGCAGGAGGTCATCACCGAGGACAACCTGCTGGTCTACATCGACTGGGTGGTCTACTACCAGGTCACCGACCCACGCCGGGCCACCTACGAGATCCAGAACTACGTGCAGGCCATCGAGTACCTGGTCTCCACGACGCTGCGCAACATCGTCGGCGGCATGGACCTGGAGCGCACCCTCACCAGCCGCGACGAGGTCAACACCGAGCTGCGCGACGCCTTGGACCAGGCCACCGGGCCCTGGGGCATCCGGGTCAACCGCGTCGAGCTGCGCACCATCCAGCCCAACCGCGACATCACCGAGGCCATGGAGAAGCAGGTGCGCGCCGAACGCGAACGGCGCGCGACCGTGCTGCAGGCCGAGGGTGTCAAGCAGGCCGAGATCCTGCGCGCCGAGGGCGACCGGCAGTCGATGATCCTCAAGGCCGAGGGCGAGGCCAAGGCCGCGGAACTGCGCGCCGGCGGCGAGGCCCAGGCGATCAAGAAGGTCTTCGAGGCCATCCACGAGGGCGACGCCGACTCCAAGCTGCTCAGCTACCAGTACCTGCAGATGCTGCCGAAGCTCGCCGAGGGCGAGGCGAACAAGGTCTGGATCGTGCCGAGCGAGCTGGGCAAGGCGGTCGAGGGCATCGGCGGCGCGTTCAGCAAGATCCAGATGCCGGCCAACGGCGAACCCGGCCCCGGCTCCGGCAACGCCGGGGGCAGCGGGGGAGAGGGCGGCGACCCGGCCCGCCCGACCGGTCCGCGCCCCTCGGCCGCTCCGGCGGCGCAAGCGGCAGGCAGCGGCGGCCCGGCCCGCGAGCCGTCCGACCGTCCGGCGCACACGCCACGGCCCCGCCGTCTGTCACCGGCCGACGTGCTTTACGGCGCCGAGGACGAATAGGCGACGAGCGTCCACCGACTTCGTACGACGCGGTAAGCCGGGACGTGTGTCTAGGGACACACGCGGTAAGGGGCACGTCTCGGCCGACCGCTAGACGCACCCCGGTACGCTGATCGCGTGACGCATGGGATTGGCGAGGCGGCCGCGCTGCTCGGCGCCGGGCTGGCGGCCGGGACGATCAACACCGTCGTCGGCTCCGGCACGCTGATCACCTTCCCGACCCTGCTCGCGTTCGGCTACTCGCCGGTGCTGGCCAACGTCACCAACACCGTGGGCCTGGTGCCCGGCGTGATCAGCGGAGTGCACGGCTATCGCAGGGAACTGCGAGGGCAGCGCGCCAGGCTGCTGCTGCTCGGCAGCGCCTCCCTGCTCGGCGGCGTCACGGGCGCGATCCTGCTGCTCACCCTGCCGGCCGGGGCCTTCAAAGCGATCGTCCCCGCGCTGATTCTGATCGCGCTCGCGCTCGTGATCGCGCAGCCGGCGCTCGCCGGGTGGGTCGCCCGCCGCCAGGCCGCCCGAGGCGGTCGGGGCGAGGCCGGGCGCGCGAACGCCGCCGGCGGCCCGGTGCTCTGGACACTGGTCTTCGGCACCGGCGTCTACGGCGGCTACTTCGGCGCGGCGCAGGGCGTGATCCTCATCGGCCTGCTCGGCATCGCGTTCACCGACACCCTCCAGCGCCTCAACGCCGCGAAAAACGTGCTGGCCGCGCTGGTCAACGGGGTCGCGGCGGTCATCTTCATCGCCTCCACGCACATCGCCTGGGGCGCCGCAGGGCTGATCGCCGCGGGCTCCATCCTCGGCGGGCAGCTCGGCGCGCGCATCGGCCGCAAGCTCCCGCCGACGGCGCTGCGCGTCGTGATCGTCTGCGTCGGGATCGTCGCGCTCGTCAAGCTGCTCGCCTGACGCGGCGCGGGGCTGCCGGCGCCCTCGCACGCCGACAGCCCCGCAGCCGGGATCGAGCCGGGCCCTGCGGCTCGAGCCGTGCGACTTAGCCGAACATCCCGGGCTGGTAGTCGCCGGCCGGCTGCTGAACGATGACGTTCATCCGGTTGTAGGTGTTGATCAGGGCGATCACCGCGACCAGAGCCGAGAGCTGCTCCTCGTCGTAGTGCTTGGCCGCGTTCGCCCACACCTCGTCCGGCACGCCGCCGGCCGCGTCCGCGATGCGGGTGCCCTGCTCGGCCAGCTCCAGCGCGGCCCGCTCGGCCTCGGTGAAGACCTTCGCCTCGCGCCAGGCCGCCACCATGTTCAGCCGCAGCGGGTCCTCGCCGGCCGCGATCGCGTCCTTGTAGTGCATGTCGGTGCAGAACCCGCAGCCGTTGATCTGGCTGGCCCGCAGCTTCACCAGTTCCTGCGTGGCCATCGGCAGCGACGAGTCCGAGAGCACCTTCCCGACCGAGTTCAGGTACTTGATGACCTTGCCGAGCAGCGGGTTGTTCTGGGTGTTCAGACGGGCTTCCATGAGGAGCTCCTTAGCCGTTCCCGTTGGTTACACACCCTTGACGGAACGACTCGGCGGAACGTGACAGCGAGAAATGTGACGTAGGTCTCGCAGCGCGCAGACCCGTCGGCGACCTAGATCCGCGCGGTCCAGTACACGTCCGTCACGTACGGGATCTCGATCCGGTCGCCGCGGCTTTCCTCGTGCCGGTCGAGCACCGCCTCCAGCTCGTGGCGCACCTGCGCGCGGCTGTGTGCGTCCAGGGTGCTGATGACGCTGGAGGTGAGCGCCTGCCCGAGCACGCCCTCACGGTCCGTCACATAGGGATTCGGCACATGCTGCGCGGCCAGCGGCGACCAGCCCGGCAGGTCGTCGAAGAACCGGCGCCACCGGCCGTCCCGGTGTCCCGGAACCGCCTCGGTGCGCCACTGCCGGTAGATCTTCGAGTACTCGGCCACCCACGGCACTGTCTCGTCCAGCGTGTTCCACACCAGCCCGAGCCGCCCGTGCCGGTGCGTGATCCGCTCCACCTCGGCCAGCGCCGCCTTCGGATCGAACCAGTGCCAGGCCTGCGCCGCCACCACGGCGTCCATCGAGCCGTCCGGAAGGCCGGTCGCCTCAGCCAGCCCGTCCACCACCTCGACCTGGGGCAGCAGCTCGGCCAACCGGTCCCGCATCGCCGCCACCGGCTCCAGCGCGACCACCCGCGCCCCGGTCAGCGCCAGCAGCCGGGTGAACTTCCCGGTGCCCGCGCCCACCTCGGCGACGCACCGGCCGGCGCGCAGGTCGAGAGCGTCGGCGAGCACGGCCAGGGACCGCGTCGGATACGAAGGGCGGACGCGCTCATAGTCCGCGGCGGCGCGCTGATAGCCGAGTTCTGCGGCGTGGTGGATAGCCACAGTGCGAACCTAACACCAACGATCATGCTTTGACCGTATTGGCTGGTGACCAGGTGGCGACCGAAAGGTGACGATCGGATAACGACACCGGGGCGATAGGCTGGCGCTCCGCCGCGCGGCGGCCCGGTGACCCGGTCCACGGCACCGGATCGGCGCCGCGACGGCCCGGGGTCCATCGCCGAGCGCATCAGGCCCCTGATCCGAGCGGCACTCGACGCATCGACGCGAAAGGCAGCGCCCGCACAGTGTCCGTGGAACGCCCCCCGACGATCCTGCTGGTCTCCACCGCCGACACCGATCTGCTCGCCGCCCGCGCCGCGAGCGCGGCGCAGCCAGCCGCGCAGCCCCGTGCCGATTACCGCGTGGCCAACCCGGCGCGAGTCGCCACGGCCGAACTTCCGGCCCTGCTCGACGGGGTGCGCATCGCGATCGTGCGGCTGCTCGGCGGAGCCCGCGTCTGGGAGGACGGGCTCGCCGCTCTCGCGCGGGCGGGCATCCCGGCCATCGCGCTCGGCGGCGAAGCCACCCCCGACGCCGACCTCATGGCGCTCTCCTCGGTGCCGCTTTCGGTGGCGACTGCGGCGTCGGGATACCTCCTGGCCGGAGGACCGGAAAACCTGGCCCGGCTTTCGGAATACCTTGACGCCGCAGTCCTGCGCGACGAGCCGGGCGGCGAATTCGAGCCCCCGCAGCCGACGCCGCTTTTCGGCATTCACACCGACGCCGGCGACCGCCCACGCGCCGTGGATCCCGATCGGCCGACCGTCGGCGTGATCTACTACCGCGCGCACGAACTGTCCGGCAACACCGGGTTCGTCGACACGCTCTGCGACGCCCTCGAGGCCGCGGGCGCCAACGCGCGCCCCGTCTTCTGCGCGTCGCTTCGCTCGCTCGGCGACCAGGACGACACGGGCCTGACCGATCTGCTGCGCGGCTGCGACGCGCTCATCGTGACGGTGCTCGCGGCCGGTGGCGCGGTCGCGGCCGACGCCTCGGCGGGCGGTGACGAGGACGCGTGGGACGTCGGCGCCCTCGCGCGGCTCGACGTGCCGGTCATCCAAGGACTCTGCCTTACCTCGACCCGTGAGGCATGGCAGGACTCGAACGCCGCGCTCTCGCCGATGGACGCCGCCATGCAGGTCGCCATCCCCGAGTTCGACGGCCGCCTGATCACCGTCCCGTTCTCGTTCAAGACCGTGCTGAAGGAGGGGGGCGACGCGGACGGCATCGCGGTCTACGTCGCGGACCCTGAGCGTGCTGCCCGCGTCGCCGGCATCGCCGCCCGGCACGCCGCGCTGTCACGCAAAGCCAACAGCGAGAAGCGAATCGGCGTTCTGCTTTCCTCCTATCCGACCAAGCACGCGCGCATCGGCAACGCTGTGGGCCTGGACACTCCGGCGTCCGCCGTGCGCCTGTTCGCGGCCATGCGCGAGGCCGGATACGCGGTCGGGGACTTCCCCGAGGACGGCGACACCCTCATCCACTCGCTGATCGCCGCCGGCGGGCACGATGTGGAATGGCTCACAGCCGAGCAGCTGGCCGCCGCGACCGCGCGCGTGCCGCTGGCTGACTACGAACGCTGGTTCACCGGCCTGCCCACCGACCTGCGCGAGGCGATCCGCGAGCACTGGGGCGAGCCGCCCGGTTCGCTGTACGTCGACGACTCCGATCCGGACGCGCCGCAGATCGTGCTCGCCAGCCTCACGTTCGACAACCTCGTCCTGCTGATCCAGCCGCCGCGCGGCTTCGGCGAGAACCCGATCGCGATCTACCATGACCCGGACCTGCCGCCCAGCCACCACTATCTGGCCGCCTACCGCTGGCTCGCCGCGCCCGTATCAGAGGGCGGATTCGGCGCCGACGCGCTCGTGCACCTGGGCAAGCACGGCACGCTGGAATGGCTGCCCGGCAAGGGCCTCGGCTTGTCAGAGTCCTGCGCCCCCGACGCCGTGCTTGGCGACCTGCCGCTGGTGTACCCGTTCATCGTGAACGACCCCGGGGAGGGCACGCAGGCCAAGCGGCGAGCGCACGCCACCGTCGTGGACCATCTGATCCCGCCGATGGCCCGCGCCGACGCGTACGGCGACCTCGCGCGGCTCGAACAGCTCCTCGACGAGTACGCCACGGTCCAGGCCCTCGACCCGGCAAAGGCTCCGGTCGTGCGCGCGCAGATCTGGGAACTGGTCACGGCGGCGCAGCTGCACCACGACCTGCATCAGGACTCGATGCCGGGCGAGGACGACTTCGACGACTTCGTACTGCACATCGACGGCTACCTGTGCGAGATCAAGGACGTGCAGATCCGCGACGGCCTGCACATCCTCGGCCGCGCCCCGGAGGGCGAGGAGCTGGTCAACGACGTGCTCGCGATCGTCCGCGCCCGCCAGATCTTCGGCGGCGCGGCGGGGTTCGAGGGCCGTGGGGGAGCGCTGCCCGGACTGCGGCGCGCCCTCGCCGAGGCGCGCGGCCTGCCGCAGGACGCTGAGACCGACCCGGCGCACGTGGACCAGCTGGAGGGTGAGGCCAGGGCGCTGATCGAGGCGTTGGCGGCGGCGGAATGGGACGTCGACGCGCTGCTCGCCACTATTAACAGGCCTGCAGGAAGTGGGCCCGAGCACGGTCAGCGCGAACGCGGTGGGCAAGAGCGCGATGGGCACCGAAGCGGCGGGCGCGAAGAAAACGAGCCCGAGCACGGCGAGCGTGGCGGCACTGGCCATGACGGCGTTGGGCGCGAACGCGGTGCGCATGACGGCACCGGGCATGATGGCGGCGAGCCTGAGGGCGACGGCCCCTGGGCGGACATTGCCGCCTCCATCACGCCGGACGTCGCCGCGGTGCTGCGTTTCGCCGCCCGCGAAGTCGTCCCGCGGCTGCGCCGCACCACCGACGAGATCGGCAACGTCCTGCGCGCGCTCGACGGCCGCTACATCCCGGCCGGGCCCTCGGGCTCGCCGACCCGCGGCCTGGTCAGCGTGCTGCCGACCGGCCGCAACTTCTACTCCGTGGACCCGAAGGCGATCCCGTCGCGCAACGCCCACGACGTCGGCCGCGCCCTCGCCGAGTCCCTGCTCGCGCGCCACCTCGCCGACACCGGCGCCTACCCCCGCTCGGTCGGCATCACGGTCTGGGGCACCAGCGCGATGCGGACGCAGGGCGACGACATCGCGGAAATCCTCGCGCTGCTCGGCGTCGAGCCGGTCTGGGACGACGCCTCCCGCCGGGTCACCGGGTTCGAGGTCGTTCCCGCCGAGCGGCTCGGCCGGCCGCGCATCGACGTGACCGTCCGCATCTCAGGGTTCTTCCGCGACGCGTTCCCGCACGTGGTCGCCCTCGTGGACGACGCGATCCAGGCCGTCGCGCAGCTCGACGAACCGGCCGAGGTCAACTACGTCAAAGCGCACGCCGACGCGGACCAGGCCGCACACGGTGACCGGCGGCGCGCGACGACGCGCATCTTCGGCTCAAAGCCGGGCGCGTACGGCGCGGGCCTGCTCCCGCTCATCGACGCCCGCAACTGGAGCAGCGACGCCGACCTGGCCGAGGTTTTCGCGGTCTGGGGCGGCTACGCCTACGGCCGCGGCCTCGACGGCCGCGAGGCCCGCGCCGACATGGACGCCGCGTTCCGCCGCATCGAGGCCGCCGCGAAGAACCAGGACACCCGCGAACACGACATCGTCGACTCCGACGACTACTTCCAGTACCACGGCGGCATGGTCGCCTACGTCCGCGCGCTGACCGGCTCCTCCCCGGCGGCGTACGTCGGCGACTCGGCCGTTCCCGACACCGTGAAGACGCGCACCCTCGCCGAGGAGACCCACCGCGTCTTCCGCTCGCGCGTGGTCAACCCCAAGTGGATCGCCGCGATGCAGCGCCACGGCTACAAGGGGGCCTTCGAGCTTGCGGCGACCGTGGACTACCTGTTCGGCTACGACGCGACCGCTGGCGTCGTCGACGACTGGATGTACGAGAAGCTCGCCGCCGCCTACGTCTTCGACGAGACCAACGCCGACTTCATGCGCCGCTCGAACCCCTGGGCGCTGCGCGGCGTCGCCGAGCGTCTGCTGGAGGCGGCCGACCGGAAGCTGTGGTCGACGCCCGATCCGGACACGCTCGACCGCCTCCGCGAGGTCTATCTCGACCTGGAAGGCGACCTCGAGGGCGAGTAGCCGGCCGCGGCCCTTCCCGCGCCGGGCGTGGCCGCGACAACGGCCGCTCATCGTCCGGCTATGCTCTAGGCGACGGTCACGGAGGAATCCGGTGCCGATCCACCCGAGCGGGCTCCTGCCTGCTCGCGGTGGGTCCAGTCCGGAGCGGTCCCGCCACTGTGAGCGCAGCGTCACCCGGTCAGCCGCCGGGCGTGCCGCGTGAGTCAGGAACTCCCAGCCGTCCGCTGATTATTTCTGCTCGATCGGGCGTGGGCTCCCGAGAGAAGGAAGGCACTTCTGTGGCCGTTGCCGCGCAGGCCGCGGCGGACGCTGCGCATACCGCGTCCGCGAGCGCCGGGCAGTCCGCATCCGCGAAAGCGGCCGATCCGCACTTCCCGTTCTCGGCCGTGCTCGGCCAGGACGACCTGCGGCTCGCGCTGATCCTCAACGCGATCCACCCGGGCGTCGGCGGCGTCCTGGCGCGCGGGGAGAAGGGCACCGCGAAATCCACGCTCGTGCGCGCGCTGGCCGCCGTGCTTCCGTCGGTGTCCGTCGTCCCGGGCTGCCGCTTCGCCTGCGATCCGGCCGCGCCCGATCCCGGCTGCCCCGACGGTCCGCATCCAGCTGACGCGCCTTCGCCGGCTGAGTCGCGACGGGCCCGCCTGGTCGAACTGCCGGTCGGCGCGTCGGAGGACCGGCTGACGGGCTCACTCGACCTCGAACGCGCGCTCGGCCAGGGCGTCGCCGCGTTCCAGCCCGGACTGCTCGCCGCCGCGCACCGCGGGATGCTCTACGTCGACGAGGTCAACCTGCTGCCGGACCACCTCGTGGACGTGCTGCTGGACGCGGCCGCGATGGGCGTCGCGCACGTCGAGCGTGACGGGGTGTCGGTGCGGCACGCGGCCCGGTTCATCCTGGTCGGCACGATGAATCCTGAGGAAGGCGAGCTGCGGCCGCAGCTGCTCGACCGGTTCGGCCTCACCGTCGAGGTCGCCGCGAGCCGGGAGCCCAAGCAACGCGCCGAGGTGGTGCGCCGCAGGCTGGCGTACGAGGCCGATCCGGCCGGATTCGCGGACGCGTGGGCCGCGGCGGACCAGGAGGTCGGCGAGCGGATCGCTGCGGCGCGCGAGGTGCTTGGCTCGGTCGTGCTGCCGGACGCGGAATTGGAGCGCATCGCGCGGGTCTGTGCCGCGTTCGAGGTGGACGGAATGCGCGCCGACTTGGTGACGGCGCGCGCGGCTGTGGCGCTCGCGGCCTGGCGCGGCCTGCCGGAGGTGACTGCGGCGGAGGTGCGCGACGCGGCGCGCCTCGCGTTGCCGCACCGGCGCCGGCGCAACCCGTTCGACGCGCCGGGCCTGGACGAGGACAAGCTCGACGAAGCGCTGCGGGACACGGATGGCGACGAGCCGCCGCCGGACGCTGGCCCTGACGGGCCGGGCGGCGAGGACCGTCCCGGTGAACTGGACAAAATTAACAGGCCCACCGGAAATGGGGACGCGGATCGGGAGGCGAATCGGGACGCGGAGCGGGACGGGACCGAGGCGGAGGATCGGAGGGAGGGCGGTCGCGAGAGCGACGGCAGCCAGAGCGACAGCGGCAAGGACGCCAGCGGCAACGGCGACGAGGACCACTCGAGCCAGCGCGAGCAGAGCGGGGAGTCGTCAGCGGAAACGGCGACTGGCGATCGGTCAGCTGCGGCTTCCGCACTCCGCCCCGCGCTTGAGCAGGCGGCAGTCGCGCCGGCCGATCCCTACCGCACGAAGCTGTACGCGGTCCCCGGCGTAGGTGAGGGTGTGCCGGGGCGCCGGTCAGCGGGCCGCTCGACGGGACGAGGCCGCACCGTCGGAGCCGAGCCTCCGCGCCGTCTCGTCTCCTCGCTTCACTTGCCCGCCACCGTCCGCGCCGCCGCCGCGCACCAGGCTGAGCGCGGCCGAGCCTCCGGTCCGCTGCTGCTGCGCGGCGAGGATCTGCGCACGCCGATCAGGCGCGACCGCGAGGGCAACCTCGTGCTTTTCATCGTTGACGCGTCCGGCTCCATGGCCGCTCGGGCCCGCATGGCCGCCGTGAAGGGCGCCGTGCTCTCCCTCCTGCTCGACGCGTACCAGCGCCGCGACAAGGTCGGCATGGTCACCTTCCGCGGCAGCGGCGCCGAAGTCGCGCTGCCGCCGACCACGTCCGTCGAGGCCGCGGCCGCGCGGCTGCGCGCGTTGCCGACCGGTGGCCGCACGCCGCTGGCCGCCGGGTTGCTCGCCGCCGCCGAGGTCGTCCGCCGCGAGCGGCTGCGTGATGCGCGTCGTCGACCGCTGCTCGTTGTGGTCACAGACGGACGAGCGACGAGTCCAGGCACGGGCACCGTGCCGGGATCGAGCAGCCGCAGTGATTCGCGCGGAGCGCAGGCCGAGGTTCGGCGGATCGCCTCGCACCTGGCCGCGTCCGGTATCGCGTCGATCGTCGTCGACTGCGAAGCCGGGCCGATCCGGCTCGGCCTCGCCGCGCGGCTGGCGGCGCAACTCGGCGGAGAGCACGTCCCGATGGCCGACCTCGCCGCCGGGCAGCCGGACGCGCTCGCCGCGACCGTGCGGGCGAGCCTCGACCCGCTGAAACAGCACCTCGCGCTACCGATGACCTCCCGCGACGTCGAGCGAAAGGCGGCCTGACCCATGCCCCAAGGACAGCCGCTATACGTGCCCGATGACGGCCTGACCACGCGTCAGCGCCGCAACCGCCCGCTGCTGATCGTGCACACCGGCCACGGCAAGGGCAAAACCACCGCGGCCTTCGGCCTGGCCCTGCGCGCCTGGAATGCGGGCTGGCCGATCGGGGTCTTCCAGTTCGTCAAGTCCGCCAAGTGGAAGATCGGCGAGGAACCGGTGTTCAAGACCCTCGGCGCGCTGCACGAGCAGACCGGCCAGGGCGCGCCGGTCGCCTGGCACAAGATGGGCGAGGGCTGGTCCTGGATCCAACGTGATTTGCACTCGGATCCGGAGATGCAGGCGGAGAACGCGCGCGCAGGCTGGGAGCGGATCAAGCAGGACCTGGCCGCCGAGACCTACCGGCTTTACCTGCTCGACGAGTTCACCTATCCGATGAAGTGGGGCTGGGTCGATGTCACGGAGGTCGTCGAGGTCTTGCACGACCGGCCCGGGACCCAGCACGTCATCATCACCGGCCGCGGTGCCGCCCCCGAGCTGCTCGACGCCGCCGACCTGGTCACCGAGATGACCAAGGTCAAGCATCCCATGGACGCGGGCCAGAAGGGGCAGCGGGGGATCGAGTGGTGATCCCGCGCCTCGTCATCGCCGCTCCAGCCTCCGGCCACGGAAAGACCACCGTCGCCACCGGCCTGATCGCGGCTTTCGCGCGCGCCGGGCTGAGCGTCGCGCCGTTCAAGGTCGGTCCGGACTACATCGACCCCGGCTATCACGCGCTGGCGGCGGGAAAGCCCGGCCGCAACCTCGATCCCTTCCTGGTCGGGGAGGACCGAGTCCGCGACCTGTTCGCACACGGCTCCTACGGGGCGGACCTCGCCGTGGTCGAGGGCGTCATGGGCCTGTACGACGGTGCCGTGGGGCGCGGTGAGTTCGCGTCAACCGCTCATGTGGCGCACCTGATCGACGCCCCGGTGATCCTCGTGGTCGACGCGACGGCGCAGGGGCGGTCTGTCGCGGCGCTCGTGCATGGTTTCCGCTCGTTCGATTCGGCGCTGCGCATTTCCGGCGTGATCCTCAATCGCGTGGGTTCGGAGCGGCACCGCGCGATCCTCACCGAAGCGCTCGACGAGATCGGCGTTCCGGTCCTCGGCAGCCTCCACCGCAGCGACGCCGTCGCCGCACCCTCCCGCCACCTCGGGCTGGTGCCAGTCGCCGAGCGCGCGCCCGAGTCGGTCGCGGCCGTGGACGCGCTGGCCGAGCTGGTGAAGGGGTCGATCGATCTGGCTGCCGTGGAGCGGATCGCGCGCGACGCGGCCGCGCTGCCCGAGCGGGAGTGGAGCCCGCAGCGCGCGATTGCCGAATTGGACGCCGATCCGGCGACGTGCGCACAGGGTCCGGCACCGGTCGTGGCGATCGCATCGGGAGCCGCATTCACGTTCTCGTACGCCGAACACGCTGAGCTGCTCGCGGCAGCTGGGGCGCAGGTCGCCCCCTTCGATCCGCTGCACGACGAGAAGCTGCCCGACGGGACCCGCGCGCTGGTGATCGGCGGCGGATTCCCGGAGGTCTACGCACCCGAACTCGCCGCGAACGCGCCGCTGCGCGAGGCGGTCCGGAACCTGGCCGAGGACGGCGGCGTCATCGCGGCCGAGTGCGCGGGACTGCTGTATCTCGCCGCATCGCTCGACGGCGAACCCATGTGCGGCGTGCTGCCCGCATCAGCCGAGATGACCAAGCAGCTGACCCTCGGCTATCGCGAAGCGGTCGCGCCGACCGAAAACGCACTCTGCGATGCGGGCACGCGCGTAGCAGGGCACGAATTTCACCGCACCAAGCTCGTCCCGGGCGCGGCGAGCTCGCCGGCCTGGCTGTGGGCAGCGGATCATGCGCCGGGCGGCAGCGTCTCGGAAGGCTACGCACTCTCCCGGGTGCACGCGTCCTACCTGCACCTGCATTGGGCCGGTACGCCGTCGATCGCCTCGCGGATCGTGCAGGGGGCCGCTGCGTGGACCCGCTGATCGCTTCCGCGCTCGCCGAAGCTGCGGCGCACCGGACAACGTCCCAGGCAGCGGCACCGGAGCCGCACTGGGAGCTGGTCGGAGTCGGCGTCGGCCCCGGCGACCCCGAACTGCTCACGCTGAAGGCCGCGCGCGAGCTGCGTGAGGCAGACCTCGTATTCGCGCCGACCACCGCACTGGACAAGCCCTCGCGGGCCGCGCAGATCGTGCACGAGGCCCTCGGCATCGAGGCGAAACCGCTCGTCTTCGCCCTCGACGACACCGGTGGGCTGACCGAGGCGCGCACTGCTGCCTGGGACGAGGCCGGACGCGCTGTCGTGGACGCGTTTCACGGCGGGGCGCGCCGCGTCGCGTTCGCGACCCTCGGCGACCCCAACCTCTACTCGACCTTCACCTACCTCGGGCACACGGTCGCGGCGGCCGAGCCCGGGATCAGGATCCGAACGGTTCCCGGAATCACCGCCATGCAAGACCTGGCCGCCCGCGCCGGCGTTCCGCTGGCTGAGGGCCGCGAACCGCTCACACTCGTCCCGGTCGCCGGGGCCGAGGTGGACCGCGCGCTCGACGCGATGGAAGCCGCGCTCGCCGGAACAGGCACCGTCGTGATCTACAAGGGTGGCCGCCACCTGGACGCCCTCGTCTCCGCAGTCGAACGCGCTGGTCGAACCGAGCAGGCCGTGCTCGGCACCGACCTCGGCCTGCCCGGCGAGACGATCTCGCGGCTCGCCGACCGCGTCGCGGCGGCCGAGACGTCGCCCGCTCGGGCGCCCTACTTCACGACCCTGATCGCACCGCCTGCGCGCGGGCAACGCGGAGGTGCACTGTGACGATCGAAGCCGCGACCGAGACGGCGGCAGGGCACGGCAAGGTGACGTTCATCGGCGCCGGTCCCGGCGCGGCCGACCTGATCACCCTGCGCGGGGCGCGCGCGATCGGCGAGGCGGACATCGTGATCTGGGCCTCCAGCCTTGTGCAGGAGGAGATCCTGCAGCACGCGAAGCCGGGCGCCGAGATAGTCGACTCGGCCGCGCTCCCGATCGAGGGCGTACTGCCTTACTACGAGAAGGCCGCCGCGGAGGGACTGCGGGTGGCGCGGGTGCACTCCGGCGATCCCGCGCTCTGGGGAGCCGTCCAGGAGCAGCTCGACCGCGCGCGCGAGCTCGGTCTCGACGTGGAAATCGTGCCCGGCGTCTCGGCCTTCTCCGCGGTCGCCGCGCTCGCCCAGCGCGAACTGACGATCCCGCAGGTCGCCCAGTCGGTGATCCTCACCAGGCTGGAAGGCGGCAAGACCCCGATGCCGTCGGGCGAGTCGATCCGCGCGTTCGCCGCGCACGGCACCACGATGGCCGTCTTTCTTTCCGCCGCCCGCTCCGGTCAGCTCGCCGCCGAGCTGCTGGCGGGGGGATACGCCCCGGAAACGCCGGTCATCGTCGCCTCCCGCGCCACCTGGCCGGATGAGGAGCTGGCGCACTGCACCGTGGCCACGCTGGAGGAGACGGTCAAGGCCCGCAAGCTCTGGAAGCACACGCTGTTCCTGGTCGGCCCGGCCCTGGCCGCGCACGGCACCCGCTCGCACCTCTACCACCCGGGACACTTCCACGGTCACCGCCGCGCCGACCCGGCCGCCCGCGTCCGACTGCGTGCGGGCGGCACGGCGAGCGGTGCGACGAGCAGCGGCACGACGGCAACCCCCGGCGAGGCTCAGCAGGCCGCGCTGCCGGACCCGAAGTAGGGTCCCGACGTGAGCGAACTTCGCGAGCCCGACCTGCCGCGCACCATGAAGGCGCGCGGCGGCAAGGCGTTGCGCAGCGGCTGGACCACCGGCACCTGCTCGGCGGCGGCGGCAAAGGCGGCGACGTTCGCGCTGCTCTCGGGCAAGCCCACCGAGCGAGTCGAGGTGGCGCTGCCCGGCAAGGACGGCCAATGGGCGCAGCGCGTGACGTTCCCGGTCGAGCGTTGCGCAGAGCTCAGGCCCGGCACCTGGCAGGCCGTCGTGGTCAAGGACGCCGGCGACGACCCTGACGTCACGCACGGCGCCCACCTGACCGCGACCGTGTCGTGGCGGGAAACGCCGGGTGCCGGGTCGGGTGCGGCGCAGGGTGCGATCAGCCTTGCGGGCGGGGGGATCGAGCTCGAAGGCGGCGAGGGCGTCGGCGTCGTGACAAAGCCGGGGCTCGGCTTGGAGATCGGCGCTCCGGCGATCAACCCGGTGCCCCGTGCGATGATCGAACGGGCCGTCAGCGAAGCGCTCGAGGCGGGGGCGGTTCGGCAGGGACACGGCCAGGGCCAGGGCGCGCAAGCGACAGCCGACGGACGCGTGCTGCGCGTGGTGATCTCGGTGCCCGGCGGGGAGGTCATGGCCCGCAAGACGACGAACCGGCGGCTCGGCATCCTCGGCGGCATCTCGATTCTCGGCACGACCGGCATCGTGCGACCGTTCTCTACCGCGTCGTGGCGCGCGTCAGTCGAGCAAGCCGTCGCGGTTCTCGCCGCGCAGGCGGACAGCACGAAGGAGCCGCTGCCGCCTCTCGTCCTGTGCACCGGCGGTCGCACCGAGAAGGGAGCGATGGCGCTGCTGCCGGGTCTGCCCGAGGTCTGCTTCGTCGAGGTCGGCGACTTCACCGGCGCGGCGCTGCGCAAGGCCGTCGAGCATGCGGTACCGGAGGTTGTCTTCGTCGGCATGATCGGCAAGCTCACGAAGCTCGCCGCAGGCATTCTGATGACGCATTACACGCGTTCGGCGGTCGACACGGACGTCCTCGCGGACATCACGCGGCGGGCTACCGGCGATGAGGCGGTGGCGCAGCGGGTGAGCGCGGCGAACACCGCGCGCCACGCGTACGAGGTCTGGCAGGACGCCGGTGTGCTCGACTCATGCGGCCGAGTGCTCTGCGATCAGGTCGCCGGTGTGCTGGAGCGGTTCGCTGAAGGGCGCGTCGCGGCGCGCGCGGCCCTCGTCGACTTCACCGGCAAGACGCTCGTGGCGGCCAGCTCGAACTGGGTCGCCGCATGACCGCCCCCCAGGCCGATTCGGCCAAGGCCGCAGCGCGTATAGCGGTCATCGGCTGGGACGGCGCGCCCCTGTCCGGTGCTGCGCGAGAAGCACTCGACGAGGCCACGCTCGTCGTCGGCGGGGCGCGGCACCTCGAAGCGCTCGGGCTGCACGCCGAGCCGGGGGATGCGGGCAGGGACGGTCGAGCGACGATCACGCTCGGCCCGCTGACACCGGCGCTTCGCGCCCTTGCCGAACACGACGGACCGGCCGCCGTGCTCGCTTCCGGTGACCCCGGGTTCTTCGGCGTGCTGCGAGCGCTGGCGGACGCAGGGCTCGAACCGGCCGGGGTGTACCCGGCGGTCTCATCGATCGCGACGGCTTTCGCGAGGGCCGGGATCACCTGGGACGACGCGCTCGTGGTCAGCGCGCATGGCGCGGGGGACGGCCGCGAACTGCGGCGAGCGGCGAACGTGTGTCGCGCGCACGCAAAGGTCGCCGTGTTGACCGGACCGGGCGCCGGGCCGCGCGAGCTGGCGCGTGAGCTGCTGGACGGCGGGCTTGCCGGCGAGCGCGTTTTCGTCGTCGCCCAGCGGTTGACCCATACACCGGCGATTATTAACAGGCCCACCGAATCTGATATTGAGGTCGGAAAGGCCAGAGAAGTCAGAGCTGCGGAGCAGATTGAGCAGGGCGAGCGCGGCGAGCAGGCCGAGCGGGTCGAGCGGGTTGAGCGCGTCGAGCGGGTTGAGCGCGTCGAGCGTCTGACGCTTGCTCAGGCAGCGGAGCGTGATGACTTCGCGGAGCCGAACGTGGTGCTGTGCCTGGATCCGCGGCCGCGATCGAGTACGAAGCGGTGGCTGGCCGGGTGGACCGGGCCGGCTGACGAATGGGCGATGGGCGAATCGGCTTTCGAGCATCGTGACGGCCAGATCACCAAGGCCGAGGTGCGCGCGCTGGTGCTGGCTCGGCTTGCCCCGCGTGTCGGTGATCTGGTGTGGGATCTCGGCGCGGGCTCCGGCTCTGTCGGCGTCGAATGCGCACGGTTCGGCGCGGCAGTCGTCGCCGTCGAACAAGACGCGGCTTCGTGCGAACGCATCGCGGCGAACGCCTTGGCGCACGCGGTGGAGGTGACGGTGATTCACGGACGCGCCCCTGGCGTGCTGAGCGGCCTGCCGCGTCCGGATGCAGTGTTCGTGGGCGGCGGAGGGGTCGACGTCGTGCGTGCCGCGTTGGAGCGTGGGCCTGCCCGGATCGTGGTCGCGTTGGCGAGCGTGGAGCGGGTGGGCGAGGTGGTTCGGTCGCTGGAGGCGGACGGCCGCGTGGTCGGCGGAGTGCTGAGCCAGTCCGCGCGGATGGTGCCGTTGCCGGATGGGACGCACCGCTTCGCCGCTCTCAATCCTGTCTACATCGTGTGGGGGAGTGCCGCGTGATCGGTTTGGTGGCTGCCACGGCTGCGGGGCGCGCCGCTTCGGTTGCGTTGGCTGCGGTGTGGGGCGGGGACGCACGCGTCTATGGTGAAGATGACCGCTCCGCCGGCGACGCGTTGCGGGCCGCTTTCGCGGAATGCGACGCGGTCGTGTCCTTCCTCGCGGTGGGCGCGACGGTTCGCGTGCTGGCTCCGCTGCTGCAGCACAAGTCTCAGGACGCGGCGGTCGTGTGCGTGGATGAGTCGCGCCTGTTCGCGGTCGCCGTGCTCGGCGGGCACCACGGCGCGAACGAGCTGGCGCGGCGGGTGGCTGAGGTCCTTGGTTGCACGCCGGTGATCACGACCGCTTCCGATGTCTCTGGCGTGACGCCGCTGGATTCGTTCGGCGCGGATCTCGGGTTCGTGGTCGAGAACCCGGAGAGGCTGGCTTCGGTCGGTGCCCGCGTCCTGTCGGGGGAGCCGGTGACGGTGTTCGGGGCGGAGCGTTGGCCGCTGCCCGCGTTGCCGCCGAACGTGACGCCGACTCAGGACGCTGCCGACGCCGACATCGTGATCTGCGATGAGAGCGTCGACGTGCGTGAGGGCGCGCTTGTCTACCGACCGGCATCGCTGGTCGTCGGCGTCGGGGCGTCGCGGGGCGTCGGCGAGCAAGAGGTGCTGGACACGATCGATGCCGCCCTCGCCGCGGGCGGCCTGGCAGCGCGGTCGGTCGTTCGGCTCGCCTCGGTCGATGTGAAGGCTGACGAGGCGGGGCTGGTCGAGGCTGCCCGCACGCGCGGCTGGCCGATCGTGTTCCACGCGGCGGCTGAACTCGCGGCGGTCGAGGTGCCGAACCCTTCGCAGGTCGTCGCCGCGGAGGTGGGGACAGCGTCGGTGGCTGAGGCCGCAGCTCGCTACGCGGGGCCGACGCGGCCGCTGGCCGATCTGGTCGTCGAGAAGGTCAAGTCGCCGAGGGCGACGGCCGCGGTAGCGCGGGTGCGGCCGCGTGGTCGGCTTGCGGTGGTCGGCCTCGGTCCGGGTGCGCGTGATCTGCTGGCGCCGCGTGCGGTGGAGGAGTTGCGGCGGGCGAGTGTCGTGGTCGGGCTGGATCAATACGTCGAGCAGATCAGGGATCTGCTGCGGCCGGGGACGCGGATTAGCGCCAGCGGTCTCGGCGCGGAGGAGGAGCGGGCGCGCAGCGCGGTGGAGTTGGCGCGGACCGGCCTGGCTGTCGCGCTGATCGGTTCGGGCGACGCGGGCGTGTACGCGATGGCCTCGCCCGCGCTGGATCACGCGGACGCCGATGACGTCGATGTGGTCTGTGTCCCGGGGATCACCGCCGCGACCGCGGCGTCGAATGTGCTCGGTGCGGCTCTCGGGCATGATCACTGCTCGATTTCGCTCTCTGATCTGCATACGCCGTGGGAGGCGATCGAGCGTCGGGTGCGCGCGGCCGCGGAGGGTGACTTCGTGGTCTCCTTCTACAATCCGCGTTCCCGGCAGCGCGATTGGCAGTTGACCAAGGCGCTGGGGATCTTGGCCGAGCACCGGCCGGGTTCGACGCCGGTCGGGTGGGTGCGCAACGCTTCGCGGCCGGATGAGAGCCACGGCCTGACGACGCTGGAGCTGTTCGATCCGGCGGTGGTCGACATGTACACGGTCGTGACGGTCGGGTGTTCGCAGTCGCGGATCGTCGGGGGCCGGTTTGTCACGCCGCGGGGGTACACGTGGGCGCGCTGATGCATGATCGCCGGGTGGCCTCGCTGGGGGCTGTTTCTGGCGGCCTGGTCGCTGAGGTCGGGGCTTGTCAGGGTTGCGGTGCCTGCCTGCTGACCTGCCCGGAGCACGCGTTTCGGCCGCGCGGCGGGCGGTTGCTGGTGGTGGCGCAGCGGTGTTCCGGGTGCGGGGAGTGTGTCGAGGTGTGTCCGGTGGACGCAATCGAGCTGGTCGAGAGGGGGAGTGGCCGGTGAGGAGCGTGCACGCGATCGAGCAGGAGTCGTACGCGATCTTGCGGGCGCAGCTGGCGGACCGGTTCCCGGGCGCGGCCGCACAGCCGCCGCTGGCGCGAGCCGTGCTGGAACGGGTCGTGCACGCCAGCGCGGATCTCGACTATGCCGAGGATCTGGTGCTGCCGCGCGAGCCGGTGCTGGCCGAGGCCGTAGCCGCGCTGCGATCCGGGGCGCCGATCGTCGCGGACGTGGCGATGGTCGCGGCCGGGATCACACGCCGCGAGGCACTGTGTCGCATCACGGACCCTCGCGCGGCGCAGTTGGCGGCGGCGGAGGGGGTTACGCGCTCGGCCGCGGCGATGCGACTCGCCGCCCGCGAGGCCGGGCCGGGGGCCGTGTACGTCGTCGGGTGCGCGCCGACGGCGTTGTTCGAGTTGATCGAGCACTGCGACGAGTACCGGCCGCTGCTGGTGATCGGATTGCCGGTGGGGTTCGTGGGCGCGAGCGAGTCGAAAGCCGCGCTGCGCGCGCACGAAGGGTTGTCGGTGCGGGCGGTGTCGAATCGCAGCGGCAAGGGCGGTTCGGCGGTGGCCGCCGCCGCTGTCAATGCCCTGTTGTACTTCGAGTCGGGCAGCGAATCCGAGTGGAGCCGAGCGTGACCTCATTGCTGATCGTCGGGCACGGCACTCGGCACGACGAGGGCGCGGGCCAGTTCCGGGCGTTCGTGGAGCGCGTCGGTGAACGCGCGCGGGGACGGGAGGACGTGCCGGTCGAGTCGGTGGCCGGCGGCTTCATCGAACTGTCGCCGCCGCCGCTGCGGGACGCTGTCGCACAGCTCGTCTCGCAGGGGCGTCGTGACCTGGTCGCGGTGCCGCTGATCCTGCTGGCCGCGGGACATGCGAAGGGCGATATTCCGGCGGCGTTGGCGCGGGAGCGCGGCCGGCACCCGGGGCTGCGGACTCGGTACGCGCGCCCGCTGGGCGTGCATCCGGAGATCATCGGTCTGCTGCGTGCGAGGCTGGCGGCCAGTGCGCAGCCGAAGCCGGACGCGGTGCTGCTGGTGGGGCGCGGGACGACCGACCCGGATGCGAACGCTGATTTGCACCGGGCGGCCCGGTTGCTATGGGAGACGACCCGGGATTCAGGTGTGGAGTTCGTCGAACCGGCGTTCGTCTCGCTGGCGCGTCCGTCAGTCGGCGAGGGGTTGGAGCGGTTGGCGCGGCTGGGTGCGCGGCGGGTGACGGTGCTGCCGTATTTCCTGTTCGCGGGCGTGTTGCCGGACCGGATCGTGGAGCACAGCGCGCGCGCCGCGGAGACGCTAGGGCTTGATGTCACCGTCGGACGCCTGCTGGGAGACACCGGACTCGGGGACGGCGACGTGCTGACCGACCTGGTCTTGGACCGCTACGCCGAGGCACTGGCCGGTCCCGTGGCGGTCAACTGTGACGCGTGCATCTACCGGATCGCGATGCCGGGATTCGAGGACCGGGTCGGCGCGGCGCAGCGCCCGCACGATCACCCGGACGATCCGGCCGGCCACCATCACCATGGTCACGGGCACGATCACAGCAGCGGACACATGCACATCCATGCACACCAGCATCCTGGCGAACAGCTGCACGAAAAGGAGCACTCCGCGCAGGGAACTCAGGACTCGCACTCGCCGGTAGTTAGTCACACGGGCCCGGCATCCGTGCGATGATCGGACGGCCATGGGATCGCAGAAGTTGAGCGGGCGCAGCGCGCGGGTGACCGTCCTCGGGTTCGACGGGTCTCCCCCTTCCCCTCAGGCGCGCCGGGCGCTGGCGGAGGCGACGCTTGTCGTCGGGAACATCAGGCATTTGGACGCGCTGCCGATCCCGGAGACGGCGCGGCGCATCTACATGGGCGGCCTGGGTTCCGCGCTGACGCACCTGGCGCTGCACGACGGGCCGGCGGTGGTGGTCGCGTCGGGCGATCCCGGGTTCTTCGGGGTGGTGCGGGCGCTGCGGGACCAGGACATCAGGGTTCGTACACTCCCGGCGATCTCCTCGGTGGCGGCCGCGTTCGGGCGGATCGGGATGGCCTGGGAGGACGCCCTGGTGGTCGCGGTCGACGCGGCCTCGGACGGGGTGGATCCGACGGAGCGGGCCACGGCGGGCCGCTCGGTGTTCGACCCGGCGGCCGGGCGTCCGGTCTCGACGCTGCGTACGGCGGCGAATCTGTGCCGGGCGCATCCGAAGGTGGCGGTGCTGACCGGCCCCGGCGCGGGCCCGCGGGAGCTGGCGGCGGAGCTGCTGGGCCCGGACAAGCACCCGCTGGAGCGCACGCTGATCGTGGCGCAGCGGCTCGGGGAGCCGGAGGAGTCGGTGGAGTGGCTGAGCCTGGAGGAGGCGGCGGGCCGGCACCACTGGGGCGAGCCGAGCATCGTGCTGTGCATCGACGAGGACCGCACCGCGCCGCCGCGTCCGCCGCTGCTGGCCGGGTGGGGCGGGCCGCCCGGCGGCTGGGCGCTGCCGGAGAACGCGTTCGTGCACCGCACCGCCCGGATCACCACCTCCGAGGCGCGGGCGCTGGTGCTGGCCCGGCTGGCGCCGCGTCCGGGCACGCTGGTGTGGGACGTGGGCGCGGGCTCGGGTTCGGTCGGCATCGAGTGCGCGCGGCTGGGCGCGGCGGTCATCGCGGTGGAGCGGGACGCGGACTCGTGTGAACGGATCGACCTGAACGCGACGATGCACGGCGTCGAGGTGCGCGTGGTGCGCGGACAGGCCCCGGCGGCGCTGCTGGACCTGCCCCAGCCGGACGCGGTGATGGTCGGCGGCGGCGGAGTGGAGATCATCCGCGCGGCGATGAACCGCGACCCGCGGATCGTGGTGGTCACGCTGTCGGCCATCGACCGGGTGGCCGAAGCGAAGCAGGCCCTGAAGGTGTCAGGCCGCAAGGTCGACGGGGTGCTGCTGCAGTCCTCGCGGCTGGCGCCGATGCCGGGCGACGCGCACCGCTTCGCGGCGGTCAACCCGGTGTTCGTGCTGTGGGGCGAACGGCCGTGAGCGACGCGGGTGCGCAGGCCGGCGGGGGTCCTTACCGGTGCAACGGGTCGTGGGCGCGGGTGCGTCAGTCTTCCGAGTGGAAGGCGTCACTCACTCGGACCGCGTACTGGTTCCGAGGGTGGCGGGCGGTGGCCAATACTGGCTCGCGGACGCTGCGCGCGGCCGACGGGCTTTCCCGGCCGTCGGTGAATCCCGATAGGGTACGTGATCGCCTCGCCGGCGGCGGGGGCGGGCAGTTCGCGCCTACAGCCGGGCCGGTTTCGCGCGTGGTGTGCGCGGGGCGCCGGGCGGCGTGGGCCACTGGGATCGAGGAGGCGTGATGAGCGGCACCGACGAGTTCGGGAACGGCGGCTACGGCACGGGTGAGTTCGACCGTGCCGGGGCCGAGGCCGGGCCCGGAGCGGCCGCGCGCACCGCGCCTCCGACGGGTCCGCGGGTACCGGCGGCGGGCGTGCCGCATCAGGGTCCTGCGGCAGGTGGCGACGCGCCCGGCGGTGCGGTGGCGGGCGCGCCGTGGCTGGCGGCTGGGAGCGTTCCCTATGCGGAGGCGGTGTTCGGCGGGGCGGGGCAGCCCGACGGCACGGGCCAGCGCGCGGCGGGAGCGGGCCGGCGTGGTGTCCCGGACGCACAGCAGCGGCCGGGGGCCGGGGCGGTAGGTGCGCAGGTTCCGCCGCCACGGGCGCAGCAGACGCAGGGTCAGGGGGACGCCGGGTACGGCGGTGAGGTGTACGGCGAGGGGTACGTCAACGGGTACGGGTCGCGTGCGGGCGGGATGCCGCAGGTCCCGCAGCAGCGGTTCGACGCCTCGCCGTTCGATTCGGGTTTCACGCAGCAGGGCCGGCGCTTCGAGGTGCGTGATCAGTCGCGCCCGGGCGGATATGACCCGGCGGCGGGCGGTGTGCAGCCGGGGCAGTCAGGGTTCGAACGCGGCGGGTACGACCCGGCGGCGTCGAGCGCGGGGTTCGAGCGTCCGGGTTTCGAGTCCGGCGCGTACGAGCAGGCAGCGCCGCCGCCGGGATTCGACGCGCCGACCACGGAGTTTCGCCCGGGCCCGATGTTCGACGAGCCGACGGTGCGCCCAGGCGCTCCGGCTCCGGTGGCGGGCGGTCCGCAGCAGCCAGGCGCGGGGGCGGCGCCGAGCGGACTGAACGGCCGCGGCTCGGTGTTCTCCTCGCGTCAGGCCCCGGTGAACGGTTCGGCGCCGCAGGCGGCGGGTTCGGGTGCTCCGGGCGCGTCGGGCACGACGCAGCGCCCGTCGATGAGCGGACCGGGGACGTGGACGGCGGCGCCTCCTCCGGCGCAGCAGGGTTCTGCACCCGGGGCGCAAGGCCGGGAGCCAGCTGCGGCGGCAGCGCAACAAGGGCAGCAAGCCCAGCAGGGACAGCAACCGCAGCTACCGCAACAAGGCCAGCAGCAGCCTGCGCAGGATGGCCCACAGCCGACGTCAGCCGGTGGCAGCGGGCAGGTTCCGATCGGGCAGTCGCCGTCGGTGTCGGGTATCCCGCGGGTGCCGTCACCGACCGCCGCGGGTGCCAGGCCGCCGGTGCCGGACGAGCCGTTGCCCGGCCCGCCGCCGTTGCCGACCCGTCCGCCGCGCGCCGAACGCCAAGCACAGCAGGCCGCGCAAGCACAGGCCCAGGCCCAGGGCCGGATGCAGGGCACCGTGCCGCAGGCAGCGGCCGCACGCGAGACTCTTACTCCGCCGCGCCGCCCCGTCGCCGCCGCACAACAACCGCAGCCGCAGGCACCTGGAGTGCAGCAGCCGCAGACACAAGCACAGGCCCCTGGAATGCAACAGCCCCTACAGCAGCAGCCGAGCCCGCCCGCGTCTGCCGCCGCGCAGCCCGCGCCAGCCGAGGCCGCGCGGCCCGGCCAGATCGCCGAGCAGGCCGGTCAAGCCGGTCGCCCCGGACCGGAACGCGCAGCCGACGACCTGAGCAGCGAGCGCCTGCGGTCCGTCGCTCCGGTGCCGCAGCCGCGGGCTGCCGCGGGCGAGGGCGCGGCCGCGACGGCGACCCGGCCAGGATCGTCAGGTTCCTTCGACGCCGTCGCCGAGGAGAGCCCATCGCCCAAGGGCGAAAGCGGCGAGGAGATGGTCGTGCCGTGGCAGGCCGCTCCGGCTGCCGAGGCTGTTGACATCGAGGCCACACAGCCCGTTCCCCCGGGGTTCGGGCAGGTCCCGCCGTCCGTGCAACCGCACCCGCAGGGCCCGAACACGGCGCAGCAGGTACAGCAGCAGACGGCAGCGCAGGCGCCGACTGGCGCGCCGTCGCAGGCCGTACACAGCGCGGCGCCCAGCCGAGCCGAAGCCGCCGCCGCGCATGCCCGCCATCAAGCGGCTGATCAGCAGCAGGCGCAGGTTCCGGCCCAGGCGCAGCCGCAGGTTCAAGCGCAGCCGCAGGCCACAGCGGCGCAGACGCCGGCACCCCCCGCACCCGCCGCCACCGCCCAGGCTCAGGGCCCTGCGGCACAAGGCCCGAACCAGGTGCAGGCGCCTGCCGCGCAGCCCGGCCAGGTCCAGATGCCCGCCGCCGCCACTACGGCGCCGCAGCAGTCCGCGCAGCCCACCTCAGTACCGGCCGCCACAGCTCGTGCAGCGGCACCTCAGCAGCCCGCGCAAGCACCAGCCGCGGCCACCCCAGCAACGCAGAGCGCTCAGGCGCCGGCCTCCATTGCTGCCGCCGCACAAAACGCCGCAGCGAGCATGCCCGCGCCGCGCGGAACCCGCCGCCGCGTCGCAGAGCCCTCACCCGAGGAGAAGGTCGCCGCCCCGGCTAGCGCCCCGGCGCAGAATCCTGCCGTCGCACAGCAATCAGTCGCCAGCCGCACCGCAGCGACGACCACGCCCGCCGCCGCTGCCCCCGCTCCGGCAAGCGCCCAGGCCGCGCCTTCGGTGCAGCAGCAAGCCGTGTCCGCCGCCCCCGCCCCAGCCGCCGCGCGGCAGCAACCCCAGCCGCAGGCTGCTGTCTCGCAGCAGCAACCCCAGCCGCAGGCTGCTGCCGCGCAGCAGCAGCCCGGCCAAGAACCGAACCGCGCGCCGGCCTACGAAGACGACGCGCTCGCCGCCGTCTACCGGGTCATCCACGAGCGCCGCGACGTTCGCAACGACTTCCTGCCCGACGAGGTGCCCACCGAGACCCTCACCCGCATCCTGGAAGCCGCGCACACCGCCCCCTCCGTCGGGTTCTCCCAGCCCTGGGACTTCCTGGTCATCCGCGACGAGGCGATGCGCCGGCGCGTGCACGACCTGGCCGTGCGCCAGCGCCGCTCCTACGCCCAGTCCCTGCCCAAGGCCCGTGCCCGCGCGTTCGCCGCGCTCAAGATCGAGGCGATCCTCGACACCCCGGTCAACATCGTGGTCACCTGCGACCCGACCCGTGGCGGCCGGCACACCCTCGGCCGCTACTCCCAGCCGATGATGGCCCCGTTCTCCTCCTGCCTGGCGGTGGAGAACCTGTGGCTGGCCGCCCGCGCCGAAGGACTGGGCGTCGGCTGGGTGTCCTTCTTCGACGAGCGGGAACTCGCCGCGGTCCTGGACCTGCCCGATCACCTGCAGGTCGTGGCGTATCTTTGCGTCGGATATGTCAAGTCCTTCCCCCAGGAGCCGGAACTGGCCGGAGCCGGATGGGCCAAACGCCGCCCGTTGGCGTGGGCCGTGCACGAGGAGCGCTTCGGGCGCCGCGCGCTGCCCGGCGCGCAGCCGATCTCGCTGCTCAACGAGACCGTCGACGCGATCCGCGGCCTGGACCCCGAGGCCCTGGCCGCCGCGCGGGACCGCCAGTCGCGGATGACCAAGCCGCCCGGGTCGCTCGGCGTCCTGGAGGCGGTTTCCGAGCAGCTGGCCGGGCTCGCCGGAGCCTGCCCGCCGCCGCTGCCCGAGCCCGCGGCTCTCGCGGTGTTCGCCGCGGACCACGGCGTGCACGCCCAGGGCGTGACCCCCTGGCCGCAGGAGGTCACCGCGCAGATGGTCGCGAACTTCCTGGCCGGCGGCGCGGTGGTCAACGCGTTCGCCAAGCAGGTCGGCGCCGAGGTGTGCGTCGTGGACGTCGGAGTGAACGCGGAACTGACCCCGCAGACCGGCCTGATCCCGCGCAAGGTGCGTTACGGGACCGCGGACATGACCCAAGGCCCCGCGCTCACCCGCGAAGAGGTCGTCGCGGCCCTCGAAGCCGGGATCGAGACCGCCCGCGACCTGGTCGCGGCGGGCAACCGCTGCCTACTGACCGGGGACATGGGCATCGCCAACACCACCGCCTCGGCCGCGCTCATCGCCGCCTTCACCGGGGCGTCCCCGGCGCAGGTGACCGGCTACGGCACCGGGATCGACGAGCAGACCTACGCCCACAAGGTCGAGGTCGTGCGCGCCGCCCTGGCGCTGCACCGGCCGGACCCGCAGGACCCGGTCGGCGTGCTGGCGGCATTCGGCGGTCTGGAACACGCGGCGCTGGCCGGATTCATCCTCGGGGCCGCGGCGCTGCGCATCCCGGTCGTGCTCGACGGCGTGATCGCCGGCGCCGCCGCGCTCGTCGCGCAGGCGCTGAGCCCCGAGGTGACGGTGGCGTGCGTCGCGGGACACCGCTCCGCGGAACCCGGGCACGCCCTCGCCCTCGAAGCCCTCGGCATCACGCCGCTGATCGACCTGGAACTGCGGCTCGGCGAAGGCTCCGGCGCGGCGCTGGCGCTACCGCTGGTCGGCGCCGCGGTACGCGCGTTGCGCGAGGTGGCGACGTTCGACGACGCCGGTGTCGCCGACGCCAGCGAGGCGAGCGTGCTACCGCCCACCGAACGGGAACGCACGTGACCGTCACCCCGCCCGCGACGCCCGACCCGTACCTCGCCGGATTGCGGCTCTTCGGGCGGCGCGTCGTCGTGGTCGGCGGCGGACCGGTCGCCGCACGCCGAGTCGCCGGGCTGCTCGACGCCGGCGCACACGTCGAGCTGATCGCGCCGCACGCCACCCCGGCGCTCGACGCCCTGGCCGCGGCGGGCCGCGTGACCTGGCGCGAACGCCCCTACCAGACCGGCGACCTGGCCGACGCGTGGTACGCCGTGGCCGCGACCAACGACCAGGCGGTCAACGCCGCGGTCGCCGCCGAAGCCGAAGCCGCCCGCGTCTTCTGCTCCCGCGCCGATGACGCCGCCTCCTCCACCGCATGGACCCCCGCGGTCGGACAACACGCCGGAGTGCAGGTCGCGGTCCTCAGCCCCGGGGTGATGCACGGCGGGGACCCGCGCCGCTCCCAGCGGGTGCGCGACGCCGTCGTCGAGGGCCTGCGCGAAGGCACCCTCAACGCCCCACGCTTCCGCGAACGCCCCGCCGGCGTCGCGCTGGTCGGCGGCGGACCCGGCGACCCGGACCTGATCACCGTGCGCGGGCGGCGGCTGCTGGCCGAAGCCGACGTCGTGGTCGCCGACCGGCTCGCCCCCCAGGCGCTGCTCGACCAGCTCGCCCCCGACGTCGAACTGGTCGACGCCGCGAAGATCCCGTACGGGCGGGCGATGGCGCAGCAGGAGATCAACCGGATCCTGATCGAGCGCGCGAAGGCCGGGAAGTTCGTGGTCCGGCTCAAGGGCGGCGACCCGTACGTGTTCGGCCGCGGCTACGAGGAGCTGATCGCCTGCACCGAGGCCGGCATCGCGGTCACCGTCGTGCCCGGGATCACCAGCTCGGTCGCCGTGCCGGCGCTGGCGGGCATCCCGGTCACGCACCGCGGGGTGGCGCACGAGTTCACCGTCGTCTCCGGGCACGTCGCCCCGGACCACCCCGACTCGCTGGTCGACTGGGCCGCGCTCGCGCAGGCGCGCGGCACGCTGGTGCTGCTGATGGCCGTCGAGCGTATCGGCGCGATCGCACAGACCCTGATCGGTCACGGTAAAGACCCCGCGACGCCGCTGGCCGCGATCCAGGACGGCGCGCTGCCCGGTCAGCGCGCCGTGCACACCACCCTCGGGAACGCCGCGGCGGACCTCGCGGCCGCAGGCGTGCGCCCGCCGGCGATCGTCGTGCTCGGCCCGGTCGTCGCCCTGGCCCGCGACACGGCGCGCACGGCGGGGTCCTGACCGAGGTGCCGCTGGACCTGACCGAGCGGCTGGTGCGCCTCGAGCGGGCCGACGACCCGCGGCTGCACGACTACGTGGGCCTGACCGACATGCAACTGCGCACCCGTACCGAGCCGGAAGCGGGCCTGTTCATCGCCGAGGGCGAGAAAGTCATCGCGCGCGCCGTCGACGCCGGATACCCGATGCGCTCGATGCTGCTGTCCGACAAATGGCTGCCCGTCATGGGCCCGGTGCTCGAGCGCACCAGCGCGCCGGTGTACGTCGGCGCGAACGACCTGCTGGAACAAGTCACCGGATTCCATGTGCACCGCGGCGCCCTGGCTGCCATGAGCCGGCTGCCGCTGCCCGACCCCGCCGCACTCTTGGAGCGCTCGCAGCGCGTGGTGGTGCTGGAGAAGGTCAACAACCACACCAACATCGGCGCGATCTTCCGCAGCGCCGCCGCGCTCGGCATGGACGCGGTGCTGCTCGCGCCGGACTGCGCCGACCCGCTCTACCGGCGCGCGGTCCGCGTCTCGATGGGCACCGTGTTCGCGGTCCCGTACGCGCGTCTGGGCGCGGACCCCGACGGGCCGCCGTGGCCGCGCGCCCTGGACCTGCTGGCCGCGCACGGGTACCGGTGTTTGGCGCTGACCCCCGCGCCGGACGCGATCGACCTGCGTGAGCTGCGCCTCGGGCCGCAGGAGAAGGTAGCGCTGCTGCTCGGCTCCGAGGGCGAGGGACTCTCGCCGCGCGCCCTTGCGGCCTGTGACCTGAGAGTGCGCATCCCGATGGCGCCCGGAGTCGACTCGCTGAACGTCGCCGCGGCGGCCGCGGTCGCGTGCTATGCCCTGACTGGCTGACAGGGCGTCACCCGGGTTACGCGCCGACGGCCGCGAGGCGTTCCTTGCGCAGCCGCAGGTGCCAGTTGTCATCCACCGGGGACGCGGCCGGATTGCCGTCGGCCCAGGACAGGACCAGGTCCGCGAGCGCCGGGTTGCGGGCGAGCACCGGGCCATGCAGGTAGGTGCCCGCGATCTTCCCCGTGTGCGCGCCGTCCGTGCCGGCCCCGGCGCCGTTTCCGTTGCCGACCCGCACCGTGCCCAGCGGCCGCACGCCCTCACCCAGGTGCGTGGTGCCCATGTGGTTCTCGAATCCGGTCAGCGCGCCCAAGCCCACGCCGCCGACGATCAGCTGCGGGTCGGCGTCCGCGACCACCTCGCCGACGCAGCGCACGCTGCCGCGGTGCGAGGTCACGTCGATCAAACCCAGCGCCGGCAGCACGCCCTCCTGCTCGTCGTAGAAGGTATGGCCCATCAGCTGGAAACCCGCGCACACCGCGAGCACCGCCGCGCCACGCTCCGTCGCCCGCGTGAGGCCCGGGTCCTTGCGCAACCGCTCGGCCGCCAGCCGCTGCGGACGGTCCTCCCCGCCGCCGATCAGGTAGATGTCGCCCTGCTGCGGGATCGGCTGGTCGCTGCGCACGTCCACCCGCTCCACCGCGTGCCCGCGCGCCTCCGCCCGGTACGCGAGGATCAGCGCATTGCCCTGATCCCCGTAGGTGGACAGCAGATCCGGATAGATCCACACGATCCGCAGTGCACTGTCACCGGTCATGATCAGGCACCCACCCTCGCGCGCAACTGCTGGAACGCCGTGTAGTTCGCGATCACGTCGATCAGCCCCTCGGGCGCCGCGTCGACGGCGGCGTCCACATCGTCGTACACGGTGAACTCGACCCCGGCGACCTGCAGGCGCACCGCCAGATCCAGGCGCCGCTGCCCGATCACCAGCACCGGCCGGCCGGCCAGGCGCGTGTAGTCCACGTCCCACAGCCAGGAGGTGTCCGTGCCGTCCGCGGACAGGGCGTTGACAGACAGCAGCACCGGATGCCCGGCGCCGCCGCCGTCGGTGCCGCCCGCGTCCGCCTCGGCCGCGACCAGGTCGAAGGTCTCCAGCCAGCCCGCGGGGTTCTTCGCCAGCAGCAGGCGCAGCCGCCGTCCCCGGTAGGTGACCGTGTCGTAGCGGCCGGCGACCGCGGTGACCTGCTCCATGCGGGAGACCGCGCGCTGCGGGTCCACGCCGAACAGGGAGGCAACTGCCGCGGCAGTGGTCGCGTTCGCGCGGTTCGCGCGGCCCGGCAGCCGCAGCCCGCCAAGCTCCACGCGCACGCCGAGCGGGTCGCGCAGCGCGTCGCCGTCCAGGCTCCACACGGGCGCCGGACGGCGGAAGTCGCACTTCGCGCAGTGCCAGTCGGCGCTCGGGCGCTGCAGCACGCCGCCGCAGCGCGGGCAGGACCAGGCGTCCTCCTGCCACGCCTGTCCGGCCGCGACCCACACCACGTTCGCGACCTCGCCCGCGGCCCACACCACCAGCGGATCGTCGCAGTTGGCCACCACGGTGGCCGCGGTGCCGGCCAGCCCGTCGCGCCAGCGCTGGGCGAGCATCCGGGTTTCGGCGGCGCGGTCGAGCTGGTCGCGCGAGAGGTTCAGCAGCGCGATCGCCCGCGGCTTGGTCTGCGCGGCCACCGTGGGCAGGTACTTCTCGTCGACCTCGATCACGGCGTGCCGCGCGTCGCGGTCGGAGGCCATCGCGGCGGTGATTCCGGCGGGCATGTTCGCGCCCAGCGCGTTGGACACCACCGGTCCCAGCGCCCGCAGCGCCTCGGCGATCAGGCGGGTGGTGGTGGTCTTGCCGTTGGTCGCGGACACCAGTACGCAGTCGCGTCCCGCGGTCAGCCGCGCCAGCAGTTGCGGGTCGAGGCGCAGCGCGACCCGGCCGCCGATCACCGCGCCTGAGCCGCGCCCGGCGGCGCGCGAGACCGCGCCGGTCACCTTGCTCGCCGCCACCGCGACCTTCGCCCGCGGCGGCAGCGGTGCGCCCGCCTCGCCTGCCGCGTCGTGGTCGTGCCCGCTCGCCACCGTCGTCGTCACCCGGTGCCCTTCCGTTCCACCGCCGCCGCGCCACGCCGAACCGGCCGGACCGCGTTGTTGAAGCGCGCCGCGGCGCACATGCTACCGCCCGCCATGATCCGCCGTGTTACCACCGGCCACCGCTGGCCACCACCGGGCATCTCGGGCGCTGCCGTCGCTCGGTGCTCGCTGCTCGCTGCTCGCCAGCACCGGGATCCTGAAGACTGACCGGCGGGACCTGACGCCGGGTCAGAACAGCGCCAGGTCCGCGCACGAGCGCATGGTGCGCCGCGTCGTGCCGCCGCTGGGCGCCTGGACCTCCACCGGGTCGCCGAACTCGAACAGGTCCACGGTCACCGCGTGATCCGCCGTCGGGTCGTCCGCCGGGGTCCAGTGCGGCAGCTCCAGGCGCAGCCGCAGGATCTGCGGCCCGCCCTCGGCCGCCTCCTCGCCCGCGGTGCCGGAGAAGTCCGGGACGGCCTCGCTCACTCTTTCTGACTCGTCCACGAACGCGGTGAGCACCAGCGTGTTCGCGCCGTGGTCGCGCAGCTGCCGGGCCAGGCGGGCCAGCAGCCGGTCCGGGTCCGCGGGCTTCGGCTTGAGCGTGACCGTGTACCCGGTCAGCACCTTCCCGTCGAACTCCTGGCGTCCCGCGGCAGTCACCGCGCCCGCCGCGCGCACCCCGGCCGCCAGCACCGCGGGCTCCGCGTAGGCGTGCACGCCGCACGCGTCGTTCTCGCTGAAGGTCTGCCAGTCGCGCTGCGGCCCGTCCTCGTCCTTCTCGTCCTGCGCATCCAGGGACTCGTCGTCCTCGGCCGCCGCGTCCGGATCGTCGACGCCGTCGAGGTCGCCCTCGGCCTCGCCGAGCAGATCGGCCTCGTCCGCCTCGGCCTCCAGCTCCGCGTCGTCGTCCAGCTCGTCCTCGTCGTCGAGTTGCGCTCCGGCCTCGAGCTCTGTGTCTTCCTCGAGCTCGGCGTCTTCCTCGAAGCCCTCGTCTTCCTCGTCTTCGACCTCATCGTCGACGGCGGAGACGACCGGCGCCGCACTGCCCGCCTTCGCGGCCGTGGCGGTCTTGCCGCCACCAAGTTGCGCCTGCACTTCGTCGTCGAGGATCGGCGCGCGGTACACGCTGGAGCCGACGCGTACGTATTCGAACGCGTACTTGCCGCGGATCACCGTCGCGCGCGAGCGGCGCGTCTCGAAGTCCACCGCGCCCTCGCCGATCGCGGTGCCCGAGCCGTGGCGGCAGCGCCACGTGGTCGACATCGACGCGGTCTCGAGACCCGCCAGCAGCTGCGCGATCTGCTCGGCGCTGACCGCCGTGCCGCTGCCCGCGCCCGCCGCGCTCTTACCCCGCCCGAACAGCCGTATCGACGCCATCATGGCCCCGCAGCCTAGCGGTCCAGGCCCAGCTCCCGGTAGCCGACACCACCATCTGAACCCCGGGCGTGCCGCGCCCGCGCCCGTGTGCGCCGCCCACCGCCCGGGCCCCGCCCGCGCCGCGGCGAAAACCCGCCGCCGGCGCTGCGAGAATACCGGGCGTGGACCTCTTCGACCGGCTGCCCGACACGACTGACCCCGACGCGCTGTACGAGGCGTTCACCGGGTGGACCGACGCGCGCGGTCTGAGCCTCTACCCCGCGCAGGAGGAGGCCCTCATCGAGCTGTTCACCGGCGGCAACGTCATCCTGGCCACCCCCACGGGCTCCGGGAAGTCCCTCGTCGCCGCGGGCGGGCACTTCGCCGCCTACGCGCGCGGGCAGCGCTCCTACTACACCGCGCCCATCAAGGCCCTGGTCTCGGAGAAGTTCTTCGACCTGTGCGCGGCGTACGGATCCGCCAATGTCGGCATGCTCACCGGCGACGCCTCGGTCAACCCGACCGCCCCGATCATCTGCTGCACCGCCGAGGTGCTGGCCAGCATCGCGCTGCGCGACGGGCGCGAGGCCGACGCCGGGCTCGTGGTGATGGACGAGTTCCACTTCTACGCCGACCCCGACCGCGGCTGGGCGTGGCAGGTGCCGCTGCTGGAACTTCCGCAGTCCCAGTTCCTGCTGATGTCCGCCACCCTCGGCGACGTCACCCGGTTCGAGGGCGATCTGACCCGCCGCACCGGCCGCCAGACCGTCACCGTGCGCAGCGCCGAGCGCCCCGTGCCGCTGTCCTACTCCTACCGGATGACCCCGCTGCACGAGACCGTCGAGGAACTGCTCGAAGGCGGACAGGCCCCGGTGTACATCGTGCATTTCACCCAGGCCGCCGCGATCGAACGCGCCCAGTCGCTGATGAGCGTGAACGTGTGCACCCGCGCCGAGAAGGAAGCGATCGCCGCGCTGATCGGCGGCTTCCGGTTCACCACCAAGTTCGGCAAGACCCTCTCCCGGTTCGTGCGCCACGGCATCGGGGTGCACCACGCCGGGATGCTGCCGAAATACCGGCGCCTGGTCGAACGCCTCGCGCAGGCCGGGCTGCTGAAAGTCATCTGCGGCACCGACACCCTCGGCGTCGGGGTCAACGTCCCGATCCGCACCGTGCTGTTCACCGCCCTGTCCAAGTACGACGGGCGCCGGGTGCGGATGCTGCGTGCCCGCGAGTTCCACCAGATCGCCGGCCGGGCCGGGCGCGCCGGGTTCGACACCATCGGGTACGTCGCCGCGCAGGCCCCCGACCACGTCATCGAGAACGAGCGCGCCCTGGCGAAGATCGGCGACGACCCGAAACGGCGGCGCGGCTACACCCGCAAGAAGGCCCCGGAGGGCTTCGTCGCCTGGAGCGAGCAGACCTTCCAGAAGCTCATCGAGGCCGAACCCGAGCCGCTGGTCTCCCGCTTCCAAGTCACCCACGCGATGCTGCTGGCGGTCATCGCGCGGCCGGGCAACGCCTTCGACGCGATGCGCAAGCTGCTGACCGACAACCACGAGCCGCGCGCCGCCCAGCGCAAGCACATCCACCGCGCCATCGCGATCTTCCGCTCCCTGCTCGACGCGGGCGTCGTGGAGAAGCTCGACGAGCCGGACGAGACCGGGCGCACCCTGCGCCTGACCGTCGACCTGCAGCAGGACTTCGCGCTCAACCAGGCGCTGTCCACGTTCGCGCTCGCGGCCTTCGACCTGCTCGACCCGCTCTCCCCGAGCTACGCGCTCGACGTGCTCTCCGTCGTCGAATCAACGCTCGACGACCCGCGCCAGATCCTGGCCGCGCAGGAGAACAAGGCCAAGAGCGAAGCCGTCGCCGAGATGAAGGCCGCCGGCGTCGAGTACGAGGAACGCATCGAGCGCCTGGCCGAGATCTCCTATCCCAAGCCCCTCGCGGAGCTGCTCGCGCACGCCTACGACCTGTACCGGCGCGCGCACCCGTGGATCGGCGACCACCCGGTCAGCCCCAAATCCGTGGTGCGCGAGATGTACGAGCAGGCGATGACGTTCTCCGACTACGTATCCGCGTACCAGCTCGCCCGCGCCGAAGGTATCGTGCTGCGGTACCTCGCCGACGCGTACAAGACGCTGCGTCACACCGTCCCGGAGAGCACCAAGAGCGAAGACCTGCACGACCTGATCGAATGGCTCGGCGAGATCGTGCGGCAGGTCGACTCCAGCCTCGTCGACGAGTGGGAGGCGCTGACCAACCCCGACGCCGCCGCGGAACTCGAAGCCACCGCCGACGACACCCCGCCGCCGGTGACCGCCAACCCGCGCGCGTTCCGCGTCCTGGTGCGCAACGCCCTGTTCCGCAGGGTGGAACTCGCGGCGAAGGACGACGTGGACGGCCTCGCCGAACTCGACGCGGAGGACGCGCTGGTGCTCCAGGAGCTCGGCCTGCCGCCGACCGACGAGTGGGACGGGGCCTGGAGCGCGGACGACTGGGACGAGGCGCTGGGGGAGTACTACGACCAGCACGACGAGATCCTCACCGGACCCGACGCGCGCGGCCCGAAGCTGCTGTTCGTGCAGGAGGACGAGCTCAACAGCAACCAGGACCGGGTGTGGAAGGTCCGGCAGGTGATCGACGACCCGGAAGGCGACCGCGACTGGATGCTGCGCGCCGAGGTGGACCTGCCGGCCAGCGACGCCGCCGGCCGCGCGGTGTTGCGCGTGCTGGACTTCGCCCGCCTCGGCTAGGCCCGTGGGCGGGCAGGCAGTCGCCGCCGTTCGCACGGGTTTTCCCGGATTCTCAGCGTGATCACACCTATGTGTGATCTTGTGGTGGGTAGAGAAGGCGCCGTTCCCGAGACACGGAGGCTCGTCCATGCTGATCACCAACCACGTGCTGTCCGGAGCGCTGATCGGCGCGGCCGCCGAGAATCCGGCCGCGGCGCTGCCGCTCGGCGCCGCCTCGCACTTCGCGCTCGACGCGCTGCCGCACTGGGGCACGTGGCTCAGCAGGTCCCACTTCCTGCGCGTCGCGGTCGCCGACGGGCTGACCGGGCTCGCCGTCATGGGTGCGGCCGCGGCCGTCACGCCCCCCGCGCGGCGGGCGGCGGTGATCGCGGGCATGGTCGGCGCGGCGGTCCCGGACCTGGACAAGCCCACCCGGATCTTCTTCGGGTTCTCCCCGTTCCCGCGCCGCGTCGACGAATTCCACTCCCGCATCCAGGACGAGGCGCCCGGCAGGTTCTACAGTCACGAGTTGGTCGCCGGCGCGTTGTTCGCGGGCGGTTTCGCGGCGCTGACCGCCGCGGCCCGGCTCAGGGCCCGAAAGCGGGCGGCGGACGCGGACGCGGGCGCAGGCGAAGGTGCATCAGCTGAAACCGATGTTCCTCCTGAAATCAGCGGCCGAACCGGCGCCCGGGTTCGCGCCGGGCTCGGCGCGCGGGCCAAGGAGGCCGCAAGTCTGCTCGCCCCGCTTCGCCAGCGCCTGTGATACGCAGGTAACGGTCCGGAAACGCGGCGTAGCGAGACTGGCAGGGCCGGTCGACGGCGACGGCTTCTTCCGCGACATCCACTTCCGCCCGCCGGGCCGCCCGGCGTGGGCGGCAACGAGAGATGAGGAGGACGGCGTGCTGTTGCGGCTGCGGATCTGGGTGGCCGACAGGCCCGGGGCGCTCGGGCAGGTCACCCGGGAGCTGGGCGCCTGCGGCGCCGACATCGTGCAAGTCAGTGTCCTGAGCCGGGAACGCGGCCGGGCGCTGGACGAGATCACGCTGTTCCTGCCCGAACCCGAGCAGCAGGGCCGGCTCGAACGCTCCCTGCGCGCGCTCGGCTCCGTGGCCGTCGAGGGCATTCGGCCCTCCGGCGAGGTACCCGGCGCGTTCCCCGACCTCGACCTGCTCGGCCGCGTCGCCGCCGACCCGCGCGCCGCGCTCAACATCCTGGCCGACGCGATGCCGCGGATCCTGGCCGCGGATTGGGCCATCGCCGTGCACGCCGGAACCGCCGGGCCGCTGCCCGAATCCGCGGTGCTCGCCCGCAGCTGGGACGCCCCGCGAGAGCCGGTCCTGCCCGAACTGCCGCGCCGCGCCGCCACCGTCTCCGTCGGCCCGGCACGCTACGCCTGCGCACCGGTCGGCGAAACCGGGGTGCTCGTCGTCGCGTGCCGGATCGGCGACCCCGCGTTCCACCGATTCGAGGTCATGCGGCTGGCGCGTATCACCGAGGTCGCGGCGGCGATCGCGGGCTCGCGGCTCAGCGTGCGCGCCGCCGCGCCAGCGCCAGCGCCGGCCTCGGCGGCACAGACACAGTCCCCCGCCTCGAGTTAGGCGGGGACGAGGGCTTTCTGGCGCGCGGTCTGCTGCGTGCCGCGGCGCAGGAACCGGGCCTCGACGTACCGATACGACACGGCCGCGCACGCGAACGAACCCGCGAGCAGCAGCGGGGCGATCACCGGCCAGCCGCGTCCGGGCAGATTGTGGTGCAGCAGCCGGGAAATCGCGTCGTTGTACAGGTACAGCCCGTAGCTGACCGTGCCGGTGTACCGCAGCGGTCTGAGATTGAATACCGCGCCGAGCGCCCGGGGGCCTTCACGCAGCAGGCCGTGCAAGACCAGTGCCGAGCAAACCGCCGCCGCTAGGTACGTGCCCTGCGTCCCTAGCGGCGCTCGCCACGCCAGGACGCCGAGACCGACCAGCGCCACCACAGCGACCGCACCCGGCACGCGTTCGAGGGCGCGCGGCAGCAGCCGGTGGCGCCAGGCGACCGCGAGCGCGCAGCCGAGCAGCAGTTCCGCGCCGCGTTCGAGCGGATTGAAGAAGGCGTCGGCGGACGGCGCCAAGCCGCTCGCCCCCACGGCCCACCCGGCCGTGGCGAGCACGACCGCGGCAGCGAGCACGGCGGCCAGCAGCCGCCGCGGACTCAGGCCACGGCGCAACGCCGCGCGCAGCGCGAGCGGCCACAGCAGGTAGAACTGCTCCTCGCAGGCCAGCGACCAGGTCGCGGTGAATGCTCCCAGCGGCGCGCCCCCCAGCCACACCACCGCGTTCGCCGCGAACGTCCACGTCGCGGCGACCTGCGCCCACAGCGGCCAGCGGTCCTGCAACTGATGCGCCGTCAGCGACACCGCCGCGACCGCGATCGTCAGCAACGCGAGGGCGGGCAGGATCCGGCGGGCCCGGCGCGCGTAGAAACCACGCAGGCTGATTCCGCCTGTGCGCGCGCATTCCTCCAGCAGCAGCGAGGTGATCAGGAACCCGGAGAGCACGAAGAACAGGTCCACCCCGATCCACGCCGCCCGCAACGGCAGGTGCGCGTGATCCGCGATCACCAGCAGCACCGCCAGGCCGCGAAACCCGTCGAGCACGGGACGTCGGCCCAGCCGCCGCACCCCGTCGACCGGATCGCTACTCGCCACCCGTGCACGATACGACCACCGCCAGAGCGCGGCTGAAGCGGGCCACGGAAAGCGCGCCCGGGGTGCGCCGCAGGCCGCCTGCGAAAGCGCAGGTCAGACCAGCGCCAGCGAGGTAGGACCAGGCAGTGTGCGGCACTTCACACATCTCACCGAACGGACGAGGGGTGATCGGGAATACCCCGGCGTGGCACACTCTTGGATTAGACAGCAACAGCGTGCTCCGGGGTCGGTGTAATTCCGAACCGGCGGTGATAGTCCGCGACCCGCGAGGGCAGCGCACCCGGCCAACAGGTCGAGCGCTCCTGGACGGTGGATCCGGTGAAATTCCGGAACCGACGGTGAAAGTCCGGATGGGAGGCAGCACGCGGGAGCGTCGGCTCGTGCACGCGCGCACGCCTGCCCGCCCGCTCCCGGCCGGTTCCACCGGCCGGAGCAGCACCCGCGGGTCCGGTACCGCGCCTGCCGCCCGGCCGCACGCCTCCTTGCCGCCTCCCTCATTCGCGCCCCGGCGCCCGCCAGCGAGCGGTCCGACGGCGAGAGGGAGACAAGGCACACGATGTTCACCGGAATCATCGAAGAACTCGGCGAGATCCTCGCCATCGAGACCCTGCCCGACGCCGCCCGATTCACCGTGCGCGGGCCCGTGGTCACCTCCGACGCCACCCACGGCGCCTCCATCGCGGTCAACGGCGTGTGCCTGACCGTCGTCGACGAGACCGGCGCCGACACCCTGGCCGCCGGCCGGTTCACCGCCGACGTCATGGCCGAGTCCCTGCGCCGCTCCAGCCTCGGCGACCTGGCCCCCGGCGACCGGGTCAACCTCGAGCGCCCCATGAGCGCGGCCGGCCGCTTCGGCGGACACATCGTGCAAGGCCACGTCGACGGCACCGGCACCGTGCTCGAGCGCATCCCCAGCGAGCACTGGGAACTGGTGCGCATCGCGCTGCCGGCGCACCTGGCGCGCTACGTCGTGGAGAAGGGCTCGATCACGGTCGACGGCATCAGCCTGACCGTCACCGACGTCAAGGACGCGCCCGACGGCGCCGGTGAGAGCGAGTTCGCCGTCTCCCTGATCCCGGCCACCCTCGCCCAGACCACCCTCGGCATCAAGCAACCCGGCGCGCGCGTCAACCTCGAAGTCGACGTCATCGCCAAATACACCGAGCGGCTGCTGGCCCGCCCCGCCCAGATCAGCGGCGCTCCCGCGGACCCCGAAGGCGCCGCCACGGACGCGCCTGCCCCCGCGATAGCCGCGCCGGCGGGGGCCGTGCGATGAACCACCTGTTCGGCTGGGCCGACCTGGTCGCCTTCCGGCTCGGCGGCGAGACCGTGCGCTGGTCCGACCTGCTGGGCAATCTGCTCGGCCTGGCCACAGTCGCCCTCGCGCTGCGCCGCAGCCTGTGGACCTGGCCGGTACAGATCACCGGGGCGATCCTGCTGTTCGGCGCCGACATGGCCGTGCACCTCGGCGGCACCGCCGCCCGGCAGCTGGCCGTCATCGCCCTGGCCGGCTACGGCTGGGCCCGCTGGCAGCGCGCCCGCGAGGGCGGCGCCGCGGCGGACACCGCGACCGGCGCCGGTGCTGGCGACAGGATGGGAAACGAGGCGGCCTCCGGGGACTCGCCCGCTGCGGGCCCGGCCGCCGGTGGCGTTCAGGTGCGGTGGGCCACCTGGCGCGAGCGCGCCGTGCTGGCCGCGGCGATCGCAGTCGGAACCGCAGCGTTCTCCTGGCTGCTCTCGGCCACCCACAGCTCCTGGAACCCGCTGCCCGACGCCTACATCTTCATCGGCACCCTCGCCGCCACCCTCGCCCAAGGCCGCGGCTGGGTCGAATTCTGGCTCGTCTGGATCGCCGTCGACGTCGTGGGCGTCCCACTGGCCTTCAACAGCGGCCTGCCGGTCTCCGGCTTCACCTACGTCGTCTACTTCGCGCTGGTCCTCGCCGGCCTGCGCCAGTGGATCCGGCTGGCCCGCAAGCCCCGTACCGCAGTCGCACCGACCACCGACCCGGCTGACACCACCACCGCCGAAGGGGTACCCGCATGAGCGCCGAAACGCTGGAACGCACCGCCCTGCTCGACACGATCGACGCCGCGATCGCGCAGATTGCCGCAGGGCGCCCCGTGATCGTCGTCGACGACGAGGACCGCGAGAACGAAGGCGACATCATCTTCGCCGCCGTGCACGCCACTCCCGAGCTGCTCGCGTTCACCGTGCGCTACTCCAGCGGCGTGATCTGCGCGCCCATGCAGGACGCCCGCGCGGACCTGCTCGACCTGCCGCCGATGACCGCCGTCAACGAGGACCGCAAGGGCACCGCGTTCACCGTCTCCGTCGACGCCCGCCACGGCGTGAGCACCGGGATCTCGGCCGCCGACCGCGCCCACACCATCCGGCTGCTGGCCGACCCGGCCACCACCGCCGGGGACCTGACCCGCCCCGGGCACGTCTTCCCGCTGCGCGCCCGCCCCGGCGGCGTGCTCGAACGCCCCGGGCACACCGAGGCCGCCGTGGACCTCGCCCGCCTGGCCGGGCTGCCGCCCATCGGCGTGCTCGTCGAAGTCGTCAACGACGACGGCACCATGGCCCGGCTGCCGGACCTGCTCGCGTTCGCCGCCCGCCACGGGCTGGCGATCATCTCCATCGCCGACCTGATCGCCTATCGGACGGCGCGCCTGAGCTGACCTTCGCTGCGATAACGTCAACGCAGCAACGCCCGAGACCCTGAACCTGGAGAGCGCGTGTCCGGCACCGGAGCACCCGAACTGGCCGTGAATCCCGCGGACCTGAAAAAGTGCGCGCAGCTGCGCGTCGGCATCATCGCCGCCCAGTGGCATACCGAGGTCATGGACGCGCTGCTGGACAACGCGCGCAAAGCGCTCGCCGAGATCGGCATCGACGAGCCGCGCGTGGTGCGGGTACCCGGCTGCTTCGAACTGCCCGTAGCGGCCTACGCGTTGGCCAGGCGCCGCTACGACGCGATCGTCGCGCTCGGCGTGGTGGTGCGCGGCGGCACCCCGCACTTCGACTACGTCTGCCGCGCCGCCACCGACGGCCTGACCAAGGTCGCCGTCGAATCCGGCATCCCGATCGGATTCGGCGTGCTGACCTGCGACACCGACCAGCAGGCGCTCGACCGCGCCGGGCTTCCCGGCTCAGCAGAGGACAAGGGCCGCGAAGCGGCGCTCAGCGCCGTGGCCACCGCGCTCACGCTCAAGGGGCTGGGCGAACAGTGAGCGGAAAGAGCTTCGAGCAGCTGCACGCCGAGCTGACCGAGAAGGTCGCCGCGGCCGCCCCCGGGTCCCGTACGGTCGAACTCGTGCAGGCCGGCGTCCACGCCATCGGCAAGAAGATCGTCGAAGAGGCCGCCGAGGTGTGGATGGCCGCCGAACACGAGGGCGCCGACCGCACCGCCGAGGAGATCAGCCAGCTGCTCTACCACCTCCAGGTGCTCATGCTCGCCCGCGGCATCGCCCTCGACGAGGTCTACGCCCACCTGTAAGCCGTCTCGGCGCGCGAATCCGCGCCGGACACCCCACCGACGACTCCGTACATCCCAGCTCCGAGACTGCTCAAGCGACGAAAGGCCGCCGCCCATGCTGCGCATCGCCGTGCCCAACAAGGGATCGTTGTCCGAGGCGGCCTGCGCCATGCTGCATGAGGCCGGCTACCGGCAGCGCAAGGACCGCGAGCTGCTCGTCGCCGACCCGGCCTCCGGCGCCGAGCTGTTCTTCCTGCGGCCCCGCGACATCGCCACCTACGTCGGCTCCGGCCGCCTCGACATCGGCATCACCGGCCGCGACCTGCTGCTGGACTCCGGGGCCGCGGCCGAGGAGATCATGCAGCTCGGCTTCGCCCGCTCCACCTTCCGCTTCGCCGGCCGCCCCGGCACCGGCTCCACCGTCGAGGACCTGGCCGGGATGCGCATCGCCAGCTCCTACACCGGAGTCGTGCAGGCCCACCTCGCCGCCGCCGGAGTCAAGGCCGAGGTCGTCAAGCTCGACGGCGCCGTGGAGATCGCCATCGAACTCGGCGTCGCCGACGTGATCGCGGATGTCGTGGAGACCGGCACCACGCTGCGGCAGATGGGTCTCGAGCTGATCGGCGCGCCCATCCTGCAGTCCGAGGCCGTGCTCGTGCGCCGCACCGGAGCCGAACCCGACCCCGCCGTCGACCAGTTCGTGCGCCGCATGCAGGGCGTGCTGGTCGCCCGCCGCTACGTGCTGATGGACTATGACATCCGCGCCGAGCGCCTCAAGGAGGCCGTGGCCGTCACGCCCGGCCTGGAATCCCCGACGATCTCCCCGCTGCACACCGAGGGCTGGGTCGCCGTGCGCTCGATGGTGCTGCGCGACGACGCACAACGCATCATGGACGACCTCTGGGGACTGGGTGCGCGCGCTATTCTCGTGACCGACATCCGGGCCTGCCGCCTGTAGCCGCGTCCTGTGCAGCTCAGGCGCCCGACCCAGTTTTGATCAGACGCCGCGACGAGACGGGACCGATGGCACCCAACAGCGAGCGCAGCGGCAGCGCGGTCGGCTCTTCCGGCGAGGACGGACTGCCCGTCCTGCCGATCACCTGGCGCCCCTCGCGCACCCGCGCGATCGTCTTCGCCGTCGCGGTGCTCATGGCCGCCTCCATGAGCCTGGTGGCGGCGCTGCTGCCCAGCGACGGCGGCGCGCCCTGGCCGCTGGCCGACCGCATCGCGTTCGGCGCGATCGGATTCGCCGGCGCCGCCGTGCTGTGCATCCTGGCGCGCCCGAAGGTCATCGCGGACCGCAGCGGCGTCACGATCGTCAACATGCTGCGCACCCACCGGTTGGAATGGCCGCAGATCGTGCGGGTAAACCTGCGTCCCGGCGACCCCTGGGTGCTGCTGGACCTGGACTCGGGCGACACGCTCGCCGCGATGGGCATCCAGCCGTCCAACGGACCCGGCGCGGCCCGCCAGGCGGTAGCCGACCTGCGTTCCCTCGTCGAGCTTTATTCCTACACCGGACGCGGCGACTGACCGCGCGTCAGGTGACCGCGCGTGATGTGTCGCCGCTCAGGCGGAGGCGCGCAGCGTGAGCGTGGTCGGCAGGGTCAGCGACTGCACCGCCGCGCCGTCCACCCGCGCCAGCAGCAGCCGCACCAGGTCCCGCGCCACCTGCTCGATCGGCTGGCGCACCGAGCTGAGCGGCGGATCGGTGGCCTGAGCCACGCCCAGATCGTCGAACCCGACCACCGCCACGTCCTCGGGCACCCGCCGCCCGGCCTCCCGCAGCGCCCGCAACGCGCCGCGCGCCATCAGGTCCGAGGCCCCGAAGATCGCGTCCAGCTTCGGCTCCGCCTCCAGCAGCGCGCAGGCCGCCTCGAACCCGGAGCGCTCGGTGAAGTCCCCGTGCGCCGCGCGGGTCGCGAACCCGGCCTCGGCCAGGGCCTGCCGGTACCCGGCCAGCCGGTCCTGACCCGCCGTCATGTCCTGCGGTCCGGCGATCGTCGCGATCCGCCGGCGCCCGAGCGAGAGCAGGTGTTCGGTGGCCTGTCGCGCGCCGTACACGTTGTCGACGTCCACATAGGGCACCGAGGAGTGCGCCGCGGTCGGGCGCCCGCCGTGCACCACAGGGACCCCGGCGCCTACCAGGATGCCCGGCAGCGGGTTCGCCTCGTGCACGGAGACCAGGATCACCCCGTCCACGTGCCCCGAGGTCACGTACCGTTCCATGCGCCCGCGCGCCGGCATCGCGCCGCTCTGGCCCTGCATGACCAGCACCAGCTGCAGCTCGGTGGCGTCCAGCACCCGGTTGACCTCGGTGACCATGGTGGTCAGGTACGGGTCGGCGAAGAAGAACGCGTCCGGCTCCGGAATGATCATCGCCAGCGAGTCGGTGCGCCGGGTCACCAGCGTGCGCGCGGCCCGGTTCGGCACGTATCCGAGCTCGTCGATCGCGGCCTCGACCGCCTCGCGCACCTCCGGGGACACCTTCGGGGAATTGTTGATCACGCGGGAGACCGTCGCCCGCGACACCCCGGCGTACGCCGCCACCGTCTCCAGCGTCGGCGCGCCACCGCCGCCCGTTGTCGAGACCATCAGCTCCCGTCCTGCCCTCGCCGCCCCGCTGCCGCCGGGGCACTGCGCCGCACCGTGGGCGCCCAGGTCACGGTACCAGCAGGCGACCTTCCCGTAGATCCTTCGACCGCTGCCATACCGCGCGTCCCGCCGGGTGCAGGGCGGCTCGGCTCCCGCGGCCCTGGATTAGCGGCCCTGGGTCAGCGGCCGCTGCCGCCGCCGGAAAGGCCACCCACCAACTGTCCCACCAGCCCCGCTACGCCACCCACGACACCGCCTACCACCCCGCCGACCAGACCGGGCGCGGGGGAGGAGGAACCCTGGGCCGCCGAAGGGCTCGCGCCGCGCGATCCGCCCGCCGACGCCGAAGCGCCGGCCGGGGAGGAGGACTGCGCCGCGGGCGCGGTGCTCTCGTGTGCCGCTGCCGCCGCGCCCGAACCGGCCTGCGTGCCGCTGCCGGGCGCACCGGCCCCGCCGATACCGCCGCCGATCCCCGAACCCTGGCCCGAAGCCGGGCCGGGCAGCGCCGCGGGGACCGTCGCGGTGGGGCGTGAACCCGGGCTCGGGCTCTGATCCGCGGACGCCGGCGGGGCCGAGCTGACGTGCAGCAGCGCGAGCAGGATGCCGACCAGCGCCATGCCCACCGCACCGGACAGCAGCACCTCGACGGTCTTGCGCACCGGGCCGGCCTGCCGGCGGTGCGACTTGGCGCCTGCTGCGGATATCCGGCCTCGCGGGCCGCGCGCCCCTTCCAACGTCCCGCCCTTCGTCACCCGCCGACCACGTCGCTCACCCGATCGAGTGATACCACGGCAGGCTTCCATCGTCGCCCATGGATGCCGCGCCGTGGGAGCGAACCGGAGGACTTGAGGCGGACACGCACCGGACCCGCGCTCCCCGCGCGCCGCCTGCCAGCACGGTCGTGACCACGCTCGCCGCTGACCATCCGGGCCCTGACCCGCGTCTACGCGCACGTATGCCAGCTCCCGCAGACCGGGCAGACCGAGCCGGGACGTAATCAGGCCCCGCATCCCCGGATACGTAAAAGGGGGATGCGGGGCCTGATAGTGCCCTTACGCCGTGCGGCCCCCAGTACAGCCGCGCGGCGCGAACCGCGTGTGTGTCCCGTCCCGGCGCGCGCACACCGCCGCGGCGCCGGGACCCGGTCGCGCGCCGAGTGCCGGCGCGTTCGTCCGTGCTGCGCGAGCCGGAGGCCCGCTGCGCCTCAACCCGGGCCCGATCGGGGCGGGTGTTCAGCCGATGGTGCAGGTCTGGCTGTCGAGGGTGTTGCGGAACCCGATGACGTCGGCCTGGTTGCCGCACAGGTTCACCGGCACCGAGACCGCCGCGTTGGCGACGTTGCCGGACAGCAGGCCGCCGGAGTGCTCGGAGGCGCCGGTCGCCAGCGCGCCGGGCGCGTCGCCGTTGGTGCCGATGCTGCAGGTCTGCGGCTTGACCTTGTCCTTGGCCGCGATCACGCCGACCTCGTTGCCGCATGCGTTCACCGGCACCGCGACCGCGGCGTCGACCACGTTGCCCGAGCCCGCGCCGCCCGAGTGCTCGGAGCTGCCCTGCGCCAGCGCGCCCTCGCCCGAGCCGATGGTGCACATCGAGCCCTCGTCCACGTTCTTCAGCGCGATGACCAGAGCCTGGTTCCCGCAGAAGTTGACCGGAACGGCCACCGGGGCGTTGACGACGTTGCCGGAGATCGCGCCGCCCGAGTGCGACGACTCGCCGGTCGCGGTGGCGTCAGCAGCGGCGATGCCCGCCGTCCCCAGGACCAGGCCGGACGTGGCGGCGGCGAGAGCCAGCCCCCGCTTGGCAAACCCATGCATCTGTAGACCTCTGTTGCTCTAGACGGGACGGGAGCGCACTGCCCGACGGCACCGCATCAGCTCCCCTTCGCGATGGGGCAACGAGGACCACACCAGCCGGTTACGCCGAATATCAGGGCGAACACCCCGATTCGCCCTGACGGCCCATTACGCGCCAATGCGACAAACTGATCTGGCGAAGATCGTGCCGATCCGGCGAACGGCGGTTCGGGCGCGCGCGGTCAGCGGTGCAGCTTGGGCAGCACGTCCCGGCCGAACACCTCGATCCACTCGGCCTGGTTGCGCCCGACGTTGTGCAGGTAGATCCGGTCGAACCCGAGATCCAGGTAGCGCTGCACCTCGGCGCGGTGCACATCCGGGTCCGCGGAGATCACCATCCGGCCCTCGAAGTCCTCCGGCCGCACCAGCTTGGCCATCTGCTCGAAGTGGAACGGGGAGCGGATGTCGCCCTTGTCGAACTTCATCCCGCCGTTGGGCCACTCGCTCATCGCGTTGGCCATCGCCTGCTCGTCGCTCTGCGCCCAGGACAGGTGCAGCTGCAGGATCTTCGGCATCGCCTCAGGGTCCTTGCCCGCCTCCCGCGCGCCCTCGGCGAACTTGCCGAGCACCGTCTCGATCTTCGCCGGCGCGGCGCCCGGGGTGATGATCCCGTCGGCGAGCTTGCCGGTGCGCTTGGCGTTGAGCGGCCCGGCGGTGGCGATGTAGATCTCCGGGGCCTGCTCGGGCATCGTCCACAGCCGCGCGGACTCCAGCGTGAAGTACTTGCCGGAGTGCTTCACGTCGCGCTGCTCCAGGCCGCTGGCGAACAGCTTCTTGATGACCTCCAGCGCCTCCCACATCCGGGCGCTGCGTTCGGCCGCCTCCGGCCAGTACCCGCCCACGACGTGCTCGTTGAGCGCCTCACCGGCGCCCAGGCCCAGCCAATGCCGGCCCGGGTACATCGCCGCGAGGGTCGCCGAGGCCTGCGCCACGATCGCCGGGTGCATCTTGAACGACGGGCAGGTCACCCCCGGCCCCAGGTCGCCCTCGGTGCGCGCCCCGATCGCGGTCAGCACGTTCCACACGAACGGCGCGCTGCCCTGCTGCGGCACCCACGGCTGGAAGTGATCCGCCGCCATCACCCCGGTGAACCCGGCCGCCTCGGCCTGCGCGCTGTACTCGGTCACCTCGAGCGGACCGAACTGCTCCAGCATCGCCGCGTAGCCGATGTGCGGTGCGCTCATCGCGCTCCTCCAATCGGGCATCGGGCGCCCTGCCCGACGCCTCGTCAAAAACGCCGTGTGTTTCGATCACTGTATGCCGCCGCCCTCCGGCTGCGCCGAACGAGGGCGCGCAGTCATGACCACCGCCGAACCCGGGTAGGAGCACCCCCGTGCGACTGGACCATGTCTCGTACGCGTGCGAAGCCGACGCGTTCGCCTCCACCGTCTCCCGGCTCGGCGCGCTGCTCGGCGCCCCGTTCACCGACGGCGGGGTGCACCCGCGCTACGGCACCCGCAATGCGGTACTGCCCCTGGACGGCGACTGCTACGTCGAGGTCGTCGCGCCGCTGGAACACCCGGCCACCGACACCATGCCCTTCGGCCAGGCGGTACGCCGCCGCGCGCAACTCGGCGGCGGCTGGCTCGGCTGGGTGGTCTGTGTCGAGGACCTGGCCCCGTTCGAGAAGCGGCTCGGGCGCCCGAGCGCGGAAGGCCACCGCCGCCGCCCCGACGGGGTGCTGCTGGAATGGCGGCAGATCGGCCTGCTCGAACTCCTCGAAGACCCGCAGATCCCTTATCTGATCCAGTGGAGCTGCCCCGAGCAGGAGCACCCCTCGGCCGGAGCCGACGGCTCGGTGGGCATCGAGCGGCTGGAGATCGCCGGCCAGCGCGAAGAGATCCTCGCCTGGCTCGGCACCCCCGAGGTCGACCCGCTGCCGCACGTGCACGTCAACTGGCTCGAGCCCGGCGACGTCGCCAACGCCTGGGACGAAGCCGGTTTGCTGGCGGTCGACTTCCGCACCGCCCACGGACCGGTGCGTATCGATTAACCGGCTGGCACACCGTCAGAACGGGGTCGGCGGGCCGCCCCGGCACCCGGTGTCCACCAGCAGCTCGGTCTGGCCGAGGCTGATGCGCAGCTGCACGGCCAGCCGCAGCTCGATGCCCAGTATGTCCAGTGAGATTCCCGGGCACATCACCTCCGCCGGGGACGGCGAAGGCGACGGCGAACTCGGCGAGGGCGTGGGACTCGGCGGGGGCGGGCTGGGCCGCGGGCTCGGGCTGTGACTCGCGACCGGCGACGGCCGCGCCGGGCTCGGTGAAGGCGGGGGCGGCGGGGGAGTGGACGGGCTGGTGCTGGGACTCGCGCTCGGCGTCGGCATCGGCGGCGGACTCGACGGAGCGGGCGCCGCCATGGCGCTTTGACTGGCCGCCGGCTTGGGCGGCGGCGTCGGGTGACTCCCTGTCAACGCGAACGCGAGAGCCGCGGCGGCGACGGCCGCGGCCGTGCCCAAAGCCACCGCTTGCTGGCGCGGCGAGGCGTGCCGCACCTTGGACAGACCGCGGCCCACGATCCCGGCGTGCGCGGCCGACGTACCGGATCCGCCTGAAGCAAGGCTCACGGTTCCCGCAGCGGCCCCGGCTCCGGCCGCGATCGCCAGAACGGTCTTGGCCGCGACCGCCGTGCCCAGCACCGCGGGCGCCACCACCGCGCCGAGGTGGGCGTTGACGTACTTGAGCATCGCCAGCAGCCCTGCGCACTCCACGCAGTGCCGCACGTGCTCCTCGACCTTGCCCTGCTCGCGCCGCCCCAGCTTCCCGCGCACCGCCGCACCCAGCCGCTGCGCGTACGGGCGGCAGGACTCCGAGCTGACTTCGCGCACGTGCGCCTGCAGGTACGCCTGCTTAAGGCCCTCGCGCGCCCGATACGCCAGCGCCGCCACGGCCGCCGGCTCGAGCCCCAGCAGCGGCGCGAGCTGCGCCGGCCCTTCGCCCTCGACCTCGGTATGCCACAGCACCGTCTGCCAGCGCTCCGGCAACGCCATGAACGCCTGACCAGCCAGCGACCGCTCCAGCGCCGCGAGCACCGGATCCTCCTGCGGCTCCGGCTCCTCGAGGTCCACCAGGTCCGCCACCAGCAGCAGCCGCCGCTCGCCGGCCGCCCAGTCCCGGGCCACGTGCCGCATCGTGGTCAGCAGATACGGGCGGAACGCCTCGGTCGGGCCGTTGCCGTTGCGGATTGCGTGCAGCACCCGCGTGAACGCCTCGGCCCGCAGGTCCTCGGCCGCGGCCTCGCTGCGCGCCCAGTGCCGGGCGTGCAGCAGCGCCGAGCGGGCGTGCCGCTGATAAAGCGGGTCGTAGGCCGCCAGATCCCCGGCGCGCACCCGGTCGATCAGCTCGCGATCCGGCGGCCCGGCCGCTACCTGCGGCTCCGGCTGCTGCGCTCGCTGCTGCTGATGCTGCGCCCGCCCTTCCTCCCGTCCGTCGTCGCGAGCACCGTGCTGCCGCTGCATGCCGCAAAACCCTCATTCCGTCCCCTGGCGCACCCGGGCGGCGCGCACCCCTCCGCGGGGCCCGGCCGGCCGGCGAGCCCCGCCCGTTCTACGCCCGGGATTCCCGCAGGAAGCGGTCCGTGACCAAAGGTCACCCGAACGTGTACTTAAGGGCACTGACACTTGACAGGCCGCCGGCGCCGCCACCGCTGGCGCGGCACAGCGCCCGGCGCAATGCACCCAGCAGCAGCGCCGGGTCGGTCACCGGGCCCGACCCGCCCTCCGGCGGCGGCACCAGCCACAGCAGCCGCGCCAGTCCGTCCCCGATCAGGGGCGGCAACGCCACCACGTCCCCGTGCGAGGCGGTGCGCAGCCCATGCGTCCGGCACCACCAGGAGAATCCGCGCAGCCGCGCCAGCGTGCCCGGAGCCAGCAGGAAACCGACCCGCCGCACCTGCGCCCGCCCGTCCGCCGCCACCGGACCGATCGGCGCGCCCGTGCGCAGCAGCAGGTCCAGCGCTTCGAGGCCCAGATCCATCCCGACGCTCACGGCGTCGAACAGCGGCCCGGCCGGCACCGCGGCGACCCGCGCCGGATCCGGGTACCCGGCACGCAGCGCCGCAGCCGGGCTGGCCGTCGGCGCCAGCGGAACCCAGGCGGAACGGCCGGTGTCAGCGGCGGGGTCGAGAGAGCGGGACGGGGTGTGGGGGTGGGGGTGGGACATACGCGTCTCCTTCACGAGGGTCCTCACCAGCAGGGAGCCCCCGCGCCCCGATCCATGACGCCGTTTCAGATATCTTTCCCCGCACGGGTTCGCACCGCGGCCGCGCCGTCACCGCCCAGGTGCGGCATCCGCCCGGTGGATCACGGCGCGCCGATTGTCAGAAGCCCGCGATACCGTGCCTTTATGACCGCGCGCACACCGCTGACCACGCTCGACGCCGTCGTCGAGTTCGTGCTGTTCGTGCGCGACGACGGCTTCACCGCCCTGCGCGCCACCACCACCGCCGACGGCGCCGCGCTCACCGCCGTCGGCCCGGAACTGGCCGGCGCCCGCCCCGGCGAGGGCCTGCGCCTGACCGGCCGCTGGACCCAGCACCGCCGCCACGGCGAGCAGTTCACCGTCGAGGAATGCGAACGACACCCACCGGCCGGCGTGCCCGCGATCCGCCGCTACCTCGGCTCCGGCCTGGTACGCGGCGTCGGCCCGCTGCTCGCCCAGGCCATCACCGACCGCTTCGGCGAGGACACCCTCGCCGTGATCGACCGCGACCCCGGCCGCCTCGCGGAGGTCTACGGCATCGGCGAGCGGCGCACCCGCCGCATCACCGAGTCCTGGCAGGCCCAGAAGACCATCAAAGAACTGATGCAGGTGCTGCGCGGGCACGGGGTCTCCCCGCTGCTGGCCGAACCCATCCACCGCGCCTTCGGCGAGGACAGCCTCAAAACCGTCGCCGAGGACCCGTACCGGATGGTCGGCGAGGTGGACGGCATCGGCTTCCCCGCCGCCGACCGCATCGCGCTGCACTCCGGGGGCGCGCTCGACAGCCCCGCCCGCCTGGAAGCGGCCGTCTGGGAGGTGTGCTCCGTGCGCGCCCGCCGCGCCGGGCACTGCCACCTGCCCGCCGAAGAAGCCGTCAAAGAAGCCTCCGCGCTGGTCGAGCAGGACCCCGCGCTGCTGCGCGAAGCCGCCGCGCGCCTGACCGTCGGCCGCGGCGCACCGCTGGCCGCCGAAGAGCACCCGGTCACCGGAGCGCCCCTGCTGGCCCCGCGCGCCCTGCGCCGCGCCGAGAACAAACTCGCCCGCGCCCTCGCGGCCCTGGCCACCGCGGAATCCGACCTGCCCGAACCGGTGCGCCGCCGCGTCGCGGCAGGGCAGTTCGGCGAAGACCTGCACCCCGGCCAGCGCGAAGCCGTGCGGATGGCCCTTACGCATCCGGTCTCGGTGCTCACCGGCGGGCCCGGCTGCGGGAAGTCCCACACCGTGCGCGAGATAGTCGAGCTCGTGCGCGCCGGCGGCGGCAGCGTCACCCTCGCCGCGCCCACCGGCAAAGCCGCGCGCCGCCTCGCGGAGCTGACCGGCGCGCGCGCCCTGACCGTGCACCGCCTGGCCGCCGACCCCGCCGCCACCGACGAGGAGGGCGAGAGCGGCGCCCTGTTCGGGCCGCGCACCACCATGGTCCACCTCATCGTCATCGACGAGGCCTCCATGCTGGACGTGCACCTGGCCGCGCGCCTGGCCGCCCAGATCCCGCCCGGCACCCATCTGCTGCTGGTCGGCGACACCGACCAGCTGCCCTCTGTCGGCCCCGGCGCGGTGCTCGCCGACGTGCTGCGCGTGCCCGGCATCCCGCGCACCGAGCTGACCCACGTCTTCCGCCAGGCCCGCGACTCCACCATCACCGCCAACGCCCACCGCATCCGAGCCGGGCAGCTGCCGGAACTGCGCCGCGCCGACTTCTGGTTCGCCGAGCTGGACGACCCCAAGGAGATCGCCCGCACGGTCGTGCAGATCGCCACCAGCCGGCTGCCGGCCAAGCTCGGCGCCGACCCCGCCGACGTGCAGGTGCTCTGCCCCACCCGCCGCGGGGCCGCAGGCACCGTGGAACTGGGCCGCCTCATGCAGGAGCGGCTCAACCCCCGGCAGGAGAACGAGCCGGAGTTCTGGTCCGGCTCCCGCGTCTTCCGGGTCGGCGACCGGGTCATGGCCGCCCGCAACGACTACGCCAAAGGCGAGGCCGGGATCTACAACGGCACCCTGGGCACCGTGGTCAACCTCGACCTGAAGGACAGCGCCCTGGAGGTGCTCACCGACGACGGCGAGCAGGTCGCCTACGACTTCACCGAGCTCGACGACCTGATCCACGCGTACGCGGTCTCCGTGCACAAGGCCCAGGGCAGCGAGTTCCCGCACGTCGTGGCCCCGATCACCCTCGACGCCCCGCTGCTGCTGACCCGCTCCCTGCTCTACACCCTGGTCACCCGCGCCCGCAGCACCGTGGTCCTGGTCGGGCAGCCGCGCGCCCTGCGCCAGGCCCTGGAAACCCCCGGCCCCACCCGCAACACGCTGCTCGCCCACGCCCTCGCGGCCCAGCTCGACGGCTCCGCGCAGGGCGAGAGCGGCCTGGCCGACGTAGACCTCGACTAACCCGGCCGCATCCGTCGGCCGCGACCGGGTCGACCCCCGGACGCGTCGCGGCCCGCACCCGTTTCCCCGGTGCGGGCCGCGACGCCGCCAATGCGCGCCCGACGGTCAGCCGCCGCTGCGGCCGCGCAGGTGGTACGCGCTGAGCGAGACCCAGAGCATGCCGGTCAGGGCCCCGACCGCGAGGGTCAGCGAACCCCAGGCGCCGCCGGTCATCGCCCAGCCGTCGCCCAGGATGAACACCACGGCGGCGATACGGGAGACCCGGGCGCGGGCCCGGTCCCCGGCGCGTCCGAAGTGGCGGCCGAGCACGAAGCAGGCGGCGATGATCGCGGCGAACGACACCGTGCCGCTGACCATGTGCAGGGCGCTGTGCCAGCTCATCGTCGTCGCGGTCCCGGTCGGCGCGCCGGCGGGGAAACCGTTGTCCGGGTCCATCCGGAACACTCCGGCCGCGATCATGCCCGCTCCGGCGCCGGCCACCAGCCGGGGCACCCAGCGGCCGCCGGGAGCGCCGGACAACGCCCGGCGCAGCCCGGCCGACCCGATCAGGGCCAGCACGCCGCAGAGCACGAAATTGGTGATCTGGATCCAGCCCAGCGTCCCGTTGCTCAGGATGCTCAGCGGATGGCGGGTGATGTTGAACGGCCGACGGGTAGCCGCCTGGGCGAGGCTGACCACGCCCCACAGCGGGAACGCCAGCGCCACGCACCCAAGCAGCGCTCGGGTGGACACGCCGCTCGCGTAGGTGGCCGCGGGAGACAGGGTTCCGGCGGCGGTGGCGCCTGCAGCTGTGGTGGCGGCGGTGGTCTTGTCGCCGGCCGGGGTGTTGAGTGCGGTAGTCACGGTCCTCGTCCTTTCACTGCTTCGGATGTGCTTTCACCCATGCAGCGAACGGGACCGGCACCGAATCGACATCGCGCCCGAACTTTTTCCGAGCGATCTCCTGCCGCGCGCCGCGCGCGGCTCCTACTCCTGCCCGCGACCGCACTGCTCGGCGCGTCGCAGCAGCACGGCGCGTTCCCGGGCGTTGTTCGCCAGAGCCGCCGCGCGCTCGAACTCCTCCCGCGCCTCCTCGCCGCGCCCTAGCTTGGCGAGCAGGTCCCCGCGCACGCTCGGCAGCAGGTGGTAGTCGCGCAGCGTCGGCTCGTCGCGCAGCGCGTCGACCAGATCAAGGCCGGCCTGCGGACCCGAGGCCATGGCGACCGCCACGGCCCGATTCAGGCGCACAACCGGCGACGGACTGCACTTGGCCAGCAGCGTGTAGAGCCCGACGATGCGCGGCCAGTCCGTCTCCTGCGCGCTGCGGGCCTGCGCGTGGCAGGCGGCGATCGCGGCCTGCAGCACGTACGGTCCCGGCGGGCCGCCCAGCTGCTGGGCGCGCAGCAGCGCGGCGAAACCCCGGCGGATCAGCAGCCGGTCCCAGCGGCCCCGGTTCTGCTCCAGCAGCGCGATCGGCTCGCCCTGCGGGCCGGTGCGCGCGGCCGTGCGCGACGCTTGAATCTCCATCAGCGCCACCAGGCCGTGCACCTCGCCCTCGTCGGGCGCGAGCCGCGCCAGCAGCCGGCCAAGCCGCAGCGCCTCGCGGCACAGGTCCAGGCGGATCCAGTCCTCGCCCGCGCTGGCCGTGTAACCCTCGTTGAAGATCAGATAAACCACTTCGAGCACCGAGCCCAGCCGTGCGGTCCGCTCCTGCGGCTCGGGCACCGCGAACGGCACCTGCTTGTCCGCCAGGGTCCGTTTCGCGCGCACGATGCGCTGCGCCACGGTCGCCTCCGGCACCAGGAACGCGCGCGCGATCTCCGGCGTGGTCAGGCCGCCGAGCATCCGCAGCGTCAGCGCCACCCGGGCCTGCCGGACGAGCACCGGGTGGCAGGCGACGAACATCAGCCGCAGCAGGTCGTCGTCCACCTCCCCGGCCACGGCGTCGAGCGCCGCGTCGAAGTCCTGCTGCCCGTCCGACCCCGACAATCCGGCCTCGCGCTCCAGCAGTTCGCGCTTGGCCTGGAACCGCTGCTCGCGCCGCACCCGGTCCAGCAGCCGGTGCTTGGCGGCCACCGTCAGCCAACCGCCCGGATTCGCCGGCACCCCCTTGACCGGCCACTCCTCCAGCGCCGCGACCAGCGCGTCCTGCGCCGACTCCTCGGCCAAGCCCACATCGCCGGTCATCCGGGCCAGTCCCGCGATGATCCGCGCGGACTCCAGCCGCCACACCGCCTCGACCGTGCGTCGCGCCTGGACATCAGAAGCCGCCACGCGGTGCATCAGAACACCGGTGGCGGCAGCATGGCAAACAAGCCGGGGCGCGAAACGCGGGATGCCCCGGCTCGGGGACCGGGGCACCACGCAGTAAGCGAGCACGCGGCGCGAAACGCCGACAGGTGGGGCGAACCACCCGGCCTAGCTCTCGGGGCCGAATACCTGCCGGATCTCGCCGACGCCGTCGCCCACGATCCGCCAGAAGCGCCGCGACAGCTCAATCGCCTCGGCGCGGTCGCGCACGTCGACCAGCGCGAAACTCATCACGACCTCCTTGGCCTCGGTGAACGGGCCGTCGGTGAAGGTCACCTCGCCGCCGACGCTGCGCACCCGGGTGCCGCCCTGCTCCAGGCCGCCGGTCGCCAGAAGGACCCCCTGCTTCGACAGCTCCTCGACGAACGCGCCCATCTCGGCGTACATGCGCTCGTCCGGCGCCGCCAGAGGGAGCTGCGGGTCGTTGTTGACCAGCAACAGAAAACGCATCGTGGTTCTCCTGTCCGGGCTGCGACCGGCCCCTGCGGCCGGTCTTCAGTAGTGCAGCGAACGGGAGGGCGCTCGATCGACACACGGCGCGCGTGTCTTTGAAGATTTTCTTCGCGACCGCCCCACCAGCCGCAACGGATGCGGCGGGCCCGATAACGGCGCGACACGCTCGCTGCCGCGGCTTTACGCTGCCGCGTATGAAGACCCCGCCCGCGCCGCACGGACGGCTGCTCTCCGTCAACATCGCCGCCACCCCGCACTACACCGAAGCCAAAGGCCAGCCCACCGGCATCGGCAAGCTCCCGGTGACCCATCCCGTGCACGTACAGGCCCCCGGTCCCAAGGGAGTTGGCGGCAGCGGCGTGTCTGGTGACGCGGTGTGCGACCGCAAGCATCATGGCGGCGACGATCAAGCCGTCTACGCCTATGCCCGCGAAGACCTCGACTGGTGGCAGGACGAACTCGGCCGCGAGCTGCCGCCGGGCATGTTCGGCGAGAACCTGACCACGGTCGGCCTGGATCTGACCGGCGCGCTGGTCGGCGAGCGCTGGCGGGTGGGGCAGCGGGCGCTGCTGGAGGCCGCCTGCCCGCGCATCCCATGCAACGTGTTCGCCGAGAAGATGGGCGAGGCGCACTGGATCAAACGCTTCACCGAGCGCGGCGCGACCGGCGCGTACCTGCGTGTGATCGAACCCGGGCCGATCCAGGCCGGGGACCCGGTCACCATCGAGCACCGCCCCGACCACCAGGTCACCCTCGGGCTCTACTTTCGCGCCCTGACCAGCGCGCCGGAGCGACTCAGCGACCTGATCGCCGCCGGAGACGCGCTGCCGAAGGAAACGCGCGAGACCATCGCCCGCCGCACCCGCTCCTAAGCCGACTCGCAAGCAGGCCGCACCCGCTCCTAAGCCGTGCCGCTCCGGTCCGTCCCGGGGCCCGTCCCCGGCCCCGCGCTCCGCACGCGGCCGCGCGGTGCGTCGAGGTGGGGAGCGTCGAGGTGCAGTGCGTCGATGTGCGGAGCGTCGATGTGCGGAGCGCGCAGCACCGGGCCGCTCACCCCGAGACGGCCGCCAAGTGCCGCAGATGGTCCGCGTCGTTATAGTCCGCCAGCCGCAGCCGCGCGCCGTCGGCCGTCCACCGCGTCACCGTGCAGTTGCCGATCGCGCCGCCCGCGTCGACGATCCGGTTGAGCGCCGGCTCGTCCAGCCCGTCGAAGATCATCCGCAGCATCAGCACCACCGCGTCGTGCGCCACGATCAGCAGGTGCCGGCCAGCCGCCGCCGGCAACGCGTCACGCAGCAGCGAACGCACCCGCAGCGCCACGTCCGGGAAGTTCTCTCCGCCCGGCGGCCGGAAGTAGAACGGCCCGATGTGGTCGCGCCGCGCCATCTCCTCCGGGTACTTGCGCCGCAGCGCCGCCGTGGTCAGCATCTCCCACGACCCGGTCTCCCGGTCCCGTATCCGCTCGTCGTACAGCAGTTGCGGCTGCGGGATCTCGGCGTCGGCCATCGACCCGAGGATCGCCGCGAGCGTCTGCCGGGTGCGCAGATACGGAGAGCAGAACACCACCTCAGGCGGGTCCGCGGCCAGGCGCCGGCCCACCGCCGCGGCCTGCGCCGCGCCCAGGTGCGTCAGCGGAAGGTCCGCGTCCCGCTCGGTGATCGGCACGCTCAGCGCCCCGGTGAGCGCCGCTTCCGCGAACGCCGCGTTCGCGGTGGACTGCCCGTGCCGCACGGCGGTCACCTGCGCCGGAAGGGGCACGGTCCACGCGGGGGCGGGGTCGGTCGGTGTGATGTACGGGACGGTCATGGAATGACCAGACACATTCGTCCCCTCCGTCGCGTGTGTCGCGCAGACTTGTACTGTACGTGCTCTTCGAGGGCGCGCGCTGCGGCGCGGCGGGTGCATCGGGGGCGCGCCGCCGCCGGTCGCCGGGCTTCAGTGCTGACTGTGCGCGGGTTTAACGGCGGTCGTTGTCGTCGAACGCCTTGCGCGAAGCGCCCGGCCGACCCAGCACAGCCCCGCCCCGACCGCGAGGAACGCCGCGGCCACGACCACGCAGGACAGCGCGACGCGTAGATAGCCGTGAGCACGCGGATCCAGGAACGGATACGGGTACCACTGCGCCGCCGGGCCGCGCGCCAGCGAATACGCCAAAAACGCCACGGGGAACGCCAGCCACGCCGCCGCGCGCGAGAGCCGCAGCGGGCGGCGCGGCGGGTCGATCAGCCAGTCGAGCAGGAACACCAGCGGCGTGACTTTGTGCACCACCGTGTTCACCCACGGGATGACCTGCGGGGTGTCGTAATGCGCCAGCGCGACGCCGTACACGATGCCGGTGATCACCAGGTACAGCGCCGCAGCGCCGCGCAGCAGGTCCGTTGCGCCCTCGCCGCCGCGCAGCAGGCTCAGCCCGCCGACGAGGAAGACCACCGTGCCCAGGATGTTGCTCAAGATCGTGAAGTAGCTGAAGAAGTTCACCAGTCCCGTGCTGCCGCTGAATCCGGCCCGGTACGCGGTGAATCCGAGCGCGACCGCCGTCAGCGCCGCGATCCCGAGCCGGTACCCGGCTACCGCCAGTCGTCCCCGCGCCTCGGGCAGCGATCCGCTCAGCGCCATGTGCGCTCCTCGTCCGACAGACACCGCCCACGCCACACCACGCGACGGGCTTTCAGTGTCGAACCGGCGGGTAGCGCGCGTCTCACCTGCACGGCCGAACGAGTGAACGCACGCCAGGCGCGCCGCGACCGCCCGCCGGTCAGTGCAGGGTCGCGGTCGCCAGCTTCGCAGCGAACCCGAGGAACAGCGTGCCCACCCCGCCGGTCATACACGAGGCCAGACGACGCCGGCGGCGCAGCGCCGAGGCCAGCCGGTCGCCGCCCAGAATCAGGGCGCTCAGATACAGCACCGAGAACGCCTGGATGATGACCGCGAGCACCGCGAACGGCACGACCGGATGCGGATAGGCCGGATCGACGAACTGCGTGAAGAAAGCCAGGAAGAACAGGATCGCCTTCGGGTTGAGCAGGCTGACCACCAGCGCCCGCCGGAATGGCCGCTCGCCCGCGTTCGCGCCCGCGCCCGTTTCCGGTTCCGCTCCAGACGCGTCTGCCGCCTGCGACGCCGCCGCGTCCGGATGGACCGCTGCATGCATCGTTCTTGCGAGCACCGCGTCTTCTTTGGCGCCATTGCCTTGAGTGCCACCGTCTTGAGTGCCGCCGTCTTGAGTGCCACTGTCTTGAGTGCCACTGTCTTGAGCGCCGCCGGAATCCCGCGCCTCCCTCAGTTGCGCGCGCCGCTGCCGCAGCGAGCGCACGGCCGAGCGCAGCATCCCGACACCGAGGACCGCGAGATACGCCGCACCGAGGTATTTGACCGCGCCGAATGCCAGCGGCGAGCGCGTGAGCAGCGAGGCCGCGCCCAACGAGGTGAGCATGATCAGGGTGCTGTCACCGAGGAACACCCCGCACGCCGCCCGGTACCCGGTGCGCACGCCTCGGCGCGCGGCCACCGACAGCACATACAGCGAGTTCGGCCCCGGCAGCAGGATGATCAGGCCCGCGCCGGCGACGTACTCGGGCAAGTTCACAGTCCCTAGCAAGCTGCCCCCTCATCGTCGTGGCGCCATCATCGCCGTGACAACCCCGCAGCCGCAACACCCTTTACCGGGTAGTGCTCCTTACAGTTCGAACGCGCCGGGCGGCGGCTCGGGGGAGGGCACCGCGGTCGCGTCCGTCACGGGTGCCGCCCCGGCGATCCACGCGTCCAACGCTTCCCCGCTGGTCACTCGGGCGGGGAAGGGGTCTCCCGCGGCGCGGCGCACCAGGTCGGCGATCGGAAGCGGCTCATGCGACGCGGCCAGCACCAGGTTGCCGAAGCGCCGGCCGCGCAGCACCGCCGCCTCCGCGATCAGCACCGCGTGCGGGAATACTGCGCGTACCGTCGCCGCCTGCCCCCGCGCGAATCCCAGCGGCGCGCCGTCCGCGATGTTCGCCGCGTAGACGCCGCCAGGCCTCAACGCAGCCGCCGCCAGCGTTACGAACTCCACGCTGGTCAGATGCGCCGGGGTGCGTGCCCCGGCGAATGCGTCGGCCACCACCAGATCCGTGCTGCCCGCGCGCCGCGACGCCAGCGCCTCGCGCGCGTCCCCGGTGCGCACCTTGAGCCGCCAGCGTCGGTCCCACGGCAGGTGCTCGCGCACGAACGCGACCAGTTGGCCGTCGATCTCCACCGCGAGCTGACCGCTGCCGGGCCGCGTGTATGCGAGGTATCGCGGCAGACTCAGCGCCCCGCCGCCCAAATGCAGCGCGTCGATGCGCGCACCGGCTGGGAACACCGCGTCGGCCACATGCGCCAACCGTTGGATGTACTCGAATTCGAGCCGCGTCGGATCCTCAAGGTCCACATACGACTGCGGCACCTCGTTGACAGTCAGCAGCATCGCGCCCGGCTGGTCCACGTCCGGGAGCAGCCGCGCCACCCCCGACGCGGTCAGCGCGGCTGCAGGCTGCGAGGCGGCGCGGCGCGATCGGGCGGAGGGCACAGCGCCCCATTATTCAGCACTGCCGTGCTACGCAGCATTGCCGCGCTACTCGTCACCGCCGCGTTGCTCGGGACTGCCGCTCTTCAGGCGGCCACCGTCAACGCGTTGTCGCTCCAGCCAGCAACTCGGCCCCCGCCGCCCGCGCCTCCGCCACCAGCAACCGCACGTGCTCCTCTCGCGTCTCGGGATTGAGCACGCAGGCCCGCAGCACCGGCCGGCCCTGATAGACCGTCCCGGTGACGAACGCCATCCCGCGCTCCTGAATCGCGGCCGGCAGTGCGGCGTTGACCTCGTCGACCTGCTCAGGCGCGACACCTGCCGGTGCGTAGCGGAACGCCACGATCGATAGCTCCACCGGCGCCGCCAGCTCCAGGTCCGGCGTCTCCTCCACGATCCGTGCCAGCACCTGGGCCGTCTCGTTGCACGCCGCGACATCCGCTGCCACACCCGCCCGGCCGCGCGCCGCGATCGACGCCCACACCGGCAGCGCGCGGAACTGCCGCGTCTGTTCGATCCCGTACTCGCTCAGCCAGCCCAGCGCGTCTCCGGATTCATCCCGCAGATACGGCGGCACCAGTGAGAACGCCGAGCGCAACAACGCCCGGTCGGCCACCAGCAGCGCCCCGACGCCAATCGGCACCTGCAACCACTTGTGCGGATCCAGCGCGAGCGAATCGGCCCGTGCCATGCCCGCGTACCGCGCCGACACCCGTGCATCCACGGCTCCGAACGCGCCGTACGCGCCGTCGATGTGCAGCCACACCCCGCCCTCGCCGCCCGGTGAGCCGCACACGTCCGCGATCTGCTCGAGTGGATCGATCGCCCCGGTGTTGACCGTTCCTGCGCTCGCCACCACGAGGAACGGCACCCGCCCAGCCGCGCGGTCACGGGCTATCAGCTCCCGCAGCGCCTCAACGTCCATGCCCGCGCCGACCGGCCCGCCGCCGGCGTCCCCTGCCTTCTCAACACGTTCCGGCACCGTGCGCAACGCCCGGCTGCCGATCCCCAGCAGCTCGATCGCCTTTCGCACACACGAATGCGCCTCCGCCGTCGCGTACGCGGTCAGTTCCGGCGCCCCGGCAAGGCCCTTCTCGCGCACATCCCAACCCGCCCGCTCCAGCGCCCGGTGCCGCGCCGCCCCGATCGCCACGATCGTCGCCATCGACGCACCCGAGGTCAGCAGCCCCGCGCCGGTCTCGTGCGGGAAACCCACCAGTTGCGCCAGCCACCGCACCACGGCCCGCTCGAGCGGCACGTCCGCGTGATCCCCGCCCGCACTCGACGGATTCGAGGCTGAAGCCAGCACTCCCGCCGCCACCGCCGCCGGATGCGGCGCCGCGTTGACCCAGCCGAAAAACGCCGGGTGCCCGTTGCCCATCGGATACGCCAGCATTCGCCGCGCGGCCTCGTCCAGCAGCTCGCCGACCGCGCGCCCGGTCTCCGGCAGCGGTGCGTCCAGTAGCGCCGCACGCACCTGCTCGGGCATCGGCTGCCACACCGGCCGCGCCGCCACGCCGTCTAGGTGTGCGGCCGCCAGATCGGCAGCCGCACGCAATCCGTCACGCACCGGAAAAAGGGAATCAGCCACGCCATGATCGTAAGCCTGCGCCTCAAGGCTTCGACGAGTCGCCGCCTCAGGCGCCATTTCCGTTCCCCGTATCCGTCCCCGCTCCCATTCCCGCCTCGCCCGCTGCCGCCCTCTCTGCTCGCGCCTCCGGTCCTGTCCCAGCCTCGCCCTCCGCCCCCGTCTCCGTTTCCGCCGCCAGCAATTGGCGCAACGCCTTGTGCGTGCGGTTCGCCCGCACCGCCGCCCGCTGCTCGCGCGCCGTCGCGTCGATGTAGTTCTGACTCGTCGTCAGCGAGGCGTGCCCCAGCAATCGCATGATCTCCACCGCGCTCGCGCCGTCCTCAGCCAGCCGCGTGGCGAACGTATGCCGTAACGCGTGCACCAGCGCCCCCTGCGGCACCCGCGAGGAAACCCCAGCCTCCTGATACGCTCGCCCCACCAGATACTGCAGCGCCCCGCGTCCCATCGGCGCGCCGTCATGCCCCACGAACAGCGGGTCCGAGCGCGCCGGCGAGCGCCCGGCGAACCGCACCCGCCGCGACTCCAGATACTCCGCCACCACGGCGTCCAGCTCCGGCTCCACCGGAATCGAACGCTCCTTGCCGCCCTTGCCCCGCACCTTCAAATAGCGCTCGCCGTCCCGGCCGTCGAGGCACCCGACGGTCAGCTCCAGCAGCTCGCTCGACCGCAACCCCGCGCACAGCAGCAGCGCCACCACCGCGAAATCCCGCTCCGGCCACGGGCGTCGGCGCCGCGTGCGATCCGGCGGCGCGGCGCTGGAGACCAGCAGCCGCTCCGGGGTGTCGGTTCCGCGCAGCGGCTTCGGAAACCGGTGCGGCGGGCGCGGCCGATCCACGGTCCCCATCGGGTTGCCCGGCACCACCGTGTCCGCGACTAGGAACGAGAAGAACTGATTCCACACCGACCACGCCCGCCCCACCGAGGCTGCCGAACGCGGCTGCGCGAACCGCGCGAACGCCTGCCGCAGCGCACGGCCAGTCACCACGTCGATGGGCAGGTCAGGTGCCTCGCAACCGTGCTGCTCGGCCAGGAGTTCCCCGATCGCGTCCAGATCGCGCCGGTAAGCGGCCAGGGTGTTCGCGGCGTGCTTTCGCGCCTGCCGCGCGCGCAGGAATTCCTCGATGCACGCACCCAGCGTCCGTGACCGATCCACGTCGCCGTTCTTGTCCAGCTCGTGATCGCTTGGCTCCATGCCCGCGATTATGCGTGACAGCCACGGGTATCCGGCGGAGGACTGACCGACGATCGCAGCCAACCGTCGCGCCCCGTCTCGGGCGCACGCCCGGAAGGCGCTCTGCCTGTGAGCGAAACCGGCTCTCCCGGCACCTACCACTACCATCACCGCGTGCGCAGTGGTGACGAACCAATCCATGCCCGCAGTCCGCTGCGGATGCGCCTCACGCTCGCTCTGGTCGGACTCGCCAACGGACTGGCCGGTGTCATCCTCTTCGCGCTGCTCGGGAGTCAGCCGCTCACCTGGGCGTTCGCCGCTCTGTGCGTCATCGCGTCGATCAATGTCGCCGTCGTGGTCCACCGCATCCGGCAAGGCCCGCACTACCAGCCCGGCCCCGGCATCCCGCCTTACCGGCCGGTGCCGGCCGAACGGCCCGCCCAGCGTCCGTACACTCCGGCTACGCCGCGCACCCGGCACCGCCGCTACCTGATCATGATGGGCGTCTGCGTCACGCTGCTGATCCTCGCCTGGACCTGGATCCGGCTCTACTCGGTCACCGCAGCGGTCGTCATGAGCGCGGCGGCCGCACTCATCCCGCCGTTCGCCGCGATCCTCTCCAACGTCGACAGCCCGATCCTGCACGAGGAAGAGAACCAGAACCGCGACGACTGGCAGCACCGCGCCCCGGGCGCCTGACCGGTTCGGCAGCCAGTAGCAGCGCCCTGATGTAGCACCTTAACACCGCGTGGTGGCGGCGCGCCCGCGGATGGAGGGGTGGTCCGCAAGCGCGCCGCGTCTAGCGCCGACCCGCCACCTGCGCAGGTGGCAAGTCGGCAGCTCAGCAGACCGCGTTCGTTCCGGTCGTGTTCGTTACTGCGGGCGCTGCTCGCCGGGCTGGGTGTGCGGCGTGCGCCCGGCCGGGATGACGCCCATGCGCCCGGCCTGGAAGTCCTCGAAGGCCTGGATCAGCTCTTCCTTCGTGTTCATCACGAACGGCCCGTAGTGCGCCACCGGCTCGCGGATCGGCTGCCCGCCCAGGATCAGCACGTCGAAGTCCGGCGTGCGGCTGTCCGGCCGCGTGCTCGCCTCGATCGTCAGCGCGTCTCCGGCGCCGAACACCGCCAGCTGCGAGGCCTCCATCGGCCGGTTCTCGGCGCCGACGGAGCCGCGCCCGGAGAGGCTGTAGACCAGCGCGTTGAAGTCCTGGGGCCACGGCAGCACCAGCCGCGCGCCGGGCCGCAGCGTCGCGTGGATCATCGAGATCGGCGTGAAGGTACTGCCCGGACCCTTGTGCCCGGCGACCTCGCCCGCGATCACCCGCACCAGCGCGCCGCCGTCGGGGGAGGAGAGCAGCGTCGCCTGCGTTCCCTCGATCGCCTGGTAGCGCGGCGGGTTCCACTTGTTCGCCCGCGGCAGGTTCACCCACAGCTGGATGCCGTGGAACAGGCCGCCCGACATCACCAGGTGCTCCGGCGGGGTCTCGATGTGCAGGATGCCGCTGCCCGCGGTCATCCACTGCGTGGCCCCGTCCATGATCTTCCCGCCGCCGCCGTGCGAGTCGGAGTGCTCGAACTCGCCGTCGATCATGTAGGTGACCGTCTCGAATCCGCGGTGCGGATGCCACGGGGTGCCCTTCGGCTCGCCCGGCGCGTACTCCACCTCGCCCATCTGATCCATGTGGATGAACGGGTCCAGGTCCCGCAGCGACACGCCCGCGAAGGCCCGGTGCACCGGGAAGCCCTCGCCCTCGAAGCCGGTGGGCGCGGTGGTCACCGACCGCACCGGCCGCTGTCGCGTTCCCTCAGCCGGCACCTGCGGCACTCGCGCAAGCTCCAGCGTGCTGTCCACCGTCACCGCAGGCATCGTGACCTCCTGGCCATCCGCGCCGGCCCTGAGCGGCCGTCGCTTCGAACGTCGTAATGTTGAACGTTCACCTACCTCAGGATAATCCCGCGCCGTGCCCGTGGCACGCACACGGCCGGGAGAAGCCACCGTGAGCAATAGACGGGCAGGTCACGAGCGGTTCACTCGGAAGGCTCCATCCCCTCCGGCGGTCCTTCCTGCGGGCCGAGCGTGGGCTCGAACGCCGCGCTGTAGCGCGCGAACAGCGCCCGCCAGCCCTCGTCGCCCTCCGGCGAAGGCTTTCCGGCGAGCAGATCCAGGCACACGTGCCATCCCGCCGCGTTGCGCGCGGCGATCGACGCGGCCATCTCGTCGGTCATGACCAGCCGCGTCCCGCCGGAGCCGGCGGAATCCGGTTCCAGTTGGAAGCGCAGCGTCTCCTCGCCCCACAGATACGCCAGCGTGCGCGGCGGATCGCATTCGAGCACCACGCCGTCCATGGTGAATTCGGCATGGCCGGGGAACGAGAACGTCAGCGACGCGCCGACCTCCCACCGCTCCACCGAGATCTCGCACGGAAACCACCCGCGCAAACCCTCCGGGTCGGTCAGCGCCTGCCAGACCGCCTCCGCGGGAGAGTCGAGCACGCGCTCGAACCGCACGGCGGGCCCGGTGCCGAGCATCACCAGCGCCGCCGCGCCCTGCGCGTCCCGATCGCCGGTGGGAGCTGCGGACGCCGCAGGAGCCGCGGAAGCCGCAGTGGAAGCGTGCGTCTCGTCCATCCTTTGATCACTCCTCGGCAAGCATCTGGACAGCCCGCGAGAGCGGCCTGTCGCCGCCGCATTTCGGTACCTTCTCCGCCAACGTAACGCGCCCGCCCTGCCGCCGCTCCGGCGGAATTCTGTCGACCTGCCCAGGGCTGGTCGCGATGCTCTACGCCACGACCTGAAACCGCCGCGTCACCGCTCCACCCTGCCGCACCCGATCCTGGCAAGATGGCGGCATGGAGCGTGTTCTCGGCATCGGCGGATACTTCCTGCGGGCGGCCGACCCCGCGGCCCTGGCCGCGTGGTATCGCGACTGCCTGGGCCTGGACACCGATGAGCACGGCCTGTGGAGCCAAGAGCCCGGGCAGACGGTGTTCGCGACCTTCGAGCCCGAATCCGACTACTTCGGCTCGCGTACCCAGCAGACCATGCTCAACTTCCGGGTGCGCGACCTGGACGCGATGCTCGCCCAACTGCGCGCCAAGGGCGCGAACGTGACCGACGAGCCGCAGGAGATGGAAGGGGTCGGCCGCTTCGGCTGGGTGACCGATCCCGAGGGCAACCGCATCGAGCTGTGGCAGCCCGCCTGACCCAGCCCCGCCCGGCGCAGTAGTTTCTTTGAGAGGCCCGCAGCGTGGCGGGCGCGCAGGGAGGCTGGTCTTACATGCCATGGCAGGTGCGTGGAGTCGTCGCCCGGGGCAAGGGCGAACCGGTCTCGCTGGAGACGGTGCTGGTGCCGGACCCCGGTCCGGGCGAGGCCGTCGTTCGGGTGCAGGCCTGCGGCGTGTGCCACACCGACCTGCACTATCGGGAGGGCGGGATCAGCGACGAGTTCCCGTTCCTGCTCGGGCATGAGGCGTCGGGCGTCGTCGAGGCGCTGGGCGAGGGTGTCACGGGACTGGCGGTCGGCGACTTCGTGATCCTCAACTGGCGCGCCGTCTGCGGCAACTGTCGTGCCTGCCTGCGCGGGCGTCCCTGGTACTGCTTCGCTACGCATAACGCCACGCAGCGCATGACCCTGCAGGATGGGACCGAGTTGAGCCCTGCGCTCGGTATCGGCGCGTTCCTCGAGCGGACGCTGGTGCACGCGGGCCAGTGCACGAAGGTCGACCCGTCCGCGTCGCCGGCCGTGGCGGGGCTGCTGGGCTGCGGCGTGATGGCCGGTCTCGGCGCGGCGCTGAACACCGGCGCGGTGGGCCGGGGCGACTCGGTCGCCGTCATCGGCTGCGGCGGCGTGGGCGGTGCGGCGGTCATGGGCGCGCGGCTGGCCGGCGCGGCGCGCATCATCGCGGTCGACGTGGACGGCCGGAAGCTGGAGACGGCGCGGCGGCTCGGCGCGACGCACACCGTCAACTCGCGCGACACCGATCCGATCGAAGCGGTGCGCGAGCTGACCGGGGGCTTCGGCGCGGATGTCGTCATCGACGCCGTGGGTCTGCCGGAGACCTACAAGCAGGCCTTCTACGCCCGCGACCTCGCCGGAACCGTCGTGCTCGTCGGCGTGCCCACACCGGAGATGAAGCTCGAGTTGCCGCTGCTGGACGTGTTCGGGCGCGGCGGAACGCTCAAATCCTCCTGGTACGGGGACTGCCTGCCATCGCGCGACTTCCCGATGCTGATGGACCTTTACCAGCAGGGTCGGCTCGATCTCGGTGCGTTCGTCACCGAGAGGATCGGGCTGGAGGACATCGAGGCCGCGTTCGCGAAGATGCGCGGCGGCGACGTACTGCGCTCCGTCGTGGTGTTCTAGGTCGCATGCGCGCACTCAACGCCGACATCACCGCGTATCGAGCCGGCCGTCGAAAGGGGAACCATGACTGAACGCCCGGGCTGGGCTCCTGGCGAGGTGGATATCGATACCCCGTCAGCTGCCCGCATGTACGACTACTACCTCGGCGGATCGCACAACTTCGCCGCGGACCGCGAGCTGGCGGAGCAGGCCATGGCCGTGTGGCCGGACGCACGGCACTTCGCGACGGCGAACCGCGCCTTCCTGCGCCGGGTCGTCACCCTGTTGGCCAGCCTGGGGATCGACCAGTTCCTCGACCTGGGTTCCGGCATCCCCACCGTCGGCAACGTGCACGAAGTGGCGAGAGCGGCCAACCCGAACGCGCGGACCCTATACGTGGACTGCGACCCTGTCGCCTACGCTCACGGCAGCGCGCTGCTCGCGGATGTACCGCACGCACGGTTCCTACACGCCGACCTGCGTTACCCGAAGGCGGTGGTAAGTAGCGCTGAACTGACCGGATTCCTGGACTTAAGCAGACCGATCGCGGTGCTGTTGTTCCTCGCGCTGCCCTTCGTGCCAGACGAGGACGACCCGGAAGGCATCGTCGAGGCCTACCGGGAGGCGACCGCCCCTGGCTCATACATCGCGCTCACGCACGGCACCGGCGACTATCGCCCGCAGGCGGCCTCCCAGGTACGCGACGTGTACGAGCACGCCAGCCACTCGATGACCCTGCGTAGCAAGGCGCGGATCGCGGAACTGCTGCGCGGATACGAACTGCTGGAACCCGGCGTGGTCGACACCATCCGCTGGCGTCCGGACCCTGACGCGCTGCCGGACCCGCTGGACGGCGACGTGTCCCGCTATGCGATGTACGCGGCGGTAGGTGTCCGCCGCTGAACAGAAACTTCGGCCCACCGCCGTCTGTCGTACCCAGACGCCAGAGGTATGCGGTAGGCCGCAGTAGGTCATAGTACGGCGCACGTATTAGAGGCAGGTCGTCATGGGTGCTGTACGCGTCGGGGTTGAGGCCCGATCACCACGACCTGGCCGAACCGACCCGAGCGTCCCAACGGCGTGTCCCGACCACGCATGACTCAGCCGGATGATGCCGAAGCCAGCGCGGACAGCACGCGCTCTCGCAGCAGTTCGTATTGTTCACGGTAGCGCCGGGGAGCATCCGGCGGCCGATGCACGACCTGCCCATTCGCGATGACTTCGCCGGGGTAGAACTGATCAGCGGTGAAGTCGACCTCGGAACCGTCGGGCAACCGGTTCCAGTAATGGTTCCCGGTCTTGACTCCATCGACCTGTACTTCGCCGAGGATCAGGTCACCACCAAGCAGATCCTGAACCACAAACGCGGTCATCCCGCACTGTGCCCGTGCCGGATTTTCCGGCACCCACCGCTCACTGACCTCGGGATAGCAAGTGTCTGGCCCCCATGCGGCCCTCACCAGGGGTAGCAGCAACTCCACGCTCAACATCCCGCGAGCATTGCAGAGGGCTCTGACAGTCGAAGGCGAAGCACCCTGGGCACAAAAGGTGTCAAGATTGCAGGGCACGGAGGGGTACGTGCTGCTTTCCCTTGAGCTCGCTGGGACCTCGTCGATGTAGTGTCCGAACCGTCGGCGACGTGCTCGGCGCTCGTCCCGGCGTTGTCCTGACCGTCAGCCCTTGCGGACCTTGTATTTCGGTCCTGCGAACTCCCGCAGGCGCCTGGAGAACTCGGCGTGCTCGTCGCGGGGAACGACGCTCTTGGGTATGACATACATGCCGGACGGGGCGAGAGTGAACGTCCATGCCATGGGCCGTTCGTTGACCGAGGCGATACGCGCCCACCCGACCCGCTGTGTGGCCGCGTCGGCCGGCCCCGTGTAGCTGACGCCGTCGGCCGAGACCTCGATCCGGGTCGGGCCGACAAGGCGGGCAAGTATGCGGGTCGCGGCCGACGACGCGGCCAGTTTCCGGGCTAGAAACGAGCTGACGGGGTTGCCCGGCGGGGCCGACCTAAGCTGTGCAGCGTGGTCTTCGCTGAACTCGAATGACACGTCAATGCGGTCCATGCGGCGCCTCCCCTCCGCCGCTGCTGGGCGCCGCAGCGGCTGTCAATCCTTTGCGACGGTGAAGCTATCACAGATGAGCGCCGCACCGGATTGGCGCACCAGTAGGTCGAATTCGGCGCGCAGTGCCTCCGTCAGCGTGCTGAGTTCAGGGAAATGATCGGGGTCGGCGGTCGCGGTCACCGTCAGTGTGCCCGCATAGGAGAGCACCTCGAAGTAGACCGGCACGTTCCCGCCGGGGCCTAGGCCCACCGGGATCGCCGAGGTGACCTGGGCGCCCGCGAAGGTGACCGGCGCTGCGGGCCCGCGTACGTGCGTGACCAGCGTGTGGAATCGGTGCTGGTGGTTGAGGTACCAGCGATAGCCGCCGAGCGCGGCCAGGGGCCGGAACAGCCAGCCCAGCAACGCGATCGGGGGCGGCCCGGTCGCGGCCGCCTTCTGCGCGCGGACTTGTGCCGCGACCCGTCGTAGCCGGTCCGGCAGTTCGCCGGTCGCCGGAACGGTCACCAGCATGGGACTGACCATGTTGCCCAGGTCCGGCCCGTCCGCCCGGCCGCGGCCCGACACCGGCACGGTCATCACGAGTGCGTCGGCCGATTCGCCCCGGCCGCGCAGGACCCGGCGCAGCGCGCCTGCCACCACGACGAGAACGGCGTCGTTGGTCGTAGCGCCATGCCGATGCGCGGCGGCCTGAACGGCGACGAGGTCGACGTGGACCACCGCCAGCCGTCGGCGCCGCCCGGTGCGCTGGTTCAGCGAGTAGGGGGCGGCCCGCGGCGGCCGCAGCCCTCCACCGGCGCCCATCGACCGGCGTAGCAACTGCCAGGACTGACTTGCGCGACGCAACCCTCTCAACCTCGCCCTGAACGCCTCGCGTGCGAGAGCCGGCGCTAGGGGGGCCGACCTCGGGAAGTTCGCCCCTGACTCCTCGCGCGGCGCGTCGATTAGACCTCTCAGCACCGCAAGCCCGCCGATCCCATCTGCGAGCGCGTGGTGCAACACGATCACCAAGGCGAGCGCGCCGCCGGTCGGGCTGGTGATCAGCACCGCGGCCCACAACGGCGCGTCACGCGGCAGGGGCTCCGAGATGACCGACACAGCGGTGTCAAGAAGCTGCTGCTCACGGCCGGGCTTCGGGCAAGCCACCGCGCGGACGTGGCGACGGATGTCAAACTGCGTGTCGTCGACCCAGATCGGCCCGCCGCAGCCCAGCGGTACCCGGACCAATCGCTGCCGCAACCGTGGCACGGCCCGGATACGGTCGGCCAGCAGCAGGCGGGCGCTCGCCAGGTCCAGGCCACCCTCGCCCTCGCCCTCGGCGTAAAGCGTGAGGAGGACGCCGAACTGCTCTGGCACCTGTCCGGTGTCCATAGCCAGGAACGCCCGGTCTGACGCGCTCGCGCGTTCGATCACCGCACGCCCGAGCTCTGTACGGCCGCCGGTCATGACTGTCATGAATCCAGCAAAGGCGCCCCGTGCCCCGCAGCCCAGAGCCGAAGGTCACCGCGTCAGCGCCCACACGCCTCGAGCATCAACATCCTGCCGTCCGATCGCGCACGCGAGAGGAGTTACGGAGCAGTTATTCGGCTGCGGCGACGAGTTCCCGCAACTGCCCCAACGCCTGCCTGGCGATCTGCTCGAACGGCCTCTGCTCCGCGTCCTCGACCCATTGCGTATAGGCGATGTGCATGACCGTGGTCGCGGTATGGGCAGCCAGGTCGGCGGCGGTCTCGCCGATTCCCCGTTTCCGCATCGCGCTCGCTATCGCGGTGGCCAGCGACGCGGTCTTGATCAGCTCGCGCTCCTGCAACTCAGGGCTGGAGCTGATGATCCGGTACCGCTGGCCGGCGAACTCCCGGACCTCCTCGAACTGGACGGCGGCGGCGTCCAGCGCGGCGCCGATCAGGCCGAACACGGAGGCCGAAGCCGGTGCTGCGTCGATGCCGGCCACCATCCGCTGCTCGAGAAACTGCGCGCCCCAGAACAGCACCTCGCGCTTGTCCGCGAAGTAGCGGAAGAACGTCCGCTTCGTCAGGCCCGCGCGCTCGGCGATCTGCGCGACGGTCGTCTCGTCATACCCGCGCTCGCTATAGAGCGCCAACGCAGCCTCCTGCAGCCGCATGCGCGCGTCCGGCTGCCATCTGCCCATGCGGAGATCCTAGCTGATGTCACTCGGTGCCATCGCTGTGCTAGAGTGATGACACCAGGTGACATCACTCGTCTCGGGAGGATTTCCCATGCGTGTTTTCGTAACCGGCGCGTCCGGGCACATCGGCTCGGCCGTCGTGCCTGAGCTGCTGCAAGCCGGCCACCAGGTCGTGGGGCTGGCCCGCTCAGACGGCTCGGCCGCCGCGCTCGCGGCCGCCGGCGCCGAGGTCCGCCGCGGCGATCTCGCCGACCTCGACGTGCTGCGCGAGGCCGCTGCGTCGGCGGACGGCGTTATCCACCTCGCCTTCAGGCACGACCTGATGCGCTCCGGCGACTTGCAGGGCGCGGTCGCCGCCGACTCCGCCGCCGTACAGGCGCTGGCCGAAGCGCTGGAAGGGACCGGCAAGCCGCTGGTGAGCACGTCCGGCACGCTCATGGTCACCCTCGCGGGCATCACCGGACGGCCGGCCACCGAGGCGGACTTCGCCCCGAGCGGTCCGCGGGTCGACAGCGAGAACTATGTGATCGGCCTCGCCGAACGCGGCGTGCGCTCCAGCGCCGTCCGGCTGCCTCCCATCGTGCACAGCTCGCTCGACCACCACGGCTTCGTGCACGCTCTTGCCGGCATCGCCCGGCAGACCGGCGTGTCCGCGTACGTGGGCGATGGGACTAACCGGTGGCCTTCGGTGCACACGCTCGACGCGGCACGGGCATACCGGCTTGCCCTCGAGGACGCCCCGGCCGGCAGCCGACTCCACGTAGTCGCCGAGGGCGGTATCCCGTTCCGCGACATCGCGGCCGCTATCGGTCGCGGCGCCGGAGTACCCGTGACGAGCATCCCCGCAGAGGACGCCGCCGAGCACTTCGGTTTCCTCGGCGCGTTCGTCGGCACGGACAACCCGATCTCGAACGAGTTGACGCGCAAGGTGCTCGGGTGGCAGCCGACGCATCCTGGTCTCATCGAGGACCTGGAGCACGGGCACTACTTCGCGCAACCCTGAGCCGTCTCACGCCTACGCTGACGGACTCGCCCGTCCGCTCGAGGCACGGACCCTTCGTCGCCTAGCCGTGTGTCCGCCGCCCCTCCACCCCCGCCCCCATAGTGTCCGCCGCTTCCGATGTGGCCGCCGTGTGTGGCGGGGGTTGTGGTGCTGCCTGTCGACGTAGGTGTCGTGTCGGCCCGGGTTCGACCCCACCACGTGCCCCCCGCTGCGACCAGCCGGGTCCGCGCACACAAATCCGAGTCGCGGTCCACGGCACCGCCGGGATATCGTCTTAGCGGCGGTTGCCGGCCGCACCCGGGTCCGCGGGCAGAGCTTCAAGCTCACCGGCTTTTGCGCATACATGTGCCAGGTACGTCTTTCCAGCCCGATGAACGCGGACCCGCGGGCGCCGAGGAAGGACTGCCTTGTCCGATCAGTCACGGGCTGACGCCCACGACGAATTCCGCGACCTCCCCGAGAGCCCCAGCCTGCGCCACCTCAAGCTAGAGGCGAAGCGGCGTCTGGCCGCGGGGGAGTTCGCCACGCTGCACGATGCCCAGCTCGCCGTGGCCCGAGAGCACGGCGTGAGCAGCTGGGCCGTGCTCAAGCAGCAGGTCACCGCCGCAGAGGGCGAAGATGGCCACGCGCTCGCACAGGTGCGCTGGGTCTTCGGCCGGTATGCGGGGGCTAACACACCGGATTGGACCCCGCCCTCGCACGGCGAGCTGAGCGAGCACTTCGACGAGCGCTTCCTCAGCCTCGTGCCGCCAGCCACCGTCGCGGAAACCCTCCACGGCGTCGCGACGCGGCTGCACGACGACCTGGTCGTCGTTGACGGCGGGCCGTTGCATCTGCGCGCGAAGATCGCCGACCTTTTGGTGGAGGCCGCCGCCGAGCCGAGCGCTCCCCACCGGCTCACCGGCCTGCGCGTCTACCGAGGCGGCGGCACCATCACCGACGCCCGCACCGCCCGGCCGCCATCCACCGGGACCGGCCCGGTGCCCGAGCAGGTGCCCGCCCTGGTCGATGAGTCCTACGCGGAACTCGGCCTGGTCGGGCTGATCGCCGCGGGCGATTGGGACGACGGCCCGGCCTCCGGGCCCGCTCCCAGCCCCGCCTTCGGCCGAGGCCCTGGCCCGTGGGCGCACACCCGCGGCTGGGCAGACCTCGACGACGACGTGCCGCTGCGGCCCGACCACTGCTTCCCGGCCCGCGCGATCACCAAGCTGATCACGTCCACGGCGGTCCTGCGCCTGGTCGCCGAAGGCGCCGTCGCGCTTGATGACCCGGCCAACGGCCACCTGCGATCGCTCCACTTGGCGGACGAAGCAGTCACCGTGCGGGAACTGCTTTCGCACACCGGCGGCGTCGACAGCCCGCCCTCAATGTGGGCCGACGCGGCGGCAAACGTCACCGACGTGCTCGGCCCGGTCGTCGGCTGCTCCGGCACCCGCGGCCAGTTCGCCTACAGCAACGCCGGCTACGCGGTGCTCGGGAAGCTGATCGCGGACGTGACCGGCTCCGAGTTCGCGCAGGCGGTAACCAGGCTCGTCCTCGAACCGCTCGACATGTCCGACTCCTGGTTCCCCGACCGGACCCCGACCTCCGAACGCGCGGTCAAAGGCCACCGACTGGCCATGGACGGCTCGTTCGCGCCCGAACCCCTCCCGGCATTCGCGTTCCAAGCGGCGGGCGGGCTGTGGACCACCGCTCCCGACCTGGTCCGCTTCGGCTCCGGATGGAGGCGCCTGCTGCCCGACCACCTCGCCGAGCAGGCGCTGCGGCCGCACGCCTCGCAGAACGGCGCGGGCGCGGAAATCGGCCTCGGCTGGCTGCTCCAACACCCCAAGGACGCCATCGGCCACGCCGGCAGCGGACCGGGCTCCTCGGCCTCCCTCATCGTGCGCCCGAGCACCAGCCGCACCAGCGTCGTGTTCACCAACCGGCTCGTCCCCATCGAACCGGTCAACGCCCGGCTGATCCGCCCGATCGCCTGAGCCCCGTCCGCCCGCCCGAAGAGTGAAGCAGGGTCCTTTTCCGCGGCCAGTCCCGTCCGCGGGAAAGGACCGTGTCTTGGTTCGGTTGAGCACGCTTTGAAAGCGGCGTGCTCCTCGAGCGAGTGGAGACGCTGGCCGTATGTAAGAGCCGTTGCCCGATAATTGCTGGTCACACGGCAACCTTCCCGGCGACACTGGTCAACAATGACAGATCACGAGTTCCGGGTCGGGCCGGCATTGCGCCGGGTATTGGCGCGGCCAGGCGGAGCCGAGCTACTGGATGCGCTGGCCAGCGAGCTCTCCGGCGCGGATCTGACCACACTGTTGCTCGAGGTGTTCCGGCGTCGCGCCGACCGGCTCACCCCGGCTGATGTAGTGCGACGTTACCGCTCCGATCGATTCGTCACTCCGGCGCCGATAGAACTGGCCGCGCTGCGTCATGCCGAGGACACGCTACTTGCTGCGCTGCCCGACGGCTTCGAGACATTGGTCTTGGCTCCGCTCCTGCCATTGGCGGCGCACTCGGCGGTCGCGAGCGTCGATCCCCGCAAGGTAGTGGCCACGATCCGAGGCAGCGAGGTCGCGGCCGACCCGACCAATGCGCTTGCCCTGGAGGCCGCCGTGCGGCGTTCCAGAATGCTGGCCGTCGATCCACGCTCGGCCGCGCCCGTACGGCTAGCTGCCAGCCAGCGGGTGGTGCGCGCTCAGCACTTCGACGCCCCCGGTATGCTCGCGCACTTCCAGCTCTTCGCGATGGTCAGCGCTGGCCGGGACACCGGCAACCGCGCCTTCGAACACCAGCATCTCACCGAGCATCTGCAGTTCATCGCCAGGGCGCTCTCCATGATCGGCGCCGAACCCGCCGAGTTGCGCCTGACCTGCCTGGAGGAGGCGAGCATCCCGCTGCTGGAGCGTGCCCGAGCCGTGCTGGCCGGAACGCCAGGCATCAACGTCCTCGACGACCGCGAGCGCATGACCGGACGCGGCTACTACACCCAACTGTGCTTCAAGCTCTACGCCACCATCGCAGGCCAATGCGTGGAAGTCGCCGACGGTGGATTCGTCGACTGGACCCGGCAACTCACCGGCAACCACAAGGAACGTCTCCTTATCAGCGGATTCGGAGTCGATCGCCTCGCGGCCACCCCGACACCACCAACCAGCTCCAAGACCGGGCCACGGCAAAAAATCAGGGACCATGCTCCGAGCGCTGATTGAATCGCTGTCAATGCTCGCCTCCGACGCTGCGGTCCAGGTCGCTTGGCTTGACGAACACGGATGGCCGAGCGACGAGTTGGCAGAGGATCACTCGGCACCCGCACGCAACGCATGGTGGATGTGCGAAGAAGGCTTGATCAGCGCCGAGGTGCGTGACCTCGTTGAGCGCATCGACATGATCTTCACCGAGATGAGCGGCGCCCAGAACGCAGCGCGGTGGACGTACGCGGCATTGACTACTGACGATGGTTGGAGCCAGATACGCGCCGCAGCACGACGGGCGCTCGGACTGCTCAGGTCCTAACGGACACGGTGCCTAGTCCTGGCAGGCAAACGATCAAGATCCCTGACGACGCCCCGGTTTCGGTGTCTAGCAAGACCCGAATGCCGGGCGCGCCTAGGCCTGGCTCCATTCGGAGGCCAATAGCCCGAGGATGACTTCGTCCAGGAATTCCCCGTTGGCCCACGCTGCACTGCGCAGGGTGCCTTCGCGTACGAATCCGGCCCGTGTCGCTGCCCGAATCATCGCTGTGTTATCGGCCAAGGTCTCAAGCTGCAGCCGATGCAGACCGCGCACCCTGAAGCCGTACTGGCAGAGAACGCGCACCACATCGGTTCCCAAGCCATGACCGCGAAAGGACGGGCGCAGCGACAGGCCGAGGTGGGCCGTCCTGTTGTGCAGGTCGATGCCCCACAAGAGTGCCGAGCCCGCTAACTCTTCATCGGCGAGCCGCACCACGGAGAAGCGCGCGACGTCGTCGGCAGGGCCGGACACCGCGAACGGCGACTCGGATCCGGGGGCGATCGGACGCCACGCACGGGAACCGGCCCTCGACTGGGTCAACACATCGTCGTAGAGCTCGACGTGCAGGACGGGAACGTCAGCCTCAAGCCGGGCGCGCAGCCCGACCTTTTCACCACGCAGCATGTCCCAGTTCTTATCTGCTGCGGACAAGCGCGATCAAGCGAGTTTCTTGGCTGAAGTTGACCGGGTGGCAGGCCCGATTTGTGATCATGGTTGACGGCTGAAACGGCTCGTCACGCGCGGATGCAGCCGTCCCACGGGATGTGTCGGACAGGCGTGGTGCTGCGTCCGCGAGGCTTGGCGAACACCGACAGGGTAATGCGCAACTCGGATCTGATGTTCGTGGGCTAACATTCCGGCTGACGTGGATGCGTCGCCCGGGACTGTCGGAACTATAGGGCTATGCGGACTGTAGGGACTGCGGGCTCCGCTCATCGGCGGGAAGCTGCACCGTGACGCGGAGGCCGCCGGCGGCACGTGGCGTGACGGTGAGAGTTCCGTCGTGTGCCTCGGTGATGCTCTTCACGATTGCCAGGCCGAGGCCGACACCTGCCTGGTCGGCGTGTATGCGGTCGGTGCCGCGCTGGAACGGTTCGGTCAGCGTCGAGACCAGTTGTGGGCTGAGTTCCTCGCCGGTGTTCTCGACCGTGAGCGCCACCGTCTTCGGCAGCACGCTCGTCGTGATCCAGACCGTGCCCCGGTCGGGCAGGTTGTGGACGATCGCGTTGTGCACGAGGTTCGTCGTCATCTGCTGCAGGAGCGCCTCCGAGCCGCGGGCCGGAGCGATGTCACCGGAAGTCTCGATGGTGAGGCCGCGTTTTTCGGCGAGGGGGAGGAGCGTTTCCGCGGCTTCCTCGGCGATGAGGGACAGGTCGACGCGCTCTCGGCTGAAGGAGCGCTGGTCGGCGCGGCTGAGCAGCAGCAACGCTTCGGTCAGCTCGATCGCGCGGGAGTTGACGGCGCGCAGGCGTTCGACGAGCGCGTCGGCGTCGCGGTTCGGGTCGTTGCGGGCGACGTCGAGCAGGCTCTGCGTGATGGCCAGTGGAGTGCGCAGTTCGTGCGAGGCGTTGGCCGCGAATCTCTGCTGCGCGGCGACGTGCGCTTCGAGCAGCGCGAGCATGGCGTCGAAGGCGTCGGCGAGCTCCCGGAACTCATCGCGGCGGCCGGGTAGCCCGATGCGGTGGGAGAGGGATCCGGTCGCGGCCATCCGCGTCGCGTGCGCGATCCGGGTGAGCGGTGCCAGCATACGGCCGGCCAGGAACCATCCTCCGACCAGGCCGAACACGAGGAGAAAGGCCAGCGCGACGGCTGCGGCCGGGGCGAAGCCGTTCAGGACGTCGTCGCGATTGAGCCCGGCGATGATCACGACGCCGGCCCTGTTCCGGCTGGCAAGCGCCTGCTGGACGGCCCTGGGGTCGATGGTCGGCAGCCACCGCAGCACGAATATCCACATGACGGCCAGCAGGAGGGTGCTGGCGAGGAGGAGGAAGCCGGCGTAGCTGAGGGTGAGTTTGAGCCGGGCGCTGAGCCCTGGGCGTCTATTCATGAGTGCCACCAGGGCGGGTTGTGTCTGTACCGGTGTCGATGCGGTAACCGACACCGGCCACGGTAGCGATGATCGACGGTTCGCCCAGTCGTTTGCGTAGGGCTGAGACCGTGATGCGCACAGCGTTGGTAAGCGGATCTGCGTTCTCATCCCACGCCCGTTCCAGTAGCGTCTCGGCGCTGATCACGCCGCCTTCGGCAGCGACGAGAACCTCGAGCACGGCGAACTGCTTGCGGGTGAGCGCGACGTACCGGCCGTCGCGATAGACCTCCCGGCGGAACGGATCCAGTCGCAGGCCGGCTATCTCTCGTACCGGTGGCCGGTTGTAGGCGCGCCTGCGGTCGAGTGCCCTGATGCGGAGCACGAGCTCGCGCAGTTCGAACGGCTTCGTCAGGTAGTCGTCGGCGCCGAGCTCGAAGCCGGAGGCCTTGTCGTCGAGCCGGTCCGCAGCGGTGAGCATCAGAATCGGCGTACCGCTACCGGAGGCGACGATGCGTTCGGCGATCTCGTCCCCGGAGGGGCCGGGGATGTCGCGGTCGAGGACGGCGATGTCGTAGGCGTTGACGCTCAGCAGTTCCAGCGCGGTATCGCCGTCGCCGGCGATGTCGGCCGCGATCGCTTCCAGGCGCAGGCCATCGCGGATGGCTTCCGCCATGTCGGGCTCGTCCTCAACGACCAACACGCGCATGCTCTCGATGATCTCAGCTGGAGCATATTGTCGGCATATCGAAAACCGCATACGTGCTGGCAACACCGCGCTGCCTTGACTTGACGCGTGACCTACAGCGAACCGGCACGAACAGCGGACCTCCCCACCCGAACACCTTCGCGCTCGTTCTCATCGGCCGCGTCCGAGCAGCGTCGGGAGCGTGGCGCGGCGGGCGGTGCCGTCCCGAAAACGGGAATCACGATTTACGGTTGCGAGCCGGATGAAGCCGTTTTGTTCCGGCAGTTGGCACCTCGCTTCGGCGTGGTACCGACGATTGAGGCGGCGCCGGTATCTCACGGCAACGTAGAGTTGGCATTGGGGAATCGATGCATCAGCATCGGCCACAAAACCCAAGTCGCCAACCCCGTTCTGGTTGCGCTCAGCCGGGCCGGCGTGGAGTACATCTCCACAAGGAGCATCGGCTACAACCATATCGACGTGGAATACGCGGAGAGTGTCGGCATCTGTGTCGAGAATGTCGCGTACTCGCCCGACAGCGTCGCGGACTACACGCTGATGCTCATGCTGATGGTGCTGCGGAACGCGAAATCCACCATCAGGCGCGCTGGCGTTCACGACTATCGGCTTAACGAAGCGCGCGGGAAAGAGCTACGTGACCTGGCCGTCGGGGTGGTTGGAACCGGGCGCATCGGTGCAGCAGTTATCGACAGATTACGAGGCTTCGGCTGTCGCATATTAGCGTGTGACAGCTGCCCGCAAGTGGATGCGGACTACTTCCCTCTCGATGAACTGCTGCGGTTGAGCGATGTTATCACGCTTCATACGCCGCTTAATGCGGACACGCATCACTTGATAAATCGACGGCGTATCGAGCGGATGAAGCGCGGCGCGATCGTCGTCAACACGGGGCGCGGTGCACTCATCGATACTGACGCTCTGGTCGAGGCGCTGGAAAGCGGTCAACTGGGCGGGGCGGCCTTGGACGTCATCGAGGGGGAGGAGGGCATATTTTACGCCGACTGCGGCGGCAAGCGTATCGAAAGTAAACGCTTGTTGCTGCTGCAGGAAATGCCGAACGTGCTCATCAGCCCGCACACCGCGTATTACACGGACCACGCTCTGGCTGACACCGTGGAAAACTCCATCATCAACTGCCTGGAATTCGAAAGCGGGAAGCGGCATGGATAGGTTGAGGGTCGGGATCATATTCGGGGGCTGTTCCGAGGAGCACCCCATCTCTGTCAAGTCCGCGCAGGAGGTGGCGAAGAGCCTCGACCTCGAAAAGTACGAACCGTTCTACCTCGGGATCACGAAGACCGGGGCCTGGAGGCTCTGCGAGGGCCCCAACGCGAACTGGGAGAACGGTGACAGCCGTCCCGCCGTGCTGTCACCGGACCGAAGCGTGCGCGGGTTGATCGTTCTGGAGAGCGAGAGGTTCGAGACGATCGGCCTCGATGTCGTATTGCCCGTCCTGCACGGCAAACTCGGCGAGGACGGCGCGATTCAGGGTCTGCTGGAGCTCTCCGGCATTCCCTACGTGGGCTGCGACATCCAGAGTTCCGCATTGTGCATGGACAAATCCCTTACCTACCGTGTCGCTCGCAGCGCAGGAATCGCCACGCCGAACTTCTGGACGGTCGCGGCGAACGAGAAACCCGAAGCCGACCAGCTCACCTATCCGGTCTTCGTGAAGCCGGCCCGATCGGGGTCCTCCTTCGGCGTCAGCAAGGTGTCGCGGGAAGAGGAACTGGCAAGCGCGGTGCAGGACGCTCGGCAGTACGACTCGAAGGTGCTGATCGAGGAGGCCGTGGTCGGCAGCGAGGTCGGATGCGCCATCTTGGGAAACAACGCGGACCTGATCGCCGGCGAGGTGGATCGCATCGCGCTGTCCCACGGCTTCTTCAAGATCCACCAGGAGCGCGATCCCGAACGCGGCTCCGAGAACTCGACGCCGATCGTTCCGGCCGACATTTCCGCGGAAGCGCGCTCGCTGGTCCAGGAGACGGCAAAGACCGTATATCGGGTGTTGGGCTGCCGAGGGCTCTCGCGGGTGGACATGTTCCTGAAGGACAACGGGGACGTGGTGCTCAACGAGGTCAATACGCTCCCCGGAATGACCTCGTACAGCCGTTACCCGAGGATGATGGCGGCCGCCGGGCTGCCGCTCGCCGAAGTGATCGATCAGTTGGTGTCGCTGACATTGACGGGATACCGGCGATGAAGGACGACTTCGTCTTCGTGGACGAGCTCATACCAGGCCTGCGATGGGACGCCAAGTACGCCACGTGGGACAACTTCACCGGCAAACCGGTGGACGGATACCTGGCGAACAGAATAGTCGGCACGACGGCTTTATGCCTGGCGCTGGAGCGGGCCCGAGAAAAAGCCGAATCGCTCGGCTTCGGCCTGCTGCTCTGGGACGGTTACCGCCCACAATGCGCCGTGGACTGCTTCCTGCGCTGGTCACAACAGCCGGAGGACGGCCGCACCAAGCTACGGCACTATCCGAACATCGACAGACCCGAGATGTTCGAAAAGGGCTACGTGGCCACCAAGTCAGGCCACAGCCGAGGCAGCACAGTCGACCTGACGCTCTATCACCTGGCTACGGGTGAGCTCGCGGCTATGGGCGGCGGCCATGACCTGATGGATCCGATCTCACACCACGGAGCGCAGGGCATCACGCCCGTCGAGGCCAGAAACCGGCGGCACCTTCGCACCATCATGGAGGGCGCCGGATTCAGCGCGTACGAGCGTGAGTGGTGGCACTACACGCTGCGCCACGAACCCTATCCGGACACCTATTTCGACTTCCCCATCACGTAGGCCGCGGGCCGCCTTCGGGCGCGGACGAATCCGCGCGATCGCGTGACCTTCGGCCCCTGCCATGCACGCGTGGCGCGGCGAAAGTGGTCGGGGTGGCGCCCGCAGCTCGCGTGGGCGCCACCCTGACGAGCGAGGAGCCCAAGGTGGCCAAGGCGTATTTAGTGGGAGGCGGCATCGCGGCGCTCTCCGCCGCCGCCTTCCTGATCCGTGACGGCGCCGGTCTACGAGGGCCAGCACGACCCGCGCGTGCTCGCCCGCGCACTCGACACCCTGCATCGCAGGTAGCAGCTGCGCAGTGAGTAGCCACGAAGTTCGTAGCTGCGCAGGCATCGACATCTACGGCCATTGCTGCTGCTACTGCGACGCATAAACCGGTGGGCCGCCGAAGTACTCTTCGGCGGCCCACCGGCGGTTTGATGTGTGTGCGAGGCGCTCATCACGCCGTCGCGGCGGCGTACGGGTGCTGCGGGGACGGGGGCGCCGGTGTCTCACCGCAACCAGCGTTCTGGCGTGAACCATTTCGTCCCGCGGCGCAACAGGGAAGCGATGGACGAGGACGAGCAGCTGATCGCGCGGATTCGCGCGGGCGAGGACGCGGCGTTGCGGGAACTGGTGTTCCGGCACACGCCGTGGCTCGGCGCGCGGCTGCGTGCCGTGCTTTGTCCCGCGGACGCCGAGGACGTGCTGCAGGAGACCTTCCTGGCCGTCTGGCGCGGCGCCTCCGGCTATCGCTTCGAAGGCGAGGTCGGCGGCTGGCTGTGGGGGATCGCCCGGCGGCAGGCGGCGCTGTTTCTACGCCGGCGGGGTCCGGCCGAGTTGCTCGCCGTGCCGGCGGAGTCGCTCGCCGCCGCGGCTGAGGCCGGCCGTTCGCACGGTACCGCACCGGACCTGGCGCAGGCGGCGGTCGTGCGGGCGGAGCTGGCTGAGGCGGTGCTCGCCCTGGGTCCGGAAGGAAGCGCGGATCGGGAGGTGTGGCAGCTGATGTACGTCGAGGACCGGCCGGTCGCGGAGGTCGCCCGGATGCTCGGTGTTCCGCCTGGCACCGTCAAGAGCCGGGCTCATCGGGTGCGGCGTGTTCTTCGCAGGGCGCTGAGCGGTGAAGGCTCGGACGCGCACCTACCCGCGCATGAGAACGGACGCGGCAGAGGTGAGCGATGAGACCGGCGACGAATGCCCGCGCAGGCAGCGGCGACGAGATCGACCCGCGCCGCGTCTGGCTGGGGGTCGCCGGCGAGCTGTGGCGACGCGAACCGAGCCACGTGGAGCGGCTGGCGTCGCGGCTGCTGCGGTCGGCGGGTTTGGCGCGGGCGCTGGTGATCACCCCGTCGCTGATGCTCTCCTGGCTGGTCGCGAGCCTGGTGGTGATCACGGTGGGCGCCGTCGCGACGGCGGCGACCGGCACGCCCTTCGTGGCGCTCTTCGCCCCGCCGGTCGCCGCCTGCGGCATCGCCTTCGCCTACGGACCCGGGATCGATCCGGCCTGGGAGCTGGCACGCAGCACGGCGGTGGACGATCGCCTGGTGCTGCTGGTGCGCGCCCTGGTCGTCTTCGCTCTCAATGCCCTGATTGGCGTGCTCGCCACGCTGGCGTCATCCGCGGCGCGCTCCGGGCTAACGGCGGGGGCGGGGAGCGGGGGCGCTCAGGCGGTCGGGTCTGTCACATACGGGTGGCTGCTGCCGATGACAGCGATCTGCCTGCTCTCGCTCGCCACCAGTGCCCTGCTCGGCTCCTCGAGCGCGGGCCTGGTCGCCGGCCTCGGCGGTTGGGCATTGGCCGTGGTCGGCGGGCGGGCCGCGGACGGCGCGTTCACGGCCGCCGTCACCGATCCCGGGTGGCGCCTGGTCTACCTGTCCATGGCCCTGTGTTGTGGCGCGGGCGCGGTCTTCGCGCTGCGTGGTGTGAGAGGACCTCGATGAACGTCGATATCAAGGACGTGACCCGCAAGTTCGGGTCCGCGCAGGCGGTCGCAGGTGTCAGCTGGGTGGCCGGGGCTGGTGTGCACGGGCTGCTCGGGCCGAACGGCGCGGGCAAGACGACGTTGCTGCGCATGATGGCCACGGTCATCGGGCCGACTTCGGGCACCCTGCGGCTGCTGGACCGCGATCCCGGCGCGCACCCGCAATGCCGCGAAATCCGCCGCCGCCTCGGCTACCTACCGCAGAACCTCGGCTACTACCCCGGGTTCACCATCGCGGAGTTCGTCGAGTACTTCGCGCTGCTTAAGGACATGCCGCCGAACCGAGTGCCGGCCGCGGTCGCCAGCGCGATCGAGCAGGTGGGACTCGGTGACAAGGCCAGGGCGAAGCTGCGCACCCTCTCCGGCGGGATGCTGCGGCGGGTCGGAATCGCGCAGGCGATCGTCAACGACCCCCACCTGCTGCTGCTCGACGAGCCCACCGCGGGACTGGACCCGGAGCAGCGGGTGGCGTTCCGCACGATGCTGCGCGAGATCGGTGAGCGCGCCACGGTGGTGATCAGCACGCACCTGGTCGAGGATGTCGCGGCCGCGTGCAGCGAGGTCGTGCTGATGAACGCGGGACGGCTCGTCTTCCGCGGAACGCCGCGGGACTTGGTGGCCCGCGGCGCGAGCGTCGTCGGCGACGGCGGCAGCGGAGACTCTCCGCTCGAACGCGGTTACGCCGCGGTACTAGCGGAGGCCCGGCGATGACCATGTCCGACGCCGTCATCGTGCCGGCCGGCCCGTCCGGCGCGGGCCGCCCGCCGACCGAGCCGATCAGGATCCTGCTGCGCCTGACGCTGCTGGAGCTGCGGCGCAGCCCGATGCCGCTGATGCTGCCGCTGGTCGCCGCGCTGTTCTGGTTCGACGCGCTGCGCACCGGCGAGAACCTGCCGGCGATCTGGGCGCAGCGCGCCTCGATCCTGCCGAACCATGTGCTGCCCGACGTCGGGCCGATCGCCGCCGGGATGGCCGCATGGGCCGGCGGCCGTGAACAGCGCCGCGGCACGGGCGACCTGGCCACCTCCACCGCGCGCCCGCGCTGGCTGCGCCACCTGGCCTCGTGGGGCGGCGCGCTTGGCTGGACACTGCTGGCCTACGCCGCGTGCGCCACCGCGATCTATCTGCTCGCCGCGCGCGTCGTGCTGTGGGGCGGACCGCCCGTCTGGCCGATCACAGTCACCGGTATGGCCGTCGCGGCGTTCTGCACCACAGGGTTCGTCGCCGGCGTCCTGCTGCCCAGCAGATTCACCCCGCCGCTCGCGGCGCTCGGCACGCTGTTCGTCTCGATCCTGGTCTTCCAAAGCGCACTGTCCGCGGACCACGGGGTGACGCTGCTCTCGCCGAACAACACCGTCCCCCCGCTGGACTGGGGAATCTTCCATCCGGTTCCCCCGGACCTGTTCATCGTCCAGACCATCTTCTTCGCCGGACTCGTCCTCCTCCTGCTCGGCGCCCTCGGCTTGATCGGCAGCGGGCATCGCCTGCGCACCGCGATCGCGGTCGCCCTCGCCGGAGTAGCAGCGTGCGTGGCCGGCCTCGCCCTGGCCTCCACCGCAACCCGCGGCGGCGACGGGTACGAGGTTTCCGCCCTGCACGACGCAGCGAGCGACAAAGCCATCGCCTACACACCGGACTGCACGCAGGACTCTGCGATCCCCGTGTGTGTCCACCCGGCCTTCGCCACGGACCTTTCTGGCGCCTCGGCCGCCTTCGCCCCGCTGCTCGCCGAGGTGGCCGGACTGCCCGGGGCGCCGACACGAGTGACCCAGATCGACCTTGCCGACCTGCCACAGCTCACCGATGCCCGCGACCGGCGCGCATACGGTCAATTCGGCGCCTGGTCGACCCTCGTGACCGGCTCGAACGGCGCAGCGGTGCTCGAGTACGGGTTCGGAGACCCGAACGCGTTCACCGAGGCGGACACGGTCGGCTACCTGCGCAGCCAGGCAGCGCAAGTGGTCATCGGCCATGTGATCGCCCCGCATGAAAGCCCTGATCCAGCGCAGTTGGCGGTGGAGCTGGCGCTGATCCGGCGGGCCGGTGCGACAGTCGATGCCTCCGGCGCAGCACCCGACCAAGCCGTTACGGCCGCGGCCGAGCGCTTCGCCGCCCTCTCACCGGCGCAAGCGCACGCCTGGCTCGCCGCGCATCTCGACCAGCTGCGTGCCGGACAGATCACGCCCCAGGAGCTTCCGTGAACACGCTGATACACGACGAGTCGGTCGTGCCGCTCGCCGGGCGTGACGCGAGATCATCCCTCGCCCGCCTTCTGCGCTTGCACCTGGCGAGCAGACGGGTGCCGGCGGCCCTTCTCGCGCTCGCGGCCTGCGCGCCGCTGTTGCAGTGGGCCGTGCGCAGCTCGTTGAGTCAAACCAGTCTCTCCGGCGCGAGGACCTCGGCGCAGCAACTCAGCCTTCTGCTCGAGGCGGCCACCGCGGCGATCGTCAGTGCCGCGCTGCACGGACCCTTTGGCGAAGCGGAACGGATCGCTGGCCGTCGGCTGCCTTTGCTGCGGCTCGCGACCGCGCTGCTGCTGACGGTGGCGGCCCTGGCCGTCGTTTACGTCGGGGTGCTCGGCACGGCGATGCCGGCGGGCGAGCTCTCCGCGCTGCGCGACACGGCCGGACTCGTCGGGATCGGCATACTGAGCACGGTTCTCGTCGGCGGCCACTTCGCTTGGATCGGCCCGGTGTCCTACTGGGTCCTCGGTGCGTACGCGCTCACCGAGAATTGGCACACTCCCTGGACGTGGCCCGGCCGACCCGGCGGCGACCTCGGCGCCGACCTGTGCGCATCCGCGGTTTTCGCAGCGGCCCTGCTCGCCATCACCCTCGCCGGTCCCGGGAGACAGGGCGTCTCCGGCTCCTGAAGACCGTCGTCGGGGTCTTTGACCAGCCCCCGGTAAAGTGATATCACTTTATGCATGCGCGCGGAGACGCCACCCGCCGGACCGGCACTGGTCGTGGAGAACCTGACCAAACGCTTTGGTGAACGCACTGCGTTCCAGGACGTGTCCTTCAGCGTCGAGTACGGCGAGGTGTTCGGTTTCCTCGGGCCCAACGGCGCCGGCAAGACCACCACGGTGCGCACCCTCGGCACCCTGATCGTGCCCAGCTCCGGCACGGCGCGGGTCGCCGGGCTGCCCCTGAACGCCGACAACGGCGTCGCGATCCGCAGCCGGATCGCGGTCATGCCCGAAGCCCCCGGCCTTTACCTGCGGCTGAGCGTCGCGGAGAACCTCGCCTACTTCGCCGGCCTCTACGAGCTGCCCGACCGCCAGGCCCGCATCGAGCGCGCCCTCAAGGCGGTGGGCCTGCAGAACCGGGCCGACGACCTGTGCCGCTCGCTGTCCAAGGGGCTGCGCCAGCGCGTTGGACTCGCCCGCGCGCTGCTGACCGAGCCTCAGGTGCTCTTCCTCGACGAACCCACCTCCGGCCTCGATCCGGTGGCGGCGCGCGAGGTGCACGACCTGATCGCCGCGCTCCGCGAGCAGGGTGTGACGATCTTCCTGACCACGCACCGGCTGGCCGAGGCCGAGCGGCTGTGCGACCGAGTCGGCATCATGAACACCACCCTGCGCACCATCGGACGCCCCGATGAGCTGCGGGAGCGACTTTTCAGCAAGAGCCTTGAGATTCGCACGCGCGCACCGCTGGCGGACCCCGCGGCGGTGTTCGGCGGCCTGCCCGGCACGGATGGCTGGCATCAGGACGAGAACGGGGCTTACCTGCTGACCGTCACCGACCCCGAGCAGGCCGCGCCCGCGGCGGCACGCGCGCTGGTCGCGGCCGGCGCCGACCTGCTCGCGCTCAGCCCCATTCAGCACTCCCTCGAAGACGTCTACCTCCAGCTGATCGACACCGACGTGGAGGCGGAGAAGCGATGATGACCTTTCGGCTGAGCACCACCCGGATCCGCGCCGTGATCGTCAAGGAGCTGCGCGACTACCGGCGCAACCGCTTCATCGCCTACACCATGGCGATCATGCCGGTCCTGTTCTCGATCGCGCCTATCGTCGTGATCTTCACGCTGCCCGCCGACGTGCCCGCGGCCAAACTCGACAAGGGGATCGGGCTCTCCCTGCTCTACCTCACCCTCATCCCGGCGCTGGTGCCCGCGGTCGTCTCCTCCTACGCCGTCGTCGGGGAACGCGAGCAGGGCACCCTCGAACCCGTGCTGACCACCCCGCTGCGGCGCGAGGAACTGCTTCTCGGCAAGGCCCTGGCCGCCTACCTGCCCACGCTCGTCATCTCGTACGTGATGTACGGCCTCTTCCTCGCCTTCGCCGGGCTGTTCGCCCATCCCAACGTCGCGGACGACATCTTCCAGTCCGGCCGCATCCTCGCCCAGCTGCTGTTCACCCCGCTGCTGGCCGCCTGGTCCATCTGGGCCGGCATCGCGATCTCCACCCGCACCAGCGACGTACGGGTCTCCCAGCAACTCAGCACACTGGTCAGCCTGCCGCCCCTGGCCGTCACGGCGCTGATGGGCTTCGGCGTCATCACGCCCACCCTCAGGCTCGCGCTGCTGCTCGGCGCGGCCCTGCTCGCCATCGACCTGGCGGCCTGGAGGCTGGTCTCCGCGATGTTCGACCGGGAACGACTGATCACCGGGTCCAAGGCCTGAAGGAGGATTCCATGACCGCGACCCTCCGTGTGGAACGCAGCATGCCGATGGGGACGATGGCGGTGGTCGACCGCAGCCGCCCATGGCAGATTCTGCTCGACGGCCGAGTCGTCGGGACGATCGAGCGCGACGGGGTGTTCGAGACCGGCGTCGAACCGGGCGCCCACACCCTCCAGCTCACCTCGACCGGCTCGCGCCGCAGCCCGGAACGCTCCTTCACCGCTGCCGAGAACACCGTCACCGAGTTCGCCTGTCACTCCCAGCCGATCTGGCCGCTGATGCTCATGGCGCTCGTCGTTCCCGGCCGCTGGATCGCGCTGAAACAGCGCTGAGCCGCCCGGCGGCGGCACGAGCCGGACCCGGCCGAATCTCAACGGCGACCCGGCGCGGCGCCCTGGATCTTCCGCCGCCGCCGCTCGATGCGGTAGGACGGACCGCATGGGGAATCTTCGTTTCGGGATCAAGGTAAGCCAGGGCGTCACGATCGACGTGCTCAAGCGCGTGTGGCAGATCGCCGACGAGGCCGGCTTCGACCACTGCTGGAACATGGACCACTTCGCCAGCCTCGGGTCCGAGGACACGCTGGACATCTTCGAGGCGTGGACGATGCTCGCCGGCATGGCGTCGCTGACCAAGCGGGTACGCATCGGGTGCTCGGTCACCGGCAACACGTACCGGCACCCCGGCGTGCTGGCCAAGATGGCGGTGACCGTGGACCACCTCTCCGGCGGGCGGCTCGAGTTCGGCATCGGCGCGGGATGGGCCGAGAACGAGCACACCATGCTCGGGCTGCCCTTCGGCACCGTGGCGGACCGGGCGGACCGGCTCGAGGAGACGCTGCAGATCATCACCTCGCTGTGGAGCGAGCCGACCACGACGTTCCACGGCAAGCACTACCAGCTCGAAGGTGCGGTCGCCGAGCCGAAGCCGGTGCAGCGGCCGCATCCCCCGATCTGGATCGGCGGCAGCGGGCCGAAGCGCACGCTGCGCATGGCCGCGCAGTACGCGGACGTGTGGAACGCGGCCGGCGGCGCGCCCGCGGCCGTCGCCGAGTCTTCGGCGATCCTCGACCGCCACTGCGCCGACCTCGGCCGCGATCCGGCGCAGATCCGCCGCTCCGTGCAGATCCGGTTCTCCGGCGACGCCGACGGCCTGCTGCGCACCGTCGAGGACTTCGCCCGGATCGGCATCACCGAACCGCTGCTGATCGTCAACGGCCCGGAGCACGTCGCCCAAGCCGAACAGCTGGCCGAGCTGCTGCCGCGGCTGCGCTCCATCGACGCCGCATGACCGCGCCGCCCGCGTCCTCCCCACTCAGCCGGAGGGCCGGGCGCGGGCGGAAAAGGTCGTGGCGCCGGCCAGGAGGATGAGGGCGGGCAGGACGAGCAGGCCGAGGCGCAGGTCAGCGGTTTGGGCGAGTGCCCCGGCGGTGAGCGGACCGGTGATCTGGCCGATGCCGGCGACCGTGAGGATCTGGCCCAGCGCCTGATCGGCCGAGCGGCCGCTGGCGGCGACGTGCAGGGAGGAGGCCAGCGGGAAGGTGCCGCCGATCCCGATGCCGGCGACCGCGAGGCCGAGCATCGCCACCGCGGTGTCGTGCGCGGCGAGCAGGATCGGGCAGCCCGCGAGGGCCGCGGCGAGCGAGAGCCGCAGCACGATCGTCGTGCGCCGTCGCGACGCGTTCGAGTGGATGGCCTGAATGCCGGCCATCATGCCGCCGATGGAGTAGGCGACCTGATGCAGCGCACCGACAAGGTAGGAAGTGTGCTCGGTCT
>NZ_DASRBQ010000182.1:0-25396 GCF_035653575.1 Actinocrinis sp.
TCCTCGCCACGCAGGACGTGGGTGATGCGCATCAGGGCGTCGTCGACCGGGTTGACGAGGGTGTACAGCGGGGAGCCGTCGGCCCGGACGAGTACGTAGTCGAACACGTTCTCCGGCGCGAAGGTGATCTCGCCGCGCACCAGGTCGTTCCAGCTCAGCGGCTTGTCGGGCATGCGGAAGCGCACCACGCTGGTGCGGCCCTCGGCCTTGTGCTTGGCGATCTGCTCGGTCGTCAGATTGCGGCAGGTGCCCTCGTAGCCGGGGGCGCGCTTCTCCGCCTTGGCGCGCTCGCGGCCGGCCTCGAGCTCCTCGGCCGTGCAGTAGCAGTCGTACGCGTAGCCGGCTTCCTTCAGGCGCGCGGCGACGTCCGCGTAGATCTCGGTGCGCTCGGACTGGCGATACGGCCCATACGCTCCGCCGACCTCGGGACCCTCGTCCCACTCCAGACCCATCCAGCGCAGCGTGTCGAGCAGCGCGCGGTAGGACTCCTCGGTGTTGCGGGCGGCGTCGGTGTCCTCGATGCGGAATACGTACGAACCGCCGTAGTGGCGCGCGAAGGCGTAGTTGAACAGGGCCGAGCGCACCATGCCGACGTGCGGGTCGCCGGTGGGGGACGGAGGGAAGCGGACGCGGACAGTGCCGGCGGCGGTGTCGGTGCTGGCCGTGCCGGTGGTCGCGGCCGGGTCGGTGCTGCTAGTCACGCCAGGTCTCTCATTCGGTCAGTCGCGGCTGACTACGCGGTTGGTCAGGGTGCCGATGTGCTCGATGGTGACGGAGACGGTGTCGCCGATCTCCAGCGGGCCGACGCCCGCAGGCGTGCCGGTGAGGATCACGTCGCCGGGCAGCAGCGTCATCGCCTCGCTCACGTGCGCGACCAGGTCGGCCACGTCGCGGATCATCTGCGAGGTGCGGCCCGCCTGCTTCAGCTCGTCGTTGACCGTGCAGGTCACCGCGAGGTCGGCGGGGTCCACCTCGGTGTCGATCCAGGGGCCGAGCGGGCAGAAGGTGTCGAAGCCCTTCGCCCGGCCCCATTGCTTTTCGGCCCGTTGCAGGTCACGGGCCGTGACATCGTTGGCGCAGGTGTAGCCGAGCACCACGTCCTTCACGCGGTCGCGGGGAACCTGCCGGCACAGCCGGCCGATGACGACCGCGAGCTCGGCCTCGTAGTGGACCTCTTTGGAGATCTCCGGGTACGCGATCGTCTCGTTCGGGCCGATGACGCTGGTGGAGGGCTTGAGGAAGGTGATGGGCACCTCGGGCACCTCGTTGCCCAGCTCCTCGGCGTGATCGGCGTAGTTGCGGCCGATCGCCGCGATCTTGCTGGGCAGCACCGGGGCCAGCAGCCGCACCTCGTCCAGCGGCCAGGCCCGCCCGGTCGGCTGCGGGTCGGGGGTGAACGGATGCCCGGCCAGCTCGGCGATCACCAGCGCCTGCGGCTGCGCCAGGTCGCCCTCGACCAGCCCGAAGCGCACCGCCCCGGCGTCGGCCGCGGTGTCGGGCAGGGAGAATCTCGCGATACGCACGGGTCTGAGCCTACCTGGCGGCGGGCAGGTAGCCGGACGGATATCGAGGAGGCTGTGGATAACTTCGAGCAATCAGCCGCGCGCCGCGGGGCTACTTCCGGGCGCGCAGCAGACCGTACGTGACCGCGTCGACGATCGCGGTCCAGGACGCGGCGACGATGTTCTCCTCGACGCCGATCGTGGACCAGCTCTCCTCGCCGTTGCTGGTCTCGATCAGCACGCGGGTACGCGACGAGGTGCCGTGGTCCCCTTCGAGGATGCGCACCTTGTAGTCCATCAGCTCCAGCCGCGCCAGCTCGGGGTACAGCTGGCCGAGGGCCTGGCGCAGCGCGGTGTCGAGGGCGTTGACCGGTCCGTTGCCCTCCCCCGTGGCGATGATCCGCTCGCCCTTGGCGTGCACCTTGACGGTGGCCTCGCTCACATGGCGGCCGTCCGCGGTCTCCTCCACGATCACCCGCCAGGATTCGACGATGAAGAACTCGGCGGTGCCGGCGCCGTCGAGCTCCGAGCGCAGCAGCAGTTCGAAGGAGGCGTCGGCGGCCTCGAAGCTGTGGCCTGAGGATTCCAGTTCCTTGACCCGGTCGGTGATGCGCGCTACAGCGTCGCGATCGTCGGACAGGTCGTAGCCGAGCTGACGGCCCTTCAGCTCGATGTTGGACCGGCCGGCCATCTCGGAGACCAGCACGCGCATGTCGTTGCCGACCACGGCCGGGTCGATGTGCTGGTAGAGGTCCGGGTCGGCCTTAAGTGCCGAGGCGTGCAAACCGGCCTTGTGCGCGAAGGCGGAGAAGCCGACGTAGGGCTGCTTGCTGTACGGCGCGACGTTCGTTACCTCGGAGATCGCGTGCGCGATCCGGGTCATCTCAGCCAGCGCGTCGTCCGGTACGACCTTGCGGCCCTTCTTCAGCTGCAGGTTCGCCACGATGGTGAACAGGTTCGCGTTACCGGTCCGCTCGCCGTAGCCGTTCGCGGCGCCCTGCACGTGCGTCGCGCCGGCGTCGATCGCGGCGAGGGAGTTGGCGACCGCGCAGCCGGAGTCGTCGTGGCAGTGGATGCCGACTCGGGCCGAGGTGGTGGCGATCACGTCGGCCACGGCGTCGCCGATCTGGTTCGGCAGCATGCCGCCGTTGGTGTCGCAGAGGGCGACCAGGCTCGCCCCGGCCTCGACGGCCGCTCGCACGCACTCCAGGGAGTAAGCGCGGTCGAGCAGGTAGCCGTCGAAGAAGTGCTCCGCGTCGACGAAGACCCGCCGGCCCTCGCCGACGAGGTGCGACACGGTGTCCCGCCACATCTCCAGGTTCTCGCGCAGGTCAGTCTTGAGCGCGAGCTCGACGTGCCGGGGATGCGCCTTCGCGACCAGGGTCACGATCGGTGCGCCGGATTCGCGCAAGGCGGCCACCAGGGGGTCGTCGGCGGCCTTCACTCCGGATCGGCGGGTCATGCCGAACGCGGCGAGTTGCGCGTGCTTCAGCTCCAGCTCTGTTTGAGCACGTCTGAAGAATTCGGTGTCCTTGGGGTTCGCCCCCGGCCAACCGCCCTCGATGAATCCGACTCCGAGCCCGTCGAGGTGGCGGGCGATCGCGAGTTTGTCGGCTACGGACGGGCTCAGACCCTCCTGCTGCATGCCGTCGCGCAGCGTGGTGTCGTAGACGTGGAAGGCGTCGCTCGTCATGTCGCTCCCTGACTCCTGTCGACGAAAGCCATGTGTCCGACAAAGCAAAAGACCCCTCGCGGTCGCGAGAGGTCTGCGCATCGGCGGCGGGTTGTCGATCAACCTGGATCGGTCAACCCTGTGCTGATGCGCCGCGGCAAATAATCACCTGCCGGTTCCACATGGTCAGCGAGTGTGCCACGGTTTCGGGCGTGTGAACAACCAGGTCCGCCATGTGGACGGGCTCAGGGATCGGGCAGCAGCTTCCCGAGCGGCCCCAGGTCGATGTTGAGGTCCTCCGACTTGAGGCCGAAGTGCTCGCGCAGCTGGGTCATGCGGATCTCCAGGGCCAGGAGCGTTCCGCCGATGCGCTCGATCTGCTCGTCGGTGAGGTCGTGGGCGTCGAGGCGGCGTACGGCCTGGCGCTCCATGAGCTGGCGCAGCGCCTCGACCAGGGTCAGCACCAGTGCCACAAGCGAGCGCTCCACGTTCTCCTGGTCCGCGTCGATGCGCGCACGCAAGTCCATCACCGCACCTCCACATCGGTTTGGGCCGCGAGCGCGCTGACCGACGACAGCAGGAGCCGCAGCGATATCCGGACGAGTTCGACGTCTGCGACGCACAACGTCACCTCGCCGGCGACCACGACTCCGCCCGACAAGACGCGGTCGAGCAGGTCCACCAGGGAGATCTGGCGCGCCGCGACAGGACCGTCAGTCATGGCGGTCCCCCGGCGCGGCCGCGAACGAGTACGGCGGCCATGGGCCGGTGAGCTCCACGTTCAAGCCCTCCTGCCACTCGGTGAACTGCTGGACGAGGGCATGGAACGGCTCAGTGCGCTCCTGGTCGACGAGGTACGCGGCGTTGAGGATCATCCAGTCCTTTCGGCCGGTCAGCCGAGGGTCCTGCGCCGGGTGCAGGCGGCTCGCCGCGCACACCTCACGCAGCTGGGCGTGGATCTGACGGCTCCAGGCCGTGGCGGTGCTTTCCGCGGACTCTCTAGCCGCCAACTGAGCGCGGCGGCGCAGCAGGTAGGCACTTCCTGCGCTCTGCCCGCGCTGCGTTATCTCTCCCGCGCCCTGCCCATGCTGCGCGCTCAGGGTGTCGGCTAATGACTCCGGGTCGACGTAGGCCTTCACGCCCCATTCCGTGCGGCCGGTGACGGCGTCCAGCGCGCGCCGGAATTCGTCGCCTCGGTGACGCAGCAGCTGGCGTACGCCGTCATCGCTGCTGAACAAGGTCGCCAAACGCAGCGGGACGACGGGACCGCTCGCGGCCACGGCCGCGATAACCGCGTCATGGATGCGTGCCTTATCGGCAAGCCAGTCCAGGTCTTCCAGGTTGCCTGTCAGCGACTCAGGTCCGAACCGCCGCGAGTCGACGCTGCCGACGAGAGCAGCCAGCGATCCCTCGACCAGGACGCGCACGTTCTCGCCTGCGACGCCGAGCACGGATGGCGGCGTACCGCATCCGCTCTCGCGCGTTACCGCGTACATCCATACAACGTGACCGTCACGCATGGCTTTCGCCCCGTCGTGCCTTCTGCGGTTCGGGTTGCTCAGCCTCCTCTTCCGGGGGCCGCGCGCTCTGCGCTGTGAGCTCTCGGCGTTGACCCTCGTCCAGCTCCCGCCTGTCCTCGCCGCGCAGCCAGGGATCGTGCTCCCACCAGTCGATTCCGACCTCCTTCGCGGTCTCCAGCGACGCGATCACCAGGCGCAGCTTGATGGTGAGCAGCTCGATGTCGAGCAGGTTCACCCGGATGTCGCCCGCGATGACCAGGCCCTTGTCCAGGACCCGCTCCAGGATGTCGCCCAGGCTCGCGGCTCGGTCGCCTGACTGGACTTGGCCACCGACGGAGCCGGCCGTGAGTTGTTCCTGAGGCAGCGTCACGGCGCCGTCCTCCGCTGCTCGTCACCGGTGGCGGCACGCAGGTAGCGGCGCGCGCGGTGATAGGAGATCACGCCGCCGTCCAGGTCGATTTCGACCTCGTACAAGCCGAGGATGTCCGAGGTCCGTGGCAGCCTGGCGTGTTCCAGGACCTCGACGCCGACAAGCCAGCCCTCCTCGGTCGGCTCCAGCGAGGTGACGCCGAGTGCCTCCTTGCCGACCATCGAGCCGATGATGTCGAGCGCGGCGGCGGCCGCCTCCCGAGCGTCTGTCTCCTGTTTCTGCGCGTTGCGCTGCGCCATCACCGCTCACTCTCCTCCGGCTCTTGCACCGCCGCCTCGGCGGCATGCGGCCGCGCTATCGCCCCCGTGATCGCCTCCTGCCGCCGCGCCGCCTCGTCAGGGTCGATGCTTCCCTGCCTGAGCGCCTCATCGACCGCTTCGAGGCGGCGGCGCACCGAGGCCGGATCACGCAGCTCGGCCTCGACCTGACGCTGGATCACGCGGCTGATACCGATCACCCCGCGCAACGGCGCCAGCGGAATACCGATCGTCCATGACAGCAAGCCCATGACTATCCCTTGGCACCTCGGCTGATGACGAAGTCGTAGGCCGCCATCGGCCCCAGCACCCGGACGTCGATACGGCCGCGATGCGGCTCGGCCCAGTCATCGACCGCCTGCCGGAACGCATCCCGCTTGTCCGTATCGACGAGGTACGCGACATAGACCGCGTCGCGCTCGTGGGTCGCGTCCCGCAAAGCGGCATCGCACCCCAACGGTCGCAGCGCCTCGATCAGTGACGCGGTATCGCGCTCGCGCTTGGCCGCCACCGCCTGCGCCACGATCTCGCCGAGCCGGATGCGCTCGTTGCGTGTGGCGTCGTCGGGCGCGCCGTCGATCGCCTGCCGCAGCCGCTCGGCTTCTTCGTTCTCGCCAAGCACCTCGCGTAGGATCGCGCCTTCCTCGTAGCGGCCCTTGACGATGTACTCCTCGCGGCCCTCCAGCAGACGCAGCGCTTGCGCGAACTCGTCGTGGTTAGGGACCAGCAGTTCGTCGGTAACCGCCTGCCGGTCGGCGAGCACGGCGCCGAAGCGCAGCGGCAGCACCGGCATCGCCGCCGCAGTGGCGTCGAGCAGCCGGGCGTGCGCCGCGAAGTCCTCCGGCGTGCCGAGTCCGCGGTCCACCGGGATCTCGCTGACCAGCGCCGCGACGTCGTCGTGCGCGATCACCTCGATTCCGGCCGGCGGATCGCCCACACCGCGCGCCTGCTCGGTGGTCTCCACGTCCGCCGGGGCGATGCCGTAGACGTAGATCGCCGTCTGCACGTCCGGTCCGGTCGATCGTTCGGCGCTCGCGGCGGTCATGCTCATCGCCTCCTGTCACGGTGCGCGGGCTCGCGTTCGTACTCGTCGTCCTCGTCGTCCTCGTCGTCGGAATCGCTGTTCAGCAGGCCGCTCAACTTCTCCCCGGCCGCCTCGAGAGCGCCGGACGTGCGCGACTTGGCGCCGCCCTTGTTGACGTCCTCGAGCAGGTCCGGAAGGCCGTGCTGCTGACCTTCGCTCAAGTCGAGGCGGTTGACGGCCTCAGCGAACCGCAGATAGGTGTCGACGCTTGCGATCACCACGCGCGCGTCGATCGTCAGCAGTTCGATGCCTACCAGCGACACGCGCACGTACGCGTCGATGACCAGGCCCTTGTCGAGAATCGTGTCGACGACGTCGGCCAAGTTGCTCGCGTTCGGCCGATCGAGGCTGCCGCCTGCCGGTTGCACGGTCATGAGCGCTCCTCCTCGTCGTCGTCCTCCTCGTCCTCCTCCTCAGGCTCGTAGCCGTCCTCGTCCTCGTACTGCTCCTCGTCTCGCTCGTCGTCGCGCTGCTCACCCTCGTCGCCGCCGTGCTCGGACACGACCTCGCCGTCCCGGATCTCGCCGCGCCAACCTTCCAGGTCGTCGGCGTGCAGCACGGTGTGCGTCATGACGTGCCGTTGGAAGTGCTTGAGTTCCAGGCGCACCCTGCGGCCCTGAGCCCGCCACAGATTTCCGGTGCGCTCGAAGAGCCCCTGCGGGTGGTATTCGAGCACCACGATGACCTTCGTCAGGTCGGGAGCGAGTTCGTGGAAGGTCACCGCGCCGTCCACGTATCCCTTGGCGCCCTTGGACCGCCACACGATCCGCTCGTCGGGCACCTGCTCGCGGATGGTCGACTCCCAGGTGCGGTGCGACAAGAACACCTGGGCTTTCCAGGTCAGCTTCTCGTCCGCGACCTGTTCGACGCGCTCGACCTTCTTCATGAAGGACGGGAAGTCGGCGAACTGCGTCCACTGGTCGTAGACCACATCGATCGGGGCGCCGATTTCCACGGACTCCACGATGTTGGTGATCTTCGCGTGGCTGCCCTTGCCGGCGGACTTGCGGCCCGAGGTCAGCGCCTCCATCACGCCGCCGCCGGCTTCTTTGAGCTTGTTCTTGGTGCCCTCCACGCCCGCGCTGAGCGCGGCTGACGGTGCGGCCTTGAGTGCCTTGGCGCCGACGGCCGCGACGGCTTGCGCGCCGTCCGAACCGGTCGCGGCATCGCCCAGCTTCTCGACCGTACTGCCCACCTTGTCGGTGATGTTGGAGAGTGCCCGCTGCGTGAGCGCGTTGACCAGGTGCTGCACCGATTCGCGCAGCTGGTCTGTGGGCTGCGCTGCTTCAGATGCCCGCGTCGCGCCTTCGACTGTCTTGGTAGCCATGGCAGTCACCTCCGGGTGCGGCGTTCGGCCGCGCCGCTTGTTCCGCTGGCGGCACGGGACGGCCGGCGCGCGGTGCGCGAAGTCTCGCCCCGGGGTTCCGCGGCGGCGGTGCGCCGTTGGGCGGGCTCGGCACGTCGCCGCTTGACCGGCCGGTACGGCTCCTGCTCGGGCTCGGAATCCCGCTCCGATTCCTGCTCAGGTTCCGACTCCTGCTCGGATTCGTCGGCGTCTTGATCGTGCCGCGACTCCTCCTCCTGATCGGAGTCGTCGTCCCGATCCCGTTGCCTGCGCTGGCTTTCCGCGGCCTGCTGCTTTCGCCCGCGGCCCCGGTCCTGCTTCGGCTCTTCCTCCTCCGGCTGCTCCTGCTCGGCACCGTCCTCGTCGGCGCCCGAACTGCCGGAAAGCCGTTCGGTCAGCGCGTCGATGCGACGAGTCGCCGCGGCCGTCGCCGCCGACTTCAGCTCGCCGCGCACGGTGCCCATCAGGTTCTCGACCGGGCCGGACGCCCCGAGCTCGCCGATCGCGCGCCGGGCCAGCCCGCCCGGCGACTTGGCCAGACTGCCGGTGATTCCCGCCGCCGTGACCATGAGCGCGAGCTTCATCTTCTTCGTGCGCCCCATCAAATAGCCGGCCGCCACCCCCGCCGCGACCCTGGTTCCGCCTTTCATCGTGCGGCCTCCTGTGCCTGTGCTGAGGCCCCACGGCTTTCCCCGCAACGGAAGTGTAAACGGCTTGAAATCTGACGGAGCTTCATATAAACGCATGAAAAGGGCACAGCGGGACTATCGAGCCCTTAATGCCGATTCATCGGACCACTTCGGACAGCAAGAAGTCCCTGTGTCGCCACAGGGACTTCTTCGCCGTCGTGCGAAGATCGCGTCAGGCTTCGATCTTGTAAAGCCAGCCGTGCTTGTCCTCGACGACGCCACGCTGAATGCCGAGAAGATGCTCCCTAAGGCGCAACGTGACCGGACCCGGCGTGCCGTCGGCGATCGTGAACGCGTCGTTCTTCGACTTGACGCTACCGATCGGCGTGACGACCGCCGCCGTACCGCAGCCGAACACCTCGGTCATCGCACCCGACGTGGCGTCAGCGCGCCACTGCTCGACCGAGATGCGTCCCTCCTCGGCGGGGATGCCGAGGTCGGCCGCGGCCTGAAGCAGCGAGTCGCGGGTGATGCCGGGCAGCAGCGAACCGGACAGTCCGGGGGTGAACAGGCGCGCGTCGTCGCCGGAGCCGTACACGAAGAACAGGTTGTTCGAGCCCATCTCCTCGACGTACTTGCGCTCGATCGCGTCCAGCCAGCACACCTGGTCGCAACCTTCTTGCACGGCCTGCGCCTGGGCCATGAACGAGGCGGCGTAGTTGCCGGCGCACTTGGCCTCGCCGGTACCGCCGGGCGCGGCGCGCACGTAGTCCTCGCACAGCCAGACCTTCACCGGCTTGATCCCGCCGCTGAAGTAGGCCCCGGCCGGGGAGGCGATGAGCATGAACAGGTACTCGCCGGCCGGCCGGTTCACGCCGAGTCCGGTCTCGGTCGCGAACATGAACGGGCGCAGGTACAGCGACTTCTCCGGGTCGTCGGGCACCCAGGCGGCGTCCTGCTTGACCAGCGCGTCGATCGCGCCGATGAACAGCTCCTCGGGCAGCTCCGGCATGCCCATGCGGCGGGCGGAGCGGTTGAGGCGCGCGGCGTTCGACTGCGGGCGGAAGGAGGCGATCGTGCCGTCCTGCTGGCGGTACGCCTTCAGCCCCTCGAAGATCTCCTGGCCGTAGTGCAGCGCGGCGGTGGCCGGATCGAGCTCGATCGGACCATAGGGGCGCAGCTGGGCGTCATGCCAACCGCGGCCGGCCGTGTACTTCACGGTGATCATGTGGTCGGTGAAGTATCGGCCGAAGCCGGGATCGCCCTCGAGAATCGCGGCGCGTTGCGCGTCGGCGAGCGGCTCGCTGGTCGGCTTGAGCTCGATGGTGGTCGTCATCGCTGGTCTTCCTCTTCTGGGGGCCGGTGCGGTCGGTGCTGACCGTGACGGCCCCCCGAGGAGGCACCGCCCAGGAAGGGCTGCCCAAGGGAAAGCTTGCACTGGGCCGTCACACTGACTTTTCTCGCCTAGTGAGACGGTAACCCAATACGACTACCGTCTCACCTGCCTACGTTCGCTACGTCGGCTGCGCTGTTTGACACAGCGCCTACTCGCTCGGCGATCGCGTCGCCGATCTGCGCAGTGGTACGCGCGGTGAGCGTGGCGCGCTCGGCGAGGTCCGCCTCGGCGGCCGCCTCGATCGCGGCGGCCGCGTCCTGCAGGGCGGAGCCGAAGCCGTGCGCGGCCAGGTGGCGCAGCAGCAGGGCGCCGGAGAGGATCGCGGCCGTGGGGTCGGCCTTTCCGGTGCCGGCGATGTCCGGCGCGGAGCCGTGTACCGGCTCGAACATCGAGGGGAAGGCCCCGTCCGGGTTGATGTTCCCGGAGGCGGCCAGGCCGATGCCGCCGGTGACGGCCGCGGCCAGGTCCGTGATGATGTCGCCGAACAGGTTGTCGGTGACGATCACGTCGAAGCGCTCGGGCGCGGTGGTCAGGAAGATGGTCGCCGCGTCCACGTGCAGGTAGTCCGTGGCGACCTGCGGGTATTCGGCCGAGACGGCGTCGAAGATCCGCTTCCACAGGTGGCCGGCGTGCACCAGCACGTTGTTCTTGTGCACCAGGGTGAGCTTCTTGCGGGGCCGGGCGGCGGCGCGGGCGAAGGCGTCGCGCACCACGCGCTCGATGCCGAAGGCGGTGTTCACCGAGACCTCGGTGGCCACTTCCTGCGGGGTGCCGGTGCGCAGCGAGCCGCCGTTGCCGGTGTAGGGGCCCTCGGTGCCCTCGCGCACGACCACGAAGTCGATGGGCTCCTCGCTGCGCAGCGGGCCGGTCACGCCCGGCAGCAGCTTGGACGGCCGCAGGTTCACGTAGTGGTCGAAGGCGAAGCGCAGGCGCAGCAGCAGTCCCCGCTCAAGCACCCCGGACGGGACGGTCGGGTCGCCGACCGCGCCGAGCAGGATCGCGTCGTGTCCGCGCAGCCGCTCCAAGGTCGCGTCGGTCAGGGTCTCCCCGGTGGCGTGCCAGTGCTTCGCGCCCAAGTCGTACTCGGTGGTCTCGAGCTTGACCGAGCCGGGTAGCGCGGCCCGCAGGACCTTCAGTGCCTCGGCGGTGACTTCGGGGCCGATGCCGTCGCCGCCGATGACGGCGAGGTCGATCGCGGAGCGGGTGGCTTCGGACTCGATTCCGTCCGGCTGCGCGGAGCTGTTCGAGGATGCCGCCTCAGACGACGCTGTGCTGGAGACCATGCGCCGAGCCTAACGCGCGTCTCGCGGCTCAAACACCGACCGTCCGCGATATGGACCGGGTTACCTCGCGCCGGCTGCGCCGGGCCGCGGCGCGTGCGGCCGTCGTCGGGGAAGCCGTCGCAGAGCTGGTAGCCGCCGCCGACGACGCCCGGGACTCGTCGTCCCGCCAGTCGTAAGCGTCCTGCAACGCTCGCCGTGCCTGTGCCCGTGCGTCACGCTCGTCCGCGGGCGTTTCCTGCGGACTCTGCGAGGCGCGGGTGCGATAACCGTCCTCGTGCTCGTACATCGTGTTCCGTCCCTGGCCGGAGGTGAGTGCTGCCGGCGGATGCTTTCCTGCCGCACTGGGTACGGACACGCCTGGCTTGTGGCCGAAGACGCGATCCTGCCGGAACCGGTACGGCGCGGGGTGTGGCGCCGATACTCGGAAGTCCTAGCAATTCACGGTACCGACTCGAGCGGCGCTTGTCTCGCCTAATGCTCGGACGTCCTACTATCTGAGACGGGGACGTACCGTGCCTTGCCGCCTACTCTCCGCTGACCTGCTTGCGTCCCGCTTATGCCGGACCAATGCAAAACCGCAGCCCCCGTCCGGTGTTCCGGACGGGAGCTGCGGCTGAAATCCAGCGTCGGCCTAGCGGCACGCTACGGCAGCGCGACCGCCCGGCCCCAGGACGCCCCGATTGCGTCGGAGATCTCGGCCAGCACCTCGGCCGGGATCGCCGAATCCACAGTCAGCGCCATCAGCGTCTCGCCGCCCTTCGCGGAGCGGGAGACCTGCATCCCGGCGATGTTGATGTGCGACTCCCCCAGCAGCCCGCCGACCAGGCCGACCACGCCCGGACGGTCCACGTAGCGGAAGAAGGCGAAGTGCTCGGACAGCGGCAGGTCCACGGTGAAGCCGTTGACGTCGACGATCTTCTCGACGAACTTCGGCCCGGACAGCGTGCCGGAGACCGAGACCACCTCGCCGCTGGCCAGCGTGCCGCGCACGGTGACCACGTTGCGGTAGTCCGGGGACTCCGAGGTGGTGGTCAGCCGCACCTCAAGGCCGCGCTCCTGCGCCAGCAGCGGGGCGTTGACGTAGGAGACCGAGCCCTCGACGACGTCCGCGAAGACGCCCTTGAGCGCGGAGAGCTCCAGCACCTTCACGTCGTGCTGGGTGATCTCGCCGGCCACGATCACGTCGAGCTGCTGCGCGCCGCCGCCGGCCAGCCCGGTGAACAGCCGGCCCAGGTTCTCGGCCAGCGGCAGGCCCGGGCGCACGTCCTCGGCGATGGTGCCGCCCTGCACGTTGACCGCGTCCGGAACCAGCTCGCCGGCCAGCGCCTGGCGTACCGAGCGGGCCACCGCGATGCCGGCCTTCTCCTGCGCCTCGTCGGTGGAGGCGCCCAGGTGCGGAGTCACCACGACCGAGTCGAGCTCGAACAGCGGGGAGTCGGTGCACGGCTCCTTCGCGTAGACGTCGATGCCGGCGCCGGCGACCCGGCCCTCCTTGATCGCGGCGGCCAGCGCGGTCTCGTCGACAAGGCCGCCGCGGGCCACGTTGATGATCCGCACGGTCGGCTTGACCTTGCGCAGCGCCTCCTCGCCGATCAGGCCGATCGTCTCGGGGGTCTTCGGCATGTGCACCGTGATGAAGTCGGAGGCGGCCAGCAGTTCGTCCAGGGTGACCAGCTGCGCGCCGATCTGCGCGGCCTTGCCGGCCTGCACGTACGGGTCGTAGGCCAGCAGCTTCACGCCGAACGGGAGCAGCCGCGCGGCCACCAGCGCGCCGATCCGGCCGAGGCCGACGATGCCGACCGTCTTGCCGTCCAGCTCGATGCCGGTGTACTTCGAGCGGGCCCACTTGCCGCCTTTGAGCGCGGCGTTAGCGCTCGCGACGTTGCGCGCGCTGGCCAGGATCAGGGCGATGGTCAGCTCGGCGGCTGAGGTGATGTTCGAGGTGGGAGCGTTGACGACCATGGCACCGGCCTTGGTCGCGGCCTGGATGTCCACGTTGTCGAGGCCGACGCCGGCCCGGGCGATCACGCGCAGCTTGGTGGCCGCGGCGATCGCCTCGGCGTCGACCTGGGTGGCCGAGCGCACCAGGATCGCGTCCACGTCGGCGATGGCTGGCAGCAGTTGAGCGCGGTCGGCGCCGTCGCAGTACCGGACCTCGAAGTCGGGGCCGAGCGCCTCGACGGTCGCGGGGCTGAGCTCTTCGGCGATGAGAACCACAGGCTTGGGCACGGGGGGATTCCTCCGGTCGTCCGTCAGCAAGTAAGCGAGTAACGGAATTGCGCCCGGGTCCACCACGCTGTGGTCCTGGCAGGATGACGCGGCACTGCACGATTGCGTTAACGCGGGATGTCTGTGTTAACGCCAGGTGTCGTACAGCCGCTCACGGGCCATGGTACAGATTCGGCGGCCAGAATCGAGGCCCCGAAACGGGGACATACCGACCGTCTCAGGATGCGGAAGATCACGCAGCACGCAGGCCTGACCACAGCTCGCGCAGCCCGTCCGCCGCAGATCCGTTGATCCAGCTCAGGTCGGACGAACCCACGTCCACTGGCGGAGGTTGTATGTCGGACCGAGTTCGGTGACGTTGTCGCGGACGTTGCCGAGCTTCGGCGAAAAGGCGATGAGCGCCGGCCACTGGAAGATCGGCAGCGAGTACGCGTCCTGACTGATCTGATCATCGGCCTTGTTGAGGTAGTCGGTGACCGCGCTCTGGGACGACGCCCCCTGATCTTCGTCGGACAGCGCCGCGTCGTTCAGCCATCGGTCGACTCGTGCGTTCGAGTAGCCGCCGAAGTTGCCAGCCCCGCCGGTTGTGTATGCGGCCTGATCCGCTGCACTCGGGAACGCGCTGGCCGTCGAGGAGTACGCGATGAGGTCGTAGCGATAGGCGCCGCCGCTCTGCGCGAGTGTGGCGCCGAGGTTGTCGGTCGGCGACACGTTCACGGTGATCCCTAGGCGAGCCGCGTCCGCCGCGAACAGTTCGCTTTCGGCCTGGCGGATCTGATTGCCCATCGGGTACTTCAGCGAGAGCGCCGGGATGACGGTTCCGTCCGGCGCGGTCAGCCGGCCGCCCAGCGCGGCGTTCGTGAAGCCTGCGGCGGTGAGTGACTTGCGCGCCCGCGCGGCGTCGCCGGTGCCGAGTCCGTGCTTCGTCAGATTGTCCTGATAACCGGCTTGGTTGCGGACGAGCATGCGGTTGTCGAGCGGGACGGCGGTGGGCTGAATCCGCTGGATGGTCTTTGCGAGCACGTCGTCGCGGTCGAACGCGGTGAACATCGCGGTGCGCAGAGTATTGCTCCACGGCTTACCGCCGAGCGTCGCGTTCTTGAGGTTGAAGTCGATGTGCTCGACCTCAAGCCCGGAGTCGATGTGGTACGCCACCGCGGCGCCCATCGTCTTGATGGTGTCGATAAGGCCGCTCTGCGGCTGTGGATAGATGCCGTCCACCGTGCCGTCGCGCAGCGCGGCCGCCTGCTGGGCAGGGCCGGTGACGACGCGGAAGACGACCTTGTCGAGCTGCGCGGCTGGGCCGTAGTAGTGCGTGTTCCGGTCGAGCGTGACTGACGTGTGGTCGGCGGAGAGCGCGGCCAGCGAGAACGGCCCTCCGGAGACGGTCGGCGCGTTCGCGGCGAACCAGGCTGACGCGGCCGCGATGTCGCCGTGCTGCTTCGCGATGTGCGCCGGATACAGCGTGCTGAACAGCGACTTCCAGTCGGCGAAGGGCTTGGCGAAGACCACCGTGACGGTCTTGCCGTGGTCGGATCCGGTGATCGACGCGATGCGGCTGTAACCGATGGTCGACACGGCGGCGGGGTCCGCGCTCTGCGCTCGCCAGGCGTAGTCGAAATCGTCGACAGTGATCGGCGTACCGTCGGACCAGGCTGCGCTCGACTTGATGCGGTACACGATCGTTTGCGGACTGGTGGACGTCTGGTTCGCGCTGTCGAGCAGGTCCGAGTTGAGAGTGACCGTGTACGACGGGTTGACGGTAAACGCGCTCGGATAGACGGCGCCGAGGACTTGATGGGCGTCGAAGGTGTCGCCGCTACGCGTGAACAGATTCCAGTTGTCGATAGGCGCTGAGATGGCCCAGGTGACCGCCCCGCCGGTGTGGCTATCGGAGGAACTGCTGTTGATGCTGTCCGCGGCGGCCGTGCCGGCCAGGTCGGTGTCGGCCGAGACGGCGCGGCCGGGGCCGGAATCCGAGCAGGCCGTGAGGCACAACGCGAGCACCAAGCCAGTCGTCGCCCGCCATGCCGCCGTCTGCCACGCCGCCGTCTGCCACGCCGCCGCCCGGAACATGAACGCTCCTTCGCCTCACCGACCGTCAGTTGCCTAACCGGAGGATGGGGCGAAGGAGCGGAAGATAATCAGGCTTACCGCCTAACAGGTGACCGCCGAGACAGCGATCACGCCTCGGTGTTCACCCAGGACATCAGCTTGCGCAGCCGCTTGCCGACCTGCTCGACCGGGTGGTTGGTGGTGGCCTCGTAGTACTTCTTGAACTCGTTGAGGCCGCCGTCGTACTCCGCGATCCACTGCTCGGTGAACTGGCCGGACTGGATCTCGGCGAGCACCTTCTTCATCTCCGCGCGGGTCGCGTCGGTGATGATGCGGGGGCCGGTCTTGTAGCCGCCCCACTCCGCGGTCTCGGAGATCGACCAGTTCATCTTGCTCAGGCCGCCCTCGTAGATCAGGTCCACGATGAGCTTGAGCTCGTGCAGGCACTCGAAGTAGGCGATCTCCGGCTCGTAGCCCGCCTCGGTCAGCGTCTCGAAGCCGGCCTTGATCAGCTCCTCGACGCCGCCGCACAGCACGACCTGCTCGCCGAACAGGTCGGTCTCGGTCTCGTCCTTGAAGGTGGTCTTGATGACGCCGGCACGGGTGCCGCCGATGCCCTTCGCGTAGGACAGGGCCAGCTCGAGAGCCTTGCCGGAGGCGTCCTGCTCGACCGCGACCAGGCAGGGCACGCCGAAGCCGTCGTTGAACTGACGGCGCACCAGGTGGCCCGGGCCCTTGGGCGCGACCATCGCCACGTCCACGTTCGCCGGCGGCTTGATCAGGCCGTAGCGGATGTTCAGGCCGTGGCCGAAGAAGATCGCGTCGCCGTCGGCCAGGTTCGGCAGCACCGCCTCCTCGTACACCTCGCGCTGCACCGGGTCCGGCACCAGGATCATGATCACGTCGGCCTCTTCGCAGGCCTCGAACGGGGTGACCACGCGCAGCCCCTCCTCCTGCGCCTTGGCCCGCGACTTCGAGGTCTCCGGCAGGCCGACCCGCACGTCCACCCCGGAATCGCGCAGCGAGAGCGCGTGCGCGTGCCCCTGCGAGCCGTAGCCGAGGATGGCGACGTGCCGGTTCTGGATCACCGAGAGGTCGGCGTCGTCCTCGTAGAACATCTCAACTGCCATGGTGACTATCCGCGTCTTTCTCTCTGAAGGGCGCCGGTCAGGGCCGGCGCCCGCTTAGGCTGCGCGCTCGACGGAGCGCAGGGTGCGGTCGGTGATGGAACGTGGGCCGCGGCCGATGGCGACCATGCCGGACTGGACCAGCTCCTTGATCCCGAACGGCTCGAGGACCCGGAGCATCGCCTCCAGTTTGGCCGAGTCGCCGGTGCTCTCGACGACCAGGGAGTCCACCGAGACGTCCACGACCCTGGCGCCGAAGGGCTCGATCGTGGCCAGCACCTGGTGCCGCTCGGCGGCGTCGGCGCGGACCTTGACCAGGATCAGCTCCCGGTGCACCGAGGCGGCCGGCTCGAGCTCCACGATCTTGAGCACGTTGACCAGCTTGTTCAGCTGCTTGGTCACCTGCTCCAGCGGGTGGTCCTCCACGTTCACCACGAGGGTGATCCGGGAGATCTCGGCGTACTCGGTCGGCCCGACGGCGAGGGACTCGATGTTGAAGCCGCGGCGGGAGAACAGCGCCGCCACTCGGGCGAGGACACCGGGCTTGTTCTCGACCAGCACCGAGAGGGTGTGGGTCTGGCCGTGCCCTGTCGCGCCGTGCGACGCGTGATTCTGGATGCTCATCGCTCCGCTCCCCTACTACTCTTCGCCGTCGCCGAAGTCTGGGCGCTGGCCGCGCGCCGCCAGGATCTCGTCATTGGACACGCCGGCCGGGACCATCGGCCAGACCATCGCGTCCTGATGCACCACGAAGTCCACCACGACCGGCGCGTCGTTGATCGCCATCGCCTTCTCGATCGTGGCGTCCACCTGGTCCGGGGAGTCGCAGCGCAGGCCGACGCAGCCGTAGGCCTCGGCGAGCTTCACGAAGTCCGGCACCCGGCGCGGCTCGGCGCCGCCGCCGAGCTCGATGCCGGGTCCCGCGGCCAGGGTCGTGTTCGAGTAGCGCTGGTTGTAGAACAGGGTCTGCCACTGGCGCACCATGCCGAGGGTGCCGTTGTTGATCACCGCGACCTTGATCGGGATGTCGTTGATCACGCAGGTGGCCAGCTCCTGGTTGGTCATCTGGAAGCAGCCGTCGCCGTCGATCGCCCAGACGGTGGTGTCCGGGCGGCCGACCTTGGCGCCCATCGCGGCGGGCAGCGCGTAGCCCATGGTCCCGGCGCCGCCGGAGTTCAGGAACGTGCCCGGGTTCTCGTAGTTGATGAACTGCGCGGCCCACATCTGGTGCTGGCCGACGCCCGCGGTGTAGATCGCCTCGGGTCCGGCGATCTTGCCGATCCGCTCGATGACGAACTGCGGGGCCAGGCTGCCCTTGACCGTCTCGTAGCCGAGCGGGTACTTGGTGCGCCAGGCGTCCAGCATCGACCACCAGGCCGCGTAGTCGCCCACGCGTCCGGCGGCGTGCTCGGCGCGCACCGCGACCGCCAGGTCCGTTATCACCTCGGCGCAGTCGCCCACGATCGGCACGTCGGCGACCCGGTTCTTGGAGATCTCCGCCGGGTCGATGTCGGCGTGCACGACCTTGGCGTCCGGGGCGAAGGAGGACAGCTTGCCGGTCACCCGGTCGTCGAAGCGGGCGCCCAGCGCGATGATCAGGTCGGACTTCTGCAGCGCGGTGACCGCGGCCACGGTGCCGTGCATGCCGGGCATCCCCAGGTGCAGCTGGTGGCTGTCGGGGAAGGCGCCGCGGGCCATCAGGGTCGTGACGACGGGTGCGCCGGTCAGTTCGGCCAGGGCGCGCAGCTGCGCGGTCGCGCGGGCCTTGAGCACGCCGCCGCCGACGTACAGCACCGGCCGCCGGGACTCGACGATCATGCGCGCGGCCTCGCGGATCTGCTTGGCGTGCGGCTTGGACACCGGGCGGTAACCCGGCAGGTCCATCTCGACCGGCCAGCGGAAGGCGGTGGTGGCCTGCATCGCGTCCTTGGCGATGTCCACCAGCACCGGGCCCGGGCGCCCGGTGGCGGCGATGTGGAAGGCCTCGGCGATCGTGCGCGCGATGTCCTCCGGCCGGGTGACCAGGAAGTTGTGCTTGGTGATCGGCATGGTGATGCCGCAGATGTCCGCCTCCTGGAAGGCGTCGGTGCCGATCGACGAGGCGTTGACCTGGCCGGTGATCGCGACGATCGGCACGGAGTCCATGTGCGCGTCGGCGATCGGGGTGACCAGGTTGGTCGCGCCGGGCCCCGAGGTGGCCATGCACACCCCGACCCGGCCGGTGGCCTGCGCGTAGCCGGTGGCGGCGTGCCCAGCGCCCTGCTCGTGCCTGACCAGGATGTGCCGGAGCTTGGCCGAGTCGAGCAGCGGGTCGTAGGCGGGCAGGATCGCCCCGCCGGGGTAGCCGAAGATCGTGTCGGCCCCCGATTCCTCGAGGGCGCGGATGAGAGCCTGCGCACCGGTCATCGGGACGCCGGCGGTCGCGGCGCGCTGCGAGCCGTGGCTGTTTGGCTGGGAACCCGGGGCCGCCGCCCTGGCCTGCTCGGTCATGATCTGGACTTCTCTCGCTCGGTCCGGGCCGCCGCCCGGGACACATCTGCTTGGCCAACAAAAAATCCCCCGGCCCGTGAGGGCAGCCGAGGGATGCGCGCTGGCGTGGAGCCTTGGGGCTTCAGCCGGCGCGCTGGCCGAGTACGAGCTCGCGTAGGTGGCAGAAGGCAATCCGCATGGGCTAGACACTCTCGCGACCACACCGGCCGCGTCAAGCCGGGCCACTGGCTGTCTCGTAATCCGGACATGACGATCTCAGAGCTTTCCCGCGACTCCATTGGACAGGCTTCTATTGGACACCTCTCCATTGGACGGCGCACCACTCGAAAGCGGATCGGGCGCGTGCGGGTGGGGATGGGAGTGCGGGGTGGCACCGATCGCGGGCTGGTAGATCACCACGCGGCCCTTCCCTCCCGCCTTCGCCTCGTACATCGCCAGATCCGCCTCGCGCATGAGGTCCGCCGCCGTCACCCCGGACCGCCAGAACGCGACGCCGATCGATGCGCCGACCACGAAGCGGGAGCCGAGCAGGAGGTACGGCCGGGTCAGCGCCTCGTGCAGCCGGCCGGCCACCTCGCGCGCGGCCTGGCCGTCCGGCCCGCACTGCACCAGCGCGGCGAACTCGTCGCCGCCGAACCTGGCCACGGTGTCCCCGGCCCGCACCGAACCGCGCAGCCGCGCGGCCACCTCGGTCAGCAGCGCGTCTCCGGCGGCGTGCCCGCCGGCGTCGTTGACCTCCTTGAACCAGTCCAGGTCGAGGAAGAGCACTGCGACCGGTTGCGGCGGGGCGGGATCCGGCGCGGGCGCACCGGGGTAGGACGGCACCGGAGACACAGGATGCTGCGACAGCGCCTGCTCCAGACGTTCCGCGAACAGTGCGCGGTTCGGCAGTCCGGTGAGCGAGTCGTGATAGGCGTTGTAGGCGAGTTGCTGCTGCAACGCGACCCGGTCACTGACGTCCCGGCAGGTGAAGACCAGGCCGCCGCGGTGCCGGGTGAGTGTGCACTCGGCGTGCCGCCACAGCGCGCTGCCGCTGTCGAGGGAAAGCGGTTGGGCGGCCCTGATCCGGCACTCGACCGCGGCCGAGACCGCCGTGCCGGCGAGGAAGCGCTGCACAGCCCGCGCGACGGTGCGCCGATCGTCCGGGTGCACGAGACGGTACAGCGAGGTGTCGGCGAGTATGCCGGGTTCGTAGCCGAACACGTGCAGCGACGCCGGCGAGATGTACCCGAGACGCCCCGAGGGATCGACCGTCATGATGACGTCGCTCGACCCCTGCACGAGCGACCGGAAGTGGTCTTCGCGCACCTTCAGCTGCTTGGTGAGCCGGTGGTTTTCCAGCAGCGTCACGGCTTGGCGGGAAACCAGCGCGATCAGGACGGTCGCGCCGGCACCGAGCAGCGCGGCGTGCACGCGGTGGTCGCCGGTGAGGCCGTCGACCATGATCCCGGCCAGGCAGATCAGCCCGGCGAGGTAAGGGAAGAGCAGTCCGAGCAGGCTCAACGCGCGCCGCACGCCCGAGAGCAGCGAGGCGTGCATCCAGTGCCGGGCACGATGGCGCTGGCCCGGCCGCGTCCACGTGCTCATCCACGGCGCGACCGCGAGCAGCAGGTAGCCGAGGAACCAGCCGGAGTCGAGCAGTTCGCCGGAGCTGTATTCGGCGCGCACGGCCGGAATCGTCCAGATCGCGTCCGAGACGACGATCAGCGAGTAGCCGGCGACGAGGGTCGCCATGGAGGCCCCGTCCCGCCGGCCGTTCCGGAAGCGCAGCGCGAGCACCAGGCTGACCAGCAGGATGTCGAAGACCGGATAGGCCAGCGCGAGCGCGATGGCCAGCGTCGAGCCGCCGTCGCTCCCGGCCTCCTGCGCGAGCGCGACCGTCCAGCCGCCGCTGAACAGCGCCCCGGCGATCATCACGCCGTCGAGCACCAGCTTCAGCCAGCCGATCGGCGCGCCAGGCCCGCGCTGGTGCACCAGCGTGCCCGCCATCGCGAAGGGGGCGAAGAACAGGAACATCCAGTCCGCGACCGAGGGCGAGGGCGGGGTTTGGTGCAGCACGATCTCGTACCAGCCCCACACGCCGTTGCCCAGTCCGGCGACCAGGGCGGAGGCGGCGAACAGGAACCAGGAGACGCGCAGCCGGCCGCGGGCGAGCATGGCGCGCCAGGCGCAGGAGACGGCGGCGAAAGCGGCCACGGCGGACAGGCCGAAGTCGCCCATCAGGTCGGCGAGGGTGTGGGCGCTGCCCTCACCCGGGTGCGGCGGGGAGCCCCAGTGCAGTACGGAGCCGGCCGTGTACCCGCAGGCCAGCGCGGCGACGGCGGCGAGCGCGGCGGTCGGCCGTGCGGTCCCCGCCTGGCGGTTTCGGATGGCGGCCATCGTCCCGGTTCTGATCGTGCCGCGGTTTCTGGTCGGACGCTGCTTCTGATCGGACGCTGCCCCTGATCGGGAAGCCTTTGATCGGGAGCCGCTGCTGATCGGACACTGCTTCTGATCGGACACGGCCTCGTTCATGCACCGTCCGGTTCATGCACCGTGTGGTTCGTGCCCTGACGGTCCTTCACTGTACGACACTTCTCGGACGCGCTCAGTAGCGATTCAGGCTTCCAGTGGGGCTTTCATCAAAACGGGCGGCTCCGGGCAACCAAAGCGACGCGGCAATCGTCGGACCGTCCGAGGTTGCGTCCCGCGTTCCCGCTGGGCGCTCAGAAGTGATCCTTGATCCGATCGTTGCGGAAATACGGTGCTCAACGCCGGTTCGTAGGTGTATTTATTGGTGGCCGTCGAGCGGGGAGCTCGCGAGGAACGGCGCAATTCAGGGGAGGGGCGGGGTGGGCGATAACTCATTCATGCCTCCGGCCCATTCGGACGGGAACGGTCCGGAGAGTCCGGAGGATTCACACGGCGCGGTACAGCCACCGCTGGAGCGGGGCGCAGAACCGGATTTCGCCGCAGCAGAGACGGCGGACATCGCGCACGGCGTACCCACGGACGTGGGGCAGACGGCCAGCGCTGGAGCAGGTCTACCGGTTTTCGCCGAGGCGGCAGGCGCAGCGCCATCCGTGCCGGCGAAGCGCCGAAGCCGAGCATTGATCGTTACCGCGATCGGCGCCTCGTACCTCGTCCTCGCGGCTGGCACGGCTGCCGCCGTCGTCGACATCGCATCACCGGCTCCGGTCGACGTCGCGGCGGCTCTCGCGTCCGCGTCGGCCGGCACCGGCGTGAGCGGAGCCGGCGCGGTGTCGGCGAGTGCCCACGCGTCGGCGTCCGCGTCGCCCTCGGCCTCGCCGTCTCCGTCACCGTCGCCGAGCCCCAAGTCCACCGTGATCGGCTCGGTGAAGGATGGCATCCACTCCGGGGACCTGCGCTACTTCCTGCTCCCGCCGCCGGACGGCCCGAGTTCGGTGCAGGGCGACCCGGACGGCAACAAGGAGAGCCAGAGCGACGTGGTCAAGGAGTACGGCGGCTCTTCCGACGTGAAGTCCGCGCTGAGCCAGCTGGGCTTCAAGGGCGGCGCGCAGCGTACGTACCAGGACTCGACGATGGGCGCGAACGTCTCGATCGAGCTGCTCCAGTTCGACTCGAGCGGTGACGCGGACAACTGGATGCAGGGCTTCCAGCTCAACGGAAGCGGCTGGACGTCCTTCAGCATTCCCGGCGAGTCGGGTGCCACCGCGCGGGAGAAGAACGCCGACAACCTCGACAGCCTCATCGGCGTGTACGCCGAGGGCGACACGTTCTACCAGATCACCGTCTACGGCACGCAGACGCTTCCGCACAGTGATCTCGCGAATCTGATGACCGCCGAGCACGGCAGGCTGGCCCATGGCTGAGAATGTGGAGAACGTCGAGAACGTGATCGGGGACACTGAGCCGCCGACCGAATCCGTGAGCGCGTCGGAGCAGCTCATTCCCGAGCCGCCGACTGAGACCGACGCCACCGCGCCGTCCGAGCTGACCTCGCCAGCGACCACGACCGCCACCGAGGCCGAGGCCGAATCCGCCGCGCCGACCGAGCTGACCTCGCCCGCGCCAACGACCGCCACCGAGGCCGGGGCCGGGGCCGGGGCCGAATCCACCGCCGCCGCGCCTTCCGAACCAACCAAACCTCGTCGCAGCGTCAGCACCCGCAAACTGTTCGCCGGGGCGATCGTGCTCGGCATAGTCGGCGGCGTGGCGGGCGGATTCACGATTCAGGCGATGCGCCGTCCCACACCCCTGCCGCCCCTCGCCGTCACGCAACCGGTCTATCCGCGCGGCCCGATCTTCGATGGCACGCGGCCTCCGGCGCTGCCGGCGAGTCAGGACGACGCCACGATCGTCAACGGAGACCTGACGAAGCTGTTGCTGCCCACTCCCGCCGGTGCGACAGCTTCGTTCTACGACCACGAATGGGTCGAGCTCTCACAAGACGCCGCAGACTGCACCCTTCCGGCGAACTGCTTGGCCGACGAACTGAACAGCCGGCTCGTCCGTATCGCCGCGACGACCTGGACTCAGGGCGACGGTCTGTTCATCGAGATTCGGATGTACCAGCACCTGCCCGGACACTTCGACGCGGCCGCAACCGACCTGGCCTCGGCAAAGGGCCACAGCAACGCGCTGACCCTGCCGGACAGCGTCGTGGCAGCCGGATACGAATTCGTTGCCTCCGACGGATACAACGACGACTTCGCCGTTGCCGTACACGGAGACCTGGCCGTCGACTTCTGGGTCACCTCGAAGAATCACGTCCCAGATCCGTCGATCATCAGCAAGCTGATTACGCAGCAGATGGCGAGGCTGTGATGGAACCGCAGAACCAGGCCGAGCCGCAACCGACGCAGCCCCAGACTCAGCCGCAACCGACCCAGCCCCAGACCCAGCCTCAGACCGAGCCCCAGCCGCAACCGTTCTCCCTGGAGCCGGCGGCGCTACCTGCGATGACCGCGCCAATCGAGTTCGCGCCGCCCGTCGCCAGGCGTGCCGTCCCACGTAGCAGAGTGCTGATTGCGGTCGGCGCGGTACTGTCCATCGCTGTCGGCGCCGGAATCGGCGTGGCCATCGTGCAGCACCGGGAAGACAGCAACAACAAGACAATCGCGGCCGCGCGCGCCGCCGCAGCTGTCAAACCGGCACCGGTGACCGGCGGCGTGCGATCCGACGGCTCGCACTACGGCTCGCTGTTCGCGTACCTGCTGCCCATGCCGAGCGGATACACGCCTGGGCCGTACGACGCGAGCTACGGCAACAACAGCTTCGTTCCGGCCGCGCAGATCACCTCGCAGCTGGAAGACCTGCTCTCCGGAATCCCGAAGTCCGACATGTCGAGCGTCAAGGGGGCACTGGCCGACACGCACCTCAAGGGCGTCGCGATCCGCACCATGCAAACCGAGCAGTCACCCACCGCCGTCGTGATCTCGGTCGAGTTGCTCCAGTTCGACGTCAAGGACGCCAAGAGCGCAGCGGCCGGCTTCGACAGCCTGGTCTCGAACCTGAACGTCTTCCGCAACGGTGCCTCAGTACCCGGATACGGGCAGGCCAAGTGCGTACTCCCGCCCGGATTCGGCAGCGACAAGCTCGACGAGATGCTGTGCGTCGCATCGAGCGGCGACGTCGAGGTGGTGGTCGACGCGCAGGAAACCGCGCCGCTCGACCAGAACTCGGTCGCGACGCTGGTCGCGCAGCAGCTCGACCGGCTCAAGACGTCTCAGAGCATTGATCAGTGAGGCCGTGATGACGACAGACACAGGACTGCCCGGCGAGGCGGCCGAGCCGATCGACCCGGCCAAGCTCGCGGAGACTCAAGCCACCGAACCCCCCGCTACCGCTCCAGCAGCTCCCAGCCAGGCGGACGGCGATCCGGCCGCAACCGCTCCAGCTGCTACCGACATGGCCGGTGGCGATTCGGCCGCAACCGATCCAGCCCCGGCGGACGGCGATCCGGCCGCAACCGCCGCCGCAACCGATCCGGCCGATGGCGTCATTCCCGCTAGCGTCGCCGACCCAACGGAGACCGTCGCCGCTGCCGCCGCCCTGGCCGGTACCGTCACTGTCGCAACCGCTCCCGACCCGGCCGATGGCGTCATTCCCGCCGCCGCGGTCACTGTCGCTCCCGACCCCGCGTTGATCGAGGCCGAGTCGGCGCGGCTCGCGGAGGCTGCGGCTCGCCGGTCGCGCAGGCGTCGCAACGCGTTGCGCTGGATTGGCGCGGTAGCCGTGACGCTCGCAGTCGGCGGTGGCACCGCGTTCGCGCTCACGATTCCCCAGCGCACTGACATGCCAGGCCTCGGCACTCCGTCGGACGGCCGGTACGCCTTCCCGCAGCTCAGTCTCCCGGCACTTCCGGCCGGCCAGCCCGCGCCCGCTTCCTCAGCCGGCGCGGAATCCGGGCAGCA
>NZ_DASRBQ010000183.1:0-6708 GCF_035653575.1 Actinocrinis sp.
TCGTGGTCGTCGTCGGGCTCGTGGTCGTCGTCGTCGAGCTCGTAGTCGTCGTGGTCGTCGTCGGGCTCGTGGTCGTCGTCGTCGAGCTCGTAGTCGTCGTGGTGCTGGTCGTCGTCGTGGTCGACCCGGGCCCCGCCGGCAAGCCGCTCACGGTGATGCGCCCCGTACGGATCTGGCCACCCACGAGCCGCCCCGCCACCCGAGCCCCATCCGCGAGCCGCACGAGCGCGTCGGGTGCACAGACGACACCTTCCAGCACGGCGCGCCGCGCGACGGTGATGCGGCCGTAGCCCGCACGGAGCACGAGGTCCCGCACGTCGCGGTCGGCGACGACGCCGAGCTCGGCGCCGGAGCCGAGCGACACGTCCCCGGTGACGAAAGCCTGCACCGCCGAGTCCGCCTCCACGACGCCCCCGCGGCCGACGCGCAGGCTGCAGAAGACGTACTCGCCGCCTGCGAGCACCAGGCGGCCCGGCGCGCCCGGCCCACCCGCGACCGCCACGTCACCGTAGGCACCGGGGGCGAGCCGGCGGGTCGCCCCGCGCGGCACCGCGATCGACCGGTCCGGGGCGCAGGTGGGCGCCGGAACGGGAAGGCCGCAGGCTGCGCCCACATCCGCAAGGATCGGCAGGGAGAACGGCTGCGCGGGACCGCAGGCTGCACCGCCTCCCGTGGCGCTCGTGGCCGCGAAGAGCGCCGCGCAGCGTGCTGGCCCGCCAAGCCGGACCACGTCGGCCGCGACGCTCGATTCGGGCGCGTCGAGCGCGCCGTGGACGGTGAGCGGCCCCGCGTCGACACCCACGTTCCCGGAAAGCACACGCAGCCCGCTCGCCCGCAGGCTCGCGGTCGCGAAGAGCGCGTATGTGTCGAGGTCGGAGCTGGGCTGTGCCGCCGACGCGGCGGCGGTCGCCAGAAGGCCGAGGACACACAGCAAGCGGCGAAGCATCATACCCTCCATGTCGGTCAGCGCGCGGTCAGCGCCACGGCACAGGCCGGCCGCTGCTCCGCGGGAATCGTGTTGCCGAGCTTTCCCGACTCGTCGGTCACGCTGCAGGGGAACTGGCTCGGCGTAAACCTGGCGCCGGACGTACAATCGAACGTCACCCGCTCGAATGGCAGCGGGGCAACACCCATTCGCACCGGGGACGACGTCGCCACGGTCGTGACCAACGCCGTGTCGCTGTCCTTGAAGACGATCAGCCCCGTGTAGAGGTCCTGATCCAGCAGCACGATGCGCGTCGCCGGGTCGGTCGGATCGCCGACCGGCAGGGCGCCCGAGCCGGGGATGCTGACCCCAGTCGGGTAGCCGAGTATTACCTGGATGCCGGCGAACTCCGCCGCCGTCGACCCGTCCTTGGCCGGCACGAGGCTGAGTGTGGCCTGCACCGCGCCCGTCGGCGGGCAGCTGACCTCCGCGAACCGGCAGTCGCTGCCACAGGGGTCGCCGGGCGTGCCGTTGGCGCCGCCGTCGTCGCACTCCTCGACGCCCTTCTCGACGATTCCGTCGCCGCAGCGCGCGAGCCTGCACTGCGGCGTGCAGGCATCGGTCTCCACGTTGTTGCCGTCGTCGCACTCCTCGACACCGGCCTCCACGATTCCGTCGCCGCAGCGCGCCTTCTGGCACTGGTTCGTGCAGGCGTCGTGATCGTCCTCGTTGCCGTCGTCGCACTCCTCGCCCGTGTCGAGCTCGCCGTTGCCGCAGAGCCGACCGCGCTCGTCGGGCAGCGCGCCATAAATGTCGCGTGCGAGCGCCTGTCCGAGGGCCGTGACGCTGGCGATCACACACTCGGGCAGCGGATCACAGCTCCCGATCTCGGCACCGGTGACGCCGCGGCAGGCGCGCCCCACCCTTCGCCGCACGTGCGCGGCCGTGCGCGGCGCCGTTTTGAGGCATGCCGGCGCGATCGCGCCGAGCACCGTAGCCCGCCGGTCGAAGCGCGCTTGGCAGCGCACCGCGGCCGCGACGATCCGGGTCACCAGCGCCGTCCGTGCGTGCCCGACGGCGCGGACGCAGCGCCGCAGGGCATGCCCGCCGCGACCCGCGGGCAGGCGGGTGAGGCCCTGCAGCGCCTCCCCATTCTGCGCGATCCGCCGCGCGATGGTCGTCGAAACGGCGATGCCGGGGTTCACCCCCGTCGGATAGTTCGCGAGAACGGGGTTTCCGCCCTGGCAGAACTCGGGGATGATCCCGCGCGCGCGGGCCTGCGCGTGGATGAAGTCGTCGGTCGTGGCGACGGCGTTGCAGTCGACGGTCGAGCGCGCGCCGTGGAAGGCGTCGTGACAGGAGGCGACCCGGTGGAGGCTCGCGCGGATCACGACGCTCAGCGTCTCGGCGAGCCAGTGCCGACAGGCGAGCAGCGCGTGCCGTCCGCTGCGCGCCCCCCCGCTGCCGGCGCTGCTCACCACGAGCAGGAGCGCAACCGCAACACCTTGTCTCCGCATCCCTCCTCCAACCGTAGGCGACGGGCGGTGGAAGGACGGACGGGGCGCCGGCCCTCCACGCCCGTCACCTGTGTGCCCTCAGGGGATGCTCACGCTGCACGTCACCGTGCTCGGGTCGACGGCATTGCCAGCCGTGTCCGCCGCGTCCTCCACCGTGCACCTGAAGTCGGCGGCCGTCGGCGCCGCCGCCCCCTGGCAGAGGCTCGCGAACGTGAGCGTTGCGAACTTCGCCGGCAGGGCGCCGATCTTGACCACGGCGTCCTTCACGCCGTAGCCGAGGTCGTTCGAGCTGCCGGTCACGCCGAAGGGATACGTCACCGTCAGACTGGCGACCTTTCCCTCCGGATAGTCGATAAAGACCACGAGGCCGCCGAGCGGGGTCCCGGACGTGAAGGTCACCGAGGCCGAGGTCGTGCCCGGCACCGGCGTGCACGTGTCCACGTGGCAACTGCTCGGGCAGCCGTCATCCTCGATCGTGTTCCCGTCGTCGCAGGTCTCGCCGAGCCCCGGTTCGATCACCCGGTTGCCGCAGCCCGGCGGCTTCGGCGGGAGCTGGTTCGCGATCGTCGTGACGCACGATCCATCGATCTCCGCCTGGAGCGTCGCCGCATCCCCAGGGCAGGCGCCCGCCTTCCCGGAGTCGGCCTTCGCGAAGGCGGGGCCGAGCTTCGCGGCCACTTTCGCGAGGCACGCGGGATCGACCGGGGTCGGCACCTTCGCCCCCGCGGCCTTCGCGTAGCAGGCAAGCTCGCCCGCGGCGTCGGCGCCCGCCGCCTTGATCTTCGCGGCCGTGCACTTGGCGGTCGCGACGGTTCCCGGGAGCTGGTCGGTGATGTGACTCACGCATGCGTCGACGCTGTCCTCGATGGGTTTGCTCGGGTCGGGGAGGCCATTGCCCGGATCGGCGCAGGGGCCCTTGGCCACCGCCTTGGTGAACGCGGTCTGAAACTTCGCCTCGGCCTTCGCGAGGCATGCGGGATCGACCGGCGTCGGTACCTTGGCGCCAGCCGCCTTCGCGTAGCAGAGCGCCTTCGCCTTCTCCTTGGCGGAGGCCGCCTTCTGCTTCGTGGCGGCGCACTTGATCTCGGGCGGCGCCCCAGCCCGCACGGTGCCGGGGAACACAGCCACGGCCGCAAGGAACGCAACCGCAATCCTTCGCTTCATCGCTTTCTCCCTTCCCTTCTCTTCAGTCACGTACGTAGGAGATGAACTTGAACTGCCCGTCGACCTCCGCGATCGACCCGATCTTCAGGTGGTCCACCTTGCCGGCGTCGTCCTCGATCGCGAGCGTGAGCTGACGGTAGGCCCGGTAGTCCGCGTAGTCCTTGATGCCACGTCGGAAACTCACCCCCGTGATGCGGAACGGATGGCCGCCGTACTGGTACAGGAGGTCCGCCTCGACGTAGATGCTCTTGCCGTTCAGAATGCCCCAGAAATACTGCTGTGCCTGCGCCGAGTACTGGGCACGCGGCTGACCGGGCTCGACGCTGCCGGGCATGATGATGCCGAGGTACTCGTCCTGCGTGACCCGCAGCGCGCGCAGCGCCGCCTTGTCCTTGGCAACGAGCGCCTCGCGGAAGCGCTCGAGGAGCGCATCCACCGACGGCGACGCATCCGTCAGGCGCCGCGGCCGCGACGGCGCAGTCGCCGCGGCGTGCACCGCCAGGACCAGCATGACGACCACGAGCGTCTTGGCGACCGATGCGACCTTCATGACGATTTCCTTCGAGCGGCCGGGCGGGACGGCGGACGACCGCCGCCCCGCGCTGGCCGGACGGCTCACTGCAGGTGGAAGCTGATCCAGGGGCTGGTGAGCCAGTTGGAGGCCGGATCTCCCGGCCGGAACGCCCCGACGTAGTTGGTGGTGTCGAAGAACGTCGGGTCGATGCTCTTGCAGTCCATCGCCAGCGAATTGACAAGCGGATTGCTGGCGACGCCGGGCGAGGAGCCCGCCGGGATGAATTGGTTGAGATCGGTCTGCGAGGCGGGCAGCCCGAGACCGTAGACCACCGGAATCTGCGGGTCCGACCCGTTCTGCGTCGGGTTCGACGGCGAGACCGACGGCAGCAGGGCGTACCACTGCTGCGGCGTGCAGGGCGACGTCCAGTTCCCGGTCACCTGCAACGGCGCGCCGCCGTCGTTGCCGTTGTCGAAGAGCAGGCTGTGCTCGACGAGGAGCCCGCCGGGCTTGAGCGTCGTCGCATTGGTGCAGGCCTGCGCCGCGGTGGCGTTGTCGCTCACGAGGAGACCGGCGTTGCGGAAGTGCTCCCAGATGGTGTTGGCGATGATGCCCGCGGTGCCGCGGCGGAGGTTCGTGCCGCGCTCCGAGTTCTCGCCAACCGCGTTCGGCTGGAGCGCGGTGCCGATCATGGTGAAGTTGCAGACCTTGGGTGCATTCCGCGGGAGCAGGTCGAACCCGTTCTCGTTGTTGTCCCACTCGAAGCCGTGGTTCCCCGCGTTCTGCATGTATGGGTTGTAGTAGACGCCGAGCAGGTACTGATACTCACCCGTGGTCGCGAGCTGCGTGTCGAAGAGGTCGTCACCGCAGCCGGAATCCACCAGGTACTTCATGTTGACCGTGCCGCCGAACCACTCCTGGCAGTCGTCGAAGCCGACGTTCGCCTGGATGTGATCGAACACGCTGCCACGGCCGACGCCGTTGTAGGTGATGATGTTCAGCTCGTTGTCCGGGGTGAGCTCCCTGCCCGAGAACTCGACCCGCACGTACTCCATGACGCCGCTGCTATCGTTCGGGTTGCTGCCGCCGAACGGAACGCCGACGAGCCCCTCCGCCAGACACTCGCCGCCGGGGCAGTTCACCGGGGCGTTGCCGTTGATCGTGAGGCCGCCCCAGTCGCCGATGTGACCGTTGTTGTGCTCGAAGTGGTCCTGGCTGGTCATCACGATCGGCTGGGTGGGCGTGCCGGCCGCGTTGATCTTCGACCCGCGCAGGAAGATGAGCGCGGAGACGTTGGTCGGGCCGCCGTTCTGCGTCGGAGGATCCATCCCCACGATCGTCGTGCCCGGGTCGATCGTGATCGTCACCCCGGGCTGCACGAAGGTGAGCCCGTCGACGTACACGGGGCACGCGGCCGACCACTCCTGGTTGGTCGTGAGGTTGCCGGTCACCGTCGCCTTGCCGCCGGAGCAGGCGATGACGTTGCCCTTGCCCTGACAGAGCGGGAAGAGCGTGGGATTGCCGGTGAGCGCATTGAGCAGCGTCACCACGTCGGCGACGCTGAGCGCGCCGTCGGCATTCAGGTCACCGCAGGAGAGCGAGCCCGCCCCGCCGCAGTCAACCGCCGACGGCCCGACCCCGACCGCCTGGATGAGCCGGATGGCGTCGCCGATCGTCACCCGCCCGTCGTTGTTGAGGTCGGCGCATCCGGCCGCGCGGGCGCGCGGCGCGAACGCGGCGACGCCCACGATGCCCGCGAGGCCAACCAGCATCGCGTTCCACGTGAGTCCTTTCAGGTTCATCGTCGTTTCCTTCCTCAGTCGAGTGTTGGGACGCCGCACGAGCGTTTTCACGGCGTCTCGGTGATGGAGATGGAGCAGGTGACGCCGGCGATCGGCCGCGCGAGGGCGTCGACCGGGTCGGTCACCGTGCACGACTGCTTGATCTGGAGGTCCTGGCTTACGCAGACGTTGTCCGACGGGCAGGCGCCGACGACGTTGTCGCACTGGCCGACCGCCTCCAGCGGGAAGTGGCCGCTCGGGCAGACGGGTGGGTTGAAGACGCTGAAGCAGCCGCCGAGATCTGGACACGCCTCGCAGGTGGCCTGATCGAGGAGCCCGCCGCTTGCCGACGAGCACGCGCCGGCGGTGCAGGCGGCCGCGGCGCACTGCGCGCCGGTTGCGCTGCCCGAGGCGCCGCAGAAGCAGGCGACCGGGTCGCTCGGGTTTGCGGTGCAAGCCGCGAAATCGGCCTGCGGGCAGCAGCCGATGACGTTCTGCGTCCGATTACAGATGCCGACCGAGTTCGGCACACACTCGTCGAGCGTGACGCTGAAGAGCGGTCCCGACTGGATGAAGTTCGCGTTGCCCGCGATCACGAACGAGAGGTCCGCATCGGTGTCGTTGGCGAGCGTGAGCATCGTGGGGGTGGACTGGAGCACCTGCACCGCGTTCTGCACGACACTCGAAGCGCCGGTGCCCTTGATGCTCGCCTCGAGCTGCGGATAGTCGAAGCCCACCTGCACGCCGGCGAGCTTCTGGCCCCCGGGGATGTTGAGGCTCACCGTGACCACGCGGTGCCCGATGATC
>NZ_DASRBQ010000184.1:0-12537 GCF_035653575.1 Actinocrinis sp.
GCGGCTTCGACCTGGTCTCCGGCGGCACGGACAACCACCTGCTGCTGGTGGACCTGACCAACAAGGGCGTGACCGGCAAGGTCGCGGCCAAGGCGCTGGACGCGGCCGGCATCGAGCTGAACTTCAACACCGTGCCGTTCGATCCGCGCCGTCCCTTCGACCCCTCCGGCCTGCGTCTGGGCTCGGCCGCGATCACCACCCGCGGCCTGGGCACCGAGAACATGGCTCAGGTGGCGGGCTGGATCGACGCGGCCGTCGCGGTGGCGGCGCGGGCCGGCTCGCTGGATGGGCTCAGGGAGCCCGAGGTGGCCGCGGACCTGGAGAAGATCGCCGGGGAGATCAGGGAGCTGCTGACCGGCTTCCCGATGCCGGGCTGGGCCGCCGAGAACTGACGGTCTGTCACCGCCGCTGTTCGAGTGCTGCCACGCGGTAACGCGCGGCAGCACCGTGACAAGTCCGCGGAACCGGTTGCGAGCAGCTTTCGCGCCGATGTGGTCTAGGCCGCAGTTTCACGAGACGCACCGCGCTGACCAGCGGTGACGTAAATCGGCCAGCTGCGGCCCGGCACAAACCCGACCGAGTTTGCGCGCAGGACTTGGCGGTTATGCCCCTGTGACCCTATCGTTATCAGTGCTCCGCCTAGGTGCGGAGTCCGCCGGGACCGGTGCGCCCGGTGCCGTGCGTTCCCAACCCTGAGCGGGGAGCGCCCGTCACCGGACGTGAGCCGAAGGACGGCCCTGGCGACGACGTCGGATTGAGCCTCCGGCTGTGCGGACACGTGGATAGTAGGGCCGTGGCGGGTGACCGTCGCGGCCCTCTGCGTTTCCGTGTCCGAGTCGCAACATCGCCGCTGAGCTTGACCGATTAATGCCCACGGCTCGTTACGCGCCGTGGATGCGTGGTTCTCCAAGGTCAGGCATGGATGGGCATTGTCAGTGCCAGGCGCGACCATAGAGACATGGAGCGTCCATCACCGCCGCCACCGCTAAGGCGCCAAGCGCCGTCGGTGTTGCACGTGGACATGGACGCGTTCTACGCGGCGGTAGAGCAGCAGCACAAGCCCAGCCTGCGCGGCAAACCGGTGATCGTGGGCGGCGTGGGACTGCGCGGCGTCGTTTCCACGGCCAGTTACGAAGCACGCGTATTCGGAGTGCGGTCCGCGATTCCTACGGCGCTCGCGCGGCGCCTGTGCCCCAACGCGGCGTACCTGTACCCGCGCTTCCCGGCGTACCACGCGGTGAGCACCGTGGTCATGCAGACGCTTCGCGAGCTCTCGCCGCTGGTGGAGCCGGTCAGCCTGGACGAGGCGTTCGTGGATCTGGCCGCGATGGAGGGCGGCGCGCCGGAAAACGCCGAGCAGGTGCGCGAGGTCGCCGAAGCGCTTCGCGCCCGGATCACGCAGCGAACTGGACTAACCGCATCAGTCGGCGGCGGTACCTCAAAGCTCATCGCTAAGGTCGCCTCCGACGCCGAGAAACCCGACGGCTGCGTCATCGTCCCGGCCGGCGGCGAACTGGCGTGGCTCGACCCGCTGCCGGTGCGTGCGCTGTGGGGCGTCGGCCCGGCCACTGCCGACCGGCTGCGCAAAATCGGCGTGGGCACGGTCGCCGAGCTCAGGGTGCTGACGGAGGCCGACCTGGTCGGACTGCTCGGCGTGGCGTGGGGCGGCATGCTGTTCCGGCTCGCCCGGGGCATGGACGCGCGCACCGTGGAACCGGAGCGGCCCACCAAGTCCATCAGCGCAGAGGACACCTACCCGCACGACCTGGCCGACCGGGCGGCGATGCGCGCGGCGGTCACCGAGCTGGCCGAACGCGTGGTTCGCCGGCTGCGTTCCTCGGGCCACACGGCCCGCACAGTCACCGTGAAGGCACGCGGGCACGACTTCACGACGGTCACCCGCTCGGAGACTTTCGGCGCGCCGACCGATGACGAGCGCTTGGTCACAGAGGCCGCGATCAGGCTGCTCGACGATGCGGTACCGGCCGCGACGGTGTCCTCGACAGGCATCCGGCTGCTAGGCGTGGGCATGTCGGGACTGGCTGATTACGCTCAGGGCGACCTGGTAGCGGAGTTGGCTCGGGTCGAACGCGAGCTCGCCGCCGTGGAAGCGGAGGCGCAGGCGGCAGCCGAGTCCGGCGCGGAGAACGGCGAGACGGGTGACGAGCCCTCAGACGCCTTGCCCGACGACGAAGGGGGCGCTTCCGCGGACGCCTCCGCCATTCCGGCGGTGACCCTGTTCGGCCCGGTCCCGGTCGACAGCACCGCACGCCGGTGGCTGGCCGGGCAGGACGTGCGGCACGCGCAGCGCGGGCAGGGATGGGTGCAAGGCGCGGGAGTCGGCCGGGTGACCATTCGCTTCGAGGGACCGGGGACCGAACCCGGCCGCATCGGCACGTTCCGGGCCGACGATCCCGACCTCGAACCGCTCGACGCCGCCGACGTAGCCCGCGAGGCGCTGCGGCTGTTGCAGCCGGTTGAGAGCACGGCTGCGCGGCCCGAATAACCTCCCGTGCCACAGCACTAGCATGGCCTAACCTGATCACGCAGCACGAGCACGTGGTGAACGCCGCGGTGCCGGCGTTGAAGCGTCACTGTTGAAGAGTCACAGCCGTCGAATTGAGGCCCGCCGTGGTTACCGACCGCACGAATCCCCGAAGCTCGGTGCGGACCGCAGTCGTGTGGGATGTGGTGCGGTCGGCCCTGGAAACGATCAAGCGGGAGGCCGCGCCGGCCGGTGAAGTCGTCGGCGGCACGGTCCCGCTCGACGTCGTCGACGTCGGCGGCGGCACCGGAGGGTTCGCCGTCGCGCTGGCCCGCCTCGGCCACCGGGTCACCGTGGTCGATCCGAGCCCTGACGCCCTGGCCGCGCTGGAGCGGCGGGCCGCGGAGGCCGGGGTATCCGGTGCGGTGCGGGCCGCGCAAGGCGATCTGGCCACCGTGTTCGACGTGCTCGAACCCGAGTGCGCCGACGCCGTGCTCTGCCACGGCGTGCTCGAGTTCGTCGACGACCCTGCGGAGGGCTGCCGTACCGCACGCGGACTGCTGCGGCCCGGAGGCATCGCCAGCATCCTGGCCGCGAACCGCACCGCGATCGTGCTGGCGCGGGCGCTCGGCGGCCACGTCGCGGAGGCCCTGGCCGCGCTGCACGATCCGCGCGGCCGGTTCGGGGCCCACGATCCGGTGCCGCGCCGTTTCGGCGAGCAGGCGCTGCGCGACCTGATCGAGCAGGCCGGGCTCACGGTGCGGGCCGTGCACGGCGTGCGGATCTTCGCCGACCTGGTGCCGGCCGCCGCGACCGACGTGCCCGCAGGCAGCGGCCCGGCCGCGAATGTCACCGACCTGCTGGCCCTTGAGGCCGCCGCCTCGGCGCTGCCCGAGTTCCGGGCCATGGCCACGCAGCTGCACGTGCTGGCGGGGCTGGACGAGGCGTAGCCGGCGGGCGACGGTAGGTCGCACCCGTGTTCAGTGGAAGGTCCGAAAACGGAAAATTGAGTAGCGCCGTTCCACACACGCGGGGGCCTGCCTATCCTTGACTTCGAGAGGTGTTGGTAGTGAACGACCGCACCTCGCCTTGCGTCACGTCCAGCGAGGAGGAACCCGTGCCGCTGTCCGAGCATGAGCAACGGCTGCTCGAGCAGATGGAGCGGGCGTTGCACGCCGAAGACCCGAAGTTCGCGTCTGCGCTCCAGGGCGACAAGCTGCGCCGCAGGCTGCGGCGCCGCGTCGCGCTCGCCGTGTTGGGGGTGCTCGCGGGCGGGGCGATGATCGGCTACGGGATCGTCACCAAGCGCGTCGCACTCGACGCCGCCGGCGGCGCCGTGGTCGTCGCGTGCGCGTGGCTGGCATGGATCGTCTGGCGCAGGGTCCCCGCGCCCGGGCAGATCGTGCCGGCTTCCAAGCTGCGTCCGCGCCGCTCGGCACGGGCCGGTTCCTTCGGCCAGCGGATGGAGCTGCGCTGGCAGCGCCGCCGCGAGCGCGACGGGTTCTAAGCCCGTCCCGGCCGGCTCCCGCAGCGCCGGAAGCAGTCCCGGCCAGGCCGGTAGCTGCCCACTGTGATCTGTGGTTTGTGATCCGTGATGCGCACCGGCTCGGGTCGGCAGCGGCGGCCGTGCCGGCCCGGTTTTCCCGTCAGTCCTGCGGCTTGCGGCCGCCTCGGTAGATCGACGCGGAGACGCGTTCGCGCCGCTCGCGCAGCCGGGTGAGCGAGGAGGCGGGCAGGATCGCGGCCCTGATCCGGTTCGCCCGGCTGGCGTGCTCGGCCAGCGCCGCCCGCAACGTGCGTAGGTCCTTGGGCAGGGCCCGCAGGGTCGGCTGGTCGTACTGCGAGCCCGGCGCGTACCTGGCGCGCTCGGTCAGCGTGGTCACCCGGCCGAACGCCTCGCGGGCCTCATCGTCCATGCGCGCGGCCGCCGTGAGCCTGGAGGCCGCCTGGCGTGGGGTGTCGCTGTCCACCCACTCGTAGCCCAGATCGTCCGCGCACTCGCGCAGTTCGGCCCACGCCGCCAGCGCGATGGTGGCCATCGGCGAGCGCTGCGCGTCCTGGCGCCAGCGGCTGCCGGCCCCGGACTGCGACACCTCCGGCACCTCGCCTCGCGCGGCCCGCGCCAGGTACCGCTCAGCCTGCTTGACCAGCACCCGCCGCTTGCGCCGCCGCCCAAGCCGGCCGAGCGCGGGCACCGCGGCCAGCAGCAGGAGCACCAGGACCGCCAGCTTCCCGCCGATCTGGGCCGCGCTGCCGGTCAGGAACCAGTGCTCGAACCAGCGCGGGATCACGCCGAACGGCCCCCACGAGGCGAACGGCCGGCTGCCCGCCAGCACGCCGCCGTTGTCCGCGCTCTCGCAGCCGCCGGAGATGCGCCGGATCTGCGCCGGGCACTGGCTCGCGCTGGCGCTCGGGTTCGCCGACGGGTTCTGCGCGGAGAGCGAGGAGCCGCCGCTCGGGTGCAGCTGACCCGGCGTGATGCGGGTCCAGCTCGGCGAGCTGCCGCGGCCGGAGCTCTGGATGCTCACCGTCGGCTCGAACCGCAGCCAGCCGATGCCGGAGAAGTAGAGCATCGGCCAGGCGTGCGCGTCGTGCGTGGTGACGATGTACGAACCGTCCGTCTGCGCCGTGCCCGGGGTGAAGCCCACGTCGACGACCGACGGGATGCCCAGCGAGCGGGCCATCGCCGCCATCGTGCCGGCGAACTGCTGGCAGAAGCCCTTGCGGTCCTTGAGGAACGCCTCGATCGCGCTGTTCCCGTCGCCGGCCGGGACGCTGAGGCTGTAAGTGAAGTTCGCCAGGAACCAGTCCTGCAGCTCCAGGGCCTTCTCATACGGCGTGCGGCCCGCGGCCGTGATCTGCTGCGCCTTGGCGCGCACGTCGGCCGGGAAATTCGAGGGCAGCTGCAGGTACCGGCCCAGCGAGGGGTCCAGCGGCCCGGTCGCCGAGTCCGCCTGATCGGAGGTCGGGACCACGTCGACGCTGGTGACCGTGTAGCGCAGTCCCTCACGCGACCGGCTGGCGGAGTCGCCGGGCACGATCTCCAGCGTGCTCGGGTCGTAGAGCGGCTGGTTGATGCCGCTCAGGTTGCTCGGCGCGTACGGCGCGGGGACCGCGTCGAACGCGAAGTTCCCGATCACGGAGATCCGGGTGGTCACCTGGGTCTGCTTGATGCCGCCCGTGGTCAGGCCCGGAATCGTCAAGGCCGCGCTGTTGCCCATCGGGCTCTGTGGAAGCGAACCCGAGGTCCACTTGTCGCCGTCGAACTTGTCCAGCACCGACATCTCGAGGTAGTCCGAGCGCACCTGGCTGGAGTCGGTGGTGTATCTCAGCAGCGGCACCGCGTTCTGCGAGGTCAGCGACTTCTGGATGGTGACGCTCTGGTCGATGCTGATGGTGCCGCTGCCATTGCCGACCCCGTTGCCCGCGCCGGTCTTGAACACGCCAGGCAGCGTCGGGATGAACCAGGGCAGCACGAGCGCGGCGGCGACGGCCGTCGTGGTGATCCGGCGGGAGAGCGAGCTGTGCGGATTGTTCACCGGCCCGGACAGCTCACCCGGCACGCGCGTCGGGCCGCCGAGCGCACGACCCCAGCGGTTGAGCCGGTCGTGGCCCTCGGCGCTGACCAGGGACAGGTAGCCGATCGCCGAGACGGCGAACGCGAGCCAGCTCATGCCGCCGGGGCGGCGGGTCGCCGGGATCAGATACACGGCGAGCAGCGGGAGCCCGGCCAGCACGGCGCGGCGGTAGGTGACGGCGATGGCGTCGATGAGGATCGCGAACGCGGCGCAGACGATCGCGACGATCGTGGTGATGCCGGGGGTCGCGGCGGCCGGCGGCGCCTCGTGGCTGATGTCGGCGCGGCCGGCGGATATCTGGTCGGCCAGCTCGTGCAGCGCTCCGGGGCCCGGCACGATCAAGGCGATCGCGTTGTCCGCGGCCCGCAGCAGCGTCAGCGCGAGCAGCGCGGCCACCAGCTGGGCGAGCACGACGATCGGTCGCGGCAGGCGCGCGTTTCGGGCCAGGTGGCCCGCGGCGCCGATCACCAGGATCAGGACGAGGCAGACGGATAGCCACGACCCGGTCTGCACCAGGCGCTCGAGCCCGATGGCGGCCGTGGCGGTGGCGATCCCGGCGGCGACGGTCAGGCGCAGCGGGGCACGACCCGGCTGTGTCATCGTGAGCCTCCTGTCATCGCCCGGCCTCCGCCGCGCCGTTTCCCGCGATGTTGGCTTCCATATGGCTGCTTCCCGCAGTACTGATACCGGCGGTGCTGATTCCAGCAGTGCTGATACCGGCAGTGCCCGCGCGAACCGGGGCTGCGGCGGGGGCCGGGGCCGCACCGACGTTCAAGGACTCGTCGCTCACGCCGACGCGTGCGGCGGTATGCCGGGAAGCGATCCGCCACAGGTCGGGGAACTTGTCCCCGGCGCGGGCGGTGACGACCTGCCAGCCGCCCGCCTCCAGGACGGCGGCGGCGTGCCTCTGGTCGTCGTCGAAGCCGGGCGGAAAGGCTGCGGTCGGCGTCGAAGCGCCCGCCCACGTCTGCGCGTCAAGGAGGAAGGCGACCGCGCTGGCCGTGGCCGGCTTGGCCCGGGCCAGGTCGGCGGCGTCGGTGCCGGTCAAGGTGCCGAGAAAGGCGATGATCAGGCTGTCGGCCCGGTCGTCGGCGGCGGCCTGACTAAGGCTCAGACTGACCGCGTGCACCGGACGCAGCACTGCGAGCGTGTCGAGTACCGCGTCCTCGGTGTCGGTAAGGATCGAGCCGCCGCCGTTAGCGGTGCTCAGGTGCACCGTATAGCCGTTGTTCAGCAGGTGGATCGCGCTGCTCGCGGCCGCCGAGACGGCCCACTCCAGCGACGCGGTCGGGCCGGTGCCGCGGTGCGCGCCGGAGCGGTTGTCCAGCAGGATGGTGCAGCGGCTGTGCCAGGTCTGCTCCTCGCGGCGCACCATCATCTCGCCGTGATGCGCGGTGGCCCGCCAGTGGATGCGCCGAAGCTCGTCGCCGTAGCGGTATTCGCGCACGCCGACGTCGTCCTCGCCGGCCGCGGCCGCGTGTGCGGCATGGCCGTCGCCGTGCCCGGCCCATACCGTGCCGAGCGTGATCGCGGGCAGCGTCTCGACTTTGGGCGCGACCGTGAGCGTGTGTTGCGCGGTGAACGAGCGGGTTAGCTCGAACAGGCCAAGCGGGTCCGCGCTGCGCAGCGAAAGCGGGCCGAGCTGGTAGCGGCCACGGCTGTCGGAACGCACCCGGTACGCGACGCGCCGACTGCCTCCCGGCTCGATGCGGCGCAGGATGAAGCGCGGACGCGAACCGAGCGTGTACGGTACCTGATCCTCCACGAGCAGCGGCGTGCTCGGCAGCCGAGCCGCGTTCTCGAGCCGCAGATGGACGCGGGCCGGAGAACCGACGGGTACCCGTGCCGGCTCCAGGCTCCGCCGACACGCGATGCGGTAACGCGACGCCGAGGTGATCCCGGCCGCCGCCAACGGCAACGCAACCAGCAGGATCGCCACCCGCAGCAGCGGGCCGTAGCCGAGCAGGATCGCGCAGGCGGCCGAGGCCAGCCCCGCGGAGAGGAAGGCCCGGCCGCGGGTGGTCAGCCCGGCCGAGAACGTCCGGAAGGTGCTCCGGACCTTTGACTGCGGGCGGGTGTTCATCGCTGACCGCTCGTCAGGCGCGTGGGCGCCGTGCGGATTGGACATCGACGGGGACTTGGTCGAGCAGGTCCGCGACGATCTGCTCGGGGGAGCGGCGGGCGACCCGGGCCTCGGCGGTGGGTATCAGCCGGTGCGCGAGCACCGGTACCGCCAGTGCCTTGACATCGTCCGGAAGAACGAAATCCCGGTCCTCCAGCGCCGCCTTGGCGCGCGCGGCCCGCACCAGGTGCAGCGCGGCGCGCGGTGACGCACCGAGCCGCAGATCGCCGACCGAGCGGGTGGCGGTGACGAGGTCGATCACATACCGCTTAACGTCCTCGGACACATGAACGGTTCGTACTGTCTCGATCAGCTTGATGATGTCGTGCGTACCCGCGACCGGCATCAGCTCGTCGAGGGGGTTGGCGGCACTGTGCCCGTCGAGCATCCGCAGCTCTGCGGCCGGCGCCGGGTAACCCATCGCGATACGGGCCATGAAACGGTCGCGCTGGGCCTCGGGGAGCGGATAGGTGCCCTCCATCTCCACCGGGTTCTGCGTCGCGATGACCATGAACGGGGTTTCCAGCGGATAGCTGACCCCGTCCACCGTCACCTGCCGCTCGCCCATGCACTCCAGCAGCGCGGACTGGGTTTTCGGCGAGGCCCGGTTGATCTCGTCGCCGAGCACGATGTGCGCGAACACGGCGCCGGGCTTGAATTCGAATTCGCGCCGCTGCGGGTCGAAGATCGTCACGCCGGTCACGTCGGAGGGCAGCAGGTCCGGGGTGAACTGGATGCGGCGCACGGTGCAGTCGATCGCCTTGGCCAGGGCCTTGGCCAGCATGGTCTTGCCGACGCCGGGAACATCCTCGATCAGCAGGTGGCCCTCGGCAAGCAGCACGGTCAGCGCGAGGCGCACCACGTCCCCCTTGCCCTCGATGACCGACTCGACTCGCTCGTGGATCCGGTCGGTGATCGCGGAGGGCCGGTCCACCCGCTCCGTTCCGGACGTGACGCGCTGAATCCGGCGCTGATCGTATTGCTCGCCGTCCTGCGCCTGTGTGCTGCCCGGCACCGGACCCTCCCCTCGTTCACGGCCACGCCTTAGTCGGCCGTTGGGGTCATCTTGCCCGATGCCGACCGTGTATGTGCAAGAGCCGGCGCAGCGGTTTCGATTTGGGCTGGACGTGAACCTGAGCTTGATCGAATCCGTGTGGCTCCCCCCTTTTCCGAAGTAGTCCGGAAACCCGGAATCTGCGGTGAAGTGGAGCACTCGGACGGCGTAGGGGGCGGTTTGTGGAGTAGAGTGGAGGGAAGTGGAGGCCGTGTGGGATGACGTCAAGGCGTGGTTACTCGTAACCCGCCCTGCCGGGTCCTGTGCGCAACGTCCGCTGACCGTCGCGTCCCGAGGGCAGTCCGAGGGCGAGCGGTCCGTCCCGGCCGGTAGGAGGCGCCGATGTTCCTCGGCACCTTCGTCCCGCGCCTGGACGACAAGGGCCGGCTGATCCTGCCGGCCCGGTTCCGCGAGGAGGCGGCCAGGATCGACGGAACGGAGCGGCTGGTGATCACGAAGGGGCAGGAGCGGTGCCTGTCGGTGTGGCCCGCGTCGGCGTTCGCCGAAGCGGCCGACCGGATCCGCCGCGCCCCGTCGGCGGGACCGCTCGCCTCGCCCCGCGCGGTCCGCGACTACCTGCGGGTGCTCTACGCGGGCGCCAGCGAGCAGTCCTTCGACAAGCAGGGCCGGATCACCCTGCCGCCCGCGCTGCGCGAGTACGCCGGCCTGACCCAGCAGGTCGCCGTGGTCGGCGCGGACACGCACTTCGAGCTTTGGGACGCGGCGGCCTGGGACCGCTACGTCGCCGAGAAGGAACCGGCCTTCGCCGACCTGGACCAGGACGATCTGTTCCGGGGGGTGGCGCCGGACCTGCCCTGACCGAGCACGTCGTTCGAGTGATCGAGCCAGGGCCGCGAATGCCGCCGAAAGGCGGCGCGCCGCGGCCGTGGGCCTCCACCCGCTCACCCGCGTTCTGAAGCCCCTTCCCCGGTTCCAGAGCGTCCGTGAGTACATCCGAGCGGGCGGGGACCTACGGCCGCGGCGCCGTGTCCAGTGTCGCCCCATCGGGGCGTATCGGGGTGCTGCGTTGCCATGGCGTGTCGCGCGGGCGGCGCCGCGCCGGGTCTGGGTCGCCGCGATTCGGTGCCGGTGAGCTGCGATGGAATACTGACCGGCATGGTGACGGATCCGCGCCGCGGCGGCGACAAGGCTCGAAAGGGTGATTCGCGAGCGGCGGCCGACGCGGAGTCGAGCGGGGATCCAGAGCGATCGGACGGGCGAGAGCCGGCTGGCCCGGCCGGGCACGTCCCCGTCATGCTGGAACGCTGCGTCGAGGCGCTGGCCCCGGCCTCGGTCCCCGGCGCGGTCTTCGTCGACGCCACCCTCGGCCTCGGCGGGCACAGTGAGGCGTTGCTTACCCGGTTCCCGCAGATCCGCCTGATCGGACTCGACCGCGATCCGCAGGCGCTCGACCGTTCGAATCGGCGGCTCGCCGCCTTCGCCGACCGCATCGAGCTGGTGCACGCGGTCTACGACGAACTGCCCGCGGTGCTCGATCGGCTCGGCGTGCCGCGGATCCACGGCATCCTGTTCGACCTCGGAGTCTCCTCGCTGCAGCTCGACGTGCGCGAGCGCGGCTTCGCCTACGCGTATGACGCTCCGTTGGACATGCGGATGGACCAGGGCGCGCCGCTTTCTGCTTACGAGGTGGTCAACGGCTACTCGGCCCCGGACCTGGCCCGCATCCTGCGCGACTATGGCGAGGAGCGGTTCGCAGGACGGATCGCCTCGGCCATCGTCGCGGCCCGCGCGAAGGAGCCGATCGCGACGACTGGACCGCTGGCCGAGCTGGTGCGCGCTGCGATCCCCGCAGCCACGCGACGTACTGGAGGCCATCCGGCCAAGCGGACTTTCCAGGCGCTGCGCATTGAGGTCAACGCCGAGCTGGCCGTGCTGGAGCGGGCCATACCGGCCGCCGTCGACGCGCTCGCGGTGGGCGGCCGGATCGCCGTGCTCGCCTACCACTCGCTGGAGGACCGCCTGGTCAAGCGGGTCCTCGCGGCCGGCGCCGCCTCGACGGCTCCGCCCGGCCTGCCGATCGCGCCGCCAGGGACCGAGCCGCTGCTCAAGCTCGTGACCCGCGGAGCCGAGGAGCCGACCGAGGCCGAGATCGAGCAGAACCCGAGGGCCGCCTCCGCGAAGTTCCGCGTCGCCGAGCGGGTGCGCAAGGGAGCAGTCGCGGATCGGCTGACGAAGGCGAAGACGCAGCGGCGCTAAGCGACCTGAGGCTGTGTCTGCCTGAAGCCGTATCAACCTGAAGCTGTGTCTACCTGAAAAGCGTGGCTGTAAATCTGAGAATAGGGGCCACAGGCCGCGCCGTTGCGCCGCCCGGCTCGGGCCGTGCGGAATACTGGCCGCCATGGTTGCAGCAGGCACGGGGGCCCGGCGATGAGCGCGGGACCGCCTGACCGGCCGCCGGAATCGATCCGGCGGCAAGTGCGCCGTCCGGGAAAGGCCGGACCCGTCGCCGTCATCGAGGGCTTCGCCGGACGCCGCTCCGTGGTCCCGTTCGCCATCCTCGTGCTCTGCCTGCTCGCCGTCGGACTGGTGCTCCTGCTCTTGCTCAACACCGCGCTCGACCGCGGCGCCTTCGAGATCCAGACCGCGCAGAGGAAACAGAGCCAGCTGACGGACCAGCAGCAGGAACTGCAGCTGCGCCTCGCCGGGCTCTCCGCCCCCGGGGCCCTCGCCTCCCAGGCTGCCGGCCTTGGCTTGGTACCGAACCCGCGTCCGGTGTTCCTCGACCCCGGCAACGGTGCGGTGCTCGGCATCCCGACCGCGGCACCTACCACCGCGCCGCCCGCACCGCCCGCGTCCCCGTCGCCGTCCGCATCGCAGTCATCATCGCCCTCGGCGACCGCCACGGTCAGCGCGTCTCCCGGTGTCTCAGGCAGGGCCACGCCTCCGGCGAACGGCCCGGCCGTAGCCGCCACGCCCGGCGCATCGCCCAGTTCCCCTGCTGGCGCGTCGCCTTCTCCGCAACCCTCCACTTCGCCGACCCCGTCGGCCTCAGCCACCGGATCGCGCCCGTGAGCCCGGATCGCAACGGCAAACGCCCGAACAACGGCAACCCGGCCGGCGGCCGCGGCGTGCCGCCGCGCCGCATTCCCAGCCAGCCCGCCAAGCCGCGCCCCGCTGCCAGAGCGCGCACCGAGAACCGGTTCACGCCCGCCCCCTCGCGCCCCTCGGGCGCGCCGTCAGCCACCGCCGCCAAGCCGCTGACGCTCGGCGATCCGCGCCGCCGGCTGCGCGTCGGGATGATCACGATGGCGTTCATCCTCTCCCTCTTCGGCGGCCG
>NZ_DASRBQ010000185.1:0-22650 GCF_035653575.1 Actinocrinis sp.
CGCCCAGCCGCGCGGCGCAGCCCCACGCGCCCCGCCGCGCCGGTAGCCCCCACCTCCCCCACCCTTGGCTCTCGCTCCGCACCTGCCGCCGAATGCCCGGATAAGCATGACTATGTCTTTATCGCCATGGTTCCGGATGAGTCACAACACTTTGGACGACGGAGGTCTATTCGTCCATGCAGGTGAATATCGAAACATGATTACCCGGATGCCTGAGTGGGTAGGTCTCGATTCCACCCTTTGTCGGGGCGGTGCGGCGCCTCACTGACACGTGGTCATCTCCGCTGGTCAGCTTGTGCCCGCTGAGCCGCCCAGGGGAAGGGGCCGCCCGGAGGGAGGGCAGCGGCGCCCCGCCGTCGCCCCCGTTCGGGTGGAAGCAGGGGGTGATTCCGGTATGAACCGGTCTTTTGTTAGGCCGACTCGGGTGGCCGTCACGCTAAAGGTCGCCACCCACATTGCCGATTCCTCCTCCGTAGAGCCCCATCCGGCCGCTCCTCCACCCTCTGCGGCCGATCCCCGTCCAACATCGGGAGGCCAGGTGTCGGTACTCGTCGATCACACTGCGAGCCTGCTGGCCTATCGGCCAGCTAAGCTCACCGCCATGGTCGTGGTCCACGACCTGCGGGTACGCACCTCGGTCACCCGACACCTGTGGGCGCTCGGCGTCCGCGACGTCGTCGAGGCCTCCACCATCGCGGAAGCCCGGACCAGGATGGCGACCCCGCGCGACATCGCCGTGGTGGACGTGCACCTGCCGGACGGACCCGGCCTCGCCCTGCTCGCCGAGATGCGTAACGCGGGCTGGAGCAGCGCGGTCGCCATTTCCACCGCCGACGACACGAACGCGGTGCGTGCGGCCCTGGCGTCCGGTGTGCGCGGCTACGTGGTGACCGGCGCTCGGGCGCTCCCGCAGGCGCGACCCGGCTTCGGCAGCGTGTCCGGAATGCCGCCGCATCTGCGCCAGCAGCGGCTCGCGGCGATGAGCGGCGCGGCCGGCACGGCGGCGGCACTGGCCGTCGGCGCCCTGCCGCCCACGATGAACGCCGGCTGCCGTGAGCTGTCCGCGCGCGAGATCGAGGTGCTGCGCCTGGTCGCGGATGGCCGCTCGAACAAGGCCATCGGCCAGACGATGGGCCTGTCCGCGCTGACCGTGAAGAGCCACCTCGCCCGCATCGCCCGCAAGCTCGGCACGGGCGACCGCGCCGGCATGGTCGCGGTGGCCATGCGAGGCGGCATCATCGCTTGATCGCTTGATCGCTTAGCGACGATCGACGATCGACAAACTGGCAGGGCATGGCCAGCCTGCCATGATCGCGACAGGCAAACCGGCAACGGAACGCCTGCACGCATCTTCGGTACGAGTCGCAGGAACTAGCAGTCGCGGTGGCGGCACGCTCGCGCTCGCGCTCGCAGCAGCGGTCGCTGCCTCAGACCGGCCGCGCGGATCGCGGTGGGCGCCATGTCCGGGCGCGTGGTGATCCACGCGCCCGGCGGCTTTTCGTCCCACTGCGCGCCGCCCGCCGCTCCCCTAAAGCAGCTTCTTCCCCCTGGCGCAACACGCGTTAGCGGATATGGCCAGGAATCAACCGTCTAAGCGGGCCGTCCGCGCGTTACCGTAAGGGCGTGACCGTTGACGCCCGCGAGCAGCCGCCGCTTAACCCCGAAGCCGTGCCCCTCCTCGTCCCGCGTGATGGCGTACCTGATGTCATCGCCGACGCTGAGGCGCTCGCGGCGGCGGTGGCGGCTTTTGCGGCGGGCACCGGACCGGTCGCGGTCGACGCCGAACGGGCTTCCGGTTATCGGTACAGCCAGCGCGCCTACCTCGTGCAGCTACGCCGCGAGGGCGCGGGCACGGTGCTGATCGATCCGATCGCCTGCCCCGACCTCTCCGCCTTGAGCGCCGTGCTCGCGAATACCGAGTGGGTCCTGCACGCTGCCGCGCAGGACTTGGCCTGTCTCCGCGAAGTGGGGCTGGCTCCGCCATACATCTTCGACACTGAGCTGGGCGGCCGGCTGGCAGGCTACGCGCGAGTCGGGCTCGGTCCGATGGTCGAGGAACTTCTGGGCTTCTCCTTGGAGAAGGGCCACTCCGCCGACGACTGGTCTACGCGCCCGCTTCCCGAGCCGTGGCTGCGTTACGCAGCGCTCGATGTCGAACTGCTGGTCGATCTGCGCAATGCGGTACATCGTGACCTCGACGCGCAGGGCAAACTGGCCTGGGCAGAACAAGAGTTCGCCGCGGTGTTGGCCGCTGCCCCGCACCCCCCGCGCGCGGAGCCATGGCGGCGTACGTCAGGCATCCACAAGGTCCGCAGGCCGCGCAATCTCGCGGTCGTTCGCGCGCTTTGGGAGCATCGCGACATGCTCGCGCGCCGGCGCGACATGACGCCGGGCCGAGTCCTGCCGGACAGCGCGATCATCGAGGCGGCGATCAGCCTCCCCGAGACGGTCCAGGCGTTGCGCGCGGTGCCCGGATTCTCTGGACGCACCCGATCGGCCGACGCGGTCAGCTATCACGCGGCGCTGCGTAATGCACTCACGCTGCCCGACTCACAGCTGCCCTCAGCGCAGCCCGCGCACGACGGCCCGCCACCCGCCAAGTCCTGGGAGCGCAGCGCGCCCGAGGCGGCGGCTCGGCTGGCAGCGGCGCGCCCGGCCGTAGCGGCGATCGCGGACGAGCATCTGATTCCGGTGGAAAACCTGCTCTCCCCCGACCTGCTGCGCCGACTGTGCTGGTCTCCGCCGGAAAGCCTCGACGACGCGACCATCGCCGAAACGCTGAGCGCAGGCGGCGCGCGGCCATGGCAGGTCGAGCTGACCGCACACGTAATCGGCTCCGCGCTGCGGCGCGAGGCGGGTCGGCCCCCGGCGCTCTAAGTACGCGTTCGCTCCGCCTCAACACGCCCGGCGCTTGCCTGTTAACGCCTGCGGCCGCCCTCCCATCCCAGCGCCGAGATCTCTCCTCGGTCAGCCGCGTCCCGGCCGGCAGCCCGGCAGTTTTGCCCGCTGCCGATATCCCCTGCTGCCGGCCGGGCGGCCCGGGTCCCTACCTCAGATGCCGCACGAAGAACCGGTCGCCGTCATCTCCCTCGAACTGCGGGACGCCGGTGTGTCCGCCCATATTGGCGTGCAGCGTCTTCTCTTTGGAGCCGAACGCGTCGAACAGCTCCAGGGCCGATTGCCGGTCGTTTCCCTCGTCGTCCCACTGGAGTAGGACCAGCAGCGGAATGGTGACCTGCTGGGCCTCCTCGAACGTGGCACGCGGCACGAAGCTCCCGGCGAAGAGAACGGCTGCCGCGATCCGCGGCTCGACCACCGCGAGCCGGACACCGATGGCGATCACGCCCCCCGCGTATCCGACCGGGCCGCCGATCTCAGGCAGCGAAAGCAGGGCGTCCACGGTCACCCGCCATTCGGGGACCGCCTTGTCGACCAGCGGGAGGATGAGCCGGTCGACGATGTCGTCACCGACCGGCTGCCCGGCCTGAATCGCGCGCCGCAGGTCGGCGCGGGCCTGCTCGGCCGAGGCCAACCGGGGCCGCTCGCCGCTGCCGGGCAGCTCGATGGTGGCCGCAGCGAAGCCTTGCGCCACGCAGCGCCGGGCCCGAGCCGCCAGCCGGGGGTACATCGTGTGTAGCCCACCGGGGTGGCCGAGCAAGACCAACGGGGACGGTGCGGATGCAGAGGCGGATCCGGGCGTCCACAGGAAGCCGGGGATCTCGCCGAGGGTGAATGCGCGCTCGAAGGCGCCGCCGTCGAGGCGCTGTTCAGAAGTGACTTGCATGGTCGTGCCCTTCGGGAGTGCTCGAACGGCGCTCCCGGACGACCTATCGCCCGACCGTGACCCCGCAGGGGAGCACCCATGTCGATACGTTCACGGGTACCACCTCCTCGGTCTCTCGCACGGCCTGCCGCAGGCTAGCAGTGCGCACGGCAATTCGCCACCGCATTTGGCGCGCGCAGCTGAGTGCCCCGGACAACGGCGGCCAAGGTGAGACGACCGCCCTCCTCGGAAAGAGGCGAGCCGTGGGCGTCGAGGCGGAGCGCACCGGAGCCCTGAGATAGCGCAGCGTCTAGCGCGAAGCGCCCACCCACTCCACAGGACCGCGAAAGCGCGGCTTGAGCGAGCAGGGCCAGGCTGGAATCCCCGGGTACCGCTTCTTGTTACTGACGGGTAGCATAGCCGCAGACCCAACGCCGGGCTTCGAGGTTCGACTCGGCCGGGGTCCCGGCCTGGCCGGAAGCCAACGAACGCGATGACTTCAGGAGTGCCCTGTGCCTCGTACCGCTCGCGACGTCGTCTTCGTCGACGGCGTCCGCACCCCGTTCGGCAAAGCAGGTCCCAAGGGCATCTACGCCGAGACCCGCGCCGATGACCTGATCATCAAATGTATCCGGGAGCTGGTGCGGCGCCATCCCGAACTGCCGCCGGAGCGGATCGACGAGGTCGCGATCGCGGCGACCACCCAGATCGGCGACCAGGGGCTGACCCTGGGGCGCACCGCCGCCCTGCTCGCCGGGCTGCCCAAGACCACCCCCGGCTATTCGATCGACCGGATGTGCGCCGGCGCGATGACCGCAGTGACCACGGTCGCCGGCGCCGTCTCCCTCGGCGCCGTGGACGTGGCGATCGCCGGCGGCGTGGAGCACATGGGGCGGCACCCGATGGGCGAGGGCGTGGACCCGAACCCGCGGTTCGTCTCCGAGAAGCTGGTCGACGAGTCCGCGCTGGTCATGGGCCAGACCGCGGAGAACCTGCACGACCGCTTCCCCGGCATCACCCGCGAGCGCGCCGACGCCTACGCGCTGAACTCGCAGCTGAAGGTCGCCAAGGCGTACGCCGACGGCAAGATCCAGCCGGACCTGGTGGCGGTGGCCACTCGCAACTCGCTCGAGTCGCAGACCCCGGGCGGCGGCGGTTGGGGGCTTGCCACCGAGGACGAGCCGCCGCGCCCCGACACGACGTTGGAGGGGCTGGCCGGGCTCAAGACCCCGTTCCGGGTGCGAGGCCGGGTGACCGCGGGGAACTCTGCGGGACTGAACGACGGCGCGACGGCGTCGATCATCGCCGCCGAGGAGGTGGCCCGGGAACTGGGGCTGCCGATCAGGATGCGGCTGGTCTCGTTCGCGTTCGCCGGGGTCGAGCCAGAGGTGATGGGCTACGGGCCGGTTCCGGCCACCGAGAAGGCGCTCGCGTCGGCCGGATTGACCATCGACCAGATCGGCCTGTTCGAGATCAACGAGGCCTTCGCCGTGCAGGTGCTGGCCTTCCTCGAGCACTACGGCATCGCCGACGACGACCCGCGGGTCAACCAGTACGGCGGCGCGATCGCGCTCGGCCACCCGCTGGCCTCCTCCGGGGTCCGCCTGATGACCCAGCTCGCCCGACAGTTCGAGGAGCACCCCGAGGTGCGCTACGGCCTGACCACGATGTGCATCGGCATCGGCATGGGCGGCACCGTGATCTGGGAGAACCCGCACTTCGAAGGAGCCGACAAGTGACGAGCGAGCTGGCACAGAAGGCAGCGGAGGCCTTCCCGGACGAGGTGGTCACCTCCGCCCCGGTCCGGGTCCTCGACCTGCCCAACGGCGCGGGCAGGTTCGCCCTGATCACGCTGGACAACGGCTTCGACCACACTAAGCCGACCACCTTCGGGCCGCGCGGCCTGATCAACATCAACGCGGCCCTCGACGAGGTCGCCCGGCTCGCCGAGGCGGGCGAGATCGTGGCCGCCGGCGTGACCGGCAAGCCGTTCATCTTCGCCGTCGGCGCCGACCTCAAGGGCGTCGAGGTCGTGACCGAGCGCGAGCAGGCTTACGCCATCGGCAAGTCGGGTCATGATGTGTTCCGGCGGTTCGGCGAGCTGTCCGTGCCCACGTTCGCGTTCATCAACGGCGCGGCCATGGGTGGCGGCGTGGAGATCGGACTGCACTGCACGTACCGCACGATCTCGGCGGGTGTACCGGCGTTCTCGCTGCCTGAGGTCTTCCTCGGCCTGATCCCCGGTTGGGGCGGTACGCAGCTGCTGCCGCGGCTGATCGGCCCGGACGCGGCCGTGACCGTGATCCTGGAGAACTCGCTCTCGCAGAACCGCCAGCTCAAGGGCGTGAAGGCATACGAGCTGGGCATCGCGGACGCGCTGTTCGAGCCGGCGGACTTCCTGGAGGAGTCGCTGGCGTGGGCGGCGAGCGTGCTGCGCGGCGAGATCGTGATCGAGCGCAAGACGTTCTCGGACGAGGAGTGGGACGCAGCGCTCGCGCGCGGTAAGCAGATCGCGGACTCCAAGGTGCACGGCGCGACCCCGGCGCCCTACCTGGCGCTGGACCTGATCGCCAAGGCGCGTACCGCGTCGCGCGACGAGGGCTTCGCCGCCGAGGACGAGGCGCTGACCGACCGGATCATGAGCGAGGAGCTGCGCAGCGGCATCTACGCGTTCAACCTGGTGCAGAAGCGGGCCAAGCGCCCGGCCGGCGCCCCGGACAAGTCGCTGGCCCGCCCGGTGACCAAGGTCGGCATCGTCGGCGCCGGGCTGATGGCCTCTCAGCTCGCGCTGCTGTTCGTGCAGCGGCTCGCGGTGCCGGTGGTCCTGACCGACATCGACCAGGAGCGGGTGGACAAGGGCGTCAAGTACGTCCACGAGCAGCTGGACTTCCAGGCGCTCAAGGGCCGCCTCAACGCCGACAAGCTCAACCGGCTCAAGGCGCTGGTCTCCGGCTCGCTGACCAAGGACGCTTTCGCGGACGCCGACTTCGTGATCGAGGCGGTGTTCGAGGAGCTCTCGGTCAAGCAGCAGGTCTTCGCCGAGGTCGAGGCCGTCGTGCGGCCGGACTGCGTGCTGGCGACGAACACCTCCTCGCTGTCGATCACGCAGATGGCGGCCAAGCTGGAGCACCCCGAGCGGGTGGTCGGCTTCCACTTCTTCAACCCGGTCGCGGTGCTGCCGCTGCTGGAGATCGTGCGCGCGGAGAAGACCGACGACGCCTCGCTGGCCACCGCCTTCGCCGTGGCCAAGCAGCTGAAGAAGTCCAGCGTGCTGGTCAAGGACGCCCCGGCGTTCGTGGTCAACCGGCTGCTGACCCGCTTCCTCGGCGTGGTCAACGAGGTGCTCGACGAGGGCACGCCGGTCGAGATCGCGGACAGCGCGCTGGAGCCGCTGGGCCTGCCGATGTCGCCGTTCGTGCTGATGGAGCTGGTCGGCCCGGCGGTCGCGCTGCACGTCTCGGAGACGCTGCACGGCGCGTTCCCGGACCGGTTCAGCGTGTCGGAGAACGTGCGCCGGCTGGTGGGCGCGGGCAAGAAGGCGTTCTACCTGCCCGGCACGACCACGCTGGACCCGGAGGTCGAGGCGCTGCTCCAGGTCGGGGACAAGCCCTCGACGGCCGAGGAGGTGCGCGACCGCGCGCTCTCGGCGATCGCCGAGGAGATCGACCTGATGCTCAAGGACGGCGTCGTGGCCGAGGCTCAGGACATCGACCTGTGCATGATCCTCGGCGCTGGCTGGCCCTTCCACCTCGGCGGTATCACGCCGTACCTGGATCGCACCGGGGTGTCCGAGAAGGTCACCGGGCGCAGGTTCCTGCCGCCGGGCTTGGCGTCGCTGCCGAGCTGATCCGGCGTTAGCTGAAGGAGCAGGGCCCCGGCCGGGATGAGGAGTCCGGCCGGGGCCCTGCTTCGCTTCGAGCGTCACCGCCTGGCGTCACCCGTCTGGCGTCAGGCGACCAGGAATCCCGCGAGCGCCGTGTGCGTCGTCCAGATCAGAAGTGCCACGCTCGCACTGAGCAGCACCGCCTCCTGCCACCAGCGCCGGAAGACCAGGGCGGCCGCGATCAGGATCGGAAAGAGGGCGCCGACGTAACGCGGCAGCGAGGTGAAGTTGTGTGACGTGATCGCGAGGCCGTACATCGGCAGCGTCCACAGCGCATACGACGCCGGCAGCTTGCGCGCGACGACCGGCAGCAGCACCGCCCCGAGCACGATCAGCAGCAGGCACATGTCCGCGACCTGGTGACCGTGGTAGCGGAACCGCGAGACGACATGGAACGCATGTACCGGGCTGTTGATCAGATGAGCGCGGTTCGCCTTGAGGGTCTGTTGGGTGAAGGGCAGCATCCAGGAGTGGAACCGCAGTCGTGAGTAGGCGAGGAAGCTGATCAGACCCGCGACCGGCGCGACGGTCGTCAGCAGTGCCTTCGCCGCGACGCGACCGCGCCAGCCTGCGGCGTGGGCCGAGCGCACGCCCTCGACGGCGCCCGGGATCGCCAGCAGCAGGCCGGTCGGGCGCGCGATGCCGCTCAGGAAGCCGAGCACGACCGCCGTCCACGTCCGCGACTTCCGGTCAGGGTACGCACGGATCGCAAGGAAGTAGCCCGCGGCCAGAACCCCGGCCAGCGGCTCGGTGTAGGCCATCACCAGCGCGTATCCGCCCGGAGCGAGCTGGGTCAGCCAGGCCGCGCGCCGGGCCGAGGCGCGATCCCCGGTCTCCCGTACGACGATTCGATGAACCAACGCGCCGAACACCAACGCGCCGGCCCAGCAGACCCCGAACAACGCGATGGTGACAGGCAGCCGGGTCACTGCGGTAACCGCCGCGGCCGTCATCGGCGTGAGCGGGAAGAAGTGGACGAACCCACCCTGCGGGTCGTACCCGTTCGCCGAGATGTACCGGTACCACGGCGTGTCCCACATGAAGAGCTTGGCGAGCGGGTGGTTCCTGCTCATGTGCCAAGAGATCAGGCACACGATCACGTGCCCGACCACCCACGCGGGCAACGTCGCCCACAACCCGTCAAGCAACCAGCGCAGCCGGCCCCGGCTGCCGCCCGCTCCCGCACCGTCGGCTGACCCACCGTCAGCCGGAGGCGCCGCGGGCGCCTCGAGATCCACCCCCTGACTCATGCGGATCCCTACGCCGAGACGGCCTCGTTCGGCAGCTGCTGCCCCTGGCGCGGCATCAGCGGCGCGTCACGCCCGGTCCCTGCGGGCGTCGAACGCTTGGTGCCGCCGTCGCCGCCCTCCTCGTGGTACTCCTCCTCGACGTTGACCGACCACACGTCGTGCGCCGAGCCGGTGCGGATGTTCTCCGCGGTCAGCAGCGCGGTCAGCATCGAGTGGTCCTGGTTGTTGTAGCGGTGCATGCCGTTGCGGCCGACCGGGTGCACGTTCGGCACGTTCGCGGCCAGCCACTCCCGGATGACGTCCAGGTTCTTCTGGTAGCGGTCGTCGTACACCGGGTACGCCTTCGGCATCCGCACGACGTATCCGGCCTCGACGTTGCCCGGTGCGATCAGGCCGAGCCGTTCGAGTTCGGCTGTGCCGAGCTTGACCAGCTCGTCGTCCGGGGCGCTCCACACCTCGTCGCCCTCGTTGACGAAGTACTCCAGGCCGAGGCAGGTGCGCCCGTCCTTGACCAGGAACGGCGACCACGAGCCGAAGTTCTGGATCCGCCCGACCTTCACGCCCGGGGTGTGGATGTAGATCCAGTTGTCGGGGAAGCCCGCCTCGAGCGGGACGACCAGCGCGATGGTCAGGAAGTCGCGGTAGCGCAGGTCGTCCGCCGCGGCCTGGACCGGGGCCGGCGCGGCCGGCTGCATCGAGCGGATCAGCGCCGAGATCGGCGTGGAGGAGACGACGTGGTCGGCCGGAACCTCGGTCGAAGTCCCGTCGGCACTGGCCACCGTGACCGAGACCGCGCCCTTGCCGGCCTCCCAGCGAACGTGCTCAACCGGCGCGTTCAGCTCCACCGAGCCGCCCTGCGCCCGCACCTTGTCCGTGGCGACCTGCCACATCATGCCGGGCCCGTACTTCGGGTACTGGAACTCCTCGATGAGGCTGGTGATCTCCTTCTGGTTGCGCTTGGGCAGCAGCGCGTTCTTGATCGCGCCCATCAGCGACAGGTTCTTGATCCGCTGCGCGGCCCAGTCCGCCGGCAACTCGGCGGTGCTCATGCCCCACACCTTCTCGGTGTAGGTCTTGAAGAAGATGGAGAACAGCCGCTTGCCGAAGCGGGCGGTGACCCAGGCGTCGAAGTGCGTCTGGTCCTTCGGCGGACGGACCCTCGCCCAGGCGTACGAGCCGATGCAGCGGGCCGCCTCGATCAACCCGAGCCCCTTGAGCGCGTTGCCGGCCTTGAGCGGGTAGTCGAACAGCTTGCCCCGGTAGTAGATCCGGGACATGCGCGGGCGCAGCAGGAAGTCCTCGTCCGGCAGGATCTCGTGCCAGAGCGCCTCGACCGCGGCCACCTTGGTGAAGAACCGGTGGCCGCCGATGTCGAAGCGCCAGCCGTCGCGCTCCACGGTCTGCGAGATGCCGCCGACGACGTCCGTCGATTCGTACACCCGGACCGGGTAGCCGTGCTTGCTCAGGTCGTAGGCCGCGGTGAGGCCGGCCGGACCGGCGCCGATGACTACGGTCGCGGGCCGGGCGTCAGTATTCGTACGAGTGGGATCCACGCGCTAATTCTTTCAGGAGGCTTTAAGGTAGCGCGGGAAACATCGCGTTACAGTGTGTCCCCGTGCTGTAACGAATTCGAGCCGGACGAAAGAATAGCGTCGACCTCCCGGCCCGCGGTCAGCTTAGCGCCGCGCGCGCCGCGGCGGCGACGCCCTGCGCGCTCAGCCCGATCCGCTCCAGGATCGCGGCGCGTTTGCCGTGGTCGAGGAACTCTTGCGGAATGCCGAGCACCCGCACCGGCCGGGTCACCCCTGAATCTTGCAGCGCCTGGCTGATCGCGGCGCCGACGCCGCCGACCCGGCCGTTGTCCTCCACCGTCACCACGGCGCGGTGGCCGCGGGCCAGTTCGACCAGCACCGGATTGACCGGCTTGACCCACCGCGGGTCCACGACCGTCGCCTCGATGCCCTCCGCGGCCAGCAGTTCCGCCGCCTGGAGCCCCTGCACGGCCATCGGGCCGGCAGTCACGATCAGGACGTCGGGGTTGGCGGGCGCCCGCAGCAGGTCCACGCCGTCGACCCGGTCGACCGCCTCGATCTCCGGCCCCACGGCGCCCTTGGAGTAGCGCACCACGGTCGGGCCGTCGTGCACGTCCACGGCCTCGCGCAGCTGGGCGCGTACCTGGGCGGCGTCGCGCGGGGCGGCGATGCGCAGGCCGGGGACCACCTGGAGGATCGACATGTCCCACATGCCGTTGTGGCTGGCGCCGTCGTCGCCGGTGATGCCGGCGCGGTCGAGCACGAAGGTCACGGCGGCGCGGTGCAGCGCGCAGTCCATCAGCACCTGGTCGAAGCAGCGGTTCAGGAAGGTCGCGTACACGGCGACGACCGGGTGCAGGCCACCGAAGGCGAGGCCGGCCGCGGAGGTCGCGGCGTGCTGCTCGGCGATGCCGACGTCGTAGATGCGGTCGGGGTAGGCCTTGGCGAACTTGTGCAGCCCGACCGGGATCATCATGGCGGCGGTGATGCCGACCACGTCGGAGCGCTCGTTGCCGATCTTGACCATCTCGTCGGCGAAGGCGTCGGTCCAGCTCGGCCCGGCGATCTGGAACGGCAGCCCGGTCTCCGGGTTGATCACGCCGATGCCGTGGAAGTGGTCGGCCTCGTCGTCGAGGGCCGGCTGGTAGCCCTCGCCCTTGCGGGTGATGCAGTGCACGATGACCGGGCCGCGGAAGCCCTTGGCCCGGCGCAGCGCCGCCTCGACCGCGGTCACGTCGTGCCCGTCGATCGGGCCGATGTACTTCAGGCCGAGGTCCTCGAACATGCCCTGCGGGGCGACGATGTCCTTGATGCCCTTCTTCATCCCGTGCAGGGTGTCGTAGATGGCCGCCCCGACGACCGGGGTGCGGCTGAGCGTTCCCTTGCCCCAGGACAGGAACTTCTCGTAGCCCTGCGTCGCGCGCAGCGTCGAGAGGTGCTCGGCCAGGCCGCCGATCGTGGGCGCGTAGGAGCGCTCGTTGTCGTTGACCACGATGACGACGGGACGGTCCTTGGCGCAGGCGATGTTGTTGAGCGCCTCCCAGGCCATGCCGCCGGTCAGCGCGCCGTCGCCGATGACCGCGACGACCCGCCGGTCGGTCTGCCCGCGCACCTGGTAGGCCTTGGCGATGCCGTCGGCGTAGGAGAGGGCCGTGGAGGCGTGCGAGTTCTCCACCACGTCGTGCTCGGACTCGGTGCGGGAGGGGTAGCCGGAGATGCCGCCCTCCTGCTTGAGCTTGGAGAAGTCGTGCCGGCCGGTGATGATCTTGTGCACGTAGGACTGGTGCCCGGTATCCCAGATGATCGTGTCGCGGGGCGAGTCGAAGACCCGGTGCAGCGCCAGCGAGAGCTCGACCACGCCGAGGTTGGGGCCGAGGTGGCCGCCGGTCCTGGTCACGCTCTCGATGAGGAAGTCGCGGATCTCCCGGGCGAGGCGCACCAGCTCCTCGCGGCCGAGCCGGTCCAGGTCCCGCGGCCCGTGCACGGTGCTGAGAAGGGATCCAACGCTCGAAGCTGACGCACTCTCTGACGCGTTCTCGGCGCTCGAACTGCCCGGCAGCGACACGGGTTCCTCCTTGGTGGCTCGACGGTTCCCCGAGTGTGGCGAAGCCCGGAGTCAATGGTCCCCTGTCCGGACCTTGAGCGCTCGCGCGCCGAAGATCCGATGGGACGAGGGTCCGAGTCTAATCGCCGAGCGGTCGCGGACCGGGGTAGATCATCCGGCCCTCCACACGATCTTCACCGTCCTGAGGTGACCTTCGCCACCATCCGGCGGCGGTGCGAGGAGCCCGCGAAGTATGTGCGCCTCGGGCGCTTCACCAAGCGTCGGCGGGTGGCGTGGCGGCGGCCGCGAGCAACGGCGCGAGGGCGCCGGGCGGGTCGCTCAGCAGCGGGCCGAAGGCGCGTTCGGCGGCGCCGACCAGCGTCGAGTCCGGGCCGAGGCCGGGGGCGACGAGCCGCACCTGCTCGCGCGGGGCGACCAGGCCCGAAGTGCGCAGCGTGGTGCGAAGCTGCTGCTCGACGGCCGGGAGGATGTCGCGCAGCAGGCCTCCGAAGACGACCACCTCGGGATTGAAGATGTTCACCAGGTTGCCGACGCCGATGCCGAGCCATTCCCCCACATGACGGATGGCGGCCGCGGCGCGCGGGTCGCCTCCGGCCGCCGCGGCCACCACCGCGGGCACCGTGGATCGGGGGCCGTCCGGGTGTCCCGCCGCGTCGAGGATGGCCTTCTCGCCGATCTCGGTCTCCCAGCAGCCGCGCGCCCCGCAGCGGCACAGCCGCCCGGCCGGGTTCACCACCATGTGACCGAGCTCACCGCCGTAACCGCCGGCGCCGCGCAACGGCTGGCCGCCGACGATGATCCCGGCGCCGACGCCGACCTCACCGGTCAGGTACACCGCGTCGGTCGCTCCGGCCGCGGCTCCGCGCACGTGCTCGGCGAGCGCGCCGAGGTCCGCGTCGTTGCCGACCGCCACCGGGGCGTGGATGCCGTGCTGGGAGAGCACGGAGGAAAGGGTCTCGCCGAGCGGGGCGTCCACCCAGCCGAGGTTGGGGGCGAAGCGGACGAGCCCATCGGCGTCGCGCACCACGCCGGCGATCGCCGCGCCGATCCCGACGCACACGGCGTCGGACGCGGCGCGGCTGAGCATCTCGCCGGTGAACCGGCCCAGGTGCGCGGCCACGTCGTCGAGGGCGTAGTCGCCGCGCGGCCGGTACAGCTCGCGCCGGTCCAGCACGGCTCCGCCGAGCCCGACGCGCGCCGCGATCAGGTAGTCGACGCCGATGTCGAAGGCGAGCACGTACACCCGCTCCGAGCGCGGCACGACGACGAGGGACGGTCGCCCGGCCCCCGCGCCGGCCCCGCGCGCGGGGAGTTCCTCGCGCACGAGACCGGCGTTGGTCAGGTCGGCGGTAAGCGCGCCGATCGTCGACCGGTTGAGCTGCATCGCGGCGGTCAGTTCCGCGCGCGAGGTGGGTCCGTGCACGTGCACGTACCGCAGCAGGGTGGACACGTTGTGACGGCGCACCTCGTCCTGGGTGGCTCCGGCCGCGCCCGCTGCCATGGCCGAGTTGCGGCGTTCAGACAAGGCAGTGCCTCTCAGAGCTCTGAGCAGTCATCACCGTTCGTCTCCCGTCCGACGCGTGCCACCCTGCCTGCGGAGTAGTGCCTGCGCCTAACTCGTCGTGCGGCCCGCGTGCCGCGAGAGCGCGTCGACCGCGGCCGCCAGCAGCAGCACGATGCCGGTGATGATGAACTGATAGGCGGAGGCGTTGCCCCCCTTGATCAGGTCGCTCATGCCGTACTGCAGGATCGCCAGCGCCAGGCCGCCGAGCACCGCGTCGACCACCCGGCCGCGCCCGCCCATCAGCGAGGTGCCGCCGATGACCGCGGCCGCGACCGCCAGCAGCAGGACGTTGCCGCCGCCCTCCTGGGTGTTCACTCCGTTCAGCTGCGAGGCGAGGAAGAGCCCGGAGAAACCGGCCATCGTCGAGCAGATGACGAACACCGAGGTGCGGATCAGCCGGACCGGGATACCGGCACGGCGGGCGGCCTCGTCGTTGCCGCCGACCGCGTAGACGTGCCGGCCGTAGCGGGTCTTGCTCAGCGCGAAGGTCAGGATGACCAGCATCACCGCGATGATCGGCGCCACCCACGGGACGCCGCGGATGTGGATGCCCTCGCGCTTCTGCCAGTCCAGCGCCTCGTCCACGTTGCAGAAGTAGACGAAGATCGCGCCGCCGATCGCGAGCGCGGCGATGCGCAGCGCGAGCACGCTGGTCGGCTCGTTGGCCAGGCCCTGCTTGCGCCGGCTGGCCACCTGGACGAACTTCACGGCGGCATATCCGACCACCGCGATGACCAGGTACACCCAGCCGAGGACCGGGGAGATGCGGCCGTTGTCCAGCAGCAGCAGGGTCTTGTCGGTGATGGAGACCTGGCCGGAGCTGCTGCCGATCACCAGGATCTGCGCCCCCTGGAACGAGATGAACGCGGCCAGGGTGACCACGAACGAGGGGATGCCGATGCGGGCGCGCAGGGTGCCGAGCAGGGTGCCGGCGATCGCGCCGAACGCCGCGGCGCCGAGGATGGCGATCGGCCAGGCGATGCCGTGCTTGACCGAGAGGATCGCGCCGAAGGCCGCGGCGGTCGAGCCGACGACACCGGCGGACAGGTCGATCTCGCCGAGCAGCAGCACGAACACCAGGCCCATGGCCAGGGTGATGGTCGGCGCCGACTCCTGCAGGATCGAGACGAAGCTGGAGAGGGTCAGGAAGCCGGGCTGGGCGATCGAGAAGATCACGATCAGCAGCACGATACCGATCACGGCGGGCAGCGAGCCGATCTCGCCGCTGCGCACCCGGGACCGGTAGTTGTTGAAGGTCTCGCCGAGCGTGCGCGGCACCGCGGCGGTGACGGTGGGGGCCGCGTCGGCGCGGCTGTCGATCAGCTCGCTCATGCGGCCGCTCCGTTCGAGCTAAGCGTGGTGGTCAGCGGCAGGCCGAGGTTGCCCGAGCGACCGGCCGTGATCAGCTCCACGATCTGGGTGTGCGTCACCTCGGAGCGCTTGACCAGGGCGGCCATCTGGCCGAGGTAGAGCGCCGCGATGCGGTCGGAGACCTGCAGGACGTCGTTCATGTTGTGCGAGATGAGGATGACCGCGAGGCCCTGGTCGGCCAGGTTGCGCACCAGGCGCAGCACCTCCGCGGTCTGCGCGACGCCGAGTGCGGCGGTCGGCTCGTCGAGGATGACGACCTTGGAGTTCCACAGCACGGCCTTGGCGATGGCCACGGTCTGCCGCTGGCCGCCGGAGAGGCTGGCGACCTTCTGCCGCACGGACTTGACCGTGCGCACCGAGAGCGAGGCGAGGGTCTCGCCGGCCGCCCGCTCCATGGAGGGCTCGTCGAGGGTGCGCGCTCCGGTGACCCGCTCGCGGCCGAGGAACATGTTCTGCACGATGTCGAGGTTGTCGCACAGCGCGAGGTCCTGGTACACGATCTCGATGCCCAGCTCCGCGGCGTCGCGCGGACCGTGCACCTTGACGTGCCTGCCCTCGAACAGGTACTCCCCCTCGTCGATGGAGTAAGTGCCACCGATGCACTTGACCAGGGTGGACTTGCCCGCCCCGTTGTCGCCGACCAGCGCCGTCACTTCGCCGAGGTGGGCTTCGAAGTCCACCCCTTTGAGCACACTGACGGGGCCGAACGACTTGTTGATCCCGCGCATGCGCAGGATCGGCTCGTTCTCGCTCACCTCGACCTCTTCTCCTGGACCCGCCTCGATATGGCGAAACTGTGACAACGCGATACCACCGGGGACGCCTCCGTACAAGCCAAGCCCCCGGTTCCGCGCGACGGCCCAGCTGGGACCGCCGCGCGAAACCGGGTGATTCCGGGACTTACTGGGCCGTGATGCCGGCCGCGGTGCACTTGGCGACGTAGGCCGCGGTGCAGACGTCCTTGTACGGCGTGTAGTTGTCCTTGATCGGCTGGTCGACGTTCTGCTTGGTGATGGTGATCGGGGTGGCCAGCAGCGACTTGATCGGCTGGTTGTTGCTCGGGTCGGTCACCGTCGCGAAGCTCTCGGTCGGCGTGGTGCCCGCGGCCAGCTCGGCGGCCAGGTCAACGGCCGGGACGGCCTCCTGGGTCGACGGCTTGTACTCCGTGAACGCCTGGTCGCCGTCCAGGATGTGCTGCAGGCCGCCCGCGGTGGCGTCCTGGCCGGAGACGATCACCTTGCCGTTGATGCCCAGGTTCTTCAGGTCCGCGATGACCGCGTTGGCCATGCCGTCGTTGGCGACCATGACCACGTTGATGCCGTGGTCGGCGTTGTACATCGAGGTGAAGGTGGTGCCGGCGGTGGTGTTGTCCCAGTTGGCGATGGCCTGCTCGGCGGACTTCTTCCAGGTGCCGGCCGAGATCAGCGGGTTGAGGACCGACATGTAGCCCTGGTTGAACAGGGTGGCGTTGTTGTCGGTCGGGGCGCCGTCGAGGATCGCCACGTCCGGCTTCGCGATGTTGGCGGCCTTGACCGCCGCGACCAGCGCGTTGCCCTGGTTCTTGCCGACCTGGACGTTGTCGAAGGACACGTAGTAGTCGGCGTTGGAGCCGGGCACCAGACGGTCGTAGTCGATGACCTTGACGCCCGCGTCGTGGGCTTCCTTGGTGACCGCGAGGCCGGTGGTCGGGTCAGTCTGGGTGAGCAGCAGGACCTGCACGTGCTCGGTCTTGATCATCTGGTCGGCGATCGACTTCTCCTGCTGGTCGCTGCCCTGCGCGTTCTGGATGTCGCAGTCCAGGTTCTTCTTCGCGCACTCGGCGCTCAGGGCCGGGCGGTCCGCGCCCTCCCAGCGGGCGGAGGTCGCGGTCTCAGGCAGGATGATGCCGATCTTCGGCTTGGCCCCACCGTTGTTGGAGCTGCCCGAAGAAGAAGAGCTCGGCGAGGAGGAGCTGGAACACGCCGCGACACCGAGCGCCAGAGCAGCGGCGCCGACGGTGGCGGTGAGGACGGCCTTACGCATCATCGCGTCTTGGTCCTTTCTCAGTGCCGGCCCGGTGGCAACCAGTGCCCGGCGGCTCGGCGTTCATGGAATGTTGTGACCGGCAACGTATTCGGTCAGCCCCTGGTTGGGAAGGGGTCTGACCGGTCATTTTGTTGAACGGTGTAACGATTGGGAAACGCGTTTCGCTGCCGAAGGATACACACCAGACCTCGAAATCCGACATATCGGACGAGGTCTAGACCAATGTGTCGCGCCGGGTGATCGTGGTACGGCGCGCGACGTGCTACGGCACACGCCCGGGACACCTTCCGGCAACAATTCGAACGACTGTCGAATCAGGGACTCGGCAGAGCTCTGAGGCCCTTCCATACGTTGCCGAATCGAGACCAGAGGCCCTACCGGGCCGGTTCTCGTTACCGCGCCGCAATCCGATCGCCATCGGGCCGGTACCGCGCTGAGCTTGGCAAGAACCGCTTTAGCGCTACCAAGTCGCGAGCGGAAAGAAGTCCGCGCGGCCGACTCGGCGGGCGGCTCGGGAGATTGCGGAGGCTCGTCCGGCCGAGCGGGGCTCGGGCGCGCGCCGCCGGCGTGTTCGACTGAGGCGGTTTCTGCGCGCAGCTCGCGCCGCGCGGGATCGCAGGATTCGTTGTCGCAGCGCCTCGCGCCGCGGATCCGGTGGGCGCGCGGGGCATCCGTTGAGCAGGTTTCCGCTCGATTGAGGCCGGATCTGCCCAGGCTGACCGCATACTCGGGGGGTTGGAGCCAGGATTGGTGCAGGAGGCAACAATATCCGGAGAGGTCGGACGCTTGCGGCGACTGCGACCAGAAAGCCGAATTGCCGTGACACTGTGGACACAGTCTGGTTCACGGGCTTGTGCGGTAGATAGAGCCATCCGGGCGCTTCTGCGCCGCTGCGGCGACCGCAGGGCGGGGAGAGCCGCGCGCCGACTGCGGGAAGGGATTCCCCGGCGCGGCCGGAGGGCAGTAGCTCCGGGTGGGTATCCGCGCCGGGGACGCTTGGATCGCGACGACACGGCCGGGGGCGGGATTGTGTCCCGCGCCCCGGCCGGTCTACGCCCTTGCCTGTAGCGGGCGCCGCTTCACACCAGTCGCGGGCTGGCAGCCGAGCGACGGGTGTACGAATAAGCGTTCTCATAAGAACGGTCTGGGCCGAGAGTGAAATTACCCACCCGTAGCCACCCCGGGATAGCGGGAAAACCCTCGTTATCCCCTAGGCCCTGGTTGGCCTGGGGTACAGCGTGCGGAAGCCCGCGCCCGACGACTGCGGGCGCGGGCTTCCGCGCTGTGCTCGCTACCCGATTGCTCGGATGTGACTTAGCCTCACGCCTTGATCAGGTTGCGCAGTACGTACTGCATGATTCCGCCGTTTCGGTAGTAGTCGGCCTCTCCGGGGGTGTCGATGCGCACCACCGCGTCGAACTCCTTGTCCCCGGCCTTGACCTTCACCGTGCGCGGCGTCGTGCCGTCGTTCAGCGCGGTGATGCCGGTGATGGAGAACTCCTCCTCGCCGGTCAGGCCCAGCGACGCGGCGTTCTGGCCGGCCGGGAACTGCAGCGGCAGCACGCCCATGCCGATCAGGTTCGAGCGGTGGATGCGCTCGTAGGACTCGGCGATGACCGCCTTGACGCCCAGCAGCGCGGTGCCCTTGGCGGCCCAGTCCCGCGAGGAGCCGGAGCCGTACTCCTTGCCGGCCAGCACGACCAGCGGCACGCCGGCCTCCTGGTAGGCCACGGAGGCGTCGTAGATGGTGGTCTGCTCGCCGGTCAGCAGGTTTTTGGTGAAGCCGCCCTCGACCCCGTCCAGCAGCTGGTTGCGCAGCCGGATGTTGGCGAAAGTGCCGCGGATCATCACCTCGTGGTTGCCGCGCCGCGAGCCGTAGGAGTTGAAGTCGCGCCGCTCGACCCCGTGCTCGGCCAGGTACCTGCCGGCCGGGGAGTCGGCCTTGATCGAGCCGGCCGGGGAGATGTGGTCGGTGGTCACCGAGTCGCCCAGCTTGGCCAGCACCCGGGCGCCGGTGATGTCCTCGACCGGGGCCGGGGCCGGCGGCATGCCCTCGAAGTACGGAGGCTTGCGCACGTAGGTCGAGTCCGCGTCCCACTCGAAGATGTTGCCGGTCGGGGTGGGCAGCGACTGCCAGCGCTCGTCCCCGGCGAACACGTCGGAGTAGTCGTGCGCGAACATCTCGGCCGAGATCGCCGAGCCGATGACCTCCTGCACCTCGCCCGGGGCGGGCCAGATGTCCTTGAGGTACACCGGGTTGCCGTCCTGGTCGGCGCCCAGCGCGTCGTGCTCGAAGTCGAAGTCCATGGTCCCGGCGATGGCGTAGGCGATCACCAGCGGCGGCGAGGCCAGGTAGTTCATCTTCACGTCGGGGTTGATCCGGCCCTCGAAGTTGCGGTTGCCGGAGAGCACCGAGACCGCGGCCAGGTCGGCCGCGTTGACCGCCTCGGAGATGTGCTCGGGCAGCGGGCCGGAGTTGCCGATGCAGGTGGTGCAGCCGTAGCCGACCAGGTTGAAGCCGAGCTTGTCGAGGTACGGGGTCAGGCCGGCCCGCTCGTAGTAGTCGGTGACCACCTTCGAGCCGGGGGCGAGGGTCGTCTTCACCCATGGCTTGACGTGCAGGCCTTTCTCGACGGCCTTCTTGGCCAGCAGCGCCGCGCCGAGCATGACCGAGGGGTTCGAGGTGTTGGTGCACGAGGTGATGGCGGCGATGACGACCGAGCCGTGGTCGATCTCGAACTGCGCTCCGTCGGGCGCGGTCACCGGGGTCGGCTTCGAGATCCCGTTGCGCACGGCCGGGGCGTCGGAGGCCGGGAAGGACTCGATGCCGGACTCGTCGGCGTCCTTGACGTAGTCGCGCACGGCGGTGCGGAACCGGGACTTGGCCTCGGCCAGGATGACCCGGTCCTGCGGGCGCTTCGGCCCGGCGATCGAGGGGACGACCGTGGACAGGTCCAGCTCGACGTACTCGGAGTACTTCGGCTCACTCGCCGGGTCGTGCCACAGGCCCTGCTCCTTGGCGTACGCCTCGACCAGCGCGAGCTGCTCGGGGGTGCGTCCGGTGAGCCGCAGGTAGTCCACGGTCTCCTGGTCGATCGGGAAGATCGCGCAGGTGGAGCCGAACTCGGGGCTCATGTTGCCGATGGTGGCCCGGTTGGCCAGCGGGACCGCGGTGACGCCCTCGCCGTAGAACTCGACGAACTTGCCGACCACGCCGTGCTTGCGCAGGATCTCGGTGATGGTGAGCACCAGGTCGGTGGCGGTGGCCCCGGCCGGAAGCTCGCCGGTCAGCTTGAAGCCGACGACGCGCGGGATGAGCATCGAGACCGGCTGGCCGAGCAGCGCCGCCTCGGCCTCGATGCCGCCGACGCCCCAGCCGAGCACGCCCAGGCCGTTGACCATGGTGGTGTGCGAGTCGGTGCCGACCACGGTGTCCGGGTAGGCCTGACCGTTTCGGCTCATCACGACCCGGGCCAGGTGCTCGATGTTGACCTGGTGCACGATGCCGGTGCCGGGCGGTACCACCTTGAACTCGTCGAAGGCGGTCTGGCCCCAGCGCAGGAAGCGGTAGCGCTCCTGGTTGCGCTCGTACTCGATGTCCACGTTCTTGGTGAACGCGTCCGGGGTGCCGAAGACGTCGGCGATGACCGAGTGGTCGATCACCAGCTCGGCCGGGGCCAGCGGGTTGACCTTCGCCGGGTCGCCGCCCAGGGCCACCACGGCCTCGCGCATGGTGGCCAGGTCCACGACGCAGGGCACGCCGGTGAAGTCCTGCATGATCACCCGCGCCGGGGTGAACTGGATCTCGGTGTCCGGCTCCGCGTTCGGATCCCAGCCCGCCAGGGCGCGGATGTGGTCGGCGGTGATGTTCGCCCCGTCCTCGGTGCGCAGCAGGTTCTCCAGCAGCACCTTGAGCGAGTAGGGCAGGTTTTCCGCGCCGGGCACCGCGTCGAGCCGGAAGATCTCGTAGGACGCGTCGCCGACGCCGAGCTGCGCGCGGGCGCCGAAGCTGTTGGTCGCGCTGCTTGCTGACATCGCGGGGACTCCGTTCGCTGACCGTTGTTCGCCGGCCGTGGGTGCTGGCCGCTGCTTGAGTGATTATCTCGACGTCAAGATACCTCATCTTAGCCGTAGTACTTAGGCCTGGTTCAAGTCGGACTCCGCAACGGTGAGTTAACACAGTCTGTGCGAACATCACGTTGTCGACTGGTACACGGTTCCGCTCACCAGCCAGGCGACTAGTGTGCTGATCAGACCGTCCGACCGACCGTGGAGGGTACCCGCCCGTGAGCTTCGCCAGCACTCTGGCCCGCGACTTCCCGGCCGCCATCCCGGCCAACCAGTTCGTCAATTCGACCCAGGACCGGCTGCGTGAGCACGGCGTGCACCGCGGCGCGGCGCTGCCGTTGATCGCGACCTGCCGCGACGAGCTCGCCTTCGCCCTGACCGCCGAGCTGCAGCGCGCGTGGGGCCCGGCCTTCAACATGGCCGGCCTGGCCGGGCTGCTGACTTTGGGCCGGACGGGTGTGGCCGCGGCGCGCGGACACGCCCCGCTGGTGGACGGCCGCCGCACCTTCGTCCTGTTCGGACTCACCCATGTGGGCGTGGACGAGGCGGGGATTATCGGCAACGTCGAACGGCCCGGCGTGCCCGGGCCGTCGAGCACCTGCGGCGCGCTGATGGCTCTGCACGACGAGCTGCGCGGCGGCGACGTGCACACCTCCGACTACCCGTACCTCGACAAGGCCGACCCCGAGCAGTCCCGGCTGCGCGAACGCATCGCGCCGCTGGTCGAGGACAGCGAGAAGGTCGATCTGCTTTCGATCATCCGGATCGCCAGGGATCTGATTGGACTGGACGCCGACGAGGCGATCAAGGTGCTGCGGGACGACCCGATCCCAGCCGATGTCGCGGTCTTCACCGGAATCCACATCCACGGGCCGCGTGGCGCGGAGTACGTGGACGTCGGCCGCAGTCTCCTCGACCGGGACGGGCAGATCATCGAACTGTCGCTGTAAACCGCCAGTGCTGTGACACGCCGGTAATGGGCAAGGCGCGAGGGAAGCAAGCGTCCGCGCATAGCGCCGCGCGGCTTTCCTCGTGCCCGCGCGAATTCGCCTCACGCGTGCCGTCGAATCGGCGGGAGGCGCCGGGTTATCCGCGCTCTGAATCGCCCGGCCCGGTATCACCGGATAAA
>NZ_DASRBQ010000186.1:0-125313 GCF_035653575.1 Actinocrinis sp.
TGGCGAGAATCAGGCCGGTGACCGCCGCCAGCAAGGCGGTGGCGACGAGCGGAAGCAGCGACTCGAGCAGCACCGTGAGATACAGGCTGCGCGAGGCGGTGCCGCTGAGCCGCAGCAGGATGAACGGGCGCTTGCGCTCGATCAGCCCGCCGCCCATCGCGACCGCGAGGCTGCACCCGGCCACCAGCAGCGTCAGCCCGATCATCAGGAAGATGATCCGCTGCGCGGCCTCGATCGCCGCCTGCCTGACCTGCGCGACCTCGCCGAAGGTCTGCGGCTGATTGCCCCCAGCCGACACGTTCGCCCCCGCCAGCGGCGGGATGTGCACGGTCAGGTACGTCCGGACCCGCTCCAGTGTCGCGGCGTCGCTAGTACGCACCATGAGGATATTGAGCCGAAGGTCAGCGAGGTTGCCGGAGTACGCGGGATCGCCACCGGTCACGATCGGGAACTGCATCGCGAGCGGATTGTCGGTGAACAGGTCGGCAGGCAGCAGCTCGACGGCTTGCGCACCGCGAGGGCAGGTGCCCAGGACCGGCAGCTCACGCAGCGCCGCACAGCTGATCACGCTGTCCGGCCCGGGAGGCGTGTTCGAGTCCGGGCCCCCTTGGCCCGCCCCGCCACTGCTCCGCACCGCGGTCCGCGCGGAGGCCGGAAGCGCGTAAATCGCGATCACGCTGACGCCACGATAGCTCTGCAGGGCGCTGATGGTCTGCGCGGCGAGCTGCGGTGAAAGGCCGTCGTTCGCGTTGTTGCCGTCGGGCCTGGGACCGTCGCTGATGTTGTAGCCGACGCGCAGCACGTCGTTCAGCTGCGCGTGCGTGCCTCCGGTGGACGCGTGCAGGCCGGTCGACACGATCGTTCCGATCGCCGTGCCGACGAACACCGCGAGCATCAGGCCGCTGACGGTACGGAACGCAGCCCTCGGATTGTCGGCCAGCCGCCGGGCGGCCAGCAGCGAGGGAGCGCCCTTCGCGAGCGCGGCGAGCAGCACCGAGCACTTCATGGTGAGCCACGGCCCGGCGATGACCAGGCCGAACATCACCAGCACGAAGCTGGGGAAGGCGATCGCCGGGCTGGTGTCCGAGCCGCCGGAACCGACCGCGGCGATGAACAGGGCGGCGCCGAGGAGCAGCGGGATCAGCCGCCACGCGCGGGGCGGCGGCGGAGTGGTGCGCCGGCTCACGCCGAGCGGAGAGACCTTCACCCTGCGCAGCGACACGACCGCTGCGGCCGCCGCGATGATCGGGATGAGGACCAGGACCGCGACGTATTCGGCGACGGTCGGCGCGACGGTGTACCCGAACACCTTCGCTCCGGTGATGGAGACCTTTGCGACCTGGGGCCGGATGAGGAGGAAGAGGCCGGTGCCGAGCACCGCCCCGAGGATCGCGCCGATCGCCGCGTCCACCGACGCCATCACGTTGATCTGCCGGAGCTTCGCACCGACAAGCCGCAGCGCGGCGTACCTTTCCTCCCGCCGGGCGGCCGAGAGCCGGGTCGCGGTGCCGACCAGCACCAGCATCGGCAGCACCATCGCGATCGCGCCGAGCCCGAAGCCGAGCCGGTACACGCTGGTCGTGCCCTGAGAGCGCGGGGCGGTGTCGATCTTGTCCACCGCGCCGGTTCCCGGGATCGCTGCCAGCTGCGCCGGGGTGTATCCGACCACGATGACGAGTTCGTCCGGCCCGGTGAGCGCCGCGTCGGTGAGAACGCCGGCCTGCGCTCCCGGGAAGCGGTCGCCGAGCTGGTCGCGCGGCGTGCCGCTCAGCAGCGCCGCCATCGCGGGCGAGACGTAGTAGCGGCCGGGCCCGGGCATCCGCGCGAGGCCGGGAATCGCCGGCGCTTTGTCGCCGAGGGCTGCGACGTCGAGCCGTTCGATCGTCTGACCCTTGAAGTAGTCCTCGCTGTAGTTCCACAGCTCCGCGTCGGCGGGCGGCGCGGCGAGGGAGAGGTTAGACAGATCGGCGGCGTGGGTGCATTCCCAGCACTGCCGCGCGACGCCGGCCTGGAACGCGTGATAGTCGCCGAGGACGGCGAGCAGCACGGTGACGCCCACGGCGACGGCCAGCGCCGTGGCGATGAGCCGGGTGAGCGCTTCGCGGCCGCTGCTGAGCGTGAGCCGCAGTCCGAGGCGGATCATCGGGCGGCCGCCGCCGCGCCGTATCCGGCGGCGACCCGGCCGTCGCGCACCATGACCTCGCGGTCGGCGCAGGCGGCCACCCGCGCGTCGTGGGTGACCACCACGACCGTGGTGCCTTCCTGCCGCGCGGTGCTCACCAGCAGGTCCATCACCTTCTCGCCGGTCAGCGAGTCCAGCGCGCCGGTCGGCTCGTCGGCGAAAAGCACCGCGGGCCGGGTGGCCAGGGCGCGGGCTATCGCGACGCGCTGGGCCTGGCCGCCCGACAGCTCGCCGGTGCGGCGCGCGCCGAGCTCTTCGAGGCCGAGCCGGGCGAGCCAGGACTGCGCGGTCTCGTAGGCGCGCCGCCGCCGGACCTTGCCGAGCAGCAGCGGCAGCGCGATGTTGTCCAGCGCGGTCAGCTCCGGGACCAGCTGGCCGAACTGGAAGACGAAGCCGAAGGCGGTGCGCCGCAGTTCGGTGCGCTGGTTCTCGCTAAGGGTGTCGATGCGCCGGCCGTCGAACCGCACCTCGCCGCGGTCGGGCGTGTAGATCCCGGCCAGGCAGTGCAGCAGCGTGGACTTGCCCGAACCGCTCGGGCCCATCACCGCCAGCACCTCGCCCTGCGCGACGGTGAGGCTCGCGCCCTGCAGCGCGGGGGTGTGGCCGAAGGAGCGGAACAGCTCGCGGGCTTCCAGCATGCTGCCGCGCGCGGCGCCGGGCGGCGCGGGTTCGGCCGAGGGCAGGCCGGATCGGCCCGCGGTCGTTGAGGCCCCGTCGTTCATGATTTCCCCGTTTCCGTGGTGCGGACCAGTTCCGCGAGAGAGCCGAGCCTCGCCTCGGTGGCGTCGATCCACCGCAGGTCGGCTTCGAGATGGAAGAGGCCGTAGTCGGCCAGCAGGACGTCGACGGTCGGGCCGGTGCGCCGCAGCTCGGTCAGCTCGCGCATCCGCCGCAGATGCGCGGCGCGCTGCGCGTCGAGGTAGTCGGCGGCCGGGTGGCCGAGCATCAGCGCGAGGACGACCTTCGCGAACAGCACGGTCTGCAGGTGCGGTTCGGGCTCGGCCGGCTGCGCGAGCCAGGACTCGACCTCGCGGCGACCGGTCTCGGTGATCGCGTAGCGCTTGCGGTCCGGGCCGTCGCCGGGCTCCGCCTCACCCGCCGTCACCTTGCCGTCGCGGGCCAGCCGGCCGAGGGTCGAGTACACCTGCCCGAACGGCAGCGGCTTGCCGCGGCCGAAGAATGCGTCGTAGTCCCGCTTGAGGTCGTAGCCGTGGCTCGGCTCCCGGTCCAGCAGGCCGAGCAGCGTCAGAGGAACGCTCATGCGGCGAGAATACACTGAGTGTATACACGCGAGCAATACTGTTCTGAGCTGCTGGTTCGCTCGCGGATTAGGTTCGAGCCGGTTCGGCCGGTTCCGGGCCGACCGCCGGGGTACCGGCCTCATCGACGCGGTAGTCACCGGTGCGGACCCGGCCGGAAGTGATCCGCCAGAGCCCGGCGATCTCGTAATAGGCGCCGTTGACCACTTGCAGGAAGCCGATCGTGATCGGCCACAGCAGCGCGCCGAGGGCCGGCACCGAATCGACCGGCAGCGTGTAGGCCATGGCGATGCGCGCGGCGCCGTCGGCGAGCATGGTCGCTCCCCAGATCACCGTGGAGACGCGCCAGATCCGGCGGAACCTCGGCTCGTGTTCCCAGAGGACGTCCCACGGCGTGCCGTCCGAGCGGAACCGGCCGTCGAACAGCGGCTGCGCGCTCAGGTATACCAGCGGTCTGCGCGCTCGCGCCGTCGCCGCGAACCAGAGGCCGCCGACCCCGGTGACCCAGCCGTCCCGGGCCAGCAGGAACCGGGGACTGCCGCCGATCGCCGAAACGATCAGGCTCATCAGCATCATGCCGGCGCCGAAGCCGCCGAGCGCGTCGAGATGCCGCTGGCGTATCCACTGCACCGCGGTGCTCAGCGCCGGAAGCATCGCGCCGGCGAGCAGCGCCGAGAACACACTCACCCCAGCCGCGCGCAGACCGTAGTAGAGCGCGGTCGGTGCGCCGATGTCCCACAGGGCGATGAGCAGCGTGGCCCGGCGGCTGCGGCGCACCGCAGGCCTCGGGGCGGTCACTTGTGGTCCCGTTGCGTGTCGTCCTCGCGCTGTGTGGCGAGCCGGGCAAGCGTGGTCAGCTCCCGCACGCATTCCGCCAGGCTCAGGCGCGGCGCAGTGGTCATCCTGGCGATCGCCGCGTCGATGGCCGCTTTGAGGGTCAACGCCATCAGCACCCTGTCGAACTCGCGAAACTCCCCGTTGCGCTGCCCCTCGCGCAGGATCGGCTCGAGCTCGTTGACGTTGGCCTGCGCGGTCGCCTCGACGCCGAAGCGCAGGGTTCCGTCGTCCCCGCGCGCGTTCATGCAGATCTCGTACATCGCGCGCACCGCGGGCAGGTGTCCCGCGATCCATTCCAGCTCCGCCTCGATCCGCGCGTTGAGCTTCCCGGCCGCCGTCGACTCGGCCGCCGTGCGCTCGGCTATCGCCGTCTGCATGCGCACGGCGACATCGACGAGCACGGCGTCCATCAGCTCGTCCTTCGTGCCGAAGTGGTACGAGATCAGGCGCGTGCTGGAGATCCCGGCCTTGCGCGTGATGCGGGCGAAAGTGGTCTGCGCGTACCCGTTCTCCGCCAGCACCTCGATCGCCGCCGCGATGATCTGACCGCGCCGCGCGTCCGAGGCGAGCGAGCGCTGCGGCGCTGCGGCCGCGTCCCCGTATTTTACTTGCATGAGTAAATTCTACGTCAGCTGAGTAAGAGCGCAAGTGGGCCGCCGCGCGCAGGTGTGACGAATCCCTGGGGCGGATTTTGCAAGCCGGGCGTGGAATTTCTGTGACCCGGCCCCTAGCTTGGGGGTCTCCAAGACTGAAGGGGGACGGAAGCGGTCTGAGGCGAGGTTGAGCGAATGGTCGGGCAGACGGACGCGTGGCTGGTGACGGCTGCACGTTCCGGGGATCAGGACTCCCTGGACGAGCTGGTCGCGCAGTACCTGCCGTTGGTGTACAACATCGTGGGCCGCGCGCTGGCCCGGCACGCCGACGTCGACGACGTGGTGCAGGAGACGATGCTGCGCGTGGTGCGCGGCCTCGGCGGGCTGCGCGACCCGGAACGCTTCCGCTCCTGGCTGGTCGCGGTGGCGATGAACCAGGTGCGCGAGCACGCCAGCACACACCGCGACACCGCGCGGCTCGACGAGATCGCCGAACTGGCCGACCCCGGGGCGGACTTCGTCGACCTCACGCTGGTCGAGCTCGGGCTCTCCGGCCAGCGCCGCGAGGTCGCGCTGGCCACCCGCTGGCTGGACCCGGACGACCGGCACCTGCTGTCGCTGTGGTGGCTGGTCAACGCCGGCCATCTGACCCGCGGCGAGCTGGTCTCCGCGCTGGATCTGGACCCGCACCACGTCACGGTGCGGATCGCCCGGATGAAGGCGCAGCTCGACGGCGCCCGGCTGGTCGTGCGCGCGCTCACCACCAGGCCGCGCTGCCCGGGCCTTTCGGAGGCGATGTTCTCCTGGCGCGGCGAGGAGTCCCCGCTGTGGCGCAAGCGGTTCGCCCGGCACATCCGCGAATGCGGCTACTGCGCGAGCGCGGAGGCGGATCTCATACCCGCCGAGCGGCTGTTGGCCGGCCTGAGCCTCGTTCCGCTGCCCGCCGGTTACGCCGCCTACATGCTGGCCTCGACGCATGGGGCGATGCAGGGCGTGACCCACCTGCCGACGAGCTCGGCGCCGTCCGCAAGCCCCGCGCCGAACGGCTCCGGCTCCGGCAACCGAATACCCGGGCAGCGCGCCAAGCACGGAACGTCGTCGCACCGAGTCGCCCCGCACGCCGGGCACCTGGGCCATCTGGCAGTCAAGCCGATCATCGCCGCGGTGGTGATCACCGCAGCCGCCGGCGCCGGCATCGTGACGGTGCGCTCGATGGGCACGGACGCGCCGACCACCAGCCAGTCCTCGCGCGCACTGTCGAGCTCGGCGCCCGGGCTGGTATCCCTCTCCCCCGGCGCGCCACTTTCCTCTGCGGCGGCCGCGACGAGCGCCGCGGCGAGTCCCAAGACCTCGCCGAGCCCCGCGAAGCCGAGCCCGAGCTCAGCTCCGGCGCAGAAGCCGCGGGTCACCAACACGACCACCGCCGTGGCGAACGGCACGAACGAGAGCACTGCGGTGCAGCAGGTGCTCGACCTCATCAATCAGGCGCGGGCCCAGGCCGGACTGCCGGCGTACACGATCACGTCAGGGCTCACCAGCAGCGCCACCACGCACAACCAGACGATGGCCGGCGGCTGCGGCCTCTCCCACCAGTGCCCGGGCGAAGCCCCGCTCGGAGACCGCGAGACCGCCGCCGGGGTCCAGTGGACCAGCGCGGGCGAGAACATCGGCGAGGGCGGCCCGGTGTCGGATACGCAGTCCGCCATCGCGCAGATGGCCGTCGGCCTGACGCAGAGCATGCTCGATGAGAAGCCGCCCAACGACGGTCACCGCCAGAACATCCTGAGCAGTTCCTTCCACCACATCGGCATCGCAGTGTTCCGCGACAGCTCGGGCACGGTGTGGATGACGCAGGACTTCTCGAACTAAGGCTGCTGCAACTAAGGCTGCAACGCCGGTCGCCGCGCACTCGGCGACCGGCGTTCGGGCCCGGGCCACACGGCCCGGCCCCGGCTAGCCGAAGGTGAACCAGTTGACGTTCACGAAGTCGGCCGGCTGGCCGCTCGCGAAGGTCAGGTACACCGTGTGCACTCCGGTCACCCGGCTGATGTTCGCCGGAACAGTGCGCCAGCTCTGCCAGCCGCCGGTGTTGGCGATCGCGAAGCTGCCGATCGGCGCCGCGCCGGGGTTGTCCAGAGCCACCTGGACCAGTCCGCTGACACCGCTGGCGGCGCCGGACGCCACCCGCGCGCTGAACTGGGTCGCGCCGCCGCTGCCGAAGTCCACGTTCGCGTAGCCGAGCCAGTCGCCGTTGGCGATCCAGCCGACATCCTGTCCGCCTCCCGTGTCGGAGCAGGCCTCGGTCTGCGTTCCGGACTGGGAGCTGTAGTTCTCGGCCTGGATCGTGGAGAAGGCGCTGATCGTGCCGCCACCGCCACCGCCACCGCCGGTCGCGGACGCGCTCGGGCTGGGGCTCGGACCGGGGCCCCCGGACGCGTTGCCGCCACCGACCGCGACGGTCAGCAGCACCGGGTTCGGGTCGTTGACCGCGCCGGACTGGTCCGTGCCGCCGTTGGGCGCCACGTCGTCGTAGGGGAAGGCGTAGCCGCGGCCGTCCAGGTTCGCCGCGTGCACGATGCGCGCGTAGTGGTTGGTCACGGCGTTCGTGTAGTAGTTCGCGGGATTCTCGCCGTCCGGCTGGTTCGCGTCGGCCAGCAGCGTGGAGCGGTTGAGCGCGGCACTGATCCGCGCGCTGATGGCATTCTTCTCGGCCGAGCCCGGGGCGAAAGGCCCCGAGTTGCAGCTGAAGATGTCGGCCGAGGACGGCATGCCGTAGCTCGCGACGCCCGCGAAGTTCAGCTGGCCGCCTGAGACCTGACCGGTGACCGTGCCCCACTGTGCCTGCGTGTCCACGGTCAGCGGCGTCGTCGAGTACTTCGACCAGACCTGGTTCAGGTAGCCGTTGAAGTAACCGGAGAACAGCGACGAGTTCATCACGATGCCGTTGGTGGGGCTCAGCGCGCGCAGGTTGCGCCCGCCCGAGGTGACGATGAGCTTGTTCCAGCCGGCGCCGTCGGCGTTGTTCTGCGCGATGAGGCCGTTGCAGACCGTGTCGAGTCCGTTCGCGGGCATGCCGGACACGTGCTGCTGGCCACCCGAGGAGTTGGTGAGCGTCAGCGAGATCGGGATGGAGACGAAGTCGACGTAGCTGATGTTCGCGAACATCTGCGCGCTGTTATAGGTGAACTCGCAGAAGTCCCACATCACGTTGATGCTCGGGTCGCTCGGGTTGGTGACCGAGGGCTCGACCAGCGCGGGACCCGGGTTGAGCAGGAAGGTGATCGGCGCGCCGATGGAGAACCAGATCCGCGCGCCGGCCAGGTGCGGAATGGTGACCGTGACGGTCGAACCGGGCGCGCCCAGCGGAATCGCGCAGTTCGCGCCGAGCGGGGCGCCGGTGGAGCTCGGCGAGGAGGGGTAGTACGGCGTGTGCCCGTCCGCCTGCAGGAGGTAGAGGGCGTTGCCGTTGTCGATCGCCAGTCCGGTGATGTAGGCGTAGACGGTGTTCGACGTCGTCGCGTTCTGCAGCGCGATGTTGAGCGTGGGTGCGGTGGCCGAGGCACGGGTGGACAGGACGCCGGCCGTCGCGGCGCCGCCGACCAGCGCGGAGGACGCCACGATGAACTTCCTGCGGGAGAGCATGAGAGGGCACATCTCCTTCTGTCGGTACGCACGGGCAGGCGCGCAGGCAGCTCTGCTCGTGCGGGCGCGGACCGCGTCGCCGTGGGTGAGGTCGCGTGGCGCCGCACGCGACCGGAAGCGTTTACGGACTGCGGTTGCAGCGAGTATGGAAAGCCCGGGCGGCGGCGTCAACGGTTGCCGGCCATTGGATCTTGACCGGTATATCCCGCTTAAGATCGGCTTACGGAAGTGACCGTCCGTCAGGTTGCGGATACCCGGATCCGGGGACGGACCGGAACCCGGGCGCGGCGGGTCGTGGCAGACTTCGATCATGGATGCGAACACGATGACCGCGGCCGCGGCCGGCACCTGGAAGCTCGGCGACCTGACCGTCAGCCGGCTCGGCTTCGGCGCGATGCGGCTGACCGGCACCGCGGGCTTCGACCTGGGCCGGCCGCGCGATCGGCGAAACTCGATCAGCGTGCTGCGGCGCGCGGTCGAGCTCGGCGTGAACCACATCGACACCGCGGCTTTCTACTTCTCCCCGCTGCGCTCGGCCAACGAGCTGATCAACAGCGCACTGAACCCTTATCCGGAAGACCTGGTCATCGTCACCAAGGTGGGCCCGGGCCGCGATCCGTCCGGCGACTGGTTCGCGGCCACGCCCGAGCAGCTGCGTGGCCAGGTCGAGGAGAACCTGCGCCAGCTCGGCCGCGACCACTTGGACGTGGTCAACCTGCGCCGGATGCGCCAAGAGTCGATCGCGGAGCACTTCGGCGCGCTGGCCGAACTGCGTGAGGCTGGACTGATCCGACATCTGGGCGTCTCGAACGTCAACCTGGCGCAACTCGCCGAAGCCCAGGCGATCGCGCCCGTGGTGTGCGTGCAGAACCGGTTCAACGTGGAGGTGCGGGAACACGACGAGGTGCTGCGTGCGTGCGGCGAACAGGGCATCGCGTTCGTGCCCTACTTCGCCATCTCGGGCGAGCGGCGCGAAGGGGGCGCGGCGACGGACAGCAGTCACGAGAGCGAGGAGGTGCTCCGCGTCGCGGAGGCACACGGCGCGAGCGCGGCGCAGGTCAAGCTCGCCTGGACGCTACATCAGGGTCCGCATGTGCTGGCCATCCCGGGCACCGGCGACCTGGCGCATCTGCAGGAGAACGTCGCCGCCGCGGCGCTGCGCCTCTCCCCCGAGGAGGTTGATCGGATCGGTGCACTGGCCTGAGCGTCCCGACCCGGGCGCGCCGGCAGACGGACCAGAACGATTCCCAGGAATAAGATTCCAAGGAATCTAGTTCCGTGGAATGTAAGGAGGGAGCGCGGCCATGGCGAGCAACGCGTCGGACGGCCTGAGGCAGCTGTTCAGCGACATCGTGCGGCTCGAGATCGAGCTGTGGGACGCCGTTGACCGGCGGCTGCGCGAGACGCCCGGCATCTCCATGGGCGACTTCGACGTGATGCAGGTCGTCGCGCGCACGGCGTCGTGCCGGGTGTACGACATCGCCGAGCAGCTCTCGATCACGGTCGGCGGCACCAGCAAGGCCGTGGACCGGTTGGAGCGGCGCGGCCATGTCGCACGGCGCAGCAACCCCGGCGATCGCCGCTCGTCGATCATCGAGCTGACCCCCGAGGGCGCGGAAGCGCTCGCCGGGGCCGGTGTGGTGGTGGACGACGAGTTGCAGCTGCGGCTCGGTGCGGTGTTGTCGACCGAATCGCTCGGCCAGTTGGGCTCCCTCATCGCACGGATTCGCTCGGGGCTGGCAAAGCCGCCGGAGCCGGACCGCGCGTAGGACACGGGACTGGAACGGAGTACGGCCATGTCAAAGGCAGTGCGATTCGATCGGTACGGCGGCATCGACGTGCTGAACGTGGTGGAAGTACCGCTGCCCGAGCCGGGTGCGGGAGAGGTGCTGGTCGCGGTCAAGGCGGCGGGCATCAACCCGGGCGAGGCGAAGATCCGCACGGGCATGATGCACGAGCGCTGGCCCGCGGACTTCCCGTCGGGTCAGGGCAGCGACCTGGCAGGTGTGGTCGCCAAGCTGGGGCCGGGCGTGACCGGGTTCGCGGTCGGCGACGAGGTGCTCGGCTTCACGAACCGGCGGGCCAGCCACGCTCAGTTCGTCGTCGTGCGGGCGGACGAGCTGGCGCCGAAGCCGCAGAACGTGCCGTGGGAGGTCGCCGGCTCGCTGTTCGTCGCCGGGACGACGGCCTTCGCGGCGGTGCGGGCGGTGGAGCTGAAGCCCGGCGACACGGTCGCGGTCTCGGGCGCGGCCGGCGGCGTGGGTTCGCTGGTGGTGCAGCTGGCCAGGCGCGCCGGGGCCGAGGTGATCGGCATCGCGAGCCGGGCGAACCACGCCTGGCTGGCCGGTCATGGAGTCAAGCCGGTCGAGTACGGCGACGGCCTGGCCGAACGATTGCGCGAGACGGCGGCGCGGATCGACGCGTTCATCGACACGCACGGCGACGGTTACGTGAAGCTGGCGCTGGATCTGGGCGTTGACGCGAAGCGGATCGATACGATCATCGACTTCGCCGCCGCGGCCGAGTACGGCGTGAAGGCGGAAGGCAACGGCGCCGCGGACACGATCGAGGTGGTGTCCGAGCTGGCGAACCTGGTGGCGCACGGCGAACTCGAAGTGCCGATCGCCGCGACGTTCCCGCTGGACGAGGTCCGCGCGGCGTTCGAGCTGGTCGAGCAGGGCCACGCGCACGGCAAGGTAGTACTGCTTCCGTAAGCGTCCTGCGACGCCTCCGGAATGCGGCGCGGCGTGCTCACTCGGGCGATCGAAAGCTGGACTCCACGGCTGCCCGAGTGAGCGCGCGTGCCGCGTGTACGGCGCTGTCGATCGCCTCGTCCGGCGACAGGCCGCACAGGTCGGTCAGGGTGAACAGCGCCTCGGCGGAGACCACGAGCGCGAGGTCTCGCTTGAGCTGGACCAGGGCCAAAGCGCTCTCGGCGGCGCCGCCCGGACCCGTAGCATGTTCCAGGGGCGCGAGCGCGGTGTCAATGAGTCCAAACCTAAGTCCCGGACGGATCGCGCCACCTTGGCCATCGGCTATCGCGGCCGACATCATCGCGCGCACCGCGCCCTCGTAGGACAACACGTGACCGAGCAGGAAGCGGGTCGCGTGCTCGATGCGCTCCACCGGATCGGCGCTGTCGGCCAGCGGAGCCATCGCCTCGGCCGGTTCGGGCAGCAGGCCGGTGAACGACTCGCGCAGCAGCGTGCTGAGATCCGGGAAGTACCGGTACGCGGTCGCCTCCGAGACCAGCGCCGCCTGCGCGACCGCGGGCATGGTCACCTCGCCGCCGCCGCGGATCAGCTCGCGGGTCGCGGCGATGATCGCGTTGCGGGTGCGCAGCTTCTGATTGCTGCGCCGACCGCCGAGTTCGGGATGCGCCGTCTCGGGCGCCGTCTCCTCGGTTTCCGTGCGTTGCCGAGTCTGCGTCACGTGACCATCGTCGCGCGCCGAAGCCGATTCGTCAAAGTCTTCTCTCTTCATGAGAGTTGACTTGCACGAAAGTGCGAACCGGGGTAACTTCGTGAGAGTCAACTCTCACGAAGGAGGCGTCCATGGCCGGGGTGCCAGAGGTATCAGTCGTCGGACCCGACGACGGCGAGGTCATCAAGCTCGGCCCCGCGCAGATCCGGATCCTCGAGGACGGCAGCACGACCGGTCACCGGCTGGGCGCCGCCGAGATCACCCTCGCACCGCATTCGCCGGGGCCGCAGCAGCACCGGCACGCCCGGCACGACGAAGGGTTCTTCGTCGTCTCCGGCACCGCGCAGTTCACGGTCGGGGACGCGGTGCACGACGCGCCGGCCGGCTCGCTGGTCATGGTGCCGCCGGGTGCGCCGCACAGTTTCGCCAATCCGGGCGCGCACCCACTCATCATGATCAACACCTTCACGCCGGACCTGTACGTGCAGTACTTCCGCGATCTGCGCGACATGCTCGCCTCCGGACAGCCGCTCGACGATGAAGTGGTCGCCGACGTGATGAACCGCTACGAAACCGTCCCGGCGACCACGTACGCCGCCGACCCAGAAGCCTGAGGAGCCAACCATGACTCAGTCCACGTACCAGCTGTCCGTGCCCGGAATCGGCGAAGTAGACCTGACGGTCGACGATCGCGGTCAGGGCAGACCGCTGCTGTTGCTGCACGGCGGTGCCGGTCCGCTTTCCGTCGCGAATCTCGCCGAAGCGCTCGCGGCAGAGGGTGGCATACGCGTGCTTACTCCCACGCATCCCGGCTTCGAGGGCACACCACGTGCCGCAAATCTCGACAGCGTGCCCGGCCTCGCCTCGGTCTACGAAGCGCTGCTCGAGCGCCTCGGGCTGATCGACGTCCTGGTCGCGGGCAACTCGCTCGGCGGCTGGGTGGCAGCGCAACTCGCACTCGGCACCAGCGCCCCGCGGCTCGCCGGCATAGTGGTGATCAACGCCGTGGGCATCGAGGTGGAGGGCCACCCGATCGCCGAGACCGCCGATGCCGCCCCGGACCAGCTGCTCGCGCTGGCCTACCACGACCCGGCCCCGTACCGCCTGGACCCAGCGGCACTTCCGGCGGAGCGCCTGGCGGCCATGGCGGCCAACCGCGCGGCGGTGCAGCTTTACGGCGGCGCGTCGATGTTCGACCCGCAGCTGCGTGCGCGCCTTTCGGCGATCACGACTCCCGCGCTGTTCGTCTGGGGCGAGAGTGACCGGATCGCCGACCTCGAATACGGTCGCGCCTTCGCGCAGTCCGTCCCCGGAGCGCTCTTCGAGTCGATACCCGAGGCCGGCCATTTCCCGCACATCGAGCAGCCGGCCGCGACGCTCAAGGCGATAACCCAGTTCGCCGACAGCCTGGCGTGACCTGACGACCGCCACCATCGCCGTCACCAGCAGCCCGGCGTGGCCCGACGACAGTCACCCAGTTCGCCGACCAGCCCGGCGTGACCGGACGACCGCCACCCACCACCCGGCGGACGCGCCACTCATCTCACCGCGTTTCTCCTCCCGGCCATGCTCGGCAATCCGCACGCGCTACAAACTCGGGTCAGCCTGTGTGCGTCCGAGGAAGAGGGCTGCGGCTCGCGCATAGCCTCTCACCAGCGGCCGCGCATCCTCCTTGCGCCAAGCCAGCGCCAGGTGGCACGGAGCGAGGTCGACGACTGGGCGCGTGACGACGTCCCCCCGAGTGAGCAGTGGCACGTTGCCGGACGCGACAAGACACACGCCACGGCCGTCGACAAGCGCTTCGTAGGTCTCGTCGGGATTGTTGACGACGGCACCGATGCGCGCGGCGCCGTCGGGACGTGCGTCGAGCGCAAGCCAGAAGTCTCGCAGCGGTCCCGCAGTCTCGGGCAGAGCAAGAAAGGGTTCGTCGATGAGGTCGGACATTACGACGTCAGGCTTTGCGGCGAGGGGATGACCGTCGGGGAGGGCGACGTGTCGGGGTTCGGCGGCCATGATGATTCGTTCATAGCGGTGTTCATCGGGAATCGGCAGCCAGACGAATGCGACGTCGCTCGAGCCGTCGGCGAGTCCTGCGGTCGGGTCCTCCCAGCCGACCTGCCGCAGTTCGAGCCGTGCGCCGGGGAACGCACTGGTGAAGCGCGACCGGATGGCCGGCAGCATGCCACCGCGTCCGGGACTGGTGCTCATGCCGATGATCAGCGTGGAGTCTGCGACCGCTTTCGCCGCTTCCAGCGCGGCGCTCGCATCGTCCCAGGCTTCGAGGACACGTCGAGCGTGCGGCAGCAGCGCCTCGCCGGCGGGCGTCAGCTGGACTGCTCGCCGATCGCGCGTGAACAGTGCCGTGTCCAGATGCTTCTCCAAGAGACGGATCTGTTTGCTCAGCGCCGGTTGGGACACGAACAACCGCTCCGCCGCTCGAGTGAAGTGCAGTTCCTCGGCGACCGCCACGAAGTACCGCAGATCTCTGCCATGCACGTCCATAACCATCGGTTATAACAAAAGATCTTGGACCGCGTCGGAATCCAGGCCGCAGACTCGTAGCGAAGGCGGAACGGATCGACGAGGAGTCCCAAATGAACAAGGTGTGGCTGATCACCGGCGCGAACAGTGGCTTCGGGCGGGCGTTCACCGAGGCCGCGGTGGCGGTCGGCGACATCGTGGTGGCCACCGCGAGGCGACCGGAAGCGCTTGCCGATCTGGTCGCCGCGCACCCCGATCGCGTCGAGGCGCTACGGCTCGATGTGACCGACCAGGCAGCGGGCCAGGCAGTCATCGACGACGTGATCGCACGGCACGGCCGGATCGACGTTCTGGTCAACAACGCGGGCCGCACGCACGTCGGCGCGGTCGAGGAGACCGCTGACGACGAGCTGCGTGACCTGTTCGACTTGCACTTCTTCGGTCCGGCCGCGCTCATCCGCGCCGCCCTCCCGCACATGCGCGCCCGGCGGTCGGGAGCGATCGTGCAACTGAGCAGCATGGGCGGGCAGCTGTCGTTCGCCGGTTTCGGGGCCTACAGCGCCACGAAGTTCGCGCTGGAGGGGCTTTCCGAGGCGCTGGCCGACGAACTGCGGCCGCTGGGCATCAAGGTGCTCATCGTGGAGCCGGGCGCGTTCCGCACCGGGCTGTTCGGAAACGCGAGCACGAGCGGGCAGATCGACGACTACGACTCCACTTCCGGCGAGACGCGGCGCATGGTCGCGACGGGCGACGGCACGCAGCCGGGCGATCCCGCGAAGGCCGCCGAGGCGGTCATCGCAGCGCTCGAGGCGGAGCACACCCCGCTGCGGCTGCCGCTGGGCGACGACTCCGTGGACGCGCTGCTCGCCCACCTGGAGTCCGTACGCACGGAAATCGCCACGTGGGAAAAGACGGCCCGGGCGACCGCCTTCGACAGCTGAGACAGCGGCGCGTGCTTCGGGCCGGGATCGGCAGTGGCAATCGGGACCGCCACGGCCACTGCTACGGCGGGGGCGCGGCCTTCTACAGGCCGCGCCCCTCAGCTTGCGCATGTTGCGCGTGTTGCGCCTGGGTACCTCAGCTGAAGGTGAACCAGTTGACGTTGACGAAGTTGCCGCCGGTGCTCGTCGTGAAGGTCACATACAGCGTGTGGGTTCCAGTGGGGACCGGCGACGCCGTCACGGGTCCGGCCGTGGTCCAGGTCTGCCAGCCGCCGGTGCCGCCGACCGGGACGGTCGCGAACGGCGTGGCGGTCAGCGAGTCGAGGCGGAACTGGATCGTGCCGATGTTCGTGCCGGACACCGCCGAGGCGATGCGCGCGGTCACGTTGCCGGACAGGCCGGAGCCGAAGTTGACGTTGTTGTACTGGAGCCAGCTCGCCGAGTTGATCCAGCCGACGTCCTGGCCGCCACCGGTGTCTGACGTCGCCTCAGTGCCGGTGGAGTTCTGCGCGGCGTACTGCGACGCGGTGACTGTCACCGGAGTACCTGTGCCGCTTCCGCCGCTGCCCGCGAAGACCTGGAACTCCCACAGCGAGTAGCCCCACTGTGTAGCGCGCGCGGTGCCGTACATGCGGATGTAGCGGCCTGATCCCGACACGGTCAGGTTCTGCGTGCCGCCGGTGCCTGTGGTCGTGGAGTAGATCGTGGTCCAGGTGTTGTTGTCGTTGGAGGTCTGAATCTGGAACGCCGTCGCGTACGCGGTCTCCCAGTTCAGCGAGACGCCGCAGATCGACTGGGTGCTGCCGAGGTCCACCTCGAGCGACTGCGGGTCGGAGAATGCGCTCGACCAGCGGGTGCCGGTGTTGCCGTCGACCGCGTTCTGCGCCGGGAAGCTCGCGTTCTCGGTCGAGGAGGCGGTGGCGGTCTTGTTGAGGGCGATGTTCGTCGTGCCGCAGGTGCCGCCGCCGCTGGCGTTCACCGTCCAGGTGAAGGAGGTCGAGCCGGTGGCGCCGGTGCCGTCCTTGGCGGTCACCGTGACATTCGAGGTGCCGGTCGCGGTCGGGGTGCCGGAGATCAGGCCGGTCGAGGCGTTGATCGACAGGCCCGCGGGCAGGCCGCTCGCGCTGTAGGTCAGCGTCTGGCCGCTGGCCGAGTCGGAGGCGTGGATCTGCACGCTGGCGGCGGCGCCGACCGTCGTGGTCTGGTTGCCCGGGTTGGTGACCGTGACCGTGTTCACGGTGCCGCCGCTGGGCAGCGTCCACTGCTGCTGGGCCGAGTCCGTGCAGGTCTCGATGTCGAGGCGGGAGCCGGTGTTGCCGCCCGGATCGGTGAGACAGAGCCCTGAGTTCGGGTTCACCAGCTCGCCGTTCGCCTGGTGGGTCCAGTTCTGCGCGTTGGTGCCGTTGCATGCGTACCAGTCGACGTTGGTGCCACTGGTCGTTCCGGCCGCGACGACATCAAGACAGCCGCCCTGTACGCGCACCGTGTTGTCGCTGTACGTCGACCAGGTCTGTCCGGAACTGCCGTTGCAGGCGCTCACGCCGATCGGGTTGCCCTCGGTGTTCAGCGAGTTCTGGTTCGCCAGGCACAGACCGTTGATTCCCTTGACCGTGCCGGTCGCGGTCGGCGTGGCCGTCGGGGTCGAGTTGCCGCCCTTCTCGTATACGGCTACGTATGCCGCGCTCATGTACGCGCCGGAGGTGGTGGCAGAGGTCGGGGTGGTCTGGCCGGAGACGCCGTCGGGGTAGTTTCCGCCCATCGCCAGGTCCCAGATGATGAAGAACCCGTGGTCGATCGCGGCCTGCCAGGCGGCCGTGCCGACCGAGGACTCGGTGATCGTGCTCTCGACGACGCCGTCCATCAGGAACTGCATCTGCTCGGCGCTGGTGTTGGTCCGGTCGATGATCACCGAGTAGGTGTGATAGCCGGTCTGGCAGGTCGAGCCGGCGCCGGGGCAGGCGATCAGGGCGTGCCCGGGGCTGTTGGCGGAGTCGTGCAGCGTCTGCGAGGCCTCATTCAGGCCGTTGACGTCCTCCATCATGTCGATCTCGCCGGACTGCGGCCAGCCGCCGCCGGCCCGCATCGGCGAGCCGAGCGCCCAGAAGGCCGGCCAGTAGCCGAGGCCGGAGGCGGGGTTCGGCTGCTGGATCGAGGCGGTCATCTCCAGTTCGCCGCCGGGCGGGGCCTGGAAGTCGTCCCGGGTGCTCTCGATGCGCCCCGAGGTCCAGGTGCCGCCGTTGTTGATCGCCTTGAGCACCAGGTGGCCGTTGCCGTCGAGGTAGACGTTGTTGGTGGAGTTGGTGGTCTGTTCCTTCTCGCCGGTGCCGTAGCCGGTGCCGATGTCGTAGAACCAGTTGGCGGCGGACGGAGCGGAGCCGGCCGCGCCGGAGAAGTCGTCGCTGAAGACCGTGGTCCAGCCGGACGGCGGCGGAGGCGCGGGGTCGGCCACGGCCGCGGGCGCGGCGGCCAGCGTCGCGGCCGCCGCCCCGGTCAGGCCGCCGGCGATCAACGCCATGGTGGTCAGGACCGAGCGCCGCCTGCGCGGGGCCGGTCCGCGTTCGGCGCGCCGGCCGATACGCGTGTTGTCGAGCATGGTGCTTTCCCTCCAGCGCGCAGCGCGCTTGTCGGTGCGGCGCGGGTCCGTGGCGGGTGGCGGCAAGGCGGTGCCGCAACTCGGCCGCGGGTCGCGCCGGTTGTCGTCGTTGACACTTGTGCCGCTGTGGGCACCGTGCTGTGCGTGGGAGAGCGCTCTCCAAACAGGAGATGTGTACGTCTCACTTAGAGAACTGTCAAGCGTTTGCGCGCGAGCGTAAGGATCCGGGCAACGAGCACAGGAGGCTGCAGGGCTTCCGAATCCGGTGCGACGCGCTTCAGGAGTTTGCGGCCGGAACGCTGATATTACGGCGGGGCGCGGGTTTTGAAACTTGCGGCTTGAATTGCGGGATTCAAGTATGTGAATGGCGCGGAAGGCCTCTGATCGGGTATCGATTTTTGGCTGCTGCGCGAGATTGTGCTGGTAGTGGGCTCGGATTGAGTGGTTGAGGGTTCGTGCGCGGCGGCTGACTGCGGGGCTTCACGTTCAGCGGGCTGAATTGGCTAAAAAACTGGTAAACGTTGTTTACTACTAAATTCGGCAAGGCTACCTTCTCGGTCAACGCGCCGCCGGTCGGCGGCCGACTCACTACCACCGGGATGATCACGCCGATGAAAGATCACGACAATCTCAGGGCTCTGTTCAACACCGGGCGCCGCCCCCGGGCGCTCGTCGCGGGCGCGGGCGCGCTCGCGTTGACCGGGGTGCTGTCGGTCACCGCGTTCCTCAGCGGTTCCGCCTCCGCCGCACCCGCGCACACCACGAGCAAGTCCCCCGCCGCCGTATCGCTGAGCGGCTGGAACCTGACGCTGCCCGTCGACTCCTCCGGCTGCCAGTGCGGTTCCGCAACCGAGGTCAGCCCCGCGACGGTCAAGGCGCCGTGGCTGGTGCGCAATGCCGACGGCAGCCTCACGTTCTGGGCCCCGACCAAGGGCGCTCACACGCCGCATTCGCTGCATCCGCGCACCGAACTGGTCAGCACCGCCGACTTCACCGCCGGCACCGGCACGCACACGCTGACCGGCACCTTCATCATGCAAAAGCTGCCGAGCGCGAACGACATCATGATCGGCCAGATCCACGGCGGCGGCGCATCCTCCGCGATCCCGCTGCTGATGCTGCACTACCGCAACAACGGCGAACTGGTCGTGGTGACCCGCAAGAACCCGATTTCCGGTTCGACCTCGGCGACCGTGCTCACCGGTGTGCCGATGAACGCCGCCTTCTCGTACACGATCACGCAGAGCGGCATGAAGATGACCGTCACGGCCACGTACGGCGGCAGGCACGGCAGCGCGGTCGTCCCAGTGCCCAGTTCGTTCCGCGGCATGGACGTCCGCTTCCAGGCCGGCGACTACCAGCAGACCGACGCCAACAACTCGTCCACCGACGGCGGCCGGCTCACCGTGACCGCGCTCTCGCAGAGCTGAGGGACACCGCACGTGAGCGATCGAACCGGCGCGGCGCAGCCGGTTCGCCTTCCGCGCTCATCGAACGCGCCCTGACACCAACCTCTTCGTATGATCGTGCCGCAGGCGGCCGCCACTCGGCGGCGCGTCACGCCGCGAGCGACTGCGGAAAGAGGTTTCCATGCTGGAGCGACCCCTCTGGGCTCCCGATGAGATCGACATCGAGCGCCCCTCCGTGGCGCGCATGTACGACTTCTTCCTCGGCGGCTCGCACAACTTCGCGGCCGACCGGCAGCTGGCCGAGCAGGCCTTGCGGGTGTTCCCCGACGCGCCGTACGTCGTCCGCGCGAACCGCGCCTTCCTGCGCCGCGCCGTCACGCTGCTGTGCGAACTCGGCATCGACCAGTTCCTCGACCTCGGATCCGGCATCCCGACCGTCGGCAACGTGCACGAGGTGGCACACGCCGCCAACCCCGAGGCCCGCGTAGTCTACGTCGACTCCGACCCGGTCGCCGCGGCGCACTCCCAGGCCATCCTGCGCGACGACGAACGCGTGCGCGTACTGCACGCTGACCTGCGCGCCCCGAAGCCCGTTCTGCTCGGGGCCGCCGCCGAGGGGCATATCGACTTCAGCCGCCCGGTCGGCGTGCTGCTGGTCTCGGTGCTTCCGTTCATTCCCGACTCAGATGATCCGGCCGGCCTGGTAGCGGCGTACCGCGAGGCGACCGTACCCGGCTCATATCTCGCGATCAGCCACGGAACCAACGAGTATCAGCCGGAGACCGTCAGCGAGGTAGAGGGCGTATACACGAAGGCTAGCCAGCCGGGCGTCTTCCGCAGCCGCGACGAAATCCTCGCCCTGCTGGCCGGGTACGAGCTGCTGCCGCCGGGCTTGGTCGACGCGATCCGGTGGCGTCCCGACCCGGACGACAATCGCCCGGATCCGCTTGGGGGTGACGTGGCCCGATACAGCCTGCTGGCCGCGGTGGGCCGCCGCGGATAACGCCGGAGCCGGCCCGCCACGACTTCGTGTGCTGCCGCGGCTGCGCGCGAGGGCGTCAACCGGTTCAATGGTCCGATGCGCCTCGATGAGATTCCGATGCCGCCCGCCGTCGCCGCACGACCGCGGGACGCTCGCGGCTTCCCGGTTCTGGCGATCACGCCGTGGTCCAACGGAACGCCGGACTTCGCGGCCACCAGCACCGCGCGGATCCTGGTGTGCGCGGTGGAGCGACGCTGTTCGATCTGCGGCACCCCGCTCGGGAAAGGCCCGGTGTGGCGGGTCGTCGCAGGGGACGAAGCCGCGGCGATCGCACGGGCACTAGGCGACGGGGTTCCGTATTCCAATGCTGCGAAGACTGTCGAGCCGCCGGGCCACCACGCGTGCATGCTTTACGCCGCGATGGTCTGCCCTTACCTGGTGCGGCCTACCGGCAGGCGCGGCACCGACGCGGCCGTACCCGACGCGCGATTCAGCCGCGGCGAGGCGCACGGATCGAGCGAGGGGCTGACCGGCGCCGTCGCGGCGTTCGACGGGTACGAGTTCGAAGTCGCGCAGGTCGTGCTGTTCCGCTTCGGCGCGCTGCGCTCGTTCCTGCCGTATGCGCTGGGAGACGAGCACTTCGCCGCATTGCGTGAGGCGATCGCCGCGCTTCCGGCGGCTGCCGAACCCTGCCCTGCGTATCTCTTGAACGACGACTCCGCCGCAGAAGACCGTGCAGCGCGGTACGCCTGAAGCACGGTCACTGCGACGGAGCCGTCGGATAAGCAGCCCTCAGCTCACAGGTGTAGAAGCGTGCCCGGGTTGAGCACGGAGTCCGATCCCGCAGGTCCCTGGAGAGCGTTCTTCGCAGCGGTGAGCACCGAGTCAGGTACCTGCACGGTGCTGCCGTAAGCGACGAGCGTGTCCACGGAGGCCGCCGAGGCCGAGAGCCAGTTGGTCGCGTCCGCGCTCAGCCCTTGCTGTGGATCGACGAAGACCACCGGCATCTCGGGACCGTTGTTCGCCGCGAGCAGCGCCTCCTGCCAGGAGTCCGTAGCGGCGAGGCCGACCTCGGTCGGGCCGTCCGAGTAGCGCTCGGCGATCAGCAGCGAGTTGAGGTCGGCGTCCGAGCCGCCGAGCGCGGTGACCGGCAGGGCGGCCGGCTTGCCCGGCCAGGAGGAGGCGAGTGCGGCCTGCGCCTGACCGCCCACGGCGACGATGGTCACCCGGCCGGCGCCCGCTGATCCCAGCCGGTTGATGATCGGCTGGTCGGCCGCGGGCATCGCGTCCTTGTCGGTCAGCAGCAGCGAGTCCGCGCGGCCGAGGGCTTCAAGGGAGAGGATCGCGGGCGTATCGGTCACCGAGACCGCGTACACGGTCAGGTCGCCCGGCTCCGGCCGCACACTCGGGCCGTTGAGCGTGACCGCCTCGGCGATCGGGTCCTTGTCCGGCCGGCGTGTCGTCTGGTAGCCGAAGCCCTGGATCTGCGCCTCGATCGCGGCCGAGACGGCGCCGGTGTCACCGATGATCTGCACCTGCGGAACCTCGCCGTAGGGCGGTTTGGCCGGGCCGCGCAGGCGCTTGAGCTCGGCCGCGGTGGCGGAGGGCAGCGAGTCCGGTTGGGTGAACAGCACGGGGCCGGATGGGATGCCCAGGCCGGCGACGGTCAGCGCGTTCGGATCAGCGGTGCTCACCAGCGTGACAACGTACGCGTACGGGATCCCGGTTGGCACATGCGGCAGGCCGGTGGGGGGAGCGGCTTGATAGGAGGCCTTCGACTCGGCGACGGCATCGGTGATCGGATCTCCGGTGTCGAAGCGCAGGACGTTGGTGGGCGTCATCGGTTCGTATGAGGCGACGCCGGGGGTCGGCGACTCGACCGTGGGCGGGTTGACGCCCGAGCCGGAGGCGGCCGCGGACACCGATTCGACGTTCGTGCTAGTACTGAACGCGATGCGCGAGCCGTCGGGCGACCAGACCGGGTGCGTCAGGCCGACGACGCCGACGGTGAGGCGAACCGCGGTCGTGGTGCTGGTGATCGGCAGGGCCTCGATGTAGAGCTGGCCGTCGCCGCCGACGAAGGCGAGCTGCTTGGCGTCGGGCCCAACCGCCGGCTGCGCGCCGTCGCGGGCCTTTTTGCCCTGTGGGCCGCGCTGGTTGCGGTCCAGGATCCAGATCTCCGCCCCGCTCTGCCCTTGGTGCTGGTATGCCAGAGCGCTGACGGGTCCGTCGAACTTCAGCACCGCCGCGTCGTAGACCGCGCTGGCCGCTGTGTCTCCGGCGCCGTCCCCGATGCTGTCGAGCAGTGCCTCGCCGTGGCCGCCGGCGGCCGGGTCGTCCTGGCCGTCCGCGCCGACTCCCATCAGCCGCCAGACTCCGTCGGCGCCGCGTTCCGAGAAGACGATCTCACCGCCGCCGTCCTCGAACGCCGGCTGCGCGCGCTTGATCCCCGGCTTGGACTGAGTCAGCACCCGCACGTCGGTGCCGTCCGGCCGGGCCGTGGCGATGTTGCCGTCACCGTCCACGTAGACGAGCCGGGTGCCGTCCGGTGACCACGCCGCGTCGGTGACGGTGGACGGAAAGGTGACGGCTGTGTGGTCGATCAGCACGCGATTGGTGCCGTCGCTGATGGTCGGCACGGTCGCGTTGTAGACCGGGCGCGGCGCCGCGTGCGTCGGCTGAGCACTGTGTCCGGTTCCGGTCGGTCTCGGTGCGGCGGTGGGGTGGGCGGTGTTGCCCCCGCAGGCAGCCGCCGCGGCGAGCGAGCCTGCGGCGAGCACGATTGCTGATACGCGATGGAAGGCGGATTTCGGCATGGTTCTCCCCCATTGAACCCGATGGTGAGTCTACGAATGCACGCATGTACGCACGTTCATTTTCCTGCGGCGTACCCGTTCCATCGGGTTCGCACTCTCTTGACGCCTGACAAGGTACGGCGGTTGAGGGTGGCTTCGCTTGGTGCCCGAAACGTTATAGAACAGGGGTGTTCCCAGGTCAGACGGCGGTCAGCAGCGTTCCCGCGCCGGCAAGCCCTCCGAGGTGGCCAGCCGGTCGCGGTAGGTGCGCTCGGCGAACGCGATGAAGCCCTCGACGTCGGCCACGTTCGAGACCAGGCCGAGCGAGACGCGGACCGCCCCGCCGCTCGGCAGCCGCAGGTTACGAAGATAGTCGTCGATGCCCCGGGACCTGCGGCTGATGCGGCCGCGCAGGGCGCTGCGGCCGATGCCGAAGGCCAGTTCGCCGGCGCCGGGATTGCAGAAGCAGCCGGTGCGCAGGCTGATCTTCGCCGCGGCGGCCTCGCGTTCGACGAGCCGTTCGTCCACCACGTGGCCTTGCGGGTCGAGAAAGTTGAACGCGACCGTGCCGCCGCGGTCTGTCGTATCGCGCGGTCCGTAGATGCGGGCCATCGGTGCGCCGTTGCTGTGCGTAAGCTCGCCGAGCCGCCGCAGCAGCCAGCCGGTCAGGCAGTGCACCCGTTCGCCGATCAAGTCCAGTCGCAGGTTTCGCAGCCAGCGCAGGCCGAACTCGACGTCCGGTATGGCGAGGAAGTTGACCGTGCCGTCCTCGAACGCCGACTCGTCCGGAGCCGTCACATGCCAGTCGCCCTGGACGCTGACCGCCTGGATCGTGCCGCCGGAGAACCACGGCCTGCGCAGCCGCGCGAGCGCTTCGCGGCGCGCGATCAGGCAGCCGAGGCCGGTCGGATAGCCGAACAGCTTGTACCAGCTGACCGTGACGAACTCCGGTTTCACCTGGGACAGGTCGAGCCGGTTGGTGGGCACGTAGGCCGCGGCGTCGAGCAGCACGTCGAATCCGTGCCGGTGCGCCAGTTCCACCCAGTCGAGCGGATGGCGCACCCCGGAGAAGTTGCTCTGCGCGGGGTAGGCGAACAGGCCGGCCGGGCCGCGCCGCCCGATGACATGACGGCTGAGCGCCGACTCGACCAGTGCGGTGTCCGTGCGCAGGTCCTGGCCGTCACCGGAGACGTAGCTGACCGCGGTGCGCCGGGCCCGGGCGAATTCGCGCAGACCGTTGACCGAGTTGTGGTTGTCGAAGGTGAGGACCAGCCGGTTGTCGTGCTCGAACCGGTACGACTCACCGACCAGCCGGCAGGCCGCGGTGGCGTTCGCGGTGAAGATCGCCGCGTACTCGGCCGGGTCGGCGTTGAAGTGGGCCAGGACCGCGGCGCGGGTCCGCTCGATCCGTTCGGTGGAGGCACGCGACGCCGGATTCTCCGAGTGCGGATTGCCGAAGCACTGGTCGGTGAGGCGCTCGCTGTGCGCCTGGTACTGCGCGGTCGCGGCCAGGCAGGCGCCGGTGTAGTCGAGGTAGACGTGGCCGGTGCGGTCCAGGTGGGCGTACTCCGTGCGGCGCGCCTCGTCGAGCAGGCGGGTGCGCTCGTACTGCGGGTATTCGGTCAGGAATCCGGCGGGCTCGCTGGATCGCAGCAGGCTGCCAGGACTGGGAAGGATCTTCATCATCTCTTCGCCCCGGGGTGGCGGAGGTCGCAATGCGCTGACGGTTCGGGGGACGCGCGGGCCGCGGTGAGGGCGCGCCGCGTCGCACGGCGTCGCGCCCCGGCGGGCTATCGGCTGGTGCGCCGGCGCCGCGGCGTCTTGCGGGAGAGCACCAGGCCGGCCCCGATCAGGAACAGCAGCATGAAGCCGGCCAGCAGCATCCACTCCCTGGGGACCGAGCCGTCGAAGGTGTCCCCGTATGAGGCCAGCAGCGGCGGCCCGAGCGGAGAGCCGCCGTCCCGCCACAGCGCCGGCAGGCCCGCGGTCGTTCCCAGCGCGTCGAACGCCCACCGGTTCGACATCAGGTAGCTCACCGCCCGCCCGGGCAGCGCCATCACCGGCACCGGGAGGAACGCGCCGACGAAGAGCACCTGCGGGAAGCAGAGCATCGGCAGCATCAGCGTGGCCTGGGACGGCGCGGAGACCGAGGCCGAGGCGAGCAGGCCAAGCGCGAGCGCCGCGGCCGAGCACAGCAGCAGGGTGGCGAACATCCGGCCCCAGTCCGCGCCGCCGAGCGCGGGCAGCCGGCCGGTGGCGCTCAGCGTCGCCAGCAGCAGCGCGTCCACGGCGGCCAGCGCCGGCAGCAGCACCGTGAACTTCGAGGCCAGATACGGCAGGATGCGCACGCCGACGATCCGCTCCCGGCGCAGGATCGCGAACTCGTCGCAGATCTGGGAGAGGCCGTAGGTCAGCCCGAAGAAGAAGCCGCCGAAGGCGATCCAGAACAGGATCATCATCGAGGTGTTCGGGCTCGGGTCGGCGAAGTCGAACGCCCCGGGCCGGAACATCATCAGGAACATCAGGAGGATGACGAGCGGGGAGCCGAGCAGGATCGCCAGGGTGAGCCGGCTGCGGGTCAGCAGGTCGAGGCTGCGGCGGGTGAGCAGCCGCCACTGGCCGAGCGCGCCGAGCCGCCGGCCGGGCGCCGGCGCCGGGCCGCCGACCTGCGCCATGCGGGTGCCGCGGATCGGCACGGCGGTGGCGATGCCGGAGGGAAGGCGTTCGGCCCATATCTGTGGGTCGGGCTGCCGCGCCAGCGCCCGGTAGATCTCGTCGAAGCTGTCGACGCCGAAGTGCGCCAGCGCGGTGGCCGGGGAGCCGGCGAAGGCGAGCTGTCCCTGCGCGGCGAGCACGAGCACCAGGTCGCAGCCGGCCAGGTCCTGCGGGTTGTGGCTGGTGAAGACGACGGTGGTGCCGCCCGCCGCGATCCGATCGAGCAGGTCCACCAGGTCGGCGGCCATCGCCGGGTCGAGCCCCGAGGTCGGCTCGTCGAGGAACAGCGCGGTGGGCCGGGAGAGCAGCTCGACCGCGATGCTGGCGCGCTTGCGCTCGCCGCCGCTCAGCAGCCTGACCCGGGTGCCGGCCTGCTCGCTCAGTCCGAGGGCGGCGAGGACCTCGCTGACTTCCTGTTCGATCTGCGCGTCCGTGGTGCGCGCGGGCAGCCGGAGCCGGGCCGCGTATCGCAGGGTCCTGCCGAGCGGCAGCGACTGGTGGATGATGTCGTCCTGCGGCACGTACCCGATCGGCGCGACGGCGAGGTCGTCGCGCGGCCGGCAGGTGGCGCCGTCGTGCATCACCACGCCCTCGGTCGGCAGGGTGACCCCGGCGAGGGCGTCGAGCAGCAGGGTCTTGCCCGCGCCGCTCGGGCCGATGATCGCGACCAGGGAGCCGGGGCGGATGGACAGCGAGACGGGCCGCAGCACCTGTTTGCCGCCGCGCAGGGTGTGCCCCGCCGCGCGCGCGTCGATCCCGAGGCCGGCCGACCGGCGCATCGCCGGACCGCCGCCTCGCTCCGTCGTCACGTGAGCGCCGCGCAGTCCCTGACCGCTCATCCGTCACCATCCGTCTCACAGGTTTCAGCCGACAGTCACTCGGCGACCCACCTTAATAAGGATCCGTATGGGCTGTGAATACCCCGCGGGCGGGCTTGGAAGTGTCTTAACGATCGGTCGCACGGTCCCTGCGCGGTCAGCCGAATGGCCCGGAATCTTGAATGAGAGTCCTGATTCGCAGGTCGGAGCCCGCCCCGCGCCCCGGCCCGCTACTCGTCCGGGACCTGCGACAATCGCACGAGTAGCGCGTCAAGCAAGGGAAGTTGTCCGCGCAGCAGTTTCACGCGGGCCTCCTCGATCGTGAACCAGGCGGCCCTGTCGATCTCAGGGAACTGCCGAAGCCGGCCGCTGCGCGGCGGCCACTCGATCTCGAAGGTGTTGCTGATCACGGTTTCGGGGTCGAGCTCGCCGCGCGCCGCCCAGGCGGTGACGAGCTTGCCGCCGGGCTGGCGGACCGTGCCGAGGTCGATCAGCCGCGCCGCGTCCGCAGGAGCGAGCGGGCGGCCGAGCTCCTCCTCGAACTCGCGCAGCGCGGCGGCGCGGGGATCGGCTCCGGGCTCGTACTCCCCCTTGGGGATCGACCAGGCGCCCTCGTCCTTGCGCGCCCAGAACGGCCCGCCGGGGTGGACCAGCAGCACCCGCGGCCCGTCCGGGTCGAGCCGGAAGAGCAGGATCCCCGCGCTCTGCCGCGCCGCCACGGCCGTCAGGCTCCCGCGTCGCGGAAGTGGCCGCCCCAGGAGTGCCAGGAGTCGATCTCGATCCACGCGCTCACCCGGCGGCGGTCACGCACCGGGTAGCCGCCCTCGTTGCCGTAGTGGCGGGCGATGCGGTCGATGTCGGTCAGCTGCGGATCGTCCTCGATCGAGACGACCCGGCCGGTGAGGCTGATGTGCGAGTACCAGTCGCCGTCCACGAGCACGGTCAGCGCCACCTTCGGCTCGGCGCGCAGGTAGGCCAGCCGCTTGCGGCCCTCGTCCATGTTGACCAGGACCCGGCCGTCCTCCCAGACGTACCAGGTCGGCACGGACACCGGCTGGCCGTCGGGCCGCACGGTGGCGATCACGGCGGGGTTGGGTTGGGCCAGGAACTGGTCGATCTTCGCCGGAACGGGCGGCTTGGCCATCGGTGCTCCTCTGCTCGCGCCCCGGGCGGGGCTTGATCTTGGTGTCGGGACCATCCTCGCAGGACCGGGCGACGATGGCCGCCCGGGGCGCGGCGGCGGCCGCGCGGGCGGGCGAGCGACCGAGCAGAGCGCCGGGTGGCGTCGGACAGCGCCGGGTAGGCGGCGCCGCAGCGGGATGTAACGCAAATGCGGATGCAGGTCCCTGTTTCGCAAGGCAGGCGCGCGTGGACCTTTCGACCCAGACATCTCGCGCCGCGTCTCCCCGCGGGCCTGTGGCGTTGCGCAACCCATCCCCCTGGCGTCACAGGCCCGCTCTCTAGCCGATTCGGGCAGGCGAGAGGACCAGTGGTGAGGAATGCGGAACAGCAGGCGCAGGTGCAGTGCCGTGCTGCGGAAGCCTTCGCGGTGGACGGCGGTTCGACGAACGGCACGGTTACGATCGTGCAGCGGTTCAACCTCGACGATGTGCGCATGGACCGGCAACAGCAGACGGCGGGCCAACCGGTTGCGCTGATCGCTGGTCAGATCAATGCGGTGTCAGATCAATGCGGTGTCAGATGAAGTGCAGTGTCAGATCAATGCAGAGTCAGACGAATACAGCGTCAGATCAATGCAGTGCCGGGTGACTGCGGTGTCGAGCGTGGGGTCGGCCTGCGCCGCGGCCGACCATCCTGCGCGGTCAGTTCTGCCGTAGTGCCGGCATCGGGATCGGAACGCTGAGCGCGGTCGCTCCAGCGCCGACGCCGCCCTGGCAGGTGTTCGGCGGGTCAGTGGTGACGCCCCTGGCGGAAGAGGTGTCCGCCGCCCAGAACATGTAGCCGAGCATCCCGGACGTGCTCCCCGCGCCGGCCGGGGCGACGGTCTGCACGAAGGAGCTGGTCGAGTTCTGCAGCGACGAGGCGAAGTTCGTGCACTCCGGCCGCACCTGCGAGCCCTCGGCGATGTACAGCGAGCCGGTGAACTTGGCCGGGGCCAGCGGCGGGATCGCCGGAGAGTAGTTGGGCTTGCCGTCGACGTGCTCAAGCCAGTTGGACTCGGCCGTCGAGGCCGAGGGCTGCTTCGAGGGCACCATCGCGTTGGCGTAGTCGAGCACCGGGTTGCTCGTGGTCAGCCAGTTAGCCGTGGCGTACTGGTCCAGGCCGATGAGCCAGCGGTCGCCGGCGGCCACGTCGATGGTCAGCCGGGCGGTGGGGTCGGCGCCGGTCGCGTCGTACGGATGCGCGGCGCGGTAGGCGTTGATGAAGGCCTGAAGGCCGGTCAGGTTGGGGCTCGAGCTGTTCTCGTAGTCGATCTCGATGCCGACGCCGAGCTGGGTGGCGAGCGCGGCGGCCTTCTGGCCGAGCAGGGTCGGGTTCTGCGACAGCGCCGTGTCCCAGTCGCTGACGTAGGTGATGCCGCCGATGGAGAGCATGACGCGGATTCCGTGGCCGGTGAAGTAGTTCACGATGTCCTGCGTCATGCCGACCGGCACGCCGTTCGCGTCGCCGGCGTCGTTGGTGCCGTCGAGCAGCCTGAGCGGATTGACGAAGCTGAGCACCACCAGGTTGACCGACGGCCGGCCGTCGCCGCGGTCGATCAGCCAGTGGTTGTTGGCGTCGAAGTCCGCGATCGTGCGGACCGTTCCCCAGGTGCACGCGTCGTTGCTGCAGTGCCAGGCCCCGTAGATCTGGACCGCAGTGGCGGTGGCCGCCCGGGCCGCGGCGGGCGCATGTCCCGACGCGGTGGGAAGCACATTCGTCGTGGGCGCGACGAGAGCGCAGGCGGTGAGCAGCGAGGTGGCCGAGAGCAGGGTGAGTCTGCGCATGGACATGCGCATATACGCCTCCTGGCGTGTGAGCACGGACCCATCCCCGGTCGCTCACACGATCCAGCTGGTTTAGACCAATGTCAAGGGCCGGGCGCTCGGGGCCGCAGGCTCACGGGGCGGCGGGCCGGTCGCCGAGCTGCTCGCTCAGCACCCGGATCTCGCCGCGCAGCCGCTCGGCGTGCTCGATCCTTCCCGCGCGCTGGTAGTCGCGCGCGGCCGCCTCGCGTTCGGCCAGCTCGCCGCGGACGATGCGCTCGATCTGCGCCTCCGTCAGCTCCCGGCGGGCGACCTCCGCGCTGCCGACGCCGATCCGCAGCTGCTCGATGGCCAGCTGCTCGCCGGTCCGCTGCGGCGCCTCCACCGCCTCGGCGTTGTCGATGGCGGCGAGGGTCGAGCGCAGCGCCGCCACGGCTACCTTGTCGCGGTTCTTGATCGCGCCGCTGAGCGCGTCTCGCAGGCGTTGGCGCAGCGGCGAGGAACTACCGGGCTTCCTCAAGCTGCCCGGTCTGGAGGTGGCGGCGGTGATCGAGTCGGTCGGCACGGCGAAGACGATACGTCCGCCGCGCGCGCCCGCGCTCGCAATTAACCGCCGCCACGCTCCTTTCCGGGCGTGGTTTCACTCCGTTGCGCTGATCGTGGAGCTCGCGGACGCGTCGCCACTCTTACGCACCGAACGCAGCAGCACCTCGGAGACGTCCGTCACGCGCACATCCTGCGACGCCTTGCCCTGCTGCTTGCGGCTGGCGAGCCCGTCGGTCAGCATCACGATGCAGTACGGGCACGCCGCGGTGACCAGATCCGGCTCGGTGCTCAGCGCCTCGTCAGTACGCGTCTCGTTGATGCGCGTGCCGATCGTCTCCTCCATCCACATGCGTGCGCCGCCGGCGCCGCAGCAGAAGGAACGCTCGCGGTTGCGCGGCATCTCCGTGAGCCGCACGCCCGGCACCGCGCCCAGGATCTCCCGCGGCGGGCTGAAGACCCGGTTGTGCCGGCCGAGGTAGCAGGGGTCGTGGTAGGTGACCGCCGCGTCCACCTCGTTGGCCGGGACCAGCTTGCCCTCCTCGACCAGCTTGGCCAGCAGCTGCGTGTGGTGTACGACCTCGTAGGTGCCGCCGAGCTGCGGGTACTCGTTGCTGATCGCGTTGAAGCAGTGCGCGCAGGTCACCACGATCTTCTTGGCGCCGACCTCGTTGAGCGTCTCCACGTTCTGCTTCGCCAGCTCCTGGAAGAGCAGCTCCTGGCCCATCCGGCGGGCCGGGTCGCCGGTGCAGCTCTCGCCGCTGCCGAGCACCATGAAGCCGACCCCGGCCTCGTGCAGCAGCTCGGCCACCGAACGCGTGGTCTTCTTGGCGTTGTCGTCCAGCGCGCCCGCGCAGCCGACCCAGAACAGGTACTCGACGTCCTCGGGCAGCTTCTCCTCGCCGCCCTCGCCGAAGACGCGCACCTCGAACGGCAGCCCGGCGGCCCACTCCATGCGGGCCTTCTGGCCGCGGCCCCACGGGTCGCCCTGCCGCTCCAGGTTGCGCAGCATCGTCTGCGCTTCGCGCGGGAACTCGGACTCGATCAGCGTCTGGTAGCGGCGCATGTCGACGATGTGGTCCACGTGCTCGATGTCGACCGGGCACTGCTCGACGCAGGCGCCGCAGGTCACGCAGGACCACAGCACGTCCGGGTCGATCACGCCGTTGACGTCCGACCCGCCGACCAGCGGCCGCTCGGTCTCGGCGATGACCTCCGGCGGCAGCGCGGCGCGCTCCTCGTCAGAGGAGGCCAGCAGGTACGGCGCCTTGGCGAGGGCGTGGTCGCGCAGGCCCATGATCAGCAGCTTGGGGCTCAGCGGCTTGCCGGTGTTCCAGGCAGGGCACTGCGACTGGCAGCGGCCGCACTCGGTGCAGGTAGCGAAGTCCAGCAGGCCCTTCCAGGTGAAGTCCTCGATCGCGCCGCGGCCGATCTTGTCGTCCTCGCCCGGGTCCTCGAAGTTCACCGGCTGCCCGCCGGAGTAGACCGGCAGCAGCGGGCCGAGGGCGCGCGGCCGGCGGGAGAAGGCGACGTTGGGCAGCGCGGTGAAGATGTGCATGTGCTTGGAGTAGACGACCAGCACCAGGAACGCGAGCACGACGCCGAGCGAGCCGAGGATGCCGGCCGTCTCCAGCACGTCGTTCGCGGTGCGGCCGAGCGGGTGCAGCCAGTGCCCGACCTGCTGCGAGGCGAAGGCCCCGTGCCGGTACGGGAAGTAGCCGGTGTTGATCTGGGCGCCGCGGTAGAGCAGCAGCGTCCACATCACGTTGAAGATCATCAGCAGCACGAACCAGGCCGGGCCGAGGTGCGAGCCGAAGAAGCGGGAGCGGCGGCCCTCGCGCTCGGGCGACTGGCGCAGCCGGATGACCGAGAAGGCGGCCAGGCCGCACAGGACCGCGATGATGAAGAAGTCCTCGAGGAAGCCGAGCCAGGTGTCGGTGCCGATCAGCGGGATGTGGAAGTCGCGCTGGAACAGCGCGCCGTAGCCTTCCAGGATCGTGGCGCCGAGGATCACGAAGCCCCAGAACACGAAGAAGTGCGCGGTACCGGCGCCGGTCCACTTGAGCAGCTTGCGCTGCCCGAAGACCTCGGTGAGCACCGCCCACAGCCGGCGCCCGGCGTCCTGCGTGCGCCCGGGCTCGGCCGGCTGCCCGGCCCGGCCCAGCCGCACGAGCATCCAGACGCGGCGTCCGGCGACGGCGAACGCCGCCGCCGTCAGCACCAGGCCGAGAACCATACGCAGTACCACTTAGTCCTCCATGGGGTCGTGCGCGGCGGATCCCAAAACGTATACACCTACGCACTCAAGTGAAGGCAGAGCCCCGGCCTGATCACCGGGCCAAAAAGTTCACCAAGTTGCACACACCCGCCGTCCGGTGCGGCGGCGAGCGCGGCCTGCCGCTGCGCGTGAGTCTATGGGCACGCGGCGTACCGGGAAAAGAGCGGCGGCTGTGGGAGAGCCGATAATCGGCCGGGGTTTCACGCTAAGGCTTTTGGATAGAGTGTTATGATCGCGCCCGGCACCATACTCCACCGAAAGCAGGCGCATTTCCATGGCACAGAAAGTAGAGGTCACCCTGGTCGACGACCTCGACGGGGGCAAGGCCGACGAGACGCTGGTGTTCGGGCTCGACGGCACGCGCTATGTGATCGACCTGAGCGAGAAGAACGCCAAGAAGCTGCGCGACACGCTCGCCAAGTACATCGAGGCGGCGCGCCGGGACCGCGGCGGGCGGGCGGCCGGGCGCGGCGGCTCGGCGCGCAAGCCGGCGCAGGGCGGGCCGAACACCTCCGAGGTGCGCGAATGGGCCAAGGCCCAGGGCTTCGAAGTCTCCGAGCGCGGCCGGGTCTCCAAGGATCTCATCGTGAAATTCCAGGAAGCGCACTGAATCTGCGCCTACCTGAATCGGCTCCGACTGAATCAGCGCGGTAGCCATTCCGGCCCGCCTTCCGCCATACGGGTGGAATAGCACCCGGAAGAGCGGCGGCGGAATTCAACTCGGCGGAGATTGGACGGGCGGGCGCTGGAGCGCGGCGCGTCCTTCTCGCGGCGGCCGGCCGTCCTGCCCGGCCGCCGCGCCGAGGTCCAGTTCGAACCAGACCACCTTGCCGTGCGTCGTGCGGCTGACCCCCCAGCGCCGGGCCAGCCGGCTGACCAGGAACAGGCCGCGGCCGTTCTCGTCCAGGCCGCCGGCCTCGCGCAGGATCGGCAGGTAGTGGTCGTCGTCGCGCACCTCGCACAGCAGGGTGCTGGTGCGCAGCAGCCGCAGCTCGATCGGCCGGGTCGCGTACCTGATCGCGTTGGTGATCAGCTCGGTGGCGAGCAGCTGCGCGACCTCGCCGAGCGCGGACAGGCCCCAGGCGGCCAGGGTCTGCTCGACCAGCCGCCGGGCGCGGGTGACGGTGACCGGCTGGGCGGCCAGCAGCCAGTGGGCGACGTTCTGCGCCGGGATCCCGCCGAGCCGGGCGGCCAGCACCGCGATGTCGTCCTCGTATGTGTCGCGCTCCACGGTCGCGACCACCGCGTCGCACAGCGCGTCGGGGCTCAGCGACGGGGCGTCGAGTGCGCGCAGCCGTTCGCCGAGCGCGCGGATGCGCTCCTCGAGGTCCTGGCCGCGCTCCTCGACCAGGCCGTCGGTGTAGAGCAGCAGGGTGTCGCCGTCGCGGATGGTGATCTCCACGGTGTCGAACGCGACGCCGCCGACGCCGATCGGGGCGCCGGTGGGCACCTCGACCCGCTCGATCCGGCCGTCGCGGCGCACCAGCAGCGGCGGCAGGTGCCCGGCGTTGGCCAGGACGCAGCAGCGCGCGATCGGGTCGTAGACCGCGTAGAGGCAGGTGGCCAGATGGTCGTCGCCCAGGCGCTGGGCCAGGTTGTCGAGCTGGCGCAGGATCTGGTCGGGCGGCAGGTCGAGCGCGGCCAGGGTCTGCACGGCGGTGCGCAGGTGTCCCATCTTCGCCGCGGACCGCGCGCCGTGGCCCATCACGTCGCCGATCACGATGGCCGTTCGGCTGCCGGGCAGCGCGATGGTGTCGTACCAGTCGCCGCCGACCTCGACCGAGGGATTGCCGGGCAGGTAGCGGTGCGCTAACTCGACGCCGGCCACGGTCGGCGGGGTGGCGGGCAGCACGTCGCGCTGGAGTTCGGCGGTGGCAGCCCGCTGCGCCCGGTACAGCCGCGCGTTGTCGATGCCGAGGGCGCCTTGCGCGGCGAGCTGACAGACCGTCAGCACGTCGACGTCGTCGAACGCCGGGCGGTTCGGCCGGCGCGTGAGCGTGACGCAGCCGAGCACCCGCCCGCGCACGAGCAGCGGTACCGCGAGGTACGCGCGGTCCGCGAGCAGCGGCCGCAGGTCGCCGGTGTGGTGGGTGCGGCACATGGCGACCGCGTGGATGTCGTCGACGCGGTCGAGGCCTACCGGCTCGCCGGTCGCCATGGCCTCGTAGCCCGGCCCGGCCGGGTACATCTGGTGCACCGCGCCTTCCGGTACGACGTCGCGCCAGAAGGCCGGCGACTCGTCGTGCGCGACGGCGACGCGGCGCAGCGGGCTGGCCGCGGTGGCGCGGGGCGCGGGCGGCGCGGGGGCCCCGTCGACGAAGAGGGCGTCGAGCAGGTGCACCGAGGCGAAGTCAGCCAGCCGCGGCACCATCGCCCCGGCGAGGCTCTCCGCGATGTCGACCGTGTCCAGGCTCGCGCCGATTTGCGTCGTGGCCTCGTTGAGGAACCACAACTGGTCGCGCAGGTCCATCCGTCCACTTCCCCCAGGTCGCCTGGCCCAAGCCCTGCGGAGGGTAAGACTAGCCCCAGTGCTCCGGATCGGCGGTCTGCCGGCACAGCAGGAACAGCTGGATCTCCGGCTGCGCGGTGGAGGTCTCCGGGGCGTAGGAGACCACCTCCTCGTACGCGATCTCGAAACCCGTTTCGCGCAGCAGGGCCCGTAGATCGTCGCGCAGGAAACCGGTGACCCGGATCCGGCTGCCCAGGAACGGGATCGCCACATCATCGACGTCTGCTTCAACCATGGCGAGGGCGAAGTATCCGCCCGGGATCAGGATGCGTCCGATCAGCTTCATCGCGGTGCGCACCCGGGCGCGCGGCAGGTGCAGCAGCGAGAAGAAAGCGACTACGGCCTCGTATTGCCCGGGCTCGTCGGGCAGGTCGAGCAGGTCGCCGAGGATGAACGTCGCGCCGGGCACGTTGCGCTGCGCCAGTTCCAGCATGCCCGGGGCCAGGTCGAGGCAGGTGACCTCGCAGCCGGCCTCGATGAGCTGACGCGCCGTCGGCAAACCGGTGCCGGCGCCGACGTCCAGCACCCGGGCGCCGGGCCGCAGCCGCTCAAGCAGCTGCTCGGCGCAGGCCAGCTGGCCCTCCTTGTGCGGGAAGGCCTCGTCGTAGCGGGAGCCGATCTCGTCGTAGGCGTTGGCCTGCGCCGTTTCCCGGTCGAGCCACAGGCGATCGCGCTGGGCCGGTGCGGCAAGTCTCTGGACAGCCATCGGGAATCCCCTCGTCGCGTGTCGCCGTCTGGTATTCACTATCAGAAGGCTGCCTGATGGGAAAAGGAGAGCTCGGATGGACGCGGGTGCGGATTTGAGTCGCCGGGGCTTCATGCGAGCGCTTGGCGGCGCGACGGTGGGGGCAGGTGTGCTGGTGACAGGCTTCGACAACGCCACCAGGGCGTGGGCGTCGGACACGGCGGGCGCGCACGGCGACGGTTTCGACCACGTGCCGCGCCTGGACGGCTGGCTGCTGCTCGATTCCGCCGATTTGGCGCCGTTCGAGGACGACTTCGGGCACATCGTGCACCGGGTGCCCGGCGCGGTGCTCGAACCCGGATCGGTGCGCGACATCGCGGCGATGATCGAGTTCTGCGGTCCGCGGCGGATCGCGGTGGCGCCGCGCGGCCAGGGGCACCAGACCTTCGGCCAGGCGCAGGTGTCCGGCGGCCTGGTGATCGACATGAGCCCGCTCAGTTCGATCACAGTAGATCCCGCCGCGCGCACGGCCACGGTCGGCGCGGGTGCGCTGTGGAGCGCGCTGCTGGCGGCGAGCACGGCGCACGGCCTGACCCCGCCGGTGTTCACCGACTACATCGAACTGTCGATCGGCGGCACGCTCTCGGCCGGCGGCCTGGGTGGCACGACGCACCACTTCGGCGCGCAGGTCGACAACGTCATCGAGCTCGAAGTCGTCACCGGGACCGGTGAGGTGGTCCGCTGCTCGGCCTCGCGCCACGCCGATCTGTTCCACGCGGCGCTGGCCGGGCTCGGCCAGGTCGGCGTGATCACGAGCGCGACCCTGCCGCTGATCCCGGCGCCCGCCTCGGCCAGGCAGTACACGCTCACGTTCCCCTCCGTGTCCGCGCTCACGGCGGCGCAGCGCAAGGTCGTGCGCGACGGCAGGTTCGACTGGCTGGAAGGGGCGGCCAACGCGGTGACCGGCGGCGGCTGGCAGTTCGTGCTCGAAGGGACCGCCTATTATGACGGCACGCCGCCGAACGACCAGACGCTGATCGGCGACCTCGGATACGAGGGCACGCCGCAGATCCAGGATTTCAGCTACACAGACTTCGTAGACGACCTGGCGCCCGCCGTCGCCTTCCTCAAGTCCACCGGCGAGTGGTTCGACCCACACCCTTGGCTGAACATCTTCCTGCCCGACGCCGCGACCGACGCGTACGTCACCGGAGTAATGGACAAGCTCACCCTGGCGGACATCGGGGCCAGCGGCGTCGTGCTGCTCTATCCGGTGCCGAGCGGCAAGCTGCACGCGCCGCTGCTGCGCACCCCTGACAGTGAACTGACGTTCCTGTTCGCGGTGCTGCGAACCGCCGCCCCGGACACCGACGCGCTGCCCACGGCGACGATGCTCGAAGGCAACCGTGCGCTGTACCTGGAGGCGCAGGCGCTCGGCGGCACCCAGTACCCGGTCGGGTCGATACCGATGACCAGCCGCGACTGGCGCATCCAGTACGGCGACGCGTGGCGGTTCTTCAGCGCGGCCAAGCATCGGTACGACCCGCACGGCATTCTGGCCCCGGGTCAGGGGATCTTCAGTTAGCCCTGGTCACCTCACCAGCCCTGCAAGCCGGCGCCGTAGGGATACAGGGGGCTTCCATTGGTGGTGGGCACGGTCTGGCCGGCCGCGATGTGCGCCCTGATATCGGTCCGCTGGGCGTCGGTCGCGCCCAGATCGTAGGGCAGGTCCCAGTTCTCCACGGCGTCGGCGAGGATGTCGGTGCCGCCGGGGGTGAGGACCTGGTCCATGCCGGCGGGCAGCTGCCAGGGCAGCTTGCCGGTCGGCGCGTAGTCGCCGAAGAGCAGGCTCGCTGCGGCCGGGCCCATCTCCTCGCCACCGCGGTACGTCACCACGATGGCGTCGGCGAGGCCGTTCCAGTCGGAGATGACATAGGGACGCGGCAGCACGAGCAGCACCACCACCGGGATGCCCTGGCTCTTGAAGTTCTGGATGATCGAGAGCTGGTCCGGCGGCAGGTACGGCTGTTCCTTCACCCAGTTGGTGGCGTGGGTGTAAGATGCCTCACCGACCGCGACGATCGCGAGTTTCGGCGTGGTCGGTGAGGTGTCCTGGTAGACGTTGACTCCGGCCTGCGCGGCCCTGGCCTTGATCGCGTCGAGGAAGTCGAGCGAGCCGTACTCGGAGTGGAAGTAGCTGGTCCACAGGCAGCAGGCCGGGCCGTCCGCGGCGCGGGCGCCGGTCACCACGATGCTGTCCCCGGAATTCAGTTTGACCGGAAGCGCGCCGTCGTTCTTGAGCAGGGTCATCGATTCGCGCGACGCCTGGTTGGCCAGGGCGGCGTACGAGGGCTGATGGAAGCGGAACGGCGCGTTGACCGGGTCGCCGTAGGGATTCTCGAACAGGCCGAGCTTGAACTTCACGGTGAGAATCTGGGTCACCGAGTCGTTGATCCGGCTCAGCGGCACGCTGGATGCGAAGCCGTCGATCGAGAAGCCGGCGGCGCCGGGGTCTGCGCCGCCCATCACGTCGGCCCCGGCCTGGGCGGCGCTGACCCACGCGCCCGACGGCAGCCAATCTGTGGTGATCAGCCCGGTGTAACCCAGATTCTGCCGCAGGTAGTTGATGATCGGCGCGCTGTTGCCCGCGCCGGCGCCGCTCGGGTCGAGGTAGGTCGCGCCGGCGTAACCGGTCATGACGCTGCCGGCGTTGGCGTCGATCGCGGCCTGCCACGGGATCATCGTGTACTTGATCGTGGTCCCGTCGTAGGTGATCCCTGATTCGCCGCCCGCGCCCTCACCGGGCCAGTGCTTGACGGTCACCAGCACCGACTGGTCGTTGAGTTCCGGGCCGCCCTGCAATCCGGCGACCAGCGCGCGCACCTGCGCCGCGGCCACGTCGGCGTTCTCTCCGTTGCCTTCCTGGATGCGGGGGTAGAGCACCTTGGTGCCGAGTTCGGCCAGCGGTCCGAGCACGCCGCGCGCCCCGGCCTGGACCTCCTCCTTGCGCTGCATGTCGCCGAGCTTGTAGTCCAGCGGGTAGTCACGTCCGGCGGCCAGCGCGCTCTGCGCCGGGTACGTAGTCTGATAACCCATGATGGTGTCGCCGGCGGCGATCGGCGGGATGCCGAGCCGGGTGCCGGAGGAGGCCAGCAGGTAGTTGTTCAGGTCGGCGGGCTGCGCCGGGCCGAAGATCCAGCCGGACTGCGGATAGGCCTGGTTGTTGTAGAACATCTGGTAGGCCTTCTCCTGCAACGTCATCCGGCTGAGCAAATCGTTGACGCGCATGGAGACCGGATTGTGCCAGTCCTCGTAGGGTTCGATGGCGCCGTCCTTGTTCAGGTCGCGCATCCCGTTGATCACCGGAACCCCGTCGGCGACGGTGCTGACGGTCGGCAGGTAGACGCTGAATCCGCGGATGTTGGAGGTCGTGGTCGCGCCGGATCCGGAGACCGCGACGACGAACCACTTGTAGGTCCAGCGGTCCGGCAGGTCCCAGGTCGGGGTGTAGCTGGTGCCGGTCGGCTCGGCGACTTTGGTGAAGAAATCGAGCAGGTTGCCGGAGGCCGTCCAGTCGTAGTCGGTGCGGCTGATGTTGATCCAGACCTGATAGTGCGCGGCGCCGGAGACCGCGGCCCACGTGAAGGCCGGCCGGCGCGTGTCGGTGACCATGGCGGCATCGGCGGGGGTGCTGAGGGCGAACTGTCCGGTAGTCGCAGGGGCCTTGGTTGGCGGGGAGAGGATCGTGGGAGTGGAGCCGGAGGTATTGACGGTGCCGTGGGCCTCGAACTCCCAGAGGGAATATCCGTACCCTGTCGCGCGGGCGGTACCGTTGATCCGGACGTAGCGGCCGGCGCCGGACACGTTCAGCGTCTCGATGCCGCCTTTTCCGGTGGTGGTCGAGTAGATGGTGTTCCAGGCCGCGCCGTCATTGGAGACGTCGATGCTGTACGCGGTGGCGTACGCCGTCTCCCAGTTCAGCACAACGCAGGTGACCGTCGCCGGGCCGCCGAGGTCGACTGACAGCCACTGCGGGTCGCTGTACTGGCTTTCCCAGCGCGTGGTGGTGCGGCCGTCGAGCGCTGCGGCAGGCGCGTTGCCGCCGTTGTACGAAGAGGCCTTCACCGGCTGGAAGTTGGAGATCACCGGATCAGAGCACGTGCCGCCGCCGGTCCCTCCTCCCCCGCCGCTGCCCGCGCTGAAGACCTGGAACTCCCAGAGCGAGTAGCCGTAGCCGGTCGCGCGGGTCGTGCCGTACATGCGCACGTACCGGCCGGTGCCGGTGACGTTCAGCGTTTGCGTGCCGCCCGTGCCGGTGGTCGTGGAGTAGATGGAGTTCCACGTCGCGTCGTCCGCGGATACCTGGATCTGGAACGCGGTCGCGTAAGCGGCCTCCCATTGCAGGACCACCTGGCAGATGCTCTGGCTGGAGCCGAGGTCCACCTGGAGCCATTGCGGATCGGCGAACGCGCTCGACCAGCGCGTGCCGCTGTTGCCGTCGACCGCGGCGGATGCGGGAGTGCCCGCGTTCTCGGTGGTGGAGGCGGAGGCCGGCTGGTTGAGTGCGACGTTAGTGGTTCCGCAGGCTCCTGATCCGCCGCCGCCGCCGGACGTGGTTCCGTAGACCTGGAACTCCCAGAGCGAGTAGCCGTAGCCGGTGCTTCGCTGCGTGCCGTACATGCGCACGTAGCGGCCGGGGCCGGTGACGTTCAGGGTTTCGGTGCCGCCGGGACCGGTGGTCGTGGAGTAGATGCTGGTCCAGGTGGCGCCGTCGGCAGAGGTCTGAATCTGGTACGCCTTGGCCGAGGCAGTCTCCCACTGGAGCACCACCTGGCTGATGGTCGCGGTCGTGCCCAGGTCGACCTGCAGCCACTGCGGATCGGACCAGGCGCTCTCCCAGCGGGTGCCGGTGTTCCCGTCGACCGCGAATGCGGCGGAGTTGCCGGCGTTGACGGAGGAGGCGGTCGCCGGTTTGCCCTGGGAGAGCAGCGCGGGCGCCGCGTGCGCGGCCGGACCGCCGGCGACGAGCGCGTACGCCGCCAGGCAGATCGCCGTGACGGCCGTTACCAGGACTCTGAGTGGATGGGGAAGGTGACTTCGATGCGCCGCGGCGCCGTGCGAGGCTGCCATGCCGACTCCTCGGGACGGATGATGGCGGCGGAGCAGTCCGGAGAGGCTGGAGAGCGCTCTCCAAATCGGAGGTAGCATCGCGCGATACGCGGCACTCGTCAAGGGCAATAATGTCGTGATTGCCCTGATTATTCTGCTCAGTTCAGCCCAAGCGCCGAAGCTTTTGAAGCGATTCCAGAGAGCGCTCCCCATTTGGCGGCTCTCGTTCTTTCACGAGCGTCATGACAAGCGACGTATGAACGTCCGCAACCGCCACGACCCTGGAACTGCCTATTCGACGGTATTCGACAGCGCGTTGATGCGGAGCGGTTTCCGGCCGCCACTGGGCTGGTGGACAAGTCGCCGAATTGCTCGTAACCCGTGTGCGTGCGCGCCTTCCGACCGAGGCGCGAATCCCACCGGCCGGCAAGGAGTCGGGCTATGGCAGCACGCAAACCTCGGACACTCCCAGCTCGAAGGACCAGGCACCCATCAGGGAAGGCGGTGTCGTGGATCGGCGCAGCGGTCCTCGGCGCGACCGCGCTGGCCGGTGTCGCCGCTCCCCCGGCTCAGGCGGCGACCGCGGTCTCGGTGACCGTCAACGCCACGGCCGGGCTGGGCACCATCCCGTCCGGGGCGATCGGCCTGAACACCGCCGTGTACGACGGATATATGAACGACGCCCCAATCCCCGGCCTGCTCAAGGCCGCCGGAATCAACGCACTGCGCTACCCCGGCGGTTCGTACTCTGACATCTACAACTGGCAGACGAACGTCGCGCAGGGCGGCTACGACGCGCCGAACACCGCGTTCAGCAACTTCATGAGCACCGCGCAGGCCGCCGGCACCAGCCCGATCATCACGGTGAACTACGGCACCGGGACCCCGGCGCTGGCCGCGGCGTGGGTGCAGAACGCGAACGTGACCAACCACTACAACATCCAGTACTGGGAGGTCGGCAACGAGGTCTACGGCAACGGCACCTACGGCGCGAACTGGGAGGCCGACAGCCACTGCACCACCTCGGCCTCCGGCGGCCCCGTCACCATCGGCAACGAGCCCAACCAGACCTACAACTGCGGACCGAGCACCTACGCCACCGGCGTCCTGAACTACATATCCGCGATGAAGGCCGTCAGCTCGAACATCCACGTGTGCGCGATCCTGACCACGCCCGGCTTCTGGCCGGACAACGTCACGAACCCGACCACCAGCCCGCAGCCCTGGAACCAGACCGTGCTCAAGGCGCTGGGCTCGAAGACCGACTGCGTCATCGTGCACTACTACCCCGGCGGCTCGAACGCGGCCGGGATGCTGACCGATCCGACCGACATCTCCGGCATCGTCTCGACCCTGCACTCGCAGATCCAGCAGTACGCCGGCGTGAACCCGGCGAACGTGCCGATCCTGGTCACCGAGACGAACTCGACGATTGACACCGACACGCAGCCGGCCGCGCTGTTCGGCGCCGACATGTACATGAGCTGGCTGGAGAACGGCGTGGTGAACGTCGACTGGTGGGACGAGCACAACGGCCCGGGGACGAACACTCCGGCCGTGGTCGCCGGCGTGCAGGACTACGGCGACTACGGAATCTTCTCCAACGGGGCCAATAACAGCGGCGTGACCGAGCCGGCCGTCGAGACGCCGTTCGCGCCCTACTACGCGATCGAGCTGCTCACCAAGCTCGGCGCGCCGGGTGACACGATGGTGAACACCACGTCCGGAAACGCGCTGGTGAAGGTGCACGCGGTGCGCCGCGCGGGCGGTAGTCTCAGTGTCCTGATCGAAAATGAGGACCCGTCGAACTCGTACACGGCGAATCTGGCGCTGAACGGCTTCACCCCCTCGGGCAGCCCGACGCTCTACACCTATGCCAACGGCGGCAGTTCGATCAGCAGCACGACGCAGAGCTCTGCCTCATCGGTGACCGTGGCCCCGTACTCGCTGACCGTGATCCAGATTCCCGGCAGTGGCGGAACCGGCGCGACCGCGCCCGGCGCTCCCGGACAGCCGACCGTGTCGAACCTGTCCTCCAGCACCTCCGGCACCAACACCGGCACCGGAACGCTGAGCTGGACCGCCTCGGCGGCGGGCACGTACCCGGTCGCGAACTACCAGGTCTACCAGCTCGGCAGCGGCGGTAGCAGCACCCTGGTCGCCAGCCCGACCGGCACCACGCTCAATCTCAGTGGCCTGACGATCGGCGCGAGCTACACGTACAACGTCGTCGCGGTCGACACTCACGGCAACCCATCGCTGCCCTCTCCCCCGGTCACCTTCACCGTCCCGCCCCCGGCTAACAGCACCTGCGCGGTCCACTACGCGATCAGCAGCAGCTGGCCCGGCGGTTTCGGCGGGAACATCACGCTGACCAACAAGGGAACCAGCGCCATCAACAACTGGACGCTGACCTTCGCCTGGCCGGCCGCCGGCGAGGCGGTGCAGTCCGGCTGGAACGGCACCTGGACCCAGTCCGGCCAGAACGTGACGGTCACCGCCGCGTCCTGGAACAGCACCATCGCGGCGGGCGGCGGCACGGTGAGCGTCGGCTTCAACGGCACGGACACCGGGCTGGATCCGGCGCCCACCGCGTTCTTCATCAACGGCACGGTGTGCGCGAACAACTAAGCGATCTGACTCTCCTGGACCGGTAGCGGCACTCGCACCTCAGTGCCGGACCGGATCGAACCGGTCGGCGGCGCCGCGGGCCAGCCCGAAACCCGCGCGCCGCCGGCCGGTTCCCGGTTTCCGCCGGGCCGGACTCAGGGATCGATCAGGGTCCTACCCGGGCTATCCCTGGCGGCCCCGATGCGGCGAAAGCGCCGAACGCGGCGAGCAATCAGAACGCTGCGGACGCAGTGGCGCAGCCCGCTGCGATCTACCGCGGGCGGCGACAGCGTGCACCTGGTGGACTACACCGACAACGACGGGCCGGACTCGAGCGTGATCCTCACCGGCGCGCTCGCCGATTACGGCAAGGCGGAGAGCGTGAACCCGGACGGCTCGGTCAACCCCGAGCACAACAGCCAGTTGCGGCTGGACCTTGCCCACGGCTCGTTCCGACTCGACATCGCGGCGCTCGACCAGGCCTTCGTCGCGGTGATGCGCACCCAGTTCCCGACGAATACGAGCACGTGCTCGGGCAGCGTGTCCGCATCCCACGCGGTGCCGATCGTGGCGGGCTCGGGCACCGGCGCCTATCAGGGCATCAGCGGCCAGTTCGACCTGACGATCAAGCTGGACGAGGTGGATGCGACGGGTTCGAGCTGCCAGGGCGCGGCTCTGTTGAGCCAAATGCTGATCACGAGCGGTTCCGGGCACGTACGAGTGCACTGACTCGCGGCCCGAGTTCACCGCCCGGGATCACTGCCCGGGATCACTGTCTGAGTTCACTGCGCGGAATCACTGCCCTGCGCCGGCCGCCGTGTAGAGGTGTTCGGGCCGGCCGGTCACGCCGTAGCGCAGCTGGAGCCGCACGAGGCCGTGCTGAGCCAGATAGCTGAGATACCGCTGCGCGGTCGCCCGGCTCACCCCGACCTGCTCGGCGACCTCGGCCGCCGAGACCGGGGCCGGGGCCGAGCGCACCGCGTCACGGATCAGCTCCAGCGTCGGCGCGGAGTGGCCCTTCACCGGGTTCGAAGGCAGCGTGGCGGGGCCGCGCAGCAGGCCGAAGAGCGCGTCCACGTCGGACTGGTCGGCTTGATCTTTCAGCGCCTCCATCCGCAATCGCATGCTGCGATAGGCGCTGAGCTTGTCGTTCAGCGTGTTGAATCCGAACGGTTTCACCAGGTAGTGCACCGCGCCTAGCTGCATCGCGGTGCGTACGGTGTTCACGTCGCGCGCCGCGGTGATGACGACGCAGTCGGGGTGCTCATCGCGTTCCATCAGCTTGCGCACCACGCCGAGGCCGTCGCCGTCGGGGAGGTAGACGTCCATGAGGACCAGGTCCGGGTGCAGCGCGTCCACCGCCGCGAGCGCCTCCCTGGCCGAGTGCGCGAGGCCTACCGTCTCGAAGCCTTCGGTCCTGGCCACGTACGCGGCGTGGATCTTCGCGACCCGGTAGTCGTCGTCGACGATCAACGTGCGGATCGGCGCCGGCCGCATCGGATCGGCGCTCGCGGGATCGAGGCCCACGGAGTCGGTATTCATCCGGTGGCCGCCTTCGCCAGGGCCGGTACGACGTCGCGCGCCTGCTTGGGCAGCCGGACCGTGAACACCGCGCCCGGCCCTTCGGAGACGGTGATCTGCCCGCCGAGCCGCTGGACCAGCCGGTGGACCAGGGCCAGGCCGAGACCGCGGCGGCGGGAGCCGGGTTCCGGCTTGGTGGTGTACCCGTCGACGAAGATCGAGTCCGCCGCGCCCGGCGGGATGCCCGGACCGTCGTCGGCGACCCGTACGGTGATCTCGCTGTCGTCCTCGACGATCGTGACCTCGACCCGGCCGGAACCGCCCGGGGCCCGGCCGCCGCCCGCGGCGCCGGTTCCGCCGAGCGCCTCGAAGGCGTTGTCGATCAGGTTGCCGAGGATCGTGGTGAGCGCCTGCGCCTTCTCCGGGGCCTCGGTCAGCAGGGTGTCCTCGCTGAGCGCGAGCACGACGCCGCGCTCGCTGGCTACCGCGGCCTTGCCGAGGATGAGCCCCACGATGAGCGGGGAGGCGATGCGCGAGCGGACCGACTCGGCGAACTCGGCCTCGGCGCCGCCCAAGTCGGTGAGGTAGTGCAGCGCCTCGGCGGATTCGCCCAGTTCGAGCAGGCCGGCCACGGTGTGCATGTGGTTGGAGAACTCGTGCTGTTGAGCCCGCAGCGCGTCAGTCAGGCCCCTGACGCTGTCGAGCTCGCGCAGCAGCCCGGACAGCTCCGTGCGGTCCCGCAGCGTGACCACCGCGCCGTGCGACCGGCCGGCCAGCGTGACCGGCATCCGGTTGACGGTGAGGCAGTAGTCGTCGGTGAGTACCACCTGGTCCTGGCCGGCGATCTCGCCGGAGAGCACGTCGCGCAGCCGGCCTTCCGGGACCAGGTCCTCAAGGCGGCCGCCGATCCCGGCGGTGCCCAGGCCGAGCAGCCGTCGCGCCTCATCGTTGATCATGGTGACCCGGCCGGCCGGGTCGAACGCGATCACGCCTTCGCGGATGCCGTGCAGCGTGGCCTCGCGCTCCTGGAGCAACGTCGTGATCTCGTCGAGCTCGAGCCCGAACGTACGGCGCTTGAGCCGCGCCGCGAGCAGCCACGAGGCGAACGCGGCGGCGGCCAGCGCGGCGGCGACCCACAGCGCCTCGCCGGGCAGTTCCTGCGCCAGCTCGCTGGTGATCGAGTTCTCGGTGATGCCCGCGGAGACCTCGCCGACCATCACGCCGTCCGGTCCGTACAGCGGGGCCCTGCCGTTGGCCGAGCGGCCCAGCGAGCCCGGGTCCATGCGCACGTGGATCTTGCCGTCCATGGTCGCGATCGGCTCTTCGACCTGCTGCCCGATCAGCGCCGGGTTCGGGTGCGAGTGACGCACCCGGTTCATGTCGATGACGACCACGTACGATGCGCCGGTCTCCTTCTGCACCCGGGTGGCGATCTGCTGGATGCTGTCCCCGCAGGCACCGCCCTCGGTCTCCAGGCAGGAGCCGACCTCGGGGATTCCGGCCACGGTGGCCGCGATGTCCGCGGCCCGCTGCTCGTACTGCTCGTCGAGCTGCCCGCGCTGCTGGTAGGCGAACAGCACGAAACCCACCAGGACCACCGCCACCAGGATCACGATCTGGCTGACGAGGATCTGGGTGGAGAGCCTGCGCATCGTTGCACGCCGCATTTGCCCGATTGTGACGAGATCCGCACGTCGCGACAAGGGCCCCGCACCCACACGCCCAAACGTGATGGTCTTGTTACGGGCTCGCCTCGTTGATCAGCGGTTTCCCGTGAGCAGAACGCGCAGAACCCCGGTTAATGCGACTAACGCGGGATGTGCGCGAAACGGCGACGTAATCCGGCGCGGCCTCTAGCGTCATCGCCAATCCACCCGGCTGTAACAAGCAGTCAGCAGGCACCGCAGAGGGAACGGACAGATGGCTTCACGAAACCAACTCGCGAACAGACCGGTCGCCGGGGCGTTCGAAGCGGACGCCTCCCGGATCGAGGTGACGGGGCTGACCAAGCGGTTCCTCACCCCGAAGGGCGAGGCGTTCACGGCGCTGCGCGACGTGACCTTCACCGTGGAGCCCGGCCAGTTCTGCGCCGTGGTCGGGCCGACCGGCTGCGGCAAGTCCACCACGCTGGGCATGGTCTCCGGCCTCGACCGGCCCAGCGAGGGCTCGGTGAAGGTCGGCGGCCGCGAAGTGACCGGGATCACCCAAGGCATCAGCTTCATGTTCCAGCAGGACGCGCTGCTGCCGTGGAAGACCGTGGTCGGCAACGTGGAGATGGGCCCGATCTTCCGCGGGCTCGGCAAGCGGCAGGCCCGGGACCTGGCCCGCGACTGGCTGCGCCGGGTCGGCCTCGCCGGCTTCGAGGAGCACCACCCGCACCAGCTGTCCGGCGGCATGCGCAAGCGCGTGGCGATGGCCGCCGCGCTGATCAACGAGCCGAAGATCCTGCTGATGGACGAGCCGTTCGGCGCGCTCGACGTGCAGACCAAGGCGATCATGCAGACCGAGCTGCTCGGGCTGTGGGAGCAGCTGCGCCCGTCGGTGCTGTTCATCACGCACGACCTGGACGAGGCGGTCGCGCTGGCCGACCGCGTGGTCGTGATGACCTCGGGTCCGGGCTCGGTCAAGGCGGTCTACGACGTGGACCTGCCGCGGCCGCGCGGAGCGGTGCAGGAAATCCGCTACGAACCGAAGTTCCTCGAGATCCAGCACCGCATCTGGGAGTCGCTCCGCGAGGAGGTGGAGCGCGCCTACGCACGCACCGCAGGAGTGAACGCATGAGCATCGCATCCACCGCGCCCGGCCCGATCAGCCCGAACCCGGCGCGTTCCGACTCGGCCGAGGCGAACCGCTCGGCCACCGAGGCCGGCCGGCGCGCCCGGCGCAAGCGCGTGGCGCTGCTGTGGACCGCCCGGCTCGGCTTCGCGGTCTTCGTGATCGGCGGCTGGCAGCTGTTCACGACCCTGAAGATCGTCGACCCGTTCTTCTACGGCCAGCCCTCCGGGATCTGGAAGCGCACGGTCGACCTGTTCGAGAACGGCACCGAATTCGGCTCGTTCTGGACCGACATCTTCACCACGCTCAAAGAGGCCGTCTTCGGCTTCGGCATCGGCGCCGCCGCGGGCATCGTGCTGGGCCTGGCACTCGGGCAGAACCGCTTCCTCGCCGAGGTGCTCGGCCCCTACATCAAGATCGTGAACGCGATCCCGCGCATCGTGCTCGGCTCGATCTTCATCGTCGCGTTCGGCATCGGCGTGACCCCGAAGGTGCTGCTGTCCGCGGTGCTGGTGTTCTTCGTGGTCTTCTTCAACGCCTTCCAGGGCGTACGCGAGGTGGACCGCAACATCATCGCCAACGTGAAGGTGCTCGGCGCCTCGAACCTGCACGTCATCCGGCACGTGACCCTCCCGTCCGCGCTGACCTGGATCATCGCCAGCCTGCACACCGCGTTCGGCTTCGCCATCGTCGGCGCGCTGGTCGGCGAGGTGCTGGGCGCCGAGCACGGCGTCGGGCTGGTCATCAAGACCGCTCAGGGCAGCCTCGACCCGGACGGCGTGTTCGCCGGCATGCTGGTGATCTCGGTGATCACACTCGTCGCCGAGTTCATCCTCACCTTCGTCGAGCGCCGCCTGCTGTCCTGGCGCCCGCCGTCCCCCTCCGAGGCCGCGGCCATCTAGGCGCGCCGCCGCGGAGGTTCGCGCGACCTTCCCGCGCAGCCCCGGCACCACAACGCTCCACCTCCACCTCCCGCAGCAGGCTCACTCTCTCAATGACGAAAGGACCGGCGAGTCATGTTCAAGCGGACCCTCTCCCTGTCGATCGCGGGGGCGCTCGCCCTCGGCGCGGCCACCGCGTGTGGCAGCAGCAGCAACGGCGGCGGCAGCCAGAGCGCAGGCTCCGGCGGCGGCAGCATGCCGACCGTCACACTCATGGTCGGCGGCATCGACAAGCAGATCTACCTGCCGTATGAGCTGGCCCAGCAGCTGGGCTACTACAAGAAGTACGGCGTCAACATGCAGCTGAGCACCGAGGTCGACGGCGGTGTCGGCGCCGAGGACGCGATGGCCTCCGGGCAGGTGGACATGGCCGGCGCCTGGTATGTCCACACCATCGACTTCCAGGTCAAGGGCAAGTCGGTCGAGGACATCGTGCAGCTGTCCGGAGCCCCGGGCGAGCGGGAGATGTGCGGCAAGAACAGCGGTGTGCACTCGGCCGCGGACTTCGCCGGCAAGACCCTCGGCGTCACCGACCTCGGCTCCGGCACGGACTCGCTGACCAAGTTCCTGGCCGCGCAGAAGGGCCTGAAGGTCTCGCAGATCCACCGGCTGGCGGTCGGCGCGGGCGCGACGGCCATCGCCGCCATCCAGGGCGGATCGGCGCAGTGCGTCATGACCACCCAGCCGACGGTCACGGCTCTCGAGCAGAAGGGCCTGGCCTACTCGGCCATCGACCTGGCCACCACGGCGGGCGCGACCCAGGCCCTCGGCGGCGCCTGGCCGGCCGCGGGCGTGCTGGCCCGCACCGACTGGGTCGACGCGAACAAGGCGACCGTGCAGAAGGTCGTGGACGCGCTGGTCGACACGATGCACTGGATCAACACGCACTCGGCCGCGGACATCGCCGACAAGCTCCCGCAGTCCTACGTGCAGAACAGCCTGGTCACCAAGGCCGACTACGTCGCGGCCCTGACGCAGGACAAGGGCCAGTTCCTGCCGGACGGCATCATGCCGGCCGGCGGCCCGAAGACGGTGCTGGCGATGGAGGAGCTGATCGGCTCGGCCACCTCCTCGGTGAACCTCGGCGCCACCTTCACCAACGACTTCGCGATCGCCGCGAACAAGGCTGAGGGCTACACCGTCACCACGACTCCGGCCGGCTCTGACGGCTAACCGGACGGGTACATCCGCGCAGGGCGCCGGCACCGGTGGTGGTAGGAACCCCGGTGCCGGCGCCCTCCGCTGCCCCCGCTCGATCAGCCGAGCACCGCGTCGCGCCGCTCGGTGAGGATGACCGCGGCGATCAGGCTCGCGACCACATAGAGGCAGAAGACCGCGAAGCCGGTCCACGGCGCGAGAGCCGGAGGGTGCGGATTCGCGGTGAACACTTGACTGCCGCTGTTCGCGGGCATGTATTCGATCACGTAGTGCATGGACGGCGGCAGCAGGTCGGCGAGCGCGGAGGGCAGGAAGATCAGGCCGAACAGCGTGGCCAGGGCCCCTGCGGTGTGGCGGACGGCGGCGCCGATGCCGAAGCCGAGCAGGCCGACGGCGGCGAGGTAGAGCCCTGCGCCGATCGTGGCGCGCAGCGCGCCGGGATGGGAAAGCGATACGCCGGCGTGCTGCGTGGACAGGATCGCCTGACCGAGACCGAACGCCGCGAAGCCGACCAGCTGGCCGAAGACGAGGCTCGCGGCGGTGAAGGTCAGCGCCTTGGCGGCCAGCACGGTACGGCGCTGCGGGACCGCGGTGAGGGTGGCCGAGATCATGCCGCTGCCGTATTCGGCGCTGATGACGAGGACGCCGAGCGTGCCGACCGCGAGCTGGCCGAGGTAGGTGCCGGTCAGACTGGCCGTGATCGGGTCCAGGTCGGAGAGCCGGTCGCGGTGCTGGCTGATCGTGTCGGCCCACTGCGCGCACGACCCGGCGGCGATCCCGATGACCGCGAGCGCGGCGAACACGGCGGTCCAGTAGGTCGAGCGCACCGTGCGCAGCTTGGTCCACTCGGCGAGCATGACGGCGCCGAAGTCGGACAGGGCCGCCCCGGCCGATCGTCGCGCGGCGGCCGGCGCGGGCGTCGGGGCGGTGAACTGAGTCGTCGTCATGCGCGCACTCGCTTCGTCTCATCGGTTGCTGATTCGCTGCCGCCGGTTCCGGTGCCAGTGCCGGCGGCGTCGGCGTTCTCGGCGCGGTAGTCGACCGCGTCCCTGGTGAGCTCCATGTACGCGGCTTCGAGGGACGCGTGCTGCGTAGCCAGCTCGTGCGGCACGATGCCATGGCGCACGGCCAGTTCGCCGATCTCGGCCGCGGTGATGCCGGTCACGGCGATACCGGGCGCAACGAGTCCGCCGCGCGGTGGCGCCGGCTCTCCCACCCCTCCTCCCGCCGTTCTCCCGCCGCTCGTCGGCCCGGCAGGCCGCACCACCGCCCCGGCACGCTCCAACAGCGCCGCGAGCCGCGCCTGATCCGAGGAGCGGACCAGGACACTGCTACGCGAACCGCCCTCGACGAATTCGCGGACGCCGGTGTCGGCGAGCAGCCTGCCGCGGCCGATGACCACGAGGTGGTCCGCGGTGAGCGCCATCTCGCTCATCAGGTGGCTCGATACCAGGACCGTGCGGCCCTCGGCGGCGAGGCCGCGCAGCAGCGTCCGCATCCACAGGATGCCTTCGGGATCGAGCCCATTGATCGGTTCGTCGCAGATCAGCACTGGCGGATCGCCGAGTAGCGCGGCGGCGATCCCGAGGCGCTGGGCCATGCCGAGGGAGAACGCGCCGACGCGCCGTCCCGCGACACCGGAGAGCCCGACGATTTCGAGTACTTGGTCGACCCTGCGGCGCGGAATGCGGTTGGACTGCGCGAGGCACAGCAGGTGGTTGTACGAGCTGCGGCCCCGGTGCGCGGCGTGCGCGTCGAGCAGCGCCCCGGCTTCGTGCAGGGCGCGGCGATGTCCGGTGAAGGGGCGCCCGTTGACCGTCGCGGTTCCGGAGTCCGGCCGCGAGAGGCCGAGCATCATGCGCATCGTGGTGGATTTGCCGGCGCCGTTTGGGCCGAGGAAGCCGGTGACCGCGCCCGGTTTGACGGTGAAGGTCAGCGCGTCGACGGCGGTCTTGCCGCCGTAGCGTTTGCTCAGTTCCCTGACTTCAATCATGCCGCCGACGCTAGGCGCGCGCCGCGCGGACCGCCTCGCCCGCGAGTAGCCGGTTTCCGGCCGCCGACCGCTACTTCCGGGGGAACGGGCCTGCCGCCGAGGTGCCTCGCCACTGACGCTCCGTCAGGCCGGGCGATCGACGGAGGCGCCGGGCGTGACCAGTCCGCTCTCGTAGGCGAGCACGACCGCCTGAACGCGGTCACGAAGGCCCAGCTTCGACAGCAGCGCACCAACGTGGCTCTTCACAGTCTGCTCGGCCAGGCACAGGCGAGCCGCGATCTCCGCGTTAGACAAACCGCGTGCGACGAGCAGCAGCACTTCGCGTTCGCGGCTGGTCAATCGGTCGAGCCGCGCGGGAGCTGTCAGCCTCGGCTGACGCGCGAACTGCGCGATGAGGCGGCGCGTTACCGCCGGGGCGAGCAGGCCGTCGCCCGCGGCGACGACGCGGATCGCCTCGAGGATCTGCTCCGGCGTGGCGTCTTTGAGCAGGAAGCCGCTGGCCCCGGCGCGCAGGGCGTCGAACACGTAATCGTCGAGGTCGAAGGTAGTCAGCGCTATGACAGAGGGCGGTTCGGGAAGCCTCCCCAGCTGCGCGGTCGCCTCGATGCCGCCGAGCACGGGCATGCGGATGTCCATGAGGACGACGTGCGGGCCTTGATTTCGCGCGGCCAGGTCTTCGGCGAGGCGCACCGCCTCGCATCCGTCTCCGGCCGCGCCGACCACCACCATGTCGGGTTGCGAGCCGACCAGGCTGGAGAAGCCGAGCCGGACGACCGCCTGGTCGTCGACGATGAGGACACGCGTCAGGTCGGTCACGCGGTGCGCTCCTCGCCGCTGTTCGCGGCCGGGGTGGGACACGGCAGCTTCGCGATGACTTCGAATCCGCCACCAGGACGCGGTCCCGCGCGCAGGCTGCCGCCGAGCATCGTCACGCGTTCCCGCATCCCGACCAGACCGAATCCCGTTCCATCCCCAGGCGCGCACGGTCGTCCGCATCCGTTATCGCGCACGCGGATCGTCAGCTCGTTGTCGCGGTACCCCGCATCGACTTCCACGGCGCTGCCGGGTGCGTGTCTGACCGTGTTCGTCAGCGCCTCCTGGACGATGCGGTAGCCGCACACTTCTACACCGTCGGACAACGGACGCTCCTGGCCGTCGATACGTAGCACCACTGGTGTGCCCGTGGATTGAACGCGTGCGACCAACCTGGGTAGGTCGGCGAGGCGCGGCTGCGGCGCACCTTCAAGGATCTCGTCACCGCTGCGCAGGACCCCGAGCACGGCTCGCAGATCGACCAGGGCGGCGCGGGCCCCTTCTGCGATCTCGTTCAGTGCGGTACGAATCGGCGGCGGTATGTCGTCGACCTCATAAGGCAACGTCGCCGCGCGTACCGCGATCGTGGATACGTGATGAGCCACCACGTCGTGCAGCTCGCGTGCGATACGCGCACGTTCACGCGCTACCGCATCCTGCTCGGCGAGGGCCTGCAATCGCCGCGCCGTATGCGCGCGCTCGACCTTCACCTCTTTGCGAGCGCGAAGGTTCTCACCGATCCACCAGGCGGCTAGCGCGACGACGCCCTCCGCTATCGTCGCGTCCCAGGGCGTCGCGTTGATCCGGGCCGGGACGAAGACGGCCGCGATCACCGCCGACTCCGCAGCGATCAGCAGGGCCGCCGCCTGCGACTTGCGCAGCAGCAGTGGGCTGAGCGCGAGGGAGACCAGCCAGGCGAAGATCGCCGTGGCCGGCCAGGCCAGTCGGGCACTGACGATGAATACGCTGTTCGCGGCGATCGTCGCGACGAGCGAGAACAGCGGCGCAACGCGAACGGCGGTCAGCGGAAGCGTCGCCGCCAACGCCAGCAACAACGCCACGTTCTCGCTGAGGCCGGCGGTGTGCCTGAGGCTGGAACGCGCCGCGAACACGGCGAGCAGCAACGCTCCGACGATTTGGACGTCCGGGCGCCGCGCCAGACGCGAGACAGCCCTCCGCTTGCGCGCGACGGCCAGGGTGACCAGGGCCGGGAACCGCGACCCGCGCGCGGCCGGCGCCCCGGCCTGCTCTTCAGCGGTCACCACAGCGCCAGCATCGCACGCGCCGAACCAGCCGACCACCTCCGGCGGGGGCAGGCCGACCCCTACTCAGGTATGAGAGTGCAGGCCGCGGAGTTGTCGGCAGGGCCTGTCAGGCTTGATCCATGCGGTTCGAATCGAAGCACCTGAGTGAGCGGATCGACCGGCCTGCCGGCGAGGTCTACGAGTTCGCCGTGGAGCCGGCGAACCTGCCGCGTTGGGCGCCGGGCCTGGGCTCCGCGGTGGAGCAGGCCGACGGGCGCTGGTTCGTGCAGACACCGGCGGGCCGGCTGGGCCTCGCCTTTGCGCCACGCAACGATTTCGGCGTGCTCGACCACGACGTCACGATGCCGTCCGGCGAGGTCGTCTACAACCCGATGCGCGTCATCGCGGACGGCGACGGCTGCGAGATCGTGTTCACGCTGCGGCGCAGGGAGGGCGTGACAGACGAGGAATTCGCCGCGGACGCACAAGCCGTCGCCGCGGATCTCGCCAGGCTCAAGCGTCTGATGGAGGTGGGTGACTGACGGACTCGGTTCGTCGTCGAGCCTTGACCCGACAGGTGCGTTTTCGCGCGGGGGCGGTAAACGTCTCGATGTCATTCGCCAGATTGTTCGGTCTTCAGCACGTGTAGCTCGTTCGAGTCGGGGTATACGCCGCGCCGCTTCCGTGACCGGAGCGTTCATGTTCGGCGGCACGCGAGCAGGTACCTGGCCAGGCGTTGAAACCACAGCGCGACGGTGCTTCAGCACCGGACGGCCGCGCCATGCCGCACACCCAAAGGACAGCGGTGATGACGCGGAGGATTCGGCTCGAACACGTCCACGAGGAGGGCGCATGGACGCACCGACGCAGACCGCGGAGACCGCGATCGCCGAGAAGGCGGAGACGACAGAACCCCCCGGGGCGACGAAAGTAACCAGGACGACGAAGGCGGCCGGGACGACGGGAGCAACCAGGACGGCGGCACAAAAGCCGGTCCGCAAGCCGCGCAAGAAGGCGTCGCCGCCGGTATCGACCGAAGGAGCTTCCAAGGCGTCGGAGGCATCCCAAGCGCCCGAGGCGCCCGAAGCGTCGGAGGCAACCCGAGCGCCCGAGGCGCCCGAGACGCCCGAAGCGTCGGAGGCGTCGGAGACGAAGCCGGTTGCGGACGTCACCTCTGGAGAGGAGTCCGCGGCAGCTGAAGAGCCGTCAGCGCAGGTATCTGAGGCATCCTCGGTATCCGACGTATCTGACGCGGAGCCAGTCGCGACCGCCACGCCTGAAGAGGAGCCTGCGGCAGCCGAAACGGCGTCGGATGCACAGGAGCAGGCCGAGGCGGCCGCACCGGAGGAAGAATCGCACGAACGCACGATCGAGTCTGTCCGCGCTGACGAGACACCGATCTTCGCCGCCATGTTCTCCGGCTGGGACGGCCCGGCGGTCGGCATGATCGGCCGCAACCTGCACCGCGCCGACGACGACACGATGGTCTTCGACCTGCTGATGTGGCGCCCCAGCCCCGACGAGGCGGCCCCGGCGCTGCGCTTCCAGGTCGGCGGCGACCGGCACGCTCCGGTGGTCACCGTCAACGGCGAGCTCAACTCCGGATCGGTGGCGCTGCTGACCACGCCGCTGCGGCACATCCTGCGCCGCAGGCCGCGGCAACTCGTCGTCGATCTCGCCGGGATCACCGCCGCGAGCCCCGCCGCGCTGCGCGCGCTGCTCGACGTGCGCGGGGCGGCCCGTGCCGCGCACGTCGACTTCTGGCTGCGCTCCCCTTCCGAGCCGGTGCGGGAACTGCTGCAGCCCGCGAAGTCACAGGTCGCGGTGCGACCGAAGTCGCCGGCCGCGCGCCGGTCGCCGGGGACGATCAGAAAGCGTGACGAAGCTGACGAGCAGGTCGGTGTTAACGGCGCCGGCGGCGTCAAAGGCGTCGACGGGGAAGAACCGGACGCCGGGCCGTCGTCGTCGCAGAGCACGACTCACCTCAAAGCTCATCCGGTCGCGGCGAGGTTCTCCGTGATACATCGCCGCCCGTCCACGGAGTCGACCGTGCTGGAAGGTGTCGTCGTCCAGGGCCAGGGCCCGGTCACGCGATCGAGGCCATGGTGGTCGTCGCACTCGTTGCGCGAGTCATTGCGCCGCGTCGGCTCGCATCAGCACGCGCACGGTCACGGCTCGCCGACGTAAGAACCGCCGGCGAGCCGTTGGCCGTGCGCCCGGCACGCGGCCCGGACCGAGCCCGTTCCGCCGGACCGGGAGGCGACGCGGTCGCGGGGCGTATCAGGACCCGGACGGGAATCCGGCGCCGGCGGCCCACGCGGCGAGTTCGGCCTGCGCCGCCGCGCGCTGGGCCGCGGTCGCGCTGGACGAGCCGTTGGTGATCAGCGCGAAGTGCAGGGTTCCGGCGGCGGAGCTGTCCGAGAGCAGCAGCCTGTTGACACCGCTGGCGCCCGGCAGCGCCGCGTACGCGATCGGCGTGCTCGTCGTCTGGCCGGTCGCCGTGTACGCGGGCAGACCCGTCACCGTGCCCAGATCGGACACGACCGTCGTGCTCGCGGGCGTGAACGCGGCGGGCAGGTGCAGCTCGGTCGGCGCTGCCGAACCCGTCGAGCGCCAGACCAGCACGCCGTACTGTCCGGAGCCGACCAGCGCGGCCGTGTTCGGCAGGCTGGAGGGGACCGGGTTCCAGGTCAGCGTGGTGGATCCGTCGCGCGCGCGGTCCTCGTAGGTGAAGGCCAGCGTGCGGCCGGACACCGCGAGCGGGTAGAGCCGGTCGAGTACGCGCACGTCTTGGCGCAGCTGGACCGCGCCGGAGGAGTCGGTGTCGATGACCGAGAAGTCCTCGCCGTTCCAGGCGTCGCCGCTGGTCTCCACCTTGCTCGGGTTGCCGTTCATCAGCTCGTCGTGCCGGCCGCTGTAGAGGTCCCACTGCCACTCGGTGCCGCTGAGCACGCCGCCGGACTGCGCCGCCTGGCTCCACCAGTTCGCGCCGGCCACGCCTGAGTCCAGGGCCTGGTACATCGCCTTGAGCACGGTCGGGGTCTTGTCCGAGGTGTAGCCGCTCTCCGGGCTGCCGTACTCGCTGACGAGCGCCGAGGTGCCGAGGCTGGAGCCGCGTTGGCGGACGGTGTCGAAGTTCGAGGTGTACTGGCCGTCCGCGGCCTTGCCGATCATGAAGATGCCCGAGAGCGCCGCCTCGTCGTAGAAGTGCGTGTTGAAGACGTACCTCGTGCCGATCTCGCCGACGTTGGCCAGCCCGCCGGCCTGCTGCTCGAAGGAGAGGTTCGCGTTCCAGAACAGGTTGGGCTCCACGAACGCGGGCTTGGCCGACCAGCCGGCGCCGTCCATCGCGGTGCGGAACTTCTGGAAGAACGGCCACAGCACGTCGCGCTCCCAGGTCTGGCTGGTCTGCCCGGAGTCGTACTTGCCCGCATAGGGCTCGTTGTACGGGTCCACGCCGAGCACGCGGGTGAACTCGTCAGTGCTCAGATGCGCGCGCAGGTAGGTCAGCGCGGCCTGAGCCTGCCCGAGATAAGCGTCCTGCTCCGCGATCTGTCCGGCGGAGGTCGTCAGCACCCTGTTGTGCCAGAAGTCGTAGGTCGCGTCCTGCACGGCGGCGTTCTGCGTGATGTTCTGGCCCCAGTTGAAGCAGATGCCGCAGTTCTCCTGCGGATAGCTGCCGGCGTTGATCACCCACTGCGGCGCGCCGTCGCCGGTGTACCAGCTCCCGCTGTTGAACAGGTAGCGCGAGAACAGGTCCTCGTGGAAGTCGACGAGCACGTCGATGCCGTCGTCGAGGAAGGGCTGCATCTGCGCGGTGACGTTGGCGAGGTACGTGTAGTCGATCTGGTTCGGCTGCGGCTCGATATACGCCCAGGTGAGCAGGAACCTGATCGAGTTCGCGCCGGTCAGCTGGCGCATCGCGGCGGCCGAGGTGCGCGCGTCGGCCACGCTGGCGAACGGCAGCCCGTTGTTCTCGGCCAGCTTCGCCTCGCCGGAGACGTTGAAGCCGCGCAGCACGACCTCGCGGCCGTAGCCGTCGACGAAGCCGTTCGGCGTGACGGTGAGCGTGGCGCTGGTCGCGTTGTCGAACCACTGATTGCCGGTCGTCGCCGCGATCGCCACCGCGCCGCCGGTTCCTGTCGCCGCACCGGCCGCCGCGGCCAGGCCGATCGCCAGGGCCGTCGCCGTCATCCTGCCGCGCAGTCGGCTCAGCCGCCCGCTTCGCACCGCCGCCATCGATCTTCCATCCTTCGCGCCGTAGGTATCCCGGCAGTGTCGGATAGCCCGGCGGCCGGCGGAAGTACGCGGGTTGCCAATCTTGCGCGTTCCGGTTGTCGCCGGGCGACAGGCCGGGCGGGCAACCGGATACACGCCCCGGGGGTTACTGCGGTTCGGGCGGGAAGCCGTGCGGCGCGGTGAAGTCCTGGACCGGCACGCCCGACAGCGCGCGGGTCATCGCCTCGTGCCAGATCGGCGCGGAGATCGTCGCGCCGAAGATCTGCCCGTAGTAGTACTGCCCGCCGACGCGCATGTTGCCCATGTAGTCGCCCTTGAGCGTGTCCGGGCGGATGAAGCCGGTCCACACGGCGGTGGCCAGCTGCGGTGTGTAGCCGTCGAACCAGGTGGCGATGGAGCTGGTGGTGGTTCCGGTCTTGCCCGCGGCCGGGCGGTCGAGGCCGAGTCCGGAGGCGGTCGCGCCCGGCTGGGTGAGCACGCCGCGCAGCAGCGCGGTCAGCTCGTTGGCGATGTTGGGGTCGAGCACCGCGCGGCAGTTCGGGTGCTGCGCCGGAAGCTGGCGGCCGGCGCCGTCGGTGGCGGCCGTGATGACGTACGGCTTGCAGTAGGTGCCCTGGGCGGCGATGGTCGCGTAGGCGCCGGCCATCTCGATCGGCGTGATCAGGTTCGTGCCGAGGGTGAAGGACGGGAACTGGTCGAGCGGCCTGCCGTCGCCGCTGTCGTTGTCGAAGGTCACCCCCATCGACTGGGCGATCTGCGCGGGGTGGCACAGCCCGGTCTGCTCCTCGAGGGTGAGGAAGTAGGTGTTGACGGAGAACCAGAACGCCTGGTCGAGGGGGCCGGTGAACGGGTTCCCGTCGTCGTTGCTCGGGTGGTAGTCCGGCGTCCAGAGCACCGAGTGCGTGCCGTTGCCCGGGCAGGCGGCGATCCGGGTGCCGGCGTCGTCCATCGGGCTGGGCACACTCATCACCTGGCTGGGATCGTGCCCGTCCTCGAGCGCGGCGAGCCCGACGAAGATCTTGAACGAGGAGCCGGCCTGATAGCCGCCGCTGCCCTCGTGCGCGGGATCGCCGGCCAGGTTCAAGTAGGTGTCGCCCAGGTTGTTGCCCATCGGCTTGGACTGCGCCATCGCCTTGATCTGGCCGGTCCCCGGCTGGATCATGGCCAGCGCCGAGGCGACCTTGTCGGTGGCGTAGGTGTGGCTGGAGATGGCCGCGTCCGCCGCCGTCTCGTCCTTCGCGCTCATCGTGGTGTGGATGGTCAGGCCGCCCATGTTCCACATCTGGATCCGGGCCGCCTTGGTCGGCCCGTAGTCCGGGTCGTTGATGAACGTCTGGTACACGTAGTTGCAGAAGAACGCGGCCGAGCCCTGCGCGACGATGCAGCCGTGCTTCGGCGGGGTCGGCTTCAGGCCGAGCGCAGTCTTCTGATACGCGGCCACCTGCGCGTCCGTCAGGTATTTGAGCACCGGGCTGGCCATGTCCTGCAGGACTATGTTGCGGCGGGCCAGCGCCGCGGCCGGGTGCTGCAGCGGGTCGTAGTCGCTCGGGCTGTTGACCAGCGCGGCCAGCAGCGCGGCCTGCGGGACGGTGAGCTTGGCCGAGGTGGTGGAGAAGTAGCGCTCCGCCGCCGCCTCGACGCCGTAGGCGCCGTTGCCGAAGTACACTAGGTTGAGGTACCGCTCCAGGATCTGCTCCTTGGTGAGCGACTTCTCGACCGCGACCGCGTACTTGAGCTCGGTGACCTTGCGGGTGAAGGTGTCGGCGATGGCGGCCTGCTGCTTGGCCTTGTCGGTGCCCGCCTCGAGCAGCAGCACGTTCTTCACGTACTGCTGCGCGATGGTCGAGCCGCCCTGCAGATTGCCGCCGTTTGAGTTGTGCACCAGGGCGCGGATCGTGCCCTTGATGTCGATGCCGCCGTGCTGGTAGAAACGCACGTCCTCGATGGCGACCAGGGCCTGCGGCATGCTCGGGCTTATCTGCGACATCGGCACCACGACCCGGTTGCCGCCCAGGTCGTCGCTCCAGGTGTACGCGATGAGGCTGCCGTCGTCGGCGAGTATCTTCGAACGCTGCGGCAGCACCGGGGTCTCGAAATCGCTGGGCAGGTCCTCGAAATGGTCCGAGGCGGCCTTCGCGGCCAGCCCCGCGCTGCCCACCAGGGGCAGGCTCAGCCCGGCGACCATGATGCCGCCGAGCGCGCTGATGATGATGAATATCAGCAGGTTGCCGAGCAGTCGGCCCGCTCCCCGCAACCCCGTCCCACCGGCCGCCTTGCTCATGGGGATCAGCGTACTCGGGTCACCACGTGCAGCAACCGGACTCGCTTGCGTAACGCAGCAGTCTTGGCGCGAAAACCGAGCGGCCGTCAGCTTCGCGCCGGTTCACCGGGGAGCGGAACGCATCATCCGTGACATTCCGGAAGTCACCCGGCTGATTTTCCGCCCCTTTCAGAACACACGTTTCACACCCGGCCCGGCTCCCCCGATGCTAGCCTGGCCATAAAGCACCAGGTGCGAGCCGCAACAGCGCAGGCCGCTGCCGGAAATCCGGGCTCGCCGCCGCGCCGCGGCCGCGGAACGAAGGGGAGGAGCCGTGGTGGCTGCCCAGGATGGGCCCAGAATCACCATGACCAGCATCGCCCGAGAGGCGGGGGTCTCGGTGCCGACGGTCTCCCGCGTGCTCAACGGCCGCTCCGACGTGGCGCCGGAAACCCGCGAGCGGGTCGAGGAACTGCTGCGCCGGCACGGCTACCGGCGCCGGGTCAACCGCTCGCAGGAACCGGCCGGGCTGATCGACCTGGTGTTCAACGACCTCGACAGCCCATGGGCGGTGGAGATCATCCGCGGCGTCGAGGACGTCGGGCACGCCGCCTGTGTGGGCACGGTGGTCTCGGCGATCCACCGCCGCCCGGCCGCGACCCGGCAGTGGCTGCGCAACGTGCAGGCGCGCAACACCGACGGCGTGATCCTGGTGACCTCCGACGTGCAGTCCCCGCTGCACGCCGAGCTGCGGCGCCTCAACGCGCCCACGGTCGTGATCGACCCGGCGGGCGTGCCCGGGCACGAGGTGCCGACGATCGGGGCCGCGAACTGGTCCGGCTCGCTGGCGGCGACCGAGCACCTGATCTCGCTGGGCCACCGGCGCATCGGCTTCATCGCCGGGCCGCGCACCCTGGTGTGCAGCCGCACCCGCCTCGACGGATACCGCGCCGCGCTCGAGGCCGCTGAGATAGCGGTGGATCCGCAGCTGATCGTGCAGGGCGACTTCTACCACGAGTCCGGCTTCAAGGGCGCCGCGGAACTGCTCGCGCTCGCGCAGCCGCCGACCGCGATCTTCGCCTCCAGCGACCAGATGGCGCTGGGCGGCTACGAGGCGGTGCGCCAGCGCGGGCTGCGGGTCCCGGACGACCTGAGCATCATCGGGTTCGACGATCTGCCCGAGGTGCGCTGGTCCTCGCCGCCGCTGACCACGGTGCGGCAGCCGCTGAGCGAGATGGGCGCGCTGGCCGCGCGCACGCTGCTGCGGCTGGCCGGCGGCGAGCAGATCGAGGGCCTGCGCTTCGAACTGCCGACGCAGCTCGTGGTGCGCGACAGCACCGGACCGGCGCGCGCGTGACGGTTTCGCGTCCGGCCGCGGCCCGCGGATCCAGGTAGAGATCAGGCAACCGGGGTAAGGACCAGTCAACCCCGGCGGTGCCGCGGCCGTGTCCACCAGGGCCGGCTCTCAGCGACCTACCCCCACCTCGCTGAGCTCCGGCCCGTTCGGCCCTAGCCACCCGCGGACGGGTGCGGCGATCATTAGTCCGCCCGGCCGATTGCGCGAGCGGATTTGTTAGGCAATCCTAACTTAGGCTAGCCTTGCCGACTGGTCGCCCCGGAATGCCCGGGCGGCGAAGCCTGCGCGCCCGCGTCCCGCGCGCCCCCGATCCGCCGTGGAGGATTTCCGGATGTCGTCGTCGCAGATAACGCTGCTGGGGGCGGTGGCCGGTTTCACCATCTACCTCGGCCTGCCGATCGGGCGGCTGCGTTCCCCCGCGCCGACGCTGCGCGCGCTGCTGAACTCGGTCGCCACCGGCATCCTGATCTTCCTGCTCTGGGACGTGCTCTCGCACGCCTGGGAACCGATCGACTCCGCGCTCTCCGACCACCGCTACGGCTCCGCGGTCGGCAATGGCGCGGTGTTCTTCGCCTGCTTCGGCGCCGGCCTGGTGGCGCTGGTGTACTTCGACCGCTACGTCGCCCGCCGGGTCGCAAGGGCGCGCGGTTTCGGTCCCGGCGCGGCCGCGGTCGACGAGCTCAATCCGCGCTCTGCCGCGTTCACCCGGTTCTTCGACCTGGCGATGATGATCGCGGTGGGCATCGGCCTGCACAACTTCGCCGAGGGCCTGGCCATCGGCAACTCGGCCGCGACCGGGCAGTTGCAGCTCGCGGTGCTGCTGATCATCGGCTTCGGGCTGCACAACGCCACCGAGGGCTTCGGCATCGTGGCCCCGATGGCCGCCGAGGGGCGGATGCCGACGTGGGCGCGGCTCGGGCTGCTCGGCCTCGTCGGCGGCGGGCCGACCTTCCTCGGCACCATCGTCGGCCAGCACGTGGTCAACGACACGCTCTCGATCGGCTTCCTGACCCTGGCGGCCGGCTCGATCCTGTACGTCGTGATCGAGCTGCTCGCGGTGGCGCGCAAGATGGGCCGCAAGGAGCTGACCACCTGGGGTCTGCTGCTCGGGGTGTTCCTCGGCTTCGTCACCGACGCCGTGGTGACCGCCGCAGGGGCCTGATACCGGCGCGAAATTCCGCAGCGCACAGGTTTAAACCGCGCGGCGCGGCAAGTTTCACAGAGTACTGAACTACCCGTCTCGGGGATCCGTTTCGCGCATAATCCGGCGCTCGCCGGCGTACCCACCCTGAGACGGTGATCAGATGCGCAACGCCCTGACGCTCAACCAGCACCTGACCTCCCTGTACCGCATCGTGCTCGGCCTGCTGATCTCCTGCCACGGCGCGTCGACGCTGTTCGGCCTGTTCGGGGGCTCGCTCGGCACCGGGAAGACCGTTTCGCCGACGCAGTGGCCCGGCGGCACCGCGGCCCTGATCCAGCTGGTGTGCGGGCTGCTGATCCTGATGGGCCTGGCCACCCGGCCGGCCGCCGTGCTGCTGTCCGGTTCGATGGCCTACGCGTACTTCTCCGTGCACCAGAAGCACGCCCTGCTGCCGATCCAGAACGGCGGCGAGCCCGCCGCGCTGTTCTGCTGGGGCTTCCTGATGATCGCCGTCCTCGGTCCGGGACCGCTGTCCCTCGACGCCGTGGTGGCGAGGCTGCGCGCCAGATCCGGCGCGGCGCGGCCGGCCGTCAGCGAGGCGTAGTCGACACAGAACCCTGACCTGATTTCCCCCGCTCCGTCCGGCGCGCGGTCCGCCGGACGGAGCGGTCGCGCTCCAGGCCTTGACAGCGTCCCGGGCCGGTCGTTTACTCCGGGGCGAATAAGTTTCGTTTCCTAACGAATTGTGTTCGCGAGTGTTGAATTGCCAGCGGAAGCTGAGAGTTCTGGAGCGTACATGCACCGGCTGACGGGAAAAGCAGGACCTAAGCGGCGCGCGTCGCTCGTCGCGTTCGCGCTAGTAGCGGCAAGTGCGGGTTATGCGACGCTGATATCGTCGCCCGCGTTCGCCGAGGACAACGGCGTGGGTACCACACCCGCGCTGGGCTGGAGCAGCTGGAGCTTCATCCGGCACGATCCGACCGCCGCGAAGATCGACGCCCAGGCGGACGCGATGAAGAGCAGCGGCCTGGCCTCGGTGGGCTACCAGTACGTCAACGTCGACGACTTCTGGTACCAGTGCCCCGGCAGCCAAGGGCCGAACGTGGACGCATACGGCCGCTGGGTCACCGACGCCACGAAGTTCCCGCCGAACGGAACCGAGGACGGCATCCAGGCGGTCGCGGATCATGTGCACGCCGACGGTCTCAAGTTCGGCCTCTACGTCACGCCCGGCATCTCCAAGCAGGCGGTCGCGCAGAACACACAAATCCTCGGCACCTCTTTCCACGCCGACGACATCGCGACCACGACCGGCGAGAAGAACTACAACTGCAAGGGTATGGTAGGGATCGACTACACCAAGCCCGGCGCACAAGCGTTCATCAACTCGTGGGCCGACGAGTTCGCCTCCTGGGGCGTGGACTACGTCAAGATCGACGGTGTAGGGCTCAGCGACGTCGCGGATATCCAGGCTTGGTCGACCGCGCTGCAGCAAACCGGGCGGCCGATCCACCTGGAGCTGTCCAACAGCCTCGCGATCAGCGGGGCCGCGACCTGGAAGCAGTACTCGAACGGCTGGCGCACCGGCGGCGACATCGAGTGCTACGGCTGCGAGAGCGGCGGCAGCAGCTACCCGCTGACCAGCTGGAACAGCGTGCAGTCGCGGTTCAACCAGGTCGCGAACTGGCAGCCGTACGGCGGCCCCGGCGCGTTCAACGACTACGACTCGATCGAGGTCGGCAACGGCGCGAACGACGGGCTCACGCCTGACGAACGCCAGACGCAGCTGAGCCTGTGGGCCCTCGCCTCCTCTCCGCTGATCCTGGGCACCGATCTGACGAACCTGGATCCGGCCGACCTCAGGCTGCTGAAGAACCGAGCGGTGCTCGCGGTGGATCAGGACTCGATCGACGCCTCGCGGATCGCGCAGTCGGCCACCTCCCAGGTCTTCGCCAAGACTGAGCAGAACGGGGACGTGGTCGTCGGGCTCTTCAACACCGGGCCGAGCGCCGCGTTGCTCTCCACCACCTCCTCCGCGCTCGGTCTGCCCGCCGCCAAGGCCTATCTGCTCGACAACCTTTGGACGCATCGGACGACCGAGACGACCGGCACCATCGCCGCGGACGTCCCGTCGCACGGCGTCGCGCTCTTCCGCGTCACCGGCACCAGCTTCCCGTACCTCGCGCCGCCGGACGTGACCGTCGATCTCAGCTCGCTGACGAACGCGGCAGCCGGGCAGCCCGCTTCGGTCACCGAGACCTTGGCCGACAACGGGATCGAGCCGGTCGAGCTTGCCCAGCTGGGCCTCGCGGCGCCCGCCGGATGGACCGCGAGTGCCGCCTCGGCCAGCCGGTTCCCCGTCGTCCAGCCGGGCCAGAGCGTGCAGACCACGTATCAAGTCGTGCCGGCTGCGCCCTCGGCGCTGTTCGAGACGGACACGGTCACCGCGAACGCCGACTACCGCTGGCACCTGCTGTTCCCCGGCAGCGCCTCGCTGGCCGAATCGGTGACGCTCGGCGCGCCCGTCCAGGCGCCGTATCAGACCTTTGCCTCGACGACCGCGAACTTCGCGCAGCTGGGCAACCGGCTCGGCATCCAGGCCGGCGGCGGCGACGTGTACGGCAGCACGAACCAGTACGGTGCGATCTACCTCCACGGCGCCGAACAGGACGGAACCGTGGCGACGGTCGAGATCACCGCTCAGGCGAACACGAACGCGTGGGCCAAGGCGGGGATCATGGTGCGCAACGACGTCACGAACGCTAACGGCTCGCCCGGATTCCTCATCCTTGCGGAGGCTCCCGGACACGGCTACGTCATGCAGTGGGACGCCAACGGCGACGGCCAGCTCGACTCCAACAGCGCGCCCAACAACCAGGGGCTCGGCACGGCGGCGTATCCGAGCTGGCTGAAGCTGGTGCGCAGCGCCACCTCCTACACCGGCTACTACTCGACCGACGACGTGAACTGGACGCTGATCGACACGGTCACGGTGCCGACCGCGGCCGCGACGCAAGATGTCGGGGTCTTCGCCACCGCGCACAACTCGGGGGCGATCGGCGAGGTCGACTTCCAGGACTTCACGGTCAGCTAGGCCGACGCCTGCGGGCGTACGGTCTCAGACCAGGCTCGCGGCGCGGGCCGCCTGCTGCCGGAGCCCGGCGAGGACGGAGAGCCGGTCCTCGGCCAGGATCCGCAGCGTGGTGGCCCGCGCCGGGAAGCGGCGCAGGTAAGTCGTGGTGAAGTGCGTTCCGTAGTGGACGAAGTCGTCGCGGGAGGCCTCGTTCAGCGGCCTGACACAGGCCTGGAAGTTGGGCGCGTGGAAGTACGTCATGGCGAACCGCTCGGCGGCCTGCGGCCAGGATTCGCGCGGCGCCGGCGGCAGCAGACCGCAGGTCATGTACTGCATCAGCACACCGGGAAGAACCGTCAGCGGCTCGGCCTCATCGGGCCGCACGACGATGGCCAGCAGGCCGTCGTCGACGCGCGCAGCGGCGGCCGCGATCGCCTCTGTCCGGTCGGCCTGCGCGGGTCCCGGCTCGAATCGAAGGGCACGCAGGGAATGCCAGCCGCCCCAGGTCAGCCTCGCGAACACGTCCGGATCCTCGGCCGCGAGGCCGAGCGCCACGAGCCGCAGCACGCGGTCGGCGACCTCACCGAGCCGGTCGGCCAGGGCGAGCATCGCGCGGCGGTACTGCGCGTCCGGCCAGGGCACTGGACCGTGGCAGGGCCAGTACTCGCGCACCCGCGGGTCGTCGGGCGCGATGTCCTGGCACACCGTGAAGGTCTCGCAGCGGTCCGGCTCCGTCGCCTCCGCCTCCTCGCCCGGCGCAGCGTATCCGGCGTACGTCAGATTGCTGACATAGCGGGCCTTGGCTGCGGCCGGCCGGGCGAAGAAGCGCTCGCTGGCGGCGAAGGCCCGCCGCGCCTCCGGCGCCAGCTCCCCGGCGGCGACCTGAAACGCGCCCTCGGTGCGCCAGGACCGCACCAGCGCCTCGCCGAGTCGCGCCTCGCCCAACGCGGGCTGCGACGCGAACGGATACGGCACCTTCACGCGTTCCTCCTCAGGCCGGGACCCCTATGCGGAGGAGCCCCGGCAGCCATGGCGGATCCCAGATCGGCGAAGACCGGCAGCCTTCGCTCACCACTCAGGACCCTGATGCGATCGCGCGCCGGACCGGGCGGGCACACCAGCCGCAGACCGCCGCCGAGCGCACGGGCCCGGGCATGGGCCCGCTCCAACACGTGCAGTCCCGCGGCGTCGAGGAAAGCCACCTCGGACAGGTCCACGACCAGGTCGGCGCAGTGCGGGCCGATCGCCCCGGACAGCTTCCACTCGACGCTGCCGGCCGCCGCGCAGTCGATCTCCCCGGACAGCTCCATCACCGTCCAGCCGCCGATCACGAGGCAGTGCGCGGCGTGCAGCGCGGGCGGCGGCGCTGGGCGCAGGCCGGGGCCGATGATCAACCGGGTCTCCATAGTCACAGGTCAGCGGGCGATTGAGCGCAGGGAACCGAGGTACGGCCGCGGCCTGCGCTGTCTCCGAAGCCTGATGGTGTATGAGATACGATGGGCGGTCGGATGCGGCTCACGCATGCCCTTATGCGAAATCGGCATACGCGATCACCCGGCGAGCCGGCGGCGGTGGGTTAGCGTGAGATCCGAGCCGGCCGCAGCGGTACGGCTCGGCAGACTCGGGCGGCGCGGAATCCAGCCCTGCGGGGAGACCGATGCACAGGTCGACAAGTGACGGCCACCAGCCGCGGCCACGGCAAGTGATCGCCGCGGCGCCCTCACACGCGGTGACGGCGCACGGTGTAACAGCTCACGGCGTGACGGCGCAGAACCGGCTGAGCGACCCGCGGGCCGGGTACCGCCCCGCGGCCGCCGGGCTCAGCCCGCTGCCGGCGGAGTTCTGGCGCTCCTGGGAGGTCACCCGCGCGGTGGCGGGCAACACGCCGGGCACGGTGATCGCGCTCACCCGCCAGGCGCACGGCCTGAGCCAGGCGGAGCTCGGCGCGCTGGCCGGGTTCTCCCAGTCCGCGATCTCCCGGCTGGAGACCGGCGGCAACCTCGGCTACGACATCAGGGTGCTCAGATCGCTGGGCCGGCTGCTCGGTGTGCCGCCCCGGCTGCTCGGGCTGGCCGACGACAGCCCGCCGGCCGCGCTGGAATCGGTCCGGCTGCCGATCGTGGGACGGCTCGAGGAGCTGGCCGGCGAGAGCTCGGTGGCGCTGCCTGGCACCGCGGTGGATCGCAAGACCCTGCTCGACGCCTGTATCGCGGCGGTCGTGGGCGCGCCGACTCAGGAGGCCTGGCGGCTGGTGGACGACGGCCGCGTCGCCGATCCGCGCACGGTGCACCGGTTGCTCGTGGTGCGCCGCCTGGTGAACGACGCGGACTCGTGGATCGGCGCGGACGGTCTGGCACCGGCGGTCGCCGAACTGTACCGGCTGATCGATCTGATGCGCCGGGCGGCCAGCGGCGGGATGCGGCAGTGGCTGCTGGACGTGACCGCGCTGTACGCGGAGTTCTACGGCTGGCTGCGGCAGGAGGTCGGCGACCTGCGCGGCGCCGCGGAGTGGACCGAGCGTTCGCTGCAGCAGGCCCAGGCGGCCGACGACCGGGACCTGGTCGCGTACGCGTACGTGCGGATGGCGCAGCTGGCGGAATCAGACCGCGACGACGACCGGGTGATCGGCCTGTCGCGGGCCGCGCTGCGCGAGCCCGGAACCTGCGCGCAGGTGCGCGCCCTGGCGCTGCAGCAGGAGGCGCGCGGCCACGCCATCGCCGGTAACTCGGCGGCCTGCATGAGCAGGCTCGAGGAGGCGCGCGGACTCGACCTGCCGGACGCGCCGCCGTGGAGCGACCGCTATCGGGTCGGCTACTACTTCGACGCCAACCACCTGAAGATCCAGCATGCCTCCTGCCTGCTGGAACTGGGCCGGGTGCGTGACGCGATCACCTTCTACGAGGACCACACCGACAGCCGCGAGCACCTGTGCCGCTGGGAGCAGGCCGTGCACGTCGCCCGGCTGGCCCGCGCCTACGCGCTGGTCGGCGAGCTCGACCGGGCGGCCGCGGTCGGGACGCAGGCCCTGGAGATGGGCACCGGCACCGCCTCCACGCTGGTCGTGCAGGAGCTGCGCAAGCTCGACGTGTGGGACGCGGTGCCCGCGATCGCGAACCTCACCGCCGAGCTGGACAGGCTGTCCTGAGGCACATCCCGGCAAGTCATAGGATGTTTCATCGTTGTTTCAATGCTCAGCGCAAGATGAGCTGGGATATCCCTTGGCCGATGCACTCATCCATCGGATGATTTGTTGACCGGGCGTTCGCCTCGGTGTAAGAAGTCGCCGTGTACACGACGAGGTCTACACCAGTAGGGAGGCGGTACCCGATGATGCGGCGATCCAGGACAACCGCGAGGCTCTTGGGCACGCTCGCGGCAGCGGCGCTGTGCGCGGGAGCCGTCCAGGGAACGGCTTCGGCCGGGGCGCTGGGAGCCGGCTCCTCCTCCGCCGCGCCTGACCGCGTGCCGTGGCAGCTGCTGCGGCCGCCGATGGGCTGGAGCAGCTGGAGCTCCTTCCACGGCGGGATCAGCGAATCGCTGATCGAGGCGCAGGCCACCGCCATGCACACCACGCTGCAGAAGTATGGCTACCAGTACGTCAACATCGACGCGGGCTGGTCCGACCACGTGGACCAGTACGGCCGCGACGCCTGGAACGCGACGAAGTTCCCCGACGGGATCCCCGCGGTGGCCAAGTTCGTGCACTCCCTCGGCCTCAAGTTCGGCATCTACCTCGTGCCCGGCATCCCGAAGGCCGCGCTGGCCGCGAACTCGCAGATCGCCGGCACGCCGTACCACGTGGCCGACATCGCGGACACCACCAGGCCCGGCAACACCGCCGCAGACGGCTCGGCCGCCATCGACTACGCCAAGCCCGGCGCCGCCGCCTACGTGCAGTCCCAGGCCGACCTGCTGGCCTCCTGGGGCGTGGACTACATCAAGATGGACTTCGTCGGGCCCGGCGGCGGCCGGGTGGCCGCGGACAACCGGGCCGACGTCGAGCACTGGCACGCCGCGCTCGCCCGCACCGGGCGCCCGATCCACCTGGAGCTGTCCAACTCGCTCAGCTTCGCCAACGCCGCGACGTGGGCGCAGTACAGCAACGGCTGGCGCATCGAGGGCGACGTCGAGTGCTACTCGCACTGCCCGGGCCTGACCAACTGGTCCGTGCGCGTGGCCCGCCGCTTCACCGATGTCCCGCAGTGGATCCCCTTCGCCGGGCCCGGGCACTGGAACGACCTGGACTCGGTCGAGGTGGGCAACGGCGCGGCGGACGGGCTCACGCCCGACGAGCGCCAGTCCATGGTCACCCTCTGGTCCGTAGAGTCCGCGCCGCTGCTGCTGGGCACCGACCTGAGCAAGCTGGACCCCGCCGACCTCGCGCTGATCACCAACCCCGAAGTCATCGCGGTGGACCAGGCCGGGCACCCGGCGCACCCGGTCTCGCAGGCGACCCCGCAGCAGGTGTGGATCGCGGCCAACCCGGACCACAGCTATACCGTCGCCCTGTTCAACCTCGGCGACACCGCGGCCCCGGTCACCGCGAACTGGAGCGACCTTGGCGGCGCCGGGTACGCCCTCGTGCGCGACCTGTGGCAGCACAAGAACCTCGGTCTCATCCGCGGCGGCTACACCGCGACCCTCGCCCCACACGCCTCGCTGCTGTTCCGAGTCATCCCGCTGGGCAAGTGACCGGTTCGCCCATCCACCACAAGGGGGACGGAAGGAAGAAAGAACCTTGAAACGCATTCTGCTAGGCGCGGGCGCCGCCGTCGCCGCGGCAGTGACCGCGATCGCCGTCGCGACGAGCGCACAGGCCAGCCCGCCCGTGACGCACGCCGCCTCCCCCGCCGCCGACCCGACCTCCGGGCTGACCCGCTACACCGACAGCTACAAGGTGCAGCACCCGTACAACCTGCCGGAGTCGGCGCGGTTCTCGGTGACCGGCGGCGAGTACAACCTCTGGATCCTCAAGGGCGACAAGGGATACAGCCCGGGCACCACCACCGGGGCGCGCACCGAGATGCGCTGGGCCACGAACTGGACCAGCGGCGAGCACCTGTGGGAGGCCGACGTCCTGATCGACCCGGGCACCACCGGCACCTGCATCATGCAGGTCCACGTCAACGGCCCGGGCGAGGCGATCTACATCCAGACCAAGAACGGCAACCTGTACAACAGCGTCAACACGCTGCTGGCCACGAACATGGTCGGCAAGTGGTTCCACCTGGCCGCGGCGTACAACCCGAGCAACCACCTGGTGCAGATCTGGGTCAACGGAAGCCTCGCCCTCAGCACCCACTACACCAAGCCCGCCGGAACGGCGTTCTACTTCAAGAACGGCGTGTACAACCTGAGCGGCAGCAAGTCCGAGACCCACTTCAAGAACATCGCGCTCTGGCACGGGTGACCCGGCCCGAGCTGGGGCACTGACCTCCCGAACGCCGAAATCCCGGCGCGTTACCGCAGTTCAGCGACGCGCGCCGGGACTTCGCGCGTGCCTGTGATCGATCGGGGCATACTCCAGGCATGTCAGCGCCCACCCGGTCAAACACGATGCCGGCCTACGACACCGCGTTCGTCCTGGGCGGCGGCGGGCACCTCGGCGCATACGAGGTCGGCATGCTGCGCGCCCTGCTGGAGGCGGGGATCAAGCCGGACCTGGTGCTGGGCACCTCGGTCGGCGCGATCAACGGCTCGGTGCTCGCGGCCGATCCGACCGAGCAGGCGGTGGCCCGCCTCGCCGAGCTGTGGAGCGGCCTGAGCAGCGGCGGGATCTTCGAGGCGAACCTGTTCACCAGGCTCGGCACGGCGGCGCGCACGCGTACGCACATGTACTCCAACTCGGTGCTGCGCCAGATGCTCGAATCGGACCTGCCGGTCTCCCGGATCGAGGAGCTGGCGGTCCCGTTCCAGTGCGTGGCCGCCTCGATCGAGCGGGCGGCCGAGCACTGGTTCGCCGAGGGGCCGATCGCCGACGCGGTGCTCGCCTCCTGCGCGGTCCCCGGGCTGCTGCCGCCGGTGGCCATCGGCGGCGAGCACTATCTGGACGGCGGCCTCGTCAACAGCGTTCCGGTCGGCCGGGCGGTCGCGCTGGGCGCGCGGACGATATACGTGCTGCACGTCGGGCGGCTCGAACAGCCGCTGCGGCCGCCGCGCCGGGCCTGGGAGGTGGCAGCCGTGGCCTTCGAGATCGCCCGGAGGCACCGGTTCGCCCGCGACATGGCCGACCTGCCGCACGGCATCACCGTGCACCTGCTGCCGACCGGCGCGGACGCCGACCGGACCACCAGCTGGTCGCAGTATGTGCGCTACCGCTCCTTTGACGACACCCGAGACCGCATCCGGCGCGCGTATACGGCGTCGGCCGCGTATCTCGAGCGCTCCCGGCGCAATAGGACGCGCACATGAGGGCTCTGCTGCTGAAGCACGCCGCGCTGCGGCGGCCGCTCACCATCGCGGCGGCGGCGCTCTTGTGGACGCTCTTCGCGGTGCTGACACCGGTCGTCGCGCTGATCTGCGGGCTGATCTCGCTGCGGCCGGGCGGGCGCGCACGAGCGGTGCGCATCGCGGTGTTCGCACTCTGCTATCTGACCGCGGAACTCGCCGGGCTGGGCTACGCCGCCTGGCTGTGGCTGCGCGCCGGTTTCGGCCGCCGGCTCGCCACGCCCCGCATGCAGGAGGCGCACTACGCGTTGTTGGCCGCGCTGCTGCGGCGGCTGTACCTGGTCGGCAGCAAGCTATTCAACGTACAGATCAGCGCACCGGCGACGGTCACGCCGCACAGCTGCGCGCCGCCGAGCCTGCCGCCGACGCCGGGGCGTCCGCTCATCGTGCTCAGCCGGCACGCCGGTCCCGGCGATTCCTTCCTGCTCGTGCACGCGCTGCTCACGCTCGCGCATCGCAGGCCTCGTATCGTGCTGAAGGAGGCGCTGTCCTTCGATCCGCTCATCGACGTGATCCTCGGGCGGCTGCCGCACTGCTTCGTCAGTCCCGGGACGAGCGGCAGCGAGCGGGCCACGGAGCAGATCGGGCGCATCAGCGGCACGATGGGCGCGGCCGATGCGCTGCTGGTCTTCCCGGAGGGCGGCAACTTCACGCCGCGCCGGCGGCTGCGCGCGATCGCCAGCCTGCGTCGCAGGGGTCTGACCCGCGCCAGCGCCCGCGCCCACCATCTGCGCAACCTGCTGCCCCCGCAACCGGCCGGCGTGTTCGCCGCGGTCGACGCCGCCCCGCACGCCGACCTGGTCTTCGTCGCGCACACCGGCCTGGACCATATGCAGTCGGTGGGCCAGGTGTGGCGCGGCCTGCCGCTGACGCACCCGGTCGAGGTGACCTGGTGGACGATCCCCACCGAGCGGGTCCCGGTGCAGGAGGACGCGCGGCTGCGCTGGCTGCACGACAACTGGGCCGAGATCGACGCGTGGATCAGCCGCGCGCAGCGAACCGAATCCATGTCTTAGCGCTCTCGCGCGCCGGTGGCGGGCGCGTGCCCGCCACCGGCCGATAGAATTCAGTGCCCTGTCAGACTCGAGCTCTTCTAATCTCAGAGCTCTGCGCAAGGCGCCTCAGTCACATGACGTTGCTCGGCGGGCGCCACATCGGGTACATCATCGTGGTCGCCGGAACCCCGTCAGGGAACGGAATCGGCTTCGGCAGGTCCCGATAACCGTGCCGGGCATACAGCCGGCGGCTGTCGATGCTCGCGGCCTCCAGATACGCCGCCACCGGCTCCTCGGTCCCGGCCAGCACCCGATGATGCGCTTCGAGCAGCGCGGAGCCGATCCCGCGGCCTTGAAGCTTGGGGTGGACCGCGAGGATCGCCAGGTGGTCGTGGTTTTCGCCGCTCGGGTGGTGTCGCTCCAGCTGTGCGTCGAAGGCCCGGAAGCGGTCCACACGGGTGCCCGTCAGCTCGGCCAGGCGCGCGCTGTACTCGGCGTCGTCGGCGTGACCGTCCTCGCCGTCTTGGCCGCCCTCCCGATACGGGATCCACAACGCCGCCGCGGTCCGATCAGGAGTCGTGTACACCGTCCCGGTCGCCAGCGCCTGATCCACGTAGAGGCGGAAGTAGTCCGGGAACAGCTCCTCGCGCGCCGCCGCGTCGGGCACCAGCCAGACCGAGGCCGGCAGGTCGTGGAACGCTATGGCGATCAGGTCACTGAGTTCCGCGGCGTCGTCCGGTTCCGCCTCGATGACGTCGACCGCGCACAGTTCGGGGCTCATGCGCCCTCCCCTGCCAGCGACGCGGCCGACGCCTTGGCGTCCGCGGTGAGGCTGTGCGCCGTGGCCGCGTCCGGTCCGAGGCCGATCACCTCGTATACCTCGGGCCTGCTGGAGCGCAGGTAAAGGGCCCAGCACACGCCGATGACGCCCGCGACCGCGAACAGCGAGGGCAGCACCTTGCCGGGCGTCGAGGGCGAGGTGTACCCGAGCAGGAGCGAGTAGTTGTTCGCGCACAGATAAACCATGACCAGCAGCACGAGCACTGATATGCCCGGCGCGATCACCCGCCGCCACAGGTTCTCCTCGCCCGGATGCGCCGCGAAGTACCTGACCACGGCGATCGAGGTGAGCGCGAGCAGGATCAGGATGCCGAACCCGCCGGTCGTCCCGCCCCAGAAGAACAGGTCGGTCTGCGGATTCCAGCCGCCGGCCGCGAAGGCGAGGATCGCCGCGAGGCCGATCGCGCTCTGTACCGCGGAGGCGGTGCGCGGCACGCCGTTGAGGCCGGTGCGGCCGAAGGAGCCGGGCAGCACCTGCTCGCGGCCGAGCGAGAAGGCGTAGCGCCAGCAGGCGTTGTGGAAGGCGAGGGCGGCGGCGAACAGGGAGGTCATGAAGAGGACCTGGCCGGCGTTGTTCAGGAAGTCCGAGCCCATCGCGAACAGCATGCCGGGCCCTTCGCCGGCCGCGGTCTTGGCGACGTTGCCGACGCCGTAGTGGATGGACATCACCCAGGAGGCGGCGGCGTACACGACGCCGATGACCGCCAGGGCGAAGTAGGTCGCGGCCGGGATGGTGCGCCGGGAGTCACGGGCCTCCTCGGCGTAGACCGGGGACTGCTCGAAACCGACGTATCCGAGTACTGCGATCGCGAGCGCCGCGCCGATCCCGCCCTTGGTCAGGTCGCCGGGGTTGAGCGTGCTGAAGGTGACCTTCCCGCCGGCCGGGTGCAGGCCGCCGTCGATGGTGAGCGCGACGATGACCAGCACCTCGAGGGTGAGCAGAGCGCCGAGCACGCGGCCGCTCAGGTCCACCCGGATCAGGCCGAGCGCGGTGACCAGGACCCAGGCGATCAGCGCCCAGATCCACCACTTGACGTCGGTGCCGGTCTTCTGCTGCACGTAGGCCTCGACGGTCGGGCCGAGCATGCCGTACAGGCCGATCTGCAGCAGGTTGTAGGCCAGCAGCGCGATCAGCGCCGCGGCGACGCCCGCCTCGCGGCCGAGCCCGCGGGTGATGAAGGCGTAGAAGGCCCCTGCGTTGCTGATGTGCCTGGACATCGCCACGTAGCCGACGCTGAAGAGGCTCAGCACGACGGCCACCACGATGAAGGCGGCGGGGACGCTGGTCAGGCCGGTGGCCGCGTAGGCCGTGGTGACGACGCCCGCGGTCACGGTCAGCGGGGCCACTCCGGCGAGCACGAAGTAGACCACTGACGGGACGCCGAGCCGGTCGCGGGCGAGCGCCGCGGAGACGCTCCCCGGCTGCGCGAGTGTGCTTCTTGCCATGGTGGGTGCTCCTATCGGGGACGGATAGAGCCTTGATGGCGGGCGGACCGGGCGGATGGAGCCGGCCGGTGCCGTTATCGGATGGTGGTGGGTAGTTCCTCGCAGTCAGAGGCGGTGGGCGGCGATGGCGCTGCCGACCGCCGCCTCGGTCTGGGTGATCAGTTCGACGAGCGAGGCGCGCAGCGAGCCGAGCAGCTCCCCGGCCCGCCGCAGCGCGGCCGGGCGGCTCTGCCTGACCTCCCACAGCACCGGCTGGTCGAGCCCGGTGGCCCGCAGCAGGCCGATGAGCACGAGGTCCTGCGGGTCGAGGTCCTGGCCGCGGATCAGCTGCGTGCACAGCAGCGCGGTCGGGCGCACGGCGACGTCCACGGAGGTGGGCAGCCAGCGGCCGCCCTGCCATGGCCGCTTGCGCGCCTCGCGCACGAGCAGGCCGTCGCCGACCAGGCGCCGGCCCACCTCGTCGTGCGCGCTCTGGCCGAAGAAGGCCAGCCAGGTGCGCGTCGGATGCTGTTCCTGCTTGAGGAATTCCAGGACGCGCCCGGACAGCGCGTCCTCGCGCGGACTCGAATCGAGCACCGCGACGGTCCCGTCGCGCAGCTCGATGCATTCGGCCAGAGCCAGCTCGCCGAGCAGCGCCCCGGCCAGGCCGAGGCCGGCGATCCGCTCCGCGAGGCGCGGCTTGCCGGTCGACTCCTCATGCGCCATGAGGAAGAAGTCGTCGGCGAGCCGGCCGGTGCCGCCGGCTCTGCTCTCCTGACCATGCGGATGTCCGGTCACGGCGCCGCCATGCCGTCGGCGCGCCGCCTTACACGGCGTCGGCGGTGTGCCGGGCGCATGATCAGAGCCTCCAACATCGGACGACGGCTCACCGTCATCACGGAACGCATCGCCGTGGAGACTATCCGCTTAACCCGTGCAGATTCCAGAGCCCGGAGCGATCAGCTTCGAACTCTGCGACCGATCTTTCTGAGGATTCTGCGAGATCCCGGCCAGCGCACCTCAGTGACCTGCGATAACGCCCACGACGCCGGCCGCGGCCGTTGGCCGAAGCGGCCAACAATCCGGCCCCGGACTTGGCACACATCACACCTGTGCGGCGTCCGGCCGCACGGAAGAATCGGACCGGTCACGCCACGGGCGGCGCCGGCGCCGGCGTCGCGCGCAGCCGGCGCCGGCGCCGTGGCCTTCGTCCCCTGAAGGAGCCAGCGTGTCCTCCGGTACCCGAATCGTCTCGCTCGGCCACTACCAGCCCTCCCGGGTGCTCACCAACGCGGACCTCGAAGAGCTGGTCGAGACCAGCGACGACTGGATCCGCAGCCGCGTCGGCATCGTGACCCGGCGCATCGCGGGCCCGGATGAGACCGTGGACGAGATGGCGACCGCGGCCGCCGAGAAGGCGCTGGCCTCCAGCGGGCTGACCGCCGCGCAGATCGACCTGGTGATCGTCGCCACCTGTACCGCCCTGGACCGGTCCCCGACCATGTCGGCGCGCGTGGCGGCCCGGCTCGGCCTGGGCAGCCCGGCGCTGCTCGACGTGAACGTGGCCTGCGCCGGCTTCACCCACGCGCTCGCGCTCGCCGACCACGCGATCCGCGCCCAGAGCGCGACGAACGCCCTGGTGATCGGGGTGGAGAAGCTGAGCGACTTCACCGACTGGACCGACCGCAGCACCTGCGTGCTGGTCGGCGACGGAGCCGGGGCCGCGGTCGTCAGCGCGAGCGAGCAGGCTGAGATCGGCCCGGTGACCTGGGGTTCGGTGCCGCAGATGGCCAGCGCCGTTCGGATCGAGGTGGAGCGGGACGAGGACGGCGCGCCGCGGCGGGCCGGCGGGGCGCGATTCGCGCAGGACGGCCAGAGCGTGTACCGCTGGGCCACGACTCAGCTGCCTGAGATCGCGCGGCGGGCCTGCGAACGCAGCGGCCTGACGCCGGCGGACCTGGCCGCGGTGGTCTTCCACCAGGCGAACCTGCGGATCATCGAGCCGCTGGCGGTCAAGCTCGGCGCGGTCAACGCGGTGGTGGCGAAGGACGTCGTCGAGTCCGGCAACACCTCGGCGGCCAGCATCCCGCTCGCCCTGGCCAAGCTCGTCGAGCGCGGCGAGATCCCGTCCGGCGGCCCGGTGCTGCTGTTCGGATTCGGCGGCAACCTCTCCTATGCCGGGCAGGTCGTACGCTGTCCGTGATCGACGGACGGCATTCAGAGACCGGCACACACGGAGCGGACGAGCGCGCATGGCGGAGCAGGCAGGCTGGAGCACGCGGCGGGTAGAGACTGGCAACGGTCTGACCTTCAATGTGGCCGAGCAGGGTGACGCCGGCGGTCGCGCAGTGCTTCTGCTGCACGGTTTCCCGCAAACGCACCGCTGCTACGACGCTCTCGCGCAGCGCCTCGTACCGCACGGCCTGCGGTTGCTCGCGCCCGATCAGCGCGGCTACTCCCCCGGTGCGCGTCCGGTCGAGGTCGAGGCGTATTCGATCGATGAGCTGGCCGGGGACGCGGCGCGGATCCTGGACGCCTACGGGATCGAACAGGCTGACGTCGTCGGTCACGACTGGGGCGCGGTGGTCGGCTGGGCGCTCGCCGCGACACGGCCCGAGCGTGTTCGTACGCTGACCGCGGTTTCGGTACCGCACCCGCGGGCGATGGGGGCCGCGCTTGCGGACGAGAGCAGCGGGCAACGCGAGCGTTCCGCGTACATCCAGTTGTTCCGCCAGCCGGGCAAGGCGGAGGACGTGCTGCTCGAGGATGACGCGGCGCGGCTGCGCGCGGTGTTCGAGCCGCTTCCGCAGTCCGCCGCCGAGCCGCATGTCAGAGCTTTGAGCGACCCGGCGACGCTCACGGCGGCGCTGAACTGGTACCGCGCGATGCGGGCCGAGGTGTCGGCCGCGCTGCCACCGGTCAGCGTCCCCACGACCTACGTCTGGTCCTCCGGCGACATCGCGATCGGGCGCGCCGCCGCGGAGCTCTGCGCCGGGCAGGTGACCGGTCCGTACCGCTTCGTCGAGCTGGACGGAATCAGCCATTGGATTCCGGATCAGGCTCCTGACGCGCTCGCCGCGGCCGTGCTCGAGCGCCTCGGCTGACCGCGCACGCCAGGACGGATCCAGCTCGAGCGGATGCGCTTAGAACGGGTACGGAGCAATCTCCGCCCGGACGGTGACCCAGCGTGTCTCGGTGAAGGCCTCGACGTTGGCCGCCGCGCCGCCGAAGCGGGCACCGGTGCCTGACGCGGCCAGCCCGCCGAAGGGCACGGTCGCCTCGTCGTTGACGGTCTGGTCGTTGATGTGCACCAGGCCGGTCGGGATCCGGTCGGCCAGTTCGAGGCCGCGCATCACGTCGCGGGTCAGGATGCCGAGGGAGAGCCCGTATTCGGTGTCGGCGGCGAGCTTGGCGGCCTGGTCGAGCGTGGAGAACCGGGTGACCGGCGCGACCGGGCCGAACACCTCCTGGGCGTACGCCGGGGCGTCGGGCGTGACCTCGGCCAGCACCGTCGGGCGGTAGAAGAGGTCTTCGTAGGTGCCGCCGGCCGCCAGCCGCGCGCCGGCCTCGACGCTCGCGGTGACCAGGCCGTGCACCTTGTCGCGCTGCCGGGCGTCGATCAGCGGGCCGAGCGCGACGGTCCCGCTCGCCGGGTCGCCGACCGGCAGGTGGTTCGCCTTCTCGGCGAGCGCGGCCACGTAGTCGTCGTAGACGGCCTCGTGCACGAGGTGGCGTCCGGTGGTCATGCAGATCTGGCCCTGGTGCAGGAACGAGCCCCAGGCCCCGGCGGACACCGCGCGGTCGAGGTCGGCGTCGTCGAGCACGATCAGGGCGCTGTTTCCGCCGAGCTCCAGGTGTGCGCGCTTGAAGTGCTCGGCCGCGAGGACTCCGACGCGGCGCCCGGCCGCGGTCGATCCGGTGAACGAGATGACGCGCACGTTCGGGTCGGTGACCAGTGCCTCGCCGGCCTCGACCCCGCCGGGCAGCACGTGCAGAACTCCTTCAGGCAGTCCGGCCTCCTCGAAGAGGCGGGCCAGCACGACGCCGCCGCACACGGCGGTGCGCGGGTCCGGCTTGAGGATCACCGCGTTGCCGAGCGCCAGGGCCGGGGCGACCGAGCGGCTGGCCAGGATCAGCGGGAAGTTGAAGGGGGCGATCACACCGACCACGCCGACCGGCACGCGACGGGAGAAGCTGAGGCGCGGTTCGCCGCTGGGGATCAGCTCGCCGTAGGGGCGGGAGGGCAGCGCGGCGGCTTCGTGCAGTTCGCCGAGCACGAGGCCGATCTCGAAGGCGGCGGCGCCGGGCACCTTGCCGCCCTCGCGCACGAGCCACTGCTCGACCTCCGCTCGATGCTCATCGAGCAGCGCGGCGGCGCGGCGCAATACGGCGGCGCGCTCGTGGTACGGGGCGGCGGCCCAGGCCGGCTGCGCGGCGGCGGCGAGCGCGCTCGCGCGGGCGACGTCGGCGGCCGCGGCCGAGCCGATCCGGGCCAGCTGCGCGCCGGTCGCCGGTTCGACGACCGCGGCGTCCCCGCCGGCGGCCTCGCTCCAGCCGCCGAGGAACACCTGGCCGGTCCAGGCCGACGGGTCGAGGAATGCTTGGTCTGCCACGGCGAGTCTCCTGCTGACGGCGCGGCCGGTAAGGCCGGGTGGGACGGGCGATATTCCGGTGACGGGTGCGCAGGGCGAACGTTCGTGCTGGCTGCGAACATAGGCCCGCACGCCTGACTCGTCAACGGTTCAACTAGATGGCCCGATCAGAGCCTGCCGCGCGCGTGGGCGCGAGCCGTTGACCGGCCAATAGGAGCCGCCATAACGTGCGTGCGGATCAACTGAGTCGTTCACGGCAGGAGGGAGCGCATGTCGGAACCGACGCCGGAAGCCGCGCCCCAGCCGGGCCGGGACGGCGCGGGCGCGTTCGTGCAGTCGCTGGACCGCGGGCTCGCGGTGATCCGGGCCTTCGACGCCGAGCATCCGGAGCTGACGCTCTCGGAGGTGGCCAGGGCGACCGGACTGACCCGGGCGGCCGCCCGTCGCTTCCTGCTGACTTTGGTGGAACTCGGCTATGTGCGCACCGACGGCCGGCTGTTCGCGCTGCGGCCGAAGATCCTAGAGCTCGGCTACGCCTACCTCTCCAGCCTGAGCCTGCCGGAGATCGCGCTGCCGCACCTGGAGCAGCTGGTGGAGCGGGTGCACGAGTCCAGCTCGGTCTCCGTGCTCGACGGCGACGAGGTGGTCTACGTCGCACGGGTGCCCACCAAGCGGATCATGACGGTCTCGATCAGCGTGGGGACCCGCTTCCCCGCGTATGCGACCTCGATGGGACGGGTGCTGCTGGCGTGGCACTCTGCCGAGTGGCTTGACGGCTATCTGGCGTCGGCCAGCCTGCGCGCGCTGACCGAGCACACGCTCGCCGATCCCGAGTCGCTGCGCGCCGAGCTGGCGGCGGTGCGGGAGCGCGGTTGGGCGATGGCGGACCAGGAGCTCGAGGAGGGGCTGCGCTCGGTGGCCGCGCCGATCCGGGACCAGTCCGGTCGGGTGGTGGCCGCGATAAACGTGGCGACGAACGTGTCGCGGACCGGGACCGACGAGCTGGTCGACCGGATCGTGCCGCAACTGCTGGCCACCGCGGGCCTCATCGAGCAGGATCTGGCCCGGTCCGCGATCGCCCAGTCTTCGGGAGCCCGTTCCACGGGGCCTCGGCCCCCGGCCTCGACACGGCACGGATCGGTCGCGAAGCAGGCGGCGGCTAGCCGACAGCCGGTCCCGAGGCCCTGAGGATGTCGAACCGCAACAGGACGCGCCGGTCACGCACCATCGCGGCGCGGTACTCGCCCCAGTCGGGGTGCTCGCCGCTGACCGTGCGGTAGTAGTCGACCAGCGCCTCGATGCGGTCCGGGCCGTCCGCGAACTCGGCCTGCCCCTCGACCTGGACCCACGGTCCGTAGAAGCCTTCGCTGAACACGCACAGCGCGACGCGCGGGTCGCGGCGGGCGTTCTTCGTCTTGGCACGGTCCTCGGTGACGCTCACGATGATCCGGCCTTGGGCGTCGACGCCCGGCGTTACCGGCGACATCTGCGCCTGTCCGTCGCGGCGGTACGTCGTAAGCACGCCGCGCGGATTCGCGGCCACGAACTCACGCGCCCGCGCGATCCGGTCAACCTCGTCGCCCACGGCGTCTCCCCTCTCCGCTGAGTGCGCCGACTGCCCGTCAGCTCCCTTGCCGGGGGCCGACCGCGACGGCAACCGAAGTCAACCGGATCCGCGCCGCGCCGATTCCCGCGCCGCGCCGAGTCAGGCCTGAATTCCCCCGCGCGAGTAGCCGACCAGATAATCCGGTATCCGTACGCCCTGCGCGAGGTTCTCGTCCGGGACCGGCGCGCCGGCGGTGAGCCTGAGCGGGATGTGCCCGGCCCAGTACGGCAGGCCGACGTCCTCGGGCTCCTCGCCGATATGGGAGCCGCGCGCCTTGAGCGAGACCTCGGCGAGCTCGATCGCCACGATGGCGGTCTTGGCGAGCTCCTTGCGGGTCGCGGGGCGGGTGTCCTTCGACCGGCCCTCGGCGACGTGGTCGATCAGCGCGGCCATGGCGCTGAGCTTCTCTTCCTCGGACCGCACGACTCGGGCGGTGCCGTGGATGACCACCGAGCGGTACGGGGCCGAGTGGTGCAGCCAGGAACGCGCGAATACGAGGCCGTCGATCAGCGTGATGGTCACGCCGACCGGTTCGCCGTCGAGCAGGGAGAAACGCCCTCCGGAGGAGCCGTGGATGTACAGCGTGTCGCCGTTGCGCGCGTGTACGGTCGGCAGCACGACCGGGGCGCCGTCGCGAATGAAGCCGACGTGGCAGACCAGCGCTTCGTCGATCACCGCGTGGACTGCGGCGCGGTCGTAGCTGACTCGCGACGCGTAGCGAGTCGGAGTACTGCGCTCGGTCTGTATGTACTCGTCCTGGGTGTATCCGCTGTCTGTCGCCGCCACCGCTTGCCCCTTCTATTGTTCTAATACATAATACATTTTGTGTTGGAACAAAGCTCCTGGGTCGCAGACTATGAGGTGACCGGGGCCCGCGCAAGCGATATCGCCGCGAGCATCGAGGCGGCGATCACGCACGGCCGGTTGACGCCCGGCGCCGCGCTCCCCCCGGTTCGCGAGCTGGCCGCGCAGCTCGGCGTGAACGCGAACACCGCCGCGAGCGCCTACCGGCTGCTGCGTGACCGCGGCACGGTCGAGACCCGCGGCCGCAACGGCACGCTGGTGCGTGAACGCCCGGCGACCAGTCCGGCCAGCCGCGCGCTCGCGCTGCCGCTGGGGACGGTGGACCTGTCGACGGGCAACCCGGACCCGACGCTGTTACCGCACCTGAACCCTCGACCGGTGACACGGCCGCACCTTTACGGCGAACCGGTGCTCGATCCCGCGCTGCGCCGTCACGCCGAGCGCATCCTTTCCCGCGACGGCATCGACTCCGAGCACCTGGCCTGTACTTTCGGCTCGCTCGACGGCATCGACCGGCTGCTGACCGCGCATCTTCGGCCCGGCGACACGGTGGCGGTCGAGGACCCGGGCTGGTCGCATCTACTCGACCTGCTGGCCGCGGACCGGCTCACGCCCCTGCCGGTCGCGGTCGACGACGCCGGCCCCGATCCGGAAGAACTGGCCAAGGCGCTGGCGGCGGGCGCGAAGGCGTTCATTGTGACCACCCGCGCGCAGAACCCGTACGGCGCCGCGATCACCGAGCAGCGTGGCAGGCAACTGCGCGCGGTACTGCGGGACTATCCCGATGTCCTGACGATTGACGACGATCACGGCGCGGACGTGACTCCGGGTCCGCCGCACACGCTGGCCGAGGCGACGCGGTATTGGGCCTATTTGCGCAGCGCATCGAAGGCTTACGGTCCGGATCTGCGTATCGCGCTGTTGTCCGCGGACGCGATTACTCACGACCTGGTGGCCGGCCGGCTGCGTCATACCGCACGGCACGTGAGCCGCATCATCCAGACGACGTGGGCTGACGCCCTTGCCGATCACACGACGCAGAAGCTGGTGAGCAGCGCCGGGGAGCGGTACGCGGAGCGCCGTACCGCATTGATCGATGCGTTAAAGCAGCGGGGCGTTCAGGCACACGGAAGTAGCGGGCTGAACGTGTGGGTGCCGGTTCCAGACGAGAGTGCCGCTCTGAGCGCTTTGCTGGCGGCGGGATTCGCTGCGGCTCCTGGTGCGTGGTTCCGAATCCGAACCGCACCGGGCCTACGCGTCACGAGCGCGGTACTCGATCCGAGCCAGTCCGATCGCGTGGCGGACGCGCTGGCGACTGCCGTACACCGGCCGCCCGATCCCGGCACGGGCTGGAGCTGACGCGCCGTCACGGCGCGCAGGTCGAGATCGAAGCGGCGAGATCAGAGCTCGGCGGGGCGCTCGTTGTACACGCCCGCGTACTCCTGGCCGGAGAGCTTCTGGATCTGCTCGATGACCGCGTCGGCCACCACCCGCCGGGCCCGTGAGTTCTCCGCCACCGGCTCGCCGGGGAAGTCCAGCTTCGTCGCGTCGATCGGCTCGCCGAAGCGCACGGTGACCGGGACGATCTTCGGGATCTTCGCGCCGACCGGCAGCACCTCGCGGGTGCCCTGGACCGCGAGCGGCACGATCGGCGCACCGGACTTGAGCGCCAGCCAGCCGACGCCGACCTTGGCCCGGTAGAGCCGGCCGTCGAGCGAGCGGGTGCCCTCGGGGTAGATCACGAAGGCGCCGCCGCTGTTGATGACGGCCAAGGACTGGTCTAGCGAGTCTTTAGCGGCGCGATGGTCTCCGCGCCGCACCGGGATGGCGCCGATGGCGGTGAAGAAGGCCTTCATCATGGCGCCCTTGATGCCCTTGGTCTCGAAGTACTCCGCCTTCGCGATGAAGGCGACGCGCCGCGGGGTGATCATGGGGATCAGGAGGGAGTCGACGAAGGAGAGGTGGTTGGAGGCGAGGATCACCGGCCCGTGGCTGGGGATGTTCTCCCGGCCCTCGATCTTCGGCCGCCAGATCAGCAGCGTCAAGCGGGTCGTCAGCGCCTTCAACACCACGTAGAACACGCCACGCCTCTCTAGTCCGTCACGGCGCCGTCGTCCGTGTCTGTGTGAGCGGGCCGGAATCGAAGGATACGGCCTAGCCTCGTTCGGGTGACAGCCGCCCGACACGTCCGGCGCAGTGTCGCGCCGACCGCGTCTCGTCTGCCAACCTCTCGTTCACTGTGCTCGATACAGCGCCTGTCGTCGATGGCGACCTGATGATCAATACCATGCGCGCGCCGTTGCCGGAACGGGTGTTCCCGTCTCGTCTGCCGCGCGACCGCCCGCCGCTCGGCCCGGACGGAAGGCCCGCGACGCGTTGGACCGATCCGCGAGTCGCGGCGGCGTACGCGGAACGCGACGACGAGACGGAACGCGAGGTGCTCTGGCCGGTCCTCGCCGACGCGGTACGCCCGCCGCAACCCAAGCGCGTCTCCGGTAGGCCGGACGGCACGGTGCTGGACCTCGGCTGCGGTCTCGGCGGCCTGGCGCAGTACCTGGCGGACCGTCATTGGCTGCGGGTTTACGCGTTCGATGTCTCCCCGACAATGCACCGGATCGGCGCGCAACGCTTCCGCGACGCCTGGGTCGTACGCACGATGCCCGACACGCGCGGCCGAATCCCGCTGCGCCGGGCGCAATGCACCGCGGCCGTCGCCCACCGGCTGTTGCTCCATCTGGCGCACCCCTGTCTGATCGTCGGGTTGCTGACCGAGGCTCGCAGGGTGCTGCGCCGCGGAGCGCCGCTGGTCGTGGTCGAGCGGGACACCCGCGAAGCGCTCGCCGCGACACTGGTCGTGAGCCCAGGCGCGAACGACCCAGCTGCCTGGAACCTGTCAGACGGCGCCCCGTACGTCGAGCACTACCGCTTGCGCGACGGGTCGACGCTTTCCGTCACCGCGTGGTGGTACTCCCCCGCGACCATCGTTGAGTGCATGGCCACGGCCGGGTTCCAAATCGAGGAGATCCGGGTTCTGCAATGCCCCGGGGGTGCGCTCCTGTATCGCGCCTCCGCGCTTTAGCGACGCTGCGCCAAGCCCTTGGTCATCCTTTACCGATCCCCGGCCCGCTGATTTAGCCGCCCGCCGTCCGCAGCGCGTCCGCGACCCCGCTGTCGTGCGGGCCGAGGAAGGTCGGGTTCGGCGTGAAGACGCCCTGGTACATCGCGCTCGCCCCGGCCAGGATCTCGCGCGCCTCGTCGTTGAGGTATTCGTCGTGGCCGAGCCGCCAGCCGGCGGTGCCGTCGCCGACCCCGTAGGCCTCGATCCCGGCCGCGCGGCACAGGTACACCGCGCGCGGCACGTGGAAGGACTGGCTGACGACGATGGCGCGGGTGACGCCGAAGACCCGCTTGGCCCGGTCGCAGGTCTCCCAGCTGTCGAATCCGGCGTAGTCGAGCACGATCAGCCGGCTCGGCACGCCGCGCGCCTCGAGGTAGTCGCGCATGGCCTTGGGCTCGTTGTAGGTGGGCGCCGAGTTGTCGCCGGAGACGAGGAACACTTTGATCTTGTGCGCCCGCCACAGCGCGAGGGAGACGTCGAGCCGTGAGGCGAGGTAGGGGCTCGGGGTGTCGCCGGAGACTGCCGCGCCGAACACGATGCCGACCGGCTCGGCCGGAACCGTGGATACGGAGCGGACGTACTGGTCCCCGCTGAGCCGTACGAAGGACACCGGTAGGAAGAACAGCACGGTGGCGACGCAGATCAGCTGGTAGGCCCGCCGCAGCCGTCGACGCCGAACCGCCGCGCGCGAAGGTGCCTGCTCACTTCCGACGCCTGCCCGCTCCTCGGGCAACCGCTCCGCTCCAGCGCCCGTCTGGTCACCCTCGGCGCCCGCCCGCTCCCCCGGCCCTCGCTCCGCCCCAGCACCCGCCTGCTGCTCGTCGACGCCCGCCCGCTCCCTCGGCCCTCGCTCCGCCCCAGCATCTAGCTCCGCGTCCTGTGACCGCTCCGCCTCGCCCCCGGCCGTCAGTTCACCGTCAGCGGCCTCAACACTGTCAACGCCGTCAACGCCGCCGTTGCCACCATTGCCGCCGTCATCAGGAATCTGCGTCACCGCTTCCGCCTCCGCCCCGCCGCCCAGCATCGACCCGGAAGGTCACCTGCTGGAAGGGACTGTGGCCGCTGCCTTAGCGGTTGCGACTCACACGGCGCGGGACCGGCGGCGCAGTGCCAGCTCGTCCACGACTCCGTGGCTCAGCAGCGCAGCGGGCGGTTCGGCGGCCGCGCCGTCCACCGGTTCGCCGGGCAGCTGCGTGAGCACCGCCTCGACTTCACGCCACACGGCGCCGACGGAGATGCCGAACACGCCCTGGCCTGCGTGCACCAGCTCCACGACCTCCTCGGCGGAGGTGCACTCGTACACGGTCGCGCCGTCGCTCATCAGGGTGATGCCGGCGAGTTCCGAGCTGCTGCGCGCGTGGACGTGCGCGACGGCCGCACGGATGTTGTGCAGCGAGACTCCGGTGTCCAGTAGTCTCTTGACGATCTTGAGAATGACGATGTCGCGGAAGTTGTACAACCGGCCGGCGCCTGAGCCCGGCACCGGGGTCAGCGAAGGACGCACCAGGTCGGTCCGCGCCCAGTAGTCGAGCTGACGGTAGGTGATCCCCGCCGCAGCACACGCGACCGTACCCCGGTATCCGTACGTGTCGAACGGATCCGGGGCAGCGCCCCGCGCACCGGTGGCAACCGCGCTCAACGCCGACCTCCGTTCCGCACGTCGTACTTACCGCTGACTGCTTACCGCTAGGTGCCGTCTGCCGTTCTCGTCCGCCGTCTGTCGTATACCGCGCACCGCTCAACCCACACCACCGGCCGCCGCAGCGCTTTCACGCCCTCGGCCGGAAACCCGCCCCGTCAGTGGCCTTCCCACTGTGTTCTTCCCGTGGGGAGCCGGTCTGGCAAACCCTCCGAACCGGTGACCCGGCCCGCCGGGACGGCCGTCCTGCCATCCCATCGCAGCTCCCGCGACGCTGTCGACGCTTCGTGGCAGGCTCTGCCGACCGTACGCAGTAGCCCCTCCCCGCGTCAACGACCACCGCGTTCGCCACGCCGGGCGACCGGGATCGCGCCGGATGGATCAGGCCTCGAAATCCTCTGGCGAGATCTGGTCCAGGAACTCCCGGAACCGCTCCACCTCGTCCTCCTGGTCGTCCGGCAGCAGGATGCCGGCCTCGGCGAGCACCTCCTCGGCGGCGAAGATCTTCGCCCCGCAGCGCAGCGCCATCGCGATGCCGTCGGAGGGCCGGGCCGAGACGGTGACCCCGCCGTCGAAGACCATCTCGGCGAAGAAGGTGCCGCCGCGCAGCGAGGTGATCCGCAGCGCGGTGAAACGCCGTCCGAGCGCTTTGAGGGTGTCGCGGAACAGGTCATGGGTCAGCGGCCGGGGCGGCGCGGCCCCCTCAAGCGCGGCCGCGATCGCGCTCGCCTCGCCCTGACCGATCCAGATCGGCAGGAACCGCTCCCCCGAGCTCTCCCGGAGCAGCACGATCGGCAGATTGGACGGCAGTTCGACGCGAACGCCGACAACGTCGAGTTCGTTCACGATAGACACCCTAGCGCGCGCCGGGGCGCACAACCGCTCCAGCCGGTTGATTCCAAGGCCTGGCGGCCGAAACACCCCGAAACCAGGTCCCAGGCGCGTCGCGGAGCAGGAAGGAGAGCGGGAGGAAAGCGGGAAGACCAGTCGAGGAGGCTAGGGAATCCGGGCCGCCCGGACGCGCTCCGGAGACGGTGCTGCGGTCCGAGAATGACCGCTGTCCGCCGCCTGGCCGGGGGCCGGCCCGGGCGGCAAGTACCAGCGCTGCGGGTCAGCCACTACCGCAGGAGCACAGCGCGGGAGAAGGACAGCGTCGAGGCGAAGGTGCAAACGCCGGTAGGCCGCCGCGATTTCGGCGCTTCGGGTCAGCGTCAGCGGTGCGGGTCAGGCGTCAGCCGCGCAGGAGGGCGGCGCGGACGAGCGCGGCGTGGAGCCGGACTGCGGCTGCCGCAGCCTCGGCGCTGCGGCCAGGACCGGCGAGCAGGGTGCGTTCCCGCCGGGCCGCGTCACGGTTGGGGCCGGGCGAGGTCGCCGAGGTGATGAGTTCCGCGACGCGGGCGGCCGAGGCCGCTACCACGCGCAGGTGCCGCGGCTCCATGCCGAACTGGGCCAGTTCCGCGGCCGCGCGGGCGACCAGCAGGTCCGCGCCGCCGGCCGACCGGTTCCCCGACAGCAGGCCGTACTCCACCAGCCCGTCCACCCAGGCCCGGTCCGTGCGCGCCGCGGCTGCCAACTGGTCCCGGTCCAGGGCCACCTCGCCGAGGTCGGGCGCGAAGAATTCCGGGTCGGGCCAGCGGCGCTCGGCGCGACGGGACGCGATTGTGGATGTCGCCGTGGCGCTGGTGGCGGAGCCGTTCGCGATCGTGGTGTTGGCGGCCGCGCCATTGGGGGCTGAACCGTTGGCGGCCGAGCCATGCACGGCTGAGCCGTTGGCGATCGTGCTGTTGGCGGCCTGGCCGTTCGGGGTCTGCGTGGTCAGAGACGGGGCGCTCGTTGCGGGGGCTTTGGCGGACTCGATGCCGGCGGACGCGGACACGGCACCAGGCACCGTTGCCGCCGTGCCGATTAGGTCAGCACACTGCGACTGGTGCTCGAGACCCGCCAGCCCCTGCTGCGGCACACCGGCGACCTGCTTCCCACCGCTGGCCGCCGGGACGTCGAAGAGCGCGTCCGCGGGGATCCTGCCGGCTTGACGCCGGGTCGCAACGCCCTGCATGTCGTCCACCGCGGCCGAGCGCGCCGCCGGGACCCGCGAGGATGCGGAGCGGCCGGTACGCGCCATGCCGCGGCCCGTGTGGCGTGCGGCTGCGGCGGCCAGGTCTCGCGCCGCGCCGACCGCTGCGAACTCGTCCTCGGCCGCGGATTGCCCGGCCGCCGGATGGGTCAGCGGATGCTCGGCTCCCGAAAGGTCGGCAGGATCGGGGCTGCCTGCCCAATCGGCGCCCGCTGCTCCCGGGGCCGGATGCTCGGCGTCGGCCGGATCCGGCGCCGCAGCGGCAGGCTGGTTCGACAGCACGATCCTGATGAGGTCGAGATCGGCCTCGGAGTAGCGGCGGTACCCCGAGGAGCTGCGCGCCGGGATGAACTGCCCGGCCGCCTCGATCCGGCGCAGCGCCGCCGCCGTGACGCCGGGGAAGTCGGCGGACAGCGCGGCCGCCGCCTCGCCGATGGTCAGGGTGCGGCGGCTCACGCGGCCAAAGGACGACGAGGCCGCGGTGTGCGCCCGCGCCCCGCTGCCCGCCCGGCCCTCGGCCGCACCGCGCGCTGTGCGCGTGCCGGCCCCACTACCGTTCGTCGACCCTCGCGTGCCCGCCATGGTGTCTCCCGGTCCTCGTGGTGCCAGATGGTGCTCGGTGCCCTCACCGCTTCCGGATCCAGTATGTCGGGGGCCACCGACAGGAACGGACGACCGCCGTCGAACCGGATCCGGCCCGGCCGTCCCAGCTTGCCGGGTGCCGCGGGCGCGCGTCCACGCCACGCGCCGCCGCTTTACCGCTTTGCGTAGCGCCTTTCCGGCCGATGCCGAGGCACTAACGACCTCCGGTGAGGAATACCAGCCGGTACTTGCCGATCTGGACCTCGTCGCCGTCCGCGAGGAGGACTTCCTCGATGCGCTCCCGGTTCACGTACGTGCCGTTGAGCGAGCCGACATCGCGCACCAGGTAGCCCTGCGCGGCGCGGGTGAACTCCGCGTGTCGGCGGGAGACCGTCACGTCGTCGAGGAAGATGTCGCTGTCGGGGGCGCGCCCGGCCGAGGTGACCTCGGTGTCCAGGAGGAAGCGGCTGCCCGCGTTCGGCCCGCGCTGCACCACCAGCAGTGCGGTGCCCGCCGACAGGCTCTCGGTGACACCGGCCTGTGGGTCGGCCAGCTCCCCGGCGGCGGGCTCCCCGGTGTCGGTGAGGTTGACCGCGCCGAGGGCGAGGGTCGAGGTCACCTCCGCGGGCCGCTCGCCGGAGGCAGGGTCCACCGGCACCGCCCCGGGCACCAGCGGGTTGCCGCAGTTGGAGCAGAAACGGCTGCCTTCCGAGTTGGCGTGCCCGCAGCGGGCGCACAACGGCATCGATCCGACCTCCCGCCGCGGCTCCGGCGCGGCAGCTCGTGACTGGCTGGGGGCGCCGCCGGGAGCGGGAGGCGGCGACGCATCGAAACCTAGGCGTCCGTCCGGCTCCGGGTCAACCGACCCGCCGGGCGCCGCGGGGGCCGGGTTGCCGCCCCGGCCGCGGCCGAACCGACCGAACAGCGCCACTGAACCCTCCCGCCGCCCTTTCTCGCGATCCGTCGGCTACTTCTCGGCGACGGCGCGGTAACCGGCGGCGTCGAGCAGCCCGTCCAGCGCCTCGGGCCCGGACACCTCGACCTCGAACATCCAGCCCTCGCCGTAAGGGTCCGAGTTCACCAGCTCCGGGTTGGCGTCGAGGGCGCCGTTGACGGCGGTGACGGTGCCGCTGACCGGCGCGTAGATGTCGCTGACCGACTTGGTGGACTCCAGTTCGCCGCAGGGCTCGCCGGCCTGGATCTCGGCCCCGGACTGGGGCAGGGTGACGAACACGATGTCGCCGAGCGCGTCCTGCGCGAAGTCGGTGATGCCGACCCGCAGCACCGTGCCGGAGTCCGCCCGCACCCATTCGTGTTCGGCGGTGTACTTCAGGTCCTCGGGGATGTCGGCCGTGGCCACTGCGCTGCTCCGTTGCTGGTTCGGGGCCGCGGACCGGTGCCCGGCGGATCTCGCCGGAGCGCCCCCTTGCCGCGCGTCCGTGGTTTGTACTGTCAGGTAGCTGGTGTCGCGACCATACACGGTGGCCAGGCCGACCGACCACACAGCCACAGTGCCTGTGGCCGGTCGGCCCGACATATGTCTTATGCGTCCCGTCTTAGGCGTCCGTTACGCACCTGCCTGTTCCACGACAGCCGCCCACAGGCCGAGTAGTTCGTCGGCCGATTCGGGGTCGGGTCCTTCCGCCCAAAGGTGCGTGACGGCCTCTGCGGGGTCGGGGAGGACGAGCGTCCAGCGGCCGTCGGCTTCGACGATGCGTACGCCGTCGGTCGTGTCGAGAATCCGGTCCTGCGCGGCCTCGACGACGGTACGCATCACCATCCCCTTGGCGGCCCACGGTGTCGGTACGTCCATCCTCCGCACGTACGCACGCGGGATTCGTGCGTCTGCCTGCGACAGCGTCAGGTGCGTGCGCGCGAGCAGGCCGAGCAGCCGCGTGAATGCCGCGATGCCGTCGAGCGAGGCGTGGAATTCCGGGATGACGAAGCCACCGCGTCCGTCGCCGCCGAAGATCACGCCCTTCTGCGCGGCGACACGGGTCAATTCATCGGGTGCGGTAGAGACCCACTCGATGCCGACCTTGTGGAAGCCGGTGACCCGTTCAGCAACACGCGTCGTCGTCACGGGCAGCGCGATGGTGCCCGAGACCCGCTCGGCCGCCACCAAGTCCATAAGGACCAGTAGCGCCCGCTCGTCGTCGATACGCGCACCGGTCTCGTCCACGAGCCAGATGCGTTCGCCGACCGGGTCGAACCGGACGCCCACCGAGGCGCGGGAAGAGGAGACCAACTCGCCGAGCCGGCGCAGCGCCGCGGCCTGCTCGGCGGGCGACTCGGTCGGATGCGCCTCGTCCATGCCGAGGTTGACAGTGAACGCGTCGACGCCGATCCGGCCGAGCAGCGCCGGCAGCACGAGTCCCGCAGAACCGCCGCCGGAGTCCACGACGATCTTCATCCCGGACTCCGCGACACCCGACACGTCGACCCGGCTGAGCAACTCCTGCACGTAACTTTCAAAGATCCGGGAAGGCGTGGCCAAATCGCCGATCTCGCCGGGGAACGCCCGGCGGAACTCGGCGCGCGAGTAAACCCGGTCGAGTTTGCGTTGCGCGGCCGGCGAGAGATCCGCTCCGGTGGAGTCGAGGAACTGGATCTCGACCGAATCCGGCACTCCGGGCGTCGTACGGATCGCGACGCCGCCGACCGTGCCGCGCGCGGTCTGAAGTCGCGCCACGGGCATCGGCACGCACTCAAGGTCACGCACGTTGAGCGCGCTCGATGTAAGCGCCGCGATGACTGCACGCTTAAGCGCACGCGCGGCACGCGAGCCATCACGCGCCGCGGTAACCGTCGCACCTTTCTTCAGCGTGGTCGCGTAGGCGCTGGCCAGCCGGACCGCGAGTTCCGGAGTGATCTCGACGTTGACCACGCCGCTCACCCCGCGCGGCCCGAACAGCGAGCGCTGGCTGCGCTGCTCCCAGATGACGTCGGTGTTGACCACCGCGCCGGCCTCGACCGTCTTGAACGGGTAGATGCGCACGCCGGCGGCGAGGATCGACTCCTCTTCGATCAGGCACTCGTCGCCCACGACGACGCCGTCCTCGATCCGGGCCGCGCGCATCACGTCGGTGTTCTTGCCGACGACGCAGCCGCGCAGGTTGGCCTGCGGTCCCACGTAGACGTTGCCGTGGATGACGGCCCGGTGCAGGAACGCCCCGGTCTTCACCACGACGTTGGAGCCGATGACCGTGTGTTCCCGGATTTCGACTCCCGCCTCCACCTTGGAGTAGTCGCCGACGTAGCACGGGCCCTTGAGCACCGCGGCCGGGTCGATCTCGGCGCCCTCGGCCACCCACACCCCGGGCGCGGTCTCAAAGCCGTCGATCTCGGCCTCGACCTTCCCGGTGAGCACGTCCGCCTGCGCCTTGATGTACGACTCGTGCGTGCCGACGTCCTCCCAGTACCCCTCGGCGACGTATCCGTAGACCGGCTTGCCTTCGGCAAGCAGCCGCGGGAAGACGTCGCCGGACCAGTCCACCTGCTCGCCGGGCGCGATGTAGCTGAGGACTTCGGGCTCCATCACGTAGATGCCGGTATTGACGGTGTCCGAGAAGACCTGGCCCCAGGTCGGCTTCTCCAGGAACCGTTCGACCCGCCCGTCCTCGGCGGTGATGGTGATGCCGAATTCCAGGGGGTCAGGCACGCGGGTCAGGCACACCGTCACCAGCGCGCCCTTCTTGCGGTGGTACTCGATCAGCGCGGTGAGGTCGATGTCGGTGAGCGCGTCCCCGGAGATCACCAGGAAGCTGTCGCCCTCCAGCTGCGCCTCGGCGTTCTTCACCGATCCCGCGGTGCCCAGGGGCGTGTCCTCGTTCGCGTAGTACAAGCTCATGCCGAGCTCTTCGCCGTCACCGAAGTAGTTGCGCACCAGTGAGGCGAGGAACTGCACGGTGACGACGGTCTCGGTGAGTCCGTGCCGTTTGAGCAGCCGCAGCACATGCTCCATGATCGGGCGGTTCACCACGGGTAGCAGCGGCTTCGGCATCGAGGAGGTCATCGGTCGCAGCCGGGTCCCCTCTCCCCCGGCCATTACGACGGCTTTCATGGTCCGCTGGGTCCTCTTTCCCGAATCAAAGGCGCGCCAAAGGCGCGCGGTCGCCCCCGTCGCCTCTTCCCTCCCCCGTTCGATCTCCCTTAATCAGCCGGGCGGCGCGAGAGGACGGATGTAGCCAAGATCACGCGGAGGCGGGATGGCGGGCGGCTGAGGACCGTCAAGCGGCGCTGTCGGGGCGCGCGATCAGCCTGCGGACCTGCACGACGTAGAGCCCGGCGGCTAGGTAGTACAGCGCGGTTCCCCAGATCGCGAAGGCCCAGCCGACCTCGCCGGCCACGTCGTGCAGCAGGCCGGTCCCGTCGCCGAGCAGCAGCAGCGGGAAGGCGTAGAGCAGGTTGAAAGTGGCGGCCTTGCCGAGGAAGTGCACCGGCGGCGGGCCGTAGCCATGGCGCCTGAGCACGGCGAGCGGGATGCTCATCAGCAGGTCGCGGGCCACCAGCAGGACGGCGAGCCATACCGGGATGATCTGACGCGCCGCCAGACCGGCCAGGGTGGAGAGGATGTAGAGCCGGTCGGCCGCCGGGTCGAGCAGCTGGCCGATCCGGCTGACCTGGCCGAACGCGCGGGCGATCTTGCCGTCGAGGTAGTCGGTGGCGCCGCTGACCGCGAGCAGCAGGATGGCCCAGCCGTCGTAGTGCGGCCCGTGGAAGACCGGCTGCAGGATCAGCCAGAGGAACAGCGGCACGCCGAGCAGTCGCAGCAGGCTGAGCGCGTTGGGGATGGTCCAGACCTGGTCGCCCGGCGTCGGCTCCGTCATGGCGCGAAGTCTACGGGTTGCCGCACGTCGAGGATGCAGGTGGCGGGGGCATGGCGGCCACGTGGCGAGCGGCGCGGCGGTCCGATGACCAGACCTGTCTAATGCCAAAGACGGGCAAAGCTTGTGCCAAGGCCCGCGCCGCGGCCTTCCGGCCAGCATGAGCGGGTCGTAGCGTTGAAGCGAACCGGCCGGCAGATGACACGTCCATCGGCGGTCGCGAGCACAGAGCACAGCCGTCCGCGCGTCCACGCTTCTCCCCCCTTGGCGTGGCCCGCGGGCGGCTGTCGTCCTTTCCCGGCTGCCGCGTCTGCGTCCCCGGCCGGTATGGAAGAGTATTCGCTCATGGACTCAGCGAAGACGCCGTCTGGGGCGCCCGGGGCGGATGCAATTGCGGGGAATGGGACCGGCCCGGTTTCGGGCGCGCCGGGGGCCTATCCGACGGGGCGGCAATTCTCCATCGCCGGCGGCGGATATCGCGCCGTGGTCACCGAGGTCGGCGCCGGACTTCGCGAACTGGAATTCCTCGGCGGCGGTGAACCCAGGCCGCTGGTCTACGGTTTCGCGGCGCATGAGGCGGCGCACGGCGGTGCGGGCCAATTGCTCGCGCCCTGGCCGAACCGGGTCGCCGGAGGCCACTACCGCTTCGACGGGGAAGAGCGGCAGCTCGATCTGACCGAGCCCTCCCGCGGCAACGCGATCCACGGGCTGGTGCGGTGGTCGGCGTGGCGGGTTGAGGAGCACTCAGCTGAGCGCGTTGTGCTCGGCCTCCGGCTCTACCCGCACCCCGGTTACCCGCACATCCTCGACCTGACCGCGGCCTACGCGGTGTCCGAAGCAGGGCTCGAAGTCGAGGTGACGGCCCGAAACGTCGGCGAGAACGCGGCGCCGTACGGCTATGCGGCGCATCCCTATCTGCTGCCGGGCGTGGCGCCGGAGCCGGACGCCGCCGACCAGTGGACGCTGCACCTGCCCGCGCAGCACTGGGTCCAGGTCGACGAGCGGATGAACCCGGTGGGCCTCGCCGACGTGGATGGCAGCGGATACGACTTCCGCTCTCCGCGGCAGCTCGGCCAAAGCCGGCTCGATACCGCTTTCGGAGGCCTGCAAAGGGAATTGGACGGCATCGGCAGGGTGCGGCTCAGCGAGCCCGGCGGAGGGTGCGTCACCCTGTGGATGGACCGTGGTTTGGAATGGATCCAGGTATTCACGGCGGACCCGCTCGACGGGGAAAGACACCGCGCTGCCGTGGCTGTTGAGCCGATGTCGTGCCCGCCGGACGCTTTCAACAGCGGCACGGATCTGATCCGCCTGGAACCTGGTGTGACGGTTGGCCACCGGTGGGGAATTCACGCGGGTTGAGGTGCATCCGCATGTGCATGCCGAACCCGAACTGACGGGGCGTCAGGGTAACAACTCGCAGGCCGTCTCGTCCAGTGCCTTGATCTCATGCTCGCTGATATCAGTGTTTTTTCTGACTATGGTTCCTGGCTGCTCCATTCGGGTTTATCATGGCCTGGAGAGTGAGCGACGGCGCTATCCCGTGCGCTCCCCCGGACCGCACGGACGGGGCAAAAGAGCAGCTGGGGCGCGCGGGGCGATGGTCGCATACATCGTCAAAGCCCTGCGAAAACGCCGTCTGGAGTAGCGCATCAGGATGCGAAGGGGTCAGTAATGAGTACAGCGACGAAGAAATCAAGCCTGTTACCGGCCTCGGGCGGCCGGTCGGCGCGCCGCGCCAGGGCGGTGGCGGAGGCGGAGCAGGTGCGGGCGCAGGAGTCGGCCTACCGGCCGGCCAGCGGGTACCTGTCCTGGCTGCTGACGCGGGCGAACCGGGAGCTCGGCCGGCAGATCGACCGGGTGCTCGACGAGGTCGACCTCACCGAGGCGCAGTACGGGGTGCTGCAGGCCCTGATCCACCTCAAGAGCGCGTCGTCGGCGACCCTGGCCCGCTCCGTGCAGGTGACCCCGCAGGCGATGGTCGGCCTGGTCGCGGCGCTCGAGCGCAAGGGCTACATCGCGCGCACGTCGCACCCGGGCGCCGGGCGGGTCATCACCACCACGGTGACCCCGATGGGCCAGGAGGCGTTCGACACGGCCAAGCGGCGGATCCGCAGCCTGGAGCGCAACGTGCGCAAGACGCTGACCGACGAGGAGTACGAGCTGGTCGTCACCAAGCTCGAGAAGCTGAGCACGATAATCTCCGAGGTCTGATCCACTCGGGATGACCCGCTCCGGCGGGCCGGCCACACCCACCGGCCCGGCCCGGCAGGCGGCGAGGTTCGTTGACGGCCGCGCCGTGCATCGTCCGCCCCCCAGTCGGGGCGATGCACGGCGCGGCCTTCGTGTGCGCGCCCTTCATCCGTGCTCTTCCTGTCTGCTCTTCATGCCTCCGCATTGCCGCGTTTCGGTACGAATCCGGATCTTCCGGCGCTCGCTCGCCTCACCTTTCCGAACGATCCGGCGAAAGCCCCTGTCGCCGGGCGCCGAAGAGGCGATGATGATGTGGAACACCACGCGGGCGCCGGAGCTGGACCCGGCCCGGAGCCCGTGAGCCCGCGGACCGGCGTCCGCGGCGCGCGCCGGTTGGATCGTCGTCGCCGCGGGAACAACCTTCTCCGCGTGGCTGTACCCGGATCGGGCGGAGGCGAGGCGCTCAGGTGGACCCCGTGGCAGGCGGAGTCGGGCTAGGCGTTCACCGCGGCGCGCTCTCGGCGCACTCTCCGGAAGTCGTCTTCGCCCCGGAGCGCATCGCCGCGCTGGCCGCCGCGATCGCCCGGTGCGGCGATCAGGCAGCGTCGATGGAAGGGGCCGCCCGGCAGGCGGTGGCCGCCATGCGCGGCGCCTTCCTCTCCGCGGAGGGCGAGTCCGCGATCGTCCTGGTGCGGCTCTTCCAGACCACCCGCTTCGAGCTGCTGACCCCGCAGCTGCGCTCGTACGCGCTGGCCCGCATGGCGCCAGGGGCCAGCGGCGAGGGCACCCGCTGCCTGGCGTTGCTGGCCACCCTCGGCGACCGTCCCACGTGGTGCGACCGGCACGCCTCCCGCGACCACCAGGCGCTTCCGCTGGCCGGCACCGAGGTGGTGCGCCGGGTGCCGCTCGGCCTGACCGTCATGGACCACCTGGTCGGCGCGGACGCGCAGCGCGCCGCGCATCCGCCGCATACCGGCCGGTCGAGCGCCGACGCCTGGCGCGGAGACCCCGCCGCCCACGGCGACTTCGCGCAGGGCGAGGTCACCTTTCACGGCGAGCCCAGACCGTCCCGGGTCGCCGTCCACCTCGTTTCCCAGGTGGCCGGCTCCCCGCTGGTGCCGGCGCAGTGGCTCGTCGAGGCGCACGGCGTAGCCTCAGCGCTGGGCCTCGGCGGGATCCTGCCGAACGGCGAGCTGTTCAGCGCGGTGATCTTCTCGCGGGTGCCGATCGACACGGTCACCGCGCACCGCTTCGGCGCGGTCGCCGAGGCACTGTGCGCCACTCTGGCCCCCTTCGCCCACCTGCCGCTGTTCGATCCCGCGCCGCCGGTGGGCCGGGTCGTGCCGCGCACCGAGGCCGCGTCAGCGCTCGACGAGCGGTACCACGCCAGCCCGATCCTGCCGGGTTCGGCCGACAGCTCGGCCGGCTGGTCGATGCAGCCGCGCCCCTCGGTCGAGTCGGCGCTGCGCGAGCAGCGGGAACGGCTGGCGCAGGAGTCGCGGATCGTCGAGACGCTGTACTCGGTGGGCCAGTCGCTGGCCCGGCAACTGGACCTGGGCAAGCTGGTCCAGCACGCGATCGAGGCGGCCACCAGCGTGGTCGGGGCGCGTTTCGGCGTGTTCTTCTATACCGCGCACGGCGAGGACGGCGCGCCGCGGCGGCGGTACGCGCTGGCGGGCTCGCCCCCGGAGAGCTTCGAGCGGCTCGAGCAACCGCAGGGTACTGCGTTGTTCGCTACCAACCCGCCGAACCGCGCGACCGTCCGATGCTCCGATGTGACGCGCGACCCGCGTTACGGCGCGAGCCCTCCGCACCACGGCATGCCAGCGGGGCACCCTCCGGTCCGGTCGTTCCTCTCCGTGCCGGTGATCGCGGCCAACGGCGAGGTCCTGGGCTCGTTCTACTTCGGCCATCCGGACGCGGGCATCTTCACCGAGCGCGATGAGCAACTGGCTCAAGGCATCGCGGCGCAAGCCGCCAGCGCGATGGAGAACGCGCGGCTCTACCGGCACGAGCGCACGACGGCGATGCGATTGCAGCGCTCGCTCCTTCCGGCCGCGCCGTCGCGTATGGGCGACCTGGACGTGGCCACCGCATACCTGCCCGGCGAGCAGGGCGCCCGCGTCGGCGGCGACTGGTTCGACGTGATACCGCTGTCCGCGGACCGGGTGGCGCTGGTCATCGGCGACGTCATGGGGCGCGGGATCGGCGCGGCGGCGGTGATGGGCCAGCTGCGCGCGGCGATCCAGGCGTACGCGGTGATGGACCTGCCGCCGGCCCAGGTGCTCGACCAGCTCAACAATCTGGTGTGCCGGCTGCCGCACGAGCAGATCGCCACCTGCGTCTACGCGGTGTACGACCCCTGCGACGGCACGGTGCGCTGGGCCAACGCCGGGCATCTGCCGCCGGCGCTGGTCTGCCCGGACGGTTCGGTGAACCTGCTGGAAGCGGACCTGGGCATGCCGCTCGGGGTGGACGGCGCGGTGTTCGCGGACGCGGTCAAGCCGCTGCCGGAGAACGCGCGACTGCTGCTTTACACCGACGGGTTGGTCGAGTGCCGGGACCAGTCGTTGCAGGACCGCCTCGGCAAGCTGCGCTCGGTGCTCGGCGGGCTGTGCAGTCCGCAGGCCCCGGTCAATGTGCAGGAAGGCGCGGCGCGGCTGGCCGAGGCGATGCTGACCGGCGCCGAGCACGACGACGTGGCGGTGCTGTTCGTCGCGGCGCATCCGGCGGCGACGCAGAAGGCCGCGATCACGCTCTCGCCGACGCTTGAGGCGGCGCGCGCGGCCCGCCGCTTCGCCAAGAAGACCACCGCGGACTGGGGCCTTGACGAGCTGACCGACTCGGTCCTGCAGATCGTCAGCGAGCTGGTGACCAACGCGGTCGAGCACGCGGGCACGCCGATGGAGCTGCGGATGCGCCGCCGGCCCGGGTCGCTGCTGCTCGAGGTAGCCGACGGGGACGGCCGGCTGGCCCGGCCCACGCCCACCGACAAGACCGACGAGCGGCACCGCGGGCTGATGATCGTGCAGACGCTCTCCGAGCGCTGGGGCGTGCGGCCCACCGGCAACGGCAAGGTGGTGTGGGCGCAGATCGCGAACCCGTACGAGACCGAGGTGCCGAAGCCGGTCGCGCCGGAAGACGCGCGCGAGGAGCCGGGCCCGACCCCGGCGATCAGAACTCGGGGCGGCCGGCGGGCAGCAGCGGCCGCAGTTCCTCACGCACCCGCCGCTCGATGACCGCGAGGTAGAGATTCGCGTCCTCGTCAGCGAAGCGGTCGGTACCGGTCTTGGCGGCCACCGCCTCACGCAGGTCGTAGCGTGCGCCAGCGGTCACCGTGAGGCCTGAGGCGGCGGCGCGGCCGAGTAGCGAGCGGTGGCGGCGACGGCGTACTGGGTCGCACGCGGTGCGCAGCACTCCGCGCGGAGCGGTGAATACAGCGGTCGGCAGTTTCCGCAGGGCGCGTACCGCACAGGTGAACGCGATGGCGGCGTCGAACGGCGCGGTACGGTCCGGAACGCGGTAGCGCTGGGCGATCGGTCCCAGGACGTGGCCGTAGAGCTCGACCTGCAGCAGCCCCGCACCGGCGGTGGCGTTAATGTACCCGGTCACGGCCAGCCCGGCCGGGTCACCGCCGATGCGCACGCGGCGGAACACCCTCGGTCCGGTGCCCCGCTGGGAGGGATCGGGCGCGTCGGGCAGCAGCCGCACCTCGTTGTCGCCGAGCCGGGTGGCGAGCGCGGGGACCGTCGAGATCGCGCAGTCGTCGATCAGGACCGTGCCGCCCTTCTCGGACGGGTCGGCCGGGTCCAGCGACCCGAGGCCGTCGGCCAGCCGCTCGGAGATCCGGTCGAGCAGGTCGGCCACGTCGAAGGAGCCGGAGCGTGAGGCGGCCGGGCCGAGGTCGACCAGCCAGCGGCGGCGCAGCGCCTGCGGTCCCGCGCCGATGAAGGGGTTCGCCGGGTCGGTCACCGGGTGCTGTTCGAGCCGGCCGTCGGCCAGGCGCTCGCCGAGCACGCCGAGGGCGTGCTGGGCCCAGGCCGGCTCGGCGGACAGCCAGCGGCTCGGCGTGAACCGGTCGCGGCGCAGCCGTTCGGCGACGGTGATGTAGGCGGCGATCTCGTCCGTGAGCGTGGCCAGCCAGCAGCACAGCGCGGCCGCGGCCGGGGCTCCGAGCCGCACGGCCGCGTCGGTCGCGCTGGGGACGGCCAGGCGCCAGGTCTCGCGCAGCCCGAACGGGTCCCAGCTGGTGACGGCCAGGCTGAGCAGCACGAGGGCGCCGAAGCCCCACAGCAGCCCGGCCAGCAGGCCGACGTTTCGGGCGACCGGGCCCGCCTCCGGGCGCCGGGTGGTGCGCAGGATCAGCCATAGGCCGGCCAGGGAGACGTACCAGGCGGCGATGCTCCATCCTGCGACCGTGGCGGCCAACGCGAGGATGACGACGATCGCGGCGTCCCGGTACAGCCTGCGGGCGCGCGCCGCGATGCAGTGGCGCAGCACGGTGGGCAGGTCGAGCTCGGGATGCGCCACCGGGAGCCGGTGCTCGTCGACCAGCAGTTCGCGTACCGCGCGGCGGGCGAACTCGGGATCGACGTGGGCCGCCGCGCACAGGTAACGGGTGGCGTCCTGGTCCGCAGGCCGCTGCGGCTCCACGGCGGGGCCGCTCATCGGCTCGCCCTTCTACTCCTTGACAGCGCCTCCATTGTCGCCTGTAGCGGCGCTGCCTGCGGCGTCTCCCGGCGCATTTGACCAACAGTTTGCCACTCAGACGCTCTACCGTGTCCGCGCCGCGGACCCGTGCCGGGTCCGGCGCCGGGCGGCGCGGCCGCCCCCGGCGTGTCCAGGACGTGGGCGCCATCCGCTCGACAGGCGGGATTCGAAGACTTATGTCCGGGTATGGCGTAGCTGTCGATGGTTCGCTGCGCCTTGCGGCACCTGCGGGGGAACAAGACGGCGCGCCGCGACGTTGGGCATACACGGTAGAGACGATGCGGAAGGCGCTGCGGCGCGCGCCGCAGGCAGGAGGAGACCGGACGATGAGCGAGCGAGCGCTTCGGGGCACGCGGCTCGGCGCGACCAGCTACGAGACGGACAGCGGCATAGATCTCGCGCCCCGCCAGGATGTGGAATACAGCTGCCCGAACGGACACCGGTTCGAAATGCCGTTCGCCCTTGAGGCCGAGGTCCCGGCGACGTGGGAGTGCCGGGTGTGCGGCGCGCAGGCGCTGCGCGTGGACGGCGTGGCCCCGGAGGAGAAGCAGGGCAAGCCGTCCCGTACGCACTGGGACATGCTGCTTGAGCGGCGCACGGTGGCGGACCTCGAGGAGGTCCTGGCCGAGCGCCTTGAGGTGCTGCGCACCGGCGGGATCAGCTACGCCCCGCCGACGCCCGCTCCGGCCAAGGCGGCCACGAAGGTGGCGCCGACCAAGAAGAGCGCGAGCGCCGCGCCCGCGTCCAAGGCGCCGACCACGAAGACCGCGGGCAAGTCCGCGGCTCGCCCGGCGAAGAAGGCCCCGGTCAAGAAGTAGTCCGACCGGTTTGGCGCGCCGCCTTGGCGGCGCGCTTGTGCCGTTAAGGGGGCATGCCGAGGCGGCCGAACGCACGGCTAGAGCGGAGCGACGCAGGTCCAGCGCGCCGCACTTGTCCCGCTCGGCGGTACACGAACCGGCTAGTTGTTCTTCGCGCCACGGCGAGTCAGCTTCGCCGTGCGGTCCTGGACGCCCCACACGGTGGCGCGCCACAGCGCCTCGACCACGATGTTGCCTGACATCTTCGAGACGCCGAACTCGCGCTCGACGAAGGTGATCGGCACCTCGACCACCCGGAATCCGGCCCGCACCGCGCGGCGGGCCATGTCCACCTGGAAGCAGTAGCCGGCCGACTCGACTCCGTCGAGGCCGAGGCCTTCCAGGGTCGCCCGGCGGAACGCGCGGAAGCCGCCGGTCGCGTCGCGCAGCTTCATCCCGGTGGCCAGCCGCACGTAGAGGTTGCCGCCGCGGGAGAGCACCTCGCGCGACTTCGGCCAGTTCACCACGCGCCCGCCGCTGACCCAGCGCGAGCCGAGCACGAGGTCGGCGCCCTGCTCGTCGAGCGCGGCGAGCAGCTTCGGCAGGTCCTCGGGGCGGTGTGAGCCGTCGGCGTCCATCTCGACCAGGACCTGGTACCCGGCGTCAAGGCCCCAGCGGAAGCCGGCCAGATAGGCCGCGCCAAGCCCTTCCTTGCCCTTGCGGTGCAGCACCTGGACGCGCGCGTCCTCGGCGGCCAGCTTGTCCGCGATCTCGCCGGTGCCGTCGGGGCTGTTGTCGTCGGCTACCAGGACGTGTACCTCGGGATTGTGTTCGTGAAGCCGCGCGACGATCCGCTCCAGGTTCTCCGACTCGTTGTACGTCGGGATGATCACAAGGGTCTGGGCGGCGGTCACGTGCGGGCCTTTCATTGCCGGTGGCGGTCGCGGGGATCGGGGCGCGAGACGGCGGCGATCGCGAGGCGGATAGATTATCGGAGCTTTGAGTCGCGTTTGGCACGGGCCACGCCCAGCGCCCACGCGGCGAGCGCGGCGGCGGCCATCGCGAGCTCGGGCCAGGCGCCGACCCGGTCGGCGAGGGTCAGCCCGGTGCGCGGGGTGACTTCGGCGGCGACCACCGCCGGGGTGAACTGCTTCGTCTGCTGGCGGATGTTGCCGTCCGGGGTGATGTACCCGGAGATGCCGCTGGTGGCGGCGATCATCACCGGGCGGCCGTGTTCGACCGCGCGCAGCTGGGTGATCGCCAGCTGTTGCTCCGGCTGCCCGCTCCAGCCGTAGGTCGCGTTGTTCGTCTGCACGACCAGCACCCCGGTCTGGCTGTTGACCGACGAGCGCACCGTGTCGTCGTAGGCGACCTCGAAGCAGATGACATCCGCGATGTGTACTCCGCCGACGGTGAGGATGCCGGGCTTGTTACCGGGAACATCGTCGCGCGGGACGCGGGCGAGTTCGGAGATGTACCGCGTCAGCAGCGAGCGGTACGGGATGTACTCGCCGAACGGAACCAGGTGTCGCTTGGCGTAGGTGGCGCCGGGGCCGGTGACCGGGTCCCAGACGATGCCTTCGTTGCGCGCCTGCCCCTTGCCGAGCAGCACCACTGTTCCGACCAGAACCTGGGTGTGGACGGCCTGGGCGGCCTGGGTGAGCGCGGCGTAGGCGATCGGGTCCTGGAAGGGGTCGACGTCGTCGGAGTCCTCGGGCCAGAACACCGCGGCCGGCTGCGGCAGCTTGCCCGCGGCGACCTCGGCCGCGTACTGCTCCGTGACGTTCAGGTGGTTGTCGAGCACCGCCGAGGCCTGTCCGTAGGCGTCGAGGCCGGTGCGCGGTACGTTGCCTTGGATCGCGGCGAGTTGAACGGGCTTCTCGGCAGTCGTCTGAAGCGGGGTCAGAATGCCGGCCAGCGGGACGAGCACGGCGAGCGCGAGCCAGCCCGCCGCTGCGCTCCAGGCGCGACGCGCCGAGGTCTCGTTGCCGGAACGCAGGACGTGATACGCCGTCAGGAGCACGGCAGCCAGGGTGGTGCCGACCAGGGCGGTGGCGAAAGTGACCAACGGCGCGCCACCGAGCGCGGCCAGCGGGGTGAGGACGGTGTGGCTCTGGCTGAAGGCGAGCCGGCCCCAGGAGAAGCCCTGCAGCGGCCAGCGGTCGCGCAGCGCCTCCTCGGCCACCCAGAGCAGCGCCTGCCAGAGCACCGCGCCGCGCAGCCGGCCGACCGCGGCGGTGGCCGCGCCGAGCGGCACGAAGTAGAACGCCTCCACGATGGCCAGCACGATCCAGGCGTCGGTGCCGACGGTCGTGACCCACTTGAAGGACAGGAAGCAGAAGGCCAGCCCGAACCACAGGCCGCACCAGGCCGCGGCGACGGCGGGCCGACGCAGGCCGCGGCGGGCTCGCAGGCGGGCGGCGTTGTGCGCGCACAGGACGAAGCCGGCGACGCTGATCGGCGCGAGCCACCACCAGCCGATCGGCGGGAAGGCGGCGACGAGCAGGAACCCGAGCGCGATCGCGGCCAGTTGCGGCAGCCAGTGCAGGCCGGGTCGTGGTTTGCGCAATCGCGGTCTGCGCCAGCGCGGGCGGCGCAGTCGCGGGACGGGCAGGCGGCGGCTTCGCGTCCGCGATTCCTCGCTCACGCTCTCTATCGAGGCCGGCACCGTGTCCACTTCGCGGAAGTGTACAGCCGTTGCCTGAGACGCCGGTTGATCAGGTCGTTACCGACCGCCCCCGCTGAGCTCAGGCGGCGAGCAGGTCGTGGATCGGACGTCCGCGCACCGCCGTGCGCAGGCAGCGTGGCAGGTCGAGTCCGGGCGTCAGATCGGGCAGACCGGGCACCGCGGCCCGCTCGTCGGTGGACCACGCGGCGACCCGCTCGTCGGGGGCCTGCACGATCAGGTCTCCGGCTTCCCACACGGCGTACGTCGCCGGGGCTCCGGGTGACAGGACGCCGGTCTCGTCCTGCGGCACGCCCGCCGCGGCCGGGTTCAGCGCGCGCCATCCGCCGCGGGTGTGCGCCGCGAACGCGGCGCGCGCGGTCATGCGCGAAGCCGCGGTGCGGTGGAAGACCGCGGCGCGCACCGCCTCCCACGGGCCGAGCGGGATGACCGGCGAGTCGGAGCCGAACGCCAGCACGACGCCTGCCGCGGTCGTCGCCGCGAACGGGTTCATGCCGAGCGCACGGCCGGGTCCGAGGCGCTGGACGTACATACCGTCGGTCCCGCCCCACGCCGCGTCGAATCCGGGCTGCGCCGAGACCACGACGCCGTGGTGCGCGAACTTCTTGATGTGCTCGCTGTCCATCAGCTCGGCGTGTTCGGCGCGCACCCGCATGGCTCGCAGTCGCCGCTCGCCCACCAATTCATGTGCGAGGTCGAGCCCGGCGACCAGCAAGTCGAGCCCGTAGTCGCCGATGACGTGGAAGCCGGGTTGCACCTGCGCTTCGACGCAGGAGACGAGGAACGCACCGATCTGTTCGGCCGTCAGGTATGCCGCGCCTGCGTAGCCGGCCGCCGTCGCGCCGCCGAGGCCCGACTCGCTCGCGTCGGCGTAGGGCTCGCGCAGGCAAGCGGTGTGGGAGCCGATCGCGCCGTCGATGAACAGGTCGCCGCCCGCGCCCACGCCGCCGAGTTCGACGGCCTTGATCGGGTCGGTCAGCTCCCCCCAGTAGCCGAATACGTAGGGGCTGGCAGTGCTCGGATCAGCGGCCAGCGCGAGCAGGCTGGTGAAGTCGTCCTCGCCGGAGATCTGCGGACCGGCGCACTCGTGGACGGCTCCGATGCCGAGTTCGGCGGCGCGGCGCAGCGCGGCGAGCTGCGCGTCAGCACGCTGAGCGGCGGTAATGGAGCCGAGAGCAGCGGCGCGTACCGCGTGGTGGGCGTCGCGCGAGAGCGGGCCGTCCTCGGCGTATCCGGTGGCTGAGCGGGCCTCCGGGGCCGCGTCGAGCAGCGCGCTGGAGACGACTGCGCTGTGCACGTCGACCCGGGAGAGGTAGGTGCGGCGGCCGCCCGCCGCGCGATCCAGCTCGGCTCGGGTGAGTGGTTTCCGGCCGTCCGGCGTGCCGTGATCCCAGGTGGTCTCGTCCCAACCGGTACCGAGCACGACCGCGTCGTCCGGAAGCGAAGCCGCGAAGGCGGCGATCCGACCCAGCGCGTCGGAGCGCGAGGCACACCCGGATAGGTCAAGGCCGGTGAGCGCGAGGCCGGTCGAGGTGGCGTGCACGTGCGCGTCCACGAAGGCCGGGGTGACGAGCGCGCCATGCAGGTCGATCGACTCGTCAACCCCGCCGGCCTGCGCCTCGGCCGCGCCTTGCGAACCGACCCAGGCGACGGTGCCGTTCTCGACGACCATCGCGGTGGCGAACGGATCGGCCGGGGTGTAAATCGCGCCGTTGTGCAGCAGCGTCGTCTTGGATCGTGCCTCGCCGGGTGACCTGCCCTCAGCCGTCATGCACTCAGCTTAGGAGGGGCGGGCGTGCGAGGCGACCAGGGCGATGGTCCCGCCGAGCAGGGTCGCAAGCAGCCGGGGCACGACCGTCTGGCCCGCCCCGAACCCGAGCAGATCGAGCAATACGACCACGAAACCGGTCAGGAACACCGAGTAGAGGAAGTAGTTAGCCGAGAAGACGGTGTACCCGAGCGTGATCGCGACGCCCGCGCCGATCAGCAGCGCGGCGGGACCGAAGTGGGCGAGCGCGACGAGCGGCAGGCCGAGCAGGATGCCGACCGCGGTGCCGCCGATGCGGTCGAGGGCGCGGCGCACGGTGAGTACGTGCTCTGTCTTGAGTACCAGCACGGCGGTCAGTGCGGCCCAGTACGGGTGCGCGAGGCCGAGCAGCAGCGCGGCACTCTGTGCGATGGCCGCGGTGACGGCGAGACGCAGCGCGTGCTGGCCGTGGTGCGTGCTCAAGCCGACGTGGGCGCGGATCGTGGTGGCGAGGTGAGCGGCGAATTCGCGGGCGCTACGCCGGGGAAGAGGCGCTGACGCGGCGTCGATGTCAGTCCGTTCCGCGTGGACGGCGAGCGCGACGAGTGCGGCCTGAAAGAGTCCGCCGACGAGAACGAATCCCGCGCGTGCGGCGGCTTGGCGGGGCGTGTCCGGCGTGGAGGTGGCGATGAGCAGCGCGCCCGGCCATTGGAGCGCGGCGATGGCTACCCGGTCGCTGAACGCGCCCGCGATGCCGGCCGCGTAGGCGAAGGCAGCGATGAACAGAACGAGCAGCGCCGGGGTGTTGGCGTCAAGGGCGCCGACGAAGGTTCCCCATGCCATGCCAACCGAAGCGAGTGCGACGGCGGTCGGCTTCTTGCGGCCCTCGCCAAGCATCGCTGCGAACCCAGACGGTAAGGCACCGAGAGCCGCGTAGACGCCGTAGTCGTAGCGGCCAAGGCACACGCCGAGTGCGAGCGGCAGCATCACGCCGAATGCGAGGCGGACGCCGCGTATCGGGGCCAGCGCGGAGCGCGGCGCTTGGGCGATCCGGCCCGGGGATCGAAGTTCGCGAACAGTTTCGCTGTAGGTGGACACGGCCCTCCCCCGGCAGTGCTGTGGACGGGCGACGCGTCTTCGGGCCGTCCCCGCCGCGTCCCGGGCGGGACGCGGTCGAGGCGGTTCCATGGTGACTCAGGCAGGCCTGATGCGTCCAATAACCTGAGATCACCGTTTCCATGCGTTTTTCGCATGTAAGAATTCAGGTATGCAGATCGAGGAGTTGCGCTGGTTCACCGTGCTGTGCGAGACGGGGAACGTCGGGCGCGCCGCGGCCGAACTCGGCTTGTCGCAGCCGGGATTGTCCCGAGCGCTGGCCCGGCTGGAGCAGGAGCTCGGCGCGCCGCTGTTCGACCGCAAGGGCCGCGTCCTCGCGCTCAACCGCTACGGCGAGGCGTTCCTCGCCCACGCGCGCCGGGTGCTGCGGGAACTGGAGGCCGGGCGGCGGGCGGTTGCGGAGCTGGCCAGTCCCGAATCCGGCACGGTGGCGATGGCGTTCCTCCACACGGTCGGCCCGTGGCTGGTACCGCGCCTGCTGCTCTCCTTTCGCGCGCAATACCCGGGCGTGCGCTTCCACCTGATCCAGGGCGGTTCGGCCACCAATCTGGCCGCCCTCGAGCGCGGCGAGGTGGACCTGGTGATCACCTCGCCGCGCCCGGACGGCCCGCGGCTCGTCTGGCGGCCGCTGCGCCGCGAGCAGCTGTACCTGGCCGTCCCGGTGGAGCATCGATTCGCGCGACGGCAACGAGTACGCCTCGCCGAAGCGGCTGCGGAGACCTTCGTGGCCAACAAGCCGGGCACCGGTCTACGTGAATCCACCGAGGAACTGTGGCGCGAGGCCGGCATCGCCCCGACGGTCGCGTTCGAGGGCGACGACGTGGCGACGCTGCGCGGGATGGTCGCGGTCGGACTCGGCGTGGCGGTTCTGCCGCGTGCGCGAACGTACGACGGCGGCATCGACCAGGCCGGAGACCCGTGGCTGCGGTACGTCCCGCTGGCCGGAACCGGCGGCACGCGCGTGCTCGGCCTGGTTTGGCGGGAGGATCGCTGGGCGTCCCCGGCGGTGACGGCGTTCCGTGAGTCAGTGCTCGCACTCGCGCCGGAGCTGCCGTAGCCGCGGATCCGATGGATCCGATGGATCCGATCCGCGGTGACGGAACCGCATGACGAGCTGTCAGGCCGTCTGTCCGGCCGTAGCGCTGAGCTCTGCGACGATGCGCGGCAGCGCCTGCGAGATCGGTTCGCGGATGATCTCGCTGGCCAGGTCGTCGTAGGGCGTCGGCTCGTTGTTGATGATCACCAGGTCGGCGCCCGAATCGACGGCCACTTCGCAGAGCCCGGCGGCCGGGTGCACGCGCAGCGAGGTGCCCACTGCGAGGAAGATCTCGCAGACCTGGGCGTACACGGCGGCCTGGGCGATCACTTCCTCGTCGAGCGCCTGCCCGAACATGATCGTCGCGGACTTGAGGATGCCGCCGCAGCGCAGGCAGGCCGGATCCGGTTCACCGGCGGCGACGCGGTCGAGCGTCTCGCGCATCGTGACCCGGGCGGCGCAGGAGACGCAGACCACCTCGAACATGTTGCCGTGCAGTTCGAGCACCCGGCGCCCGCTCGAGCCGGCCCGCTGGTGCAGCCGGTCGATGTTCTGCGTCAGGATGCGAACGGACCTGCCCGAGCGCTCGAGATCCACCAGCGCCCGGTGCCCGGCGTTGGGCTCAGCCTGCCACGCGGGATTGTCCCGCCGCGCCAGCCAGGAGCGCTCCCGCAGCCGAGGGTCGATCAGATAGTCCTGGTAGTTCGCGCTCAGCTCGGCGATCGGATTGCGCGTCCAGACGCCCTGAGGCCCGCGGAAGTCCGGGATTCCGGAATCAGTCGAGATGCCCGCGCCGGTGAGCACGGCGATCGGTCCGGTACGCCGCCGCCAGTCGTTCATGCCGCCTCACCTTACAAGCAGCCCGGCTGAACGGTACTGACTTTGTGATCGGCCGCGATCGGCTGCGTGCTCAGCCGAGCGGCTCGGGCAGGTCGGGCAGGCGGCCGTCGAACGAGGTGGACAGCACGATCGTGGTGCGGGTCGAGACGTTCGCGGCCGAGCGGATCCTGGCCAACAGGCCCTCCAGCGCGCCGGGCGTCGCGACGTGCACCTTGAGGATGTAGTTCTCGTCACCGGCCACCGAGTGGCAGGACTCGATCTCACTCAGGCCCTTGAGCCGGTCGGGCACGTCGTCCGGCGCGGCCGGGTCGAACGGCTTGACGGAGATGAACGCGGTCAGCGGCAGGCCGATCGCCTCGGCGTCCACCACGGCGCGGTAGCCCTTGATCACGCCGCGCTGCTCCAGCCGGCGCACCCGCTGGTGCGCGGCCGAGGTGGACAGCCCGGTGGCCTTGCCGAGGTCGGTGTAGCTCATCCGCCCATCGGCCAGCAGCAGCCGGACGATCTGCCGGTCGATCTCCTCCATCCCCCAACGGTAACGGGTTCGGGCAGTAGTATTCGAAACAAGGCCGCGCATGTCACAAGGCTCCCCTACGATCAGCCGCATGCCGGAAAACCCGCTGACCGACCCGCCCCTGGCCGACGCGCACGCGTTCCAGGTCGACCTGCGCGGGCTGGTCGACCTGCTGTCGCACCACCTTTACTCCTCGCCGCGCATCTACGTGCGCGAACTGCTGCAGAACGCGGTGGACGCGGTGACGGCGCGGCTTGGCACCGATCCGGCGGCGCCGACCGGCATCCGCCTGGTCGCGGACGGCGCCTCGGTGCGCATCGAGGATCCGGGGATCGGGCTGACCGAGGCGGACGTGCACCGTTTCCTGGCCACCATCGGCCGCTCCTCCAAGCGCGACGACCTGGCCGGGGCGCGGCGCGAGTTCCTCGGCCAGTTCGGCATCGGGCTGCTGGCCTGCTTCACCGTCGCCGACACCATCCGGGTGACGACCCGCTCCGCGGCGGCCCCGGACGCGCCGCCGGTGGAGTGGCTGGCCACCTCGGACGGCCGGTACACGATCCGCGCGCTCGACCCGGCGGCGCGCCCGGAGCCCGGCACCACCGTGGAGCTGACGCCGCGTCCGGGCGCCGAGCGCTGGTTCGCGCCGGACCGGGTGGCCGCGCTGGCCAGGGACTACGGCGCCCTGCTGCCGTACCAGGTCGTCGTGGAGACGCCGGACGGCGCCGTGCGCACCACCGACAGCCCGCCGGTCTGGGACCGCGACCACGTCTCGCCGGCCGCCCGCCGCCTGGCACTGTTCGACTACGGCGAGCGGGCCCTCGGCTTCACCGCCCTCGACGTGATCGAGCTGAACGTGCCGCTGGCCGGCGTGCGCGGGGTGGCCTACGTGCTGCCGTCCGCGGCCAATCCGGCGGAGGCCGGCCGGCATCGCGTGCACCTGAAGGGCATGCTGCTCTCCGACGCGACGACCGGGCTGCTGCCGGAGTGGGCGTTCTTCGTGCGCTGCATCATCGACACGGACACGCTTCGGCCTACCGCCTCGCGCGAAGGCCTGTATGAGGACGAGACGCTCTCGGCGGTGCGCGAGGCGCTCGGCGTCCGGATACGCGACTGGCTGACCGATCTGGCGGCGCAGGACCCGACCCGGCTGGCCACGTTCCTGAGCGTGCACGCCCTGGGTGTCAAGGCGATGGCGAGGCACGACCGGGAACTGCTGCGCATCATGCTGCCGTTCCTGGACTTCGAGACCACCGACGGCCGGGTGCCGCTGACCGAGTTCGCCCGCAACCACCCGAGCATCCACCTGGCCCGGACCGTGGACGAGTTCCGGCAGGTCGCGCCGATCGCGGCGGCACAGGGCATCGGGGTGGTCAACGGCGGCTACACCTACGACGCGGACCTGGTCGAGCAGCTGCCGCAGGTCATCCCCGGCACGGTGGTCGGCGAGCTCGGCGCGGACGTGGTCACCGCGCATCTGGACCTGGTGGACCCGGCCGAGGAGCTGGCCCTGGCCGGCTTCCTGGCCTCGGCGCGGGCCACCCTCGACCCGCTGGACTGCGACGTGGTGCTGCGCGCCTTCGCCCCGGTGTCCGTCCCCGCGCTGCACCTCGACAACCGCGAGGCCCGGTACGAGCGCACCCGCGCTGAGACCGAGGCGGCGGCGGACGAGCTGTGGGCCGAGATCCTGGGCGCCCTGAAGTCCTCGGCGCCGCGCGCACAGCTGGTGCTGAATCACCACAGTCCGGTGGTCCGGCGACTGAGCGGCATAACCGACCGCACGCTGCTGAACACGGCGGTCGAGGCGCTGTACGGCCAGGCGTTGCTGATGACGCACCGGCCGCTGCGCCCGAGCGATACCGCGCTGCTCAACCGGGCCTTCGGCGACCTGCTCGCCTGGGCGTCGCTGGCCGCGCGCGCCGGGGACGAGGTCTGAGTCGCGATGCCCGCGATGACCCCGGCGGAGATCTGGGCGGCGCTGGCCGAGAACGCGCAGAACCCGAACGGGCCGGTCAAGGTGGCCCGCGCGGAGTACCTGGTGGAAGCGGCCGAGGCGGCCGACGACGCTCCGCTCTACGCGCAGTCGCTGCTCGACGTGATCAACGCGTACGAATACTGCGCGGAGCAGTCGAAGCTGCTGGTGCCGTTCGCCCGGCTGCTGCGGCTCTGGGACCGGGACCCTGGCGCGTTCGACGCGCGGCGCCGGCACAGCCTGTTCTGGTACTTCAAGTGGGCGACCGGCGGAATGCTGCGGGTACCGGAGGTGTCGCTGGCCTCGATCACCGGCTGGCTGACCGAGATGGAGTCGCGGTACCGGCAGGCCGGCCACTCGCCGCGCCCGGTGCACATGGGCCGGCACCGGCTGGCCCGCGCCACCGGGCAGGCGGCGGTGGCCGAGCGCGAGTTCGAGGCCTGGCTCGACGCGCCGCGCGACGCGATGGCGGACTGCAACGCCTGCGAGGCCGGGGACCAGGGCTGGTGGCACGCGTTCAACGGCCGGGATGAGGAGGCGCTGCGGCTCTGGGAGCCGGTGCTCGGCGGGCAGCTGGTGTGCGCGGAAGAGCCGCACCGGGTGCTCGCCTACAGCCTGCTGCCGCTGCTGCGCCTCGGCCGGACCGACGAGGCGCGGGCGAATCACCTACGCGGCTACCGGATGGCCCGGGGCGTGGCGAATCTGCGTTCGACGATCGGGATGCACCTGGAGTTCTGTGCGCTGACCGGCAACGAGGCGCGGGGCCTGGAAATCCTCACCGAGCACGCGGGACTGCTGACCCCCGGCGCGGAGGACGCGACCTCGCGGCTGGAGTTCCTGATCGGCGCCCAGGTGCTGCTGCGCCGCCTGTCCACGCTGGGCCTCGGCGACCTGGCGCTGACCAACCTCGAGCCCGGACCGGCGACGGTGAGCGACACCGCGGCTCGGCTCCAGGAGCGGATCGACGAGCTGTGCGCGCGGTTCGACGCGCGCAACGGCAGCACGACCGTGTCGGATGGCGCGAAGGAGCGGCTGAGCGCCGAGCCGGTGCTGGCCTCGCTGCCGCTCGGCTCCTCAGGCACGCTGCCGGCGCGTGCGGCGGCAGCGCCATCGGCCGCACCGCCCCACCCGGCGCCCCGACCGGCCGCGCCCTCCCTCGACGAACTGGTGACCGAAGCCGAGCGGCTGTCCGACGCGCGGCACCCGCACGCGCGGCAGGCCTGGGAGCGGGTCGCGGCGAGCGGGCACGAACTGCCGCCGGTGATCGCCGCCCGGGTCGAGCGCAGCCGTGCCCGGACGCTGCTGGAACGGGATCCGGCGGCCGCGCGCGGCGCGCTCGCCGCGATCGCCGAGCGCCTCGCGCAACTGGGCGAGGCCGCGGAGGCCCGCGAAACCCGGGCCAACGCCGCCTTCGCCGCCTTCCTCGCCGGGGACCGGGAGACCGCGGAGGCGGAGGCCGTGGTCATCGGCGCCGAGGCGGAAGCCGCCTACGCCGCCGGCGATCTGACGACGCGCCAGTACCTCAGCGCGCGTAGCCTGCCGGTCTTCATCGCGTTCAACGCCTTCGCCCGGCTGGCCGACCCGACCGTCGCCGCCGAAGAGCAGGACGACGCGGCGGATCCGCGGCCGGCCACCGAGCTGATCGAGTCTGAGCTGGAGATCACCGAGAAGCTCGCTGATCCGGGGCGCGCCGCCGTCTATCACCGCATGCTGGCTCAGCTCGCCTTCCGCCGCGACGACCGCGCCGAGGCCGCCGCCCGCCTGCAGGCGTCCCGGGACGCGGCGCTGCGGGCCGCACAGCCCTGGGACGCCGTGGAACCGGCCGATCTGCTCGCCCAGCTCGCCCTGCAGCAGGGCGACGCGGCGGCGGCGGAGCGCCACGCCCGGGACGCGTTGGCGCACGGCGGCGACCTGCTCGACCGGGCCGCGCAGGCCCGGCTCTATTCGCTGGTGACCGAGGCGCTCTGGCGGCAGCCGGAGCGCCGGCTGCAGGTCGTGGACGCGGCGCTGCGCGCGGGCGAGCTGTGGGAGGGCACCAGCGAGCCGGACAGCCTGCACAATCGCTTTATCGCGGCCCGCGCGTACGCCGGGCTGAAGCGCCATGGCGAAGCAGCCGCGTTGTTCGACGAGCTGATGCCGCGCGTGCACGTGCCCTACGACGCAGCGGGCATCGCGATGACGCGGGAGCAGTACGCCGACTGCCTTACCCAATTGGGCGAGCACCGGCGCGCCGCCGAGCAGTACCTGGCCGCGGCGACGCTCGTGCAGGACGACCCGCACAATCGCCTTCCGCACGCTCGACTCGCCTGGTCGGCGGCGCAGGCCCTGCAGAGCGCCGGGCTGACGGCCGAGGCGCTGCCCGCGTACCGGCGCGCGGCCGACCTGTGGGGCGAGATCGGCAATCTGCCGGCGCGGGCGCGCTGCCTGCGCTCCGCCGCGTGGTTGATCGGCTGGGCAAAGGGCGACGACAAAGACGAGGACGCAGACGACGCCGCGCCGGCGCGATGGACCGAGGCGCTGAGCGCGATGCGGTCCGTGCTGGCCGAACTGACGGGGCTGCCGAAGGAGCAGCGCTCCGAACCGATTACCGAGGAGATCGGGCACACCAACGACCAGCTGCGCCAAATGCTCGGCTGCCTGCGCGAGGCCGAGCAGCAGGTCGCGCAGAAGGCGCAGAAGGCTGAGGCGCCAGAATCCCCGCGGGAGAGCGGGCCGCCGTCCTCAGGCGAGTGAGGCGCCGCTCAGGGCTTCCAGCCGAACACCGGGTCGAAGGAGCGCAGGAACAACCCGACCGTGCGCTCACTACTGCTGAGCCGCAGCGCCTGGTTGCGCAGGAAAATGCCCGCCGGCGTCGAGGCGTGGTGGAAGGCTGACATGCGCTTCGAGCGCTTCACGATGTCCATGGTGCGCGGCAGCCGCGCGGCGGTGTACGAGGCGAGCGCGCTCACGTCGCCGTCTGCCTCGGCGAGCAGCTTCGCCAGCACCACGGCGTCCTCGATGGACTGCGAGCCGCCCTGCCCGAGGTCCGGTGTCATCGGGTGCGCCGCGTCACCGAGCAGCGCCACGCGGCCCAGGTGGTACGCGGGCAGCGGAGTCTGCATCCAGCGGGCGTCGTCGCGATAAACCGAGGCGGGATCGACGGCGTCGAGGATGCGTTGGACTTGCGGATACCAGCCCGCGAAATGTGCCCGCAGCTGACTTAACGGATCGTCGGCTTGCCCGTTCCCGGTCGCGAGGAGTTCCTTCAGTACGGTCGCGTATGCGTAGACGCGGCCGTCGTTCAGCGCCCAGGTTCCCCACACGGTGCCTTTGCCCATGGACTCGCTCGCGAGTACCTCCTCCTCTTCGCCCAGGCTCGGCGCGAGCATCCACCAGATCACGTATCCGCCGTCCGCGGGCCCGGGGTGGTCGGGAAAGAGGGTGCGCCGCACCGCCGAGCGGCCGCCGTCCGCGGCGACGACGAGGTCTGCTTCGAACACCCGGCCGTCCGTGGTCTCGACCCGGGCGCGCTGGTCCGCCGCTCCGGGATCGGCCACCTGCGCCGTCGTGTCGAGGCGGATCGCGTCGCCGGGAAGCTGCCCGGCGAACACGGCCAGCAGTTCGGTCCGCACCAGCGAGTACACCGGATAGCCGAAGCGGCGGCCGACCGGGTCCCCGCTCGGGCGGAAGATCCAGCGGCCGTCCGGACGCCGCGCTCCGATCGCACCGCTCGATACGCCGACCGCCCGGACGCGCGCGCCGAGCGTCATCCCGTCGGCGTCTACGGCGTCGAGGGCGTGCATCGCGTTCGGCGGCATGGCGATTCCGGCCCCGATCGGCCGCAGCGCATCCGCCCGCTCCAACACGGTCACTCGCCAACCGGTGCGGTACAGCGCGTTCGCCGCCGCGAGTCCACCGACGCCGGCCCCGATGATCACTGCTTCCCGTGCATTCCCCATGACACTGCTCCCCATGAAACTGTTTCTACAACCCGTAGAGCAATAGTGCTCCTTTCGCCCGCTCTAGGGAAGCTTCCCGCTGTCAGTGCCGCCGGGTATCTTGATCGTTCGTGACGGAGCGTCAACAGGACGACAGCGAAACCGCCGCGCCGCCGGAAGCGCAGCGCCCGGTCCCGGTGGCCGCGCTCCGGCAGGTGGAGGCCGCAGTCGAACGGCTCTGCCTGCGCGAGAGCACCAGCCCGGCACGGGCGCGGCAGCTGCGCTGGGTCGCCAAGGAGCTGCGGCTGGTCAGCGTGCATCCCGAGTTCCGGCCCGCGGACACCGTGCGCGAGGCCGCGGATCTGCTCGGCGCGCAGTCGCTGACCTCTTATCTGCGTCTCGCGCAGCACGGCGAGCTGCGGCAGCGGCCGACCAGCTCCGGGGACGGCACGTCGAGCGCCTCCTCGATGCGCATCCGCGAGGACTGCCTGCGTCTTATCTGCCAGGAGCTGAGCGTGCCGCTGGCGCTGGCCGGGCGGGCGCCGCTGCCCGCGCCGCGCGAGGTGGTCAACGGCCCGACGCGCTCCCAGCTGCGCGCCTACCTCGCCGAGAAGGCCAAGAGCCCGCCGACCCGGCCGGGGCGGATCAGGCTGCTGGCGATCATCGGCACGGTGCTCGACACCGCCGCGCGGGTCGGCGAGCTGTGCGCGCTGCGGGTCGAGGACCTGGATCTGGCCGAGTCCGAGCCGGTGCTGACCGTGGTGCGCCATCCCCAGGCCAGGTCCGTGTCCGAACCGGTCACGGAGCGGATCATCCTCTCCCCCGGTACCGCGACCGCGCTGCGGCACTGGCTGGCCGCCCGCGAGGAGATCCTCACCCCACTGCACATCGGCGTGAAGTCGCTGTGGGTCTCGGTCGCCGGGAACCACGCGGGACTGCCCGCCGCGGACGGCCACTCGATCAAGCGGCCGGCCGGGATGCCGCTGCGTCCCAGGGGTCTGCAACGCGCGTACACCCGGACCGTCGTGGAGCTGAACACCGAACTGGCGGGCTCACCGGGCTGGCGGCCGCTGCCATATCGCCTGGAGCAGCTGCGCCGCGCGGTGGAGGTCAGCGCGGATCGGATCGTCGAGGAGCCGGCGGCTCCGTAGTCGCGGACGGCCCGACGGCACGCTCACGCGGCGGGGTGGCTCCCCTTGCCCGCGCTCTCCGACGCGCGCTCGTCGTGGCCGTGGTCCTGCCGCTGGCGCTCGTAGCGCTGGTCGAGTCCGGGCCGGTTACCGGGTCCGGCATGGACCTTGGCGTCGGGGCTGCCGCTGCCGGCCTCGCGGCGTTGGGCGCTCTCCTGACGTCGGCGGGCGGCCAGCGAGGAGGCGACCGCGGCGATGATCATCGCCGCGCCGGTGCCCGCGGTGAGCACGTCCGGCACGTCATGCCAGACCTCGACCATCAGCAGCAGCGCGAGCATGCCGATCGCGTAGTACGCGCCGTGCTCCAGGTACCGGTACTCCTCCAGCGTCCCGCGGCGCACCACGTACACCGTCAGGGCGCGGATGTACGCGGCGCCGATCGCCAGGCCGATGGTGATCAGCGCGATGTCCAGGGTCACCGAGAAGGCGCCCATCACGGAGTCGAAGGAGAAGGTCGCGTCGAGCAGTTCCAGGTAGCAGAACAGGAAGAAGGCGGCCCGGCCGTGCACGGTGGCCCGCGGACGTGACGCCCCGTCAGCGTCCGCCTGTTCGGCGATCAGCTGTCCCGCGCCGTTGACCAGCAGGAAGGCGCAGAGCCCGGAGACCGCGCCGGCCATCACCTTCAGCGCGTCGCCGTTGTGCACGGTCCCGGCCGCGATCAGCGCGAAGCCGAGCACCAGCACCTCGCCGGCCCGCGGCAGCCGGCCGAGCCGGCGCAGCGGCCGCTCGATCCAGCCGATCCAGGTCTCCTCGCGCTCCTCGGACACGAAGCCGAAGAAGATCATCATCAGGAACGCGCCGCCGAAGGCCGCGATGCCGGGCTGGGCGGCGATGAGCACGTCGCGGTATTTCAGCGGATCGGAGTAGGCGAGCTCGATCGCCGAGCTCGGGCTTATCCGGGCGCCGACGCTCACGATCGCCAGCGGCACCAGCAGCCGCATGCCGATCGCGGCGATGACGATGCCCACGGTCAGGAACAGCCGCTGCCAGAACTGGCTCATCCGGGCCAGCACGGTCGCGTTGACGATCGCGTTGTCGAAGGAGACCGCGACCTCCAGCACGCCGAGCAAAGCCGCGACCGTCAACCCGTGCAGGCCGTCGACCAGATACGCGCCGACGAGACAGGCGATCGCCACGGCGTGCGCGACGCCGAACAATCGCAGGCCGCCGCCGCGCGCCGAGGTGTCGGCCCGATCCGCCATGGCCCATCCGCCTCTCGTTCGACGCTGCCGCCGGTACCGACCGAGCCCCTCACCCGGCCTTTCAGCTCAACCCGCCGTCCTCGGTAAACCGGCGTCCCTACCCGGCCCGGTGTTCACCCCACACCGTGCGCCGCCGAAACCACCGTGCCGGATCCCCCTGTAGTCCCGCTGTCGGATCGGTTTCTGTAAGAGTTCCGACAAGAAACCTACCCAACCGCGCAGCGCTGCGGGGCGTGAACTGCGCCACGTTCCGGTGAAAAGTCGCGCACGGGCGCAGGCGGCTGGCCTCAAGCGCCGTGGCTCATGTGGTTTGAGAGGCTTACCGACAGTTTCATAACGCCTCGTCAGGGACGGGCGAGGCTCCGAGCGATCACCCGGCGCTGGATCTGGTTGGTGCCCTCGACGATCTGGAGCACCTTCGCCTCGCGCAGGTACCGCTCGACCGGGAAGTCGGCGGTGTAGCCGTAGCCGCCGAGCACCTGGACCGCGTCGATCGTGGTCTGCATCGCCGCGTCGGTGCAGAACAGCTTGGCCGCCGCCGCCTGCCGGGTGAACGGCAGCCCGCGGTCGCGCAGCCGCGCCGCCGCGAGGTAGCCGGCCCGGCCCACCTCGAGCCTGGCGGCCATGTCGGCGAGCAGGAACCCGACGCCGTCGTGCTCGATGATCGGCTTGCCGAACTGGACCCGGTCGCGCGCATAGGTCACCGCGGCGTCCAGCGCGGCCTGCGCGAGACCGATGGCGCACGCGGCGATGCCGAGGCGTCCGCCGTCCAGGGCCTCCATCGCGATCGCGAAGCCCTGACCCTCCTCGCCGAGGCGTCGCTCGGTCGAGATGCGCGCGCCCTCGAAGCGCACCTGCGCGGTGGTCGACGAACGCAACCCCATCTTGCGTTCCGGCGGCGCGGCGCTCAGGCCGGGCGTGCTCGCGTCGGCGAGCAGCGCGGTGATGCCTCGGGCGCCGGAATCGCCGGTGCGCACCAGCACGGTGTAGAAGTCGGCTTCGCCACCGTGGGTGATCCAGGCCTTTGTGCCGTCGACGACGTATTCGTCGCCGTCCAGGACCGCGCGGGTGGTCAGGTGCGCCGCGTCGGAGCCGTGTGAGGGTTCGGACAGGCAGTAGGCGCCGAGCAGGTCGCCGCCGATCATGTCCGGCAGCCAGCGCTCCTTCTGCTGCTCGTCGCCGTAGTGGGCGAGCGCGTGGCAGGAGAGGGTGTGCACCGAGACGCCGATGCCGACGGCCAGCCAGTGCCGGGCGAGTTCTTCGACGACCTGGAGGTAGACCTCGTAGGGCTGTGCGCCGCCGCCGTACTCTTCCGGATACGGCAGGCCGAGCAGGCCGGAACGGCCCAGTACGCGGAAGACTTCGCGCGGGAAGCGGTGCGCCTCTTCGTACTCGGCGGCACGGGGCGCGAGCTCCTTCTCGGCGAGCTCGGTGGTCAGTTCGAGGAGCGCGACGGCTTCCTCGGTCGGCAGCAGCGCGCGACGCGCGGCGTCCATGGCGGCCTCCAGGCAGGGTGGTGGAGGTCGGTGGCGCACGGCGCGATCTTGTGAACCTGTTCCGGACGCGCCACCGGCGTGCCGGGAATGGTTTCCGGCACGCCGGTCACTGTAGCGCTCGGCGCCGATCTTCGGCACACGCAGCGCGCGGACCCTTTCAGTGGCCTGCATCGTTCGGCCGTCTGCGCAGGCTGGGGCGTACTTGCCCGGCGCCGCGCGGGACCGCCCGACTTGACGGTGCTTGCTCAGGAGGTGGCTGAACTCGAGTCCCCGCCGCCGCTCTCGATCTTGGCGATGTCCGCGGTGACCGTGTTGGCGGGGATGGCGAAGCCGAGGCCGACCGAGCCGGAGCTGGACGAGGCGCCGGAGGAGGAGTAGATCGCCGAGTTCATGCCGATCACCTGGCCGGCGGTGTTCAGCAGCGGGCCGCCGGAGTTGCCGGGGTTGATCGACGCGTCGGTCTGGATGGCGTTGTAGCTCACCGTGGTGGTGGAGCCGAGGCCGCGCCAGCCGAAGCCGGGGAAGCCGCCGCCGTTGTCCGTGGACTCGGTGATCGACACCTTGCGGTTGAGCGCGGAGACGATGCCGCTGGTGACGGTGTTCTGCAGCTGGTCCGGCGAGCCGATGGCGATGGTCTCGTCGCCGACCTGGACCTTCGAGGAGTCGGCGAAGGTCACCGGGGTCAGCCCGGACACGCCCTCGGCCTGGATCACCGCGATGTCGTCGGCCGCGAGGTACCCGATCACCTTGGCGCTGTAGGTCTTGCCGTTGTAGAGGGTGATGGTCAGCTGGCCGCCGTTGGCGACGTAGTCGGCGATCACGTGGTTGTTGGTGACGATCTTCCCGTCGGAAGAGATGATCATTCCGGAGCCGACCCCGGAGGCCGCGGCGGTGGTCTCGTTGACCTGCACCACGCTCGGCAGGACCGCGGCGGCCACCTTGCCCACCGTGGTGGTCGCGCTCGAGGTGGTCGCGCCGGTGATGGAGGTGACCACGGCGGCTGAGGTGCCGTGGCTGGAGCCGAAGTAGGCTCCGGCGACCCCGCCGACCGCGGCGGAGGCGATGACGAGCGCGGCGACCACGCCGAGGCCGAACTTCACCGGCGAGCGGCGCGGCTCGGCCGCGTGGCCGGCTCCGGGCGGCGAACCGGGGACGGGGCCGAAGGGACCGATCGGGGCGGTGGGCTCCGACTGGCCGTACGGCGGGGCGGAGGTCTGGGCGGCTGTCTGGCCGGGGCCGCGCCAGGCGTACTCGCCTTCACGGGCCTGGAGGGTGCTCTCGCCGACCGGACGCGGAGCGGTCCACTGCGGCTGGGGCTGCTGCGGCGCCTGCGGATACGAGGACGCCTGGCGGTACTGCTGGGCGGTGTGCGGGTCGTGCTGCGTCTCGGTCATGTCTCGACAGTGCCCGCGTTCCTTGAAAGACATCTGAGACTACGGTCAGACCATCTCAAGAATGCCGCCCAGATTTCTGAAGCCGGGCGTCTGAAGCCGGGCCGGGCCCGCACCGCGCCCGCCGCGTCGCCGCGTCACAGCGCCGAGATCCAACCGCCGAGCGCACGGACTCAACCGTCCGGCGCACGATATCCACAGTTCCGGGAAACCCGCCGGGCGAGCCGCCGCCCAGGAGTGATCGTCACCGTAGTATCAGCCCCGACAGGCAGGGCGTTTCGGGGTGACGTCCGTGCCCGGTCCGGTTCAGCCGGATCCGGCGCGGGTAGACGGCCCCGGCGGGCTGGCGGGCCGAAAGGGCGGTATGCGTCGATGGACAGCTTGATCGAGAGCGGCGATCTGAGCGGGCGTGACCAAGCCCGCGACAGCGCACCGGATCCCGCGCGCGGGACCGGGCTGGACTTGGCCGCGCTGATCCGTGCACGCACCGGGCAGGGCCACGACCTGCAGGCGCGGATGCTCAACCCGCAGCTGCCGCGGATGCTGCACGCCATCGGCTTCGACCGGACCTACGTGCGCGCCCAGGGCGCCTATTTCTATGACGAGCAGGGCAACGACTACCTCGACTTCCTCTCCGGCTTCGGCGTGTTCGCGGCCGGCCGCAACCACCCCGCGATCCGTGCCGCGCTGCACCAGGTCCTCGACGCCGAACTGGCCGACCTGGTGCAGTTCGACTCCCCGCTGCTGGCCGGGCTGCTGGCGGAGAAGCTGCTCGGCTACGCCCCGCACCTGGACCGGGTGTACTTCGGCAACAGCGGCACCGAGGCGGTCGAGGCCGCGCTCAAGTTCGCCCGTTATGCCACCGGCCGCAGCCGGATCCTCTACGTCGACCACGCCTTCCACGGCCTGACCACCGGCTCGCTCTCGGTCAACGGCGCGGAGGAGTTCCGCCGCGGCTTCGACCCGCTGCTGCCGGACACCCCGCTGCCGCTCGGCGATCTGGACGCGCTGGAGCGGGAGCTGGCCCGCGGCGACGTGGCCGCGCTGCTGCTCGAACCGATCCAGGGCAAGGGCGTGAACATCCCGCCGCCCGGTTATCTGAAAGCGGCTCAGGAACGGCTGCGGGCCCACGGCGCGCTGCTGATCTGCGACGAGGTGCAGACCGGCGTCGGGCGCACCGGCAAGTTCTTCGCCTACGAACACGAGGAGGGCGTCGAGCCGGACATCGTGACCGTGGCCAAGGCGCTGTCCGGCGGCTTCGTCCCGGTCGGCGCGACCCTGGCGAAGGGCTGGATCTTCGAGAAGGTCTACTCCTCGATGGACCGGGTGCTGGTGCACGACTCGACCTTCGGCTCCAACGCGATGGCGATGGCGGCGGGCCTGGCCGCGCTGCAGGTGATCGAGGACGAGAAGCTGGTGCAGAACGCGGCGCGGATCGGCGAGCTGCTCAAGTCCCGGCTGGCCGAGCGGATGGAGCGCTACGAGCTGCTTTCCGACGTGCGCGGGCGCGGGCTGATGGTCGGGTTCGAATTCGGCAAGCCCTCCTCGCTCAAGCTCAAGGCCGGGTGGAACACCCTGCAGGCGGCCAGGCACGGCCTGTTCGCGCAGATGGTGGTGGTCCCGCTGTTCCAGCGGCACCGGATCCTGACTCAGGTGGCCGGCGACCACATGGACGTCATCAAGCTGCTGCCGCCGCTGAACATCACCGAGGTGGAGGTGGACCGCTTCATCGAGGCCTTCGACGACGTGATGCGCGACGCCCACCGGGGCACCGGCCTGATGTGGGACTTCGGCCGCACCCTGGTCAAGCAGGCGATGCAGCGGCGGTGAGCGAGGAGACGAGGGCGGCGGACGGCGACGAGGCAGTCGAGGCCCGGGCCGCGGCGAACGAGACGGTGCTCGGGGACGGCGCTGCGGCGCCGGCCCCGGCGAGCGTGCCTGAGAGCGCGGCTTCGGCCGAGCCTGCGGCCGAGGCAGCGGTGCCGGAGGTCACGCGAGACGACACGACGGCGCAGGCGGCTGAACCCACTGAAGCCGCTGAAGCCACGGCGGCGGTGCCGGAGGTCACGGAGGACGACCCATCGGCGCCCGCGGCTGAACCCACTGAAGCCGCTGAAGCCACGGCGGCGGTGCCCGACGAGGTGGTCAGCCCGGACCGCGCGGTGATCGCGGCCAAGGAGCAGGCCGAGAACTTCCCGGTCGCGCTGCGCTTCCTGCCCCGGGAGATCCGCGCCGACCTGGCCGCGTTCTATACCTTCGCGCGCTACGTGGACGACCTCGGCGACGAGTACGCCGGCGACCGGATAGCCGCACTCAAGGACGTGGACACGGACCTGGACCGGCTGGCCTCCGGCGCCACGCCGACCCTGGAGCCGGTACGCGGGCTGCTGCGGATTACCGGCGACGGCCGCGTGCCCATCGAGCCCTTCCACGACCTGGTCGCCGCGAATCTGATGGACCAGCACAAGCTGCGGTACGCCACGTTCGCGGAGCTGGTGCACTACTGCAAGCTGTCGGCCAACCCGGTCGGCCGCGTGGTGCTGTACCTGGCCGGACAGGCCACCGAGCAGAACATCGCCGACTCCGACGCGGTGTGCACCGGACTTCAGGTCATCGAGCACCTGCAGGACGTGGCCGAGGACTACCGGGCAGGGCGCATCTACCTGCCCCGCGAGGACCTGACCGCGTTCGGGGTGACCGAGAGCGCCCTCGCCGAGCAGCACGCCGACGAGGACGTCAAGGCCCTGCTGCGCTGGGAGGCCGGGCGGGCCGCGGTGATGCTCAGCCGGGGCGTGCCGCTGACCCGGCGGCTGCGCGGCTGGGCCAAGCCCGCGGTGATCGGCTACGTGGCCGGCGGCCGGGCGACCCTCACCGCGCTACGCCACGCCGACTACGACGTACTGGCCGCCACGCCCAAGCCCACCACCGGCGCGACACTGCGCGCGGCGGCCGGTGTGCTTCTGGGCCGACGACGCTGACCCCGGATTAGGTTGATCACGTGCAGACCAGCGATGAGAACCGGCCCCCGGCGGCCGCAACCCACCAGCCCTCCGACCTGACGGCCGCGGATTCCTCCGCGGCTGCGGCGCAGGATTCGCGCCAGGAGGCGGCCGCGCCGCGCGGCGCGAATCCTCCAGTCACTTCAGAGCCGCACAGGAATCCGCAGCATCTCGATGTCACGGCGGCGTACGCGGAGTGCGAGCGCATCGTCGGCGTGGAGGCGCGCAACTTCTCTTACGGCATCAGGCTGCTGCCGCGCCCGAAGCGCCAAGCCCTGTCCGCCGTCTACGCCTTCGCCCGCCGGGTGGACGACATCGGCGACGGCGACCTGCCGATCGCCGAGAAGACGGTCGCGCTCGACCACGCGCGCAAGCAGGCCGCCGCGCCGGGCGACTTCCCGAACGATCCGGTACTCGTGGCGCTGGCCGACGCGGCCGCGCGCTACCCACTCGACCTCGGCGCGTTCGGTGAGCTGATCGACGGCTGCGAGATGGACCAGCGCGGCACGGTGTACCGCACCTGGGATGACCTCGCCGTGTACTGCCGCTGCGTGGCCGGCTCGATCGGACGGCTCTCGCTCGGCGTGTTCGATCCGCCGTCGCTGCGTACCGAACCCTCGGTGCCCAACGCCCTCGCCGACACCCTCGGCCTGGCGCTCCAGCTCACCAACATCCTGCGCGACCTGCGCGAAGATCTGACGAACGGTCGGATC
>NZ_DASRBQ010000187.1:0-3722 GCF_035653575.1 Actinocrinis sp.
GCGCGTCCGACGTCCTGTTCGTCGCGCTGATCTTCACCGCCGTCTACATCCGCGGATTCGGCCCGCGCGGCACCGGCCTCGGCCTGATCAGCTTTCAGCTGTACTTCGTCTCCCAGTTCACCCGCGCGGATCCGGCGACGCTGCCACGCATGCTCGCCGTCCTGGCCCTCGCCTTCGCCGCCGCGGCGATCGCGCGCTTCGGGCTCGTCCGGGCGACGCCGGAGCGGACGCTGGACCGGCTGCGCCGGGCCTTCCGCGCCCGGCTCGCCGCGACCGTCGAGGCGATGGCGGAGCTCGCCGGGCAACGTCCGGGACTGCCCGCTGCAGACGCCGCCGCGCGCCTCCTGCAGCGTCGTACCGCACGGCTCCATCAGTGCGCGTTGCTGATTCAGGCCCGGCTGGAATCCGGACTGCCGGACGCGCGTGCCGCCGCGCTCGTCGAACGCCGCGTCGCCGAGGCCGAAATCGCTGCAGAACGAGTCGGCAGGCTGTTGCAACGTGCTGTGCAGCGCACGCCGCCCGACGAGCCGAACCCAGCCGACCACGCGCTCCGTGCGTCGACCGGCAACAGCACCACCGTCGCTACCGCGCGACTGCGCCTATCCGATCCGCTGCTACTTGGCCTACGCGGTACCGCAGCGCCGGATGACCCGGCGATGGAACGTCTCACGCACGAACTGCACCGGCTTCGTACCCTCGTGCTGCGGACGGTCCCCGGCACGCAACTTGCCGGATTCGAGCAGACCCGCGACCGGCTGCTCGGCTACCGCGACGCCGTGCATGTCCCGCAGGCCGATCCAGCCGTGCGCGATGTGTACCTCGCGTTAGGCGAACTCGCGCGCGCAGTCCTCGGACTGCGTATGGCCTTCGGTTTTGAGACCGACCCACAGGACGACAGCCCGCACACCGCGCGCTCCCGCGAGGAGTTGGAGACCGAGGAGCTCAGCCTTGGCGCGGAGGAATCCGAGCCCGACGGCGGCGGCGAGGCCACCGGCCTGGACCGGATCTCCACCCGGCTGGCCTTCCAGGTCGCGGCCGGCTCCGCCCTCGCCATCCTCGGCGGAGAACTGCTCTCCGCGCAGCGCTGGTACTGGGCTGTGCTCACCTGCTGGGTGGTGTTCATCAACACCTCCTCCACCGGCGACATCCTGATCAAGGGCTATCGCAGGCTGGCCGGGACGGTGGCCGGGGTACTTGCCGGGGGAGCGCTGGCGAGCCTGGTCAACGGCGATCCGCGCATCGCATTCGGGCTCGCGATCGCCTGCGTCTTCGGCATGTTCTTCACCGCCGCGCTGTCATACGCGCTGATGTCGTTCTTCGTGACGACGATGATCGGGCTGCTCTACACGTTGCTCGGCATTTTCAGCCCCGGCGTGCTCGTGCTGCGCATCGAGGAGACCGCGCTCGGCGCAGCCTGTGGATTCCTGGCAGCGGTGTTCGTCTTGCCGGTGCGGGCGAGTCGGCACACCGATGAGCGCTTGACCACTGTCCTCGACCGACTTCGCGAGGCGTTGTCCCTCGCCGCCGAGCAGCTGACCAGCGAGGCGAAGTCCGACGCCTTGCATCGCCTCGACGTACTGCATGCGGCGCGCGAGATGGATTCGGCACTGGATGCGCTTCACAAGTCGATGGAGCCACTGACGCATCCCGTGAATCCGTTGCGCATTAGGCGGCAACGCGCGCGGTACATCGTCCGTCTGTTGGATAGCTGCGCGTATCACGTGCGCAGCCTCGCGGCTATCGCAGAGAGTGCGTCTGACACCTCGACAGTTATCGCCGAACCGTCAATCACAGACGTCGTTCAACGCCTCGACCATAACGCCGCAACGCTCGCCGATTACTTGCGTGACCCGAAGCTCTACTCCAGTACCCGAGCGCGCCAGCGAAAGAGCGACGACAACCGCAGCGCCCTCCAAACCGAACCGAGCGTGTCAGACCTGCTCAACAGCCTTCACTCGCGCAATGACGATTCGGTCGAACTGGACGATGACCCGGGCGACGGTTCAAAGGGCGCCGCGCCGCCGACCACCGAAACCCTGACCGCCGAAACCCTGACCACCATGCGTGTCCTGCGTCACCTGCAGCGGGTCGACGAAGCGCTGCTTGGCCTCGCCCGCCCGCTCGGCCTTTCCCCCGCCGCCGCGGATTCAGCCGCGGATCAGGTCAACCAGCGGGTCCCGTACCCAGCGTGACTGTGGCGCTTCGGTCCTGGCCGAACTGGTCGGTCCAGGTGACCGCCACCGATTGGCCCGGGTGATCGCGATCGACGAGCGTGACCAGCGTGGTCGGCGAGTCGACCGCGGTGCCGCCGAACGAGGTGATCAGGTCGCCGGCCGCCAGTCCCGCCGCCTGCGCCGCTTCGCCCGGCAGCACGCCGATTACCGCCGCGCCGCCGCCTGACTGTGCGTCGCCCACCTCGACGCCGAGCTGCGCGGTCGGGCCGATGTGCACCGTGGCCGAGGACGTCCCGGCGGCGATCTGCTGACCGATCGCCAGCGCCCTCGCGATCGGGATCGCGAACCCGGCGGTGCTGCTGCCGCCGCGGAACTGGTAGGTGCTGCCTGCCGCCGTGGTGATCCCGATGACCTTGCCGGAAGTCGCCACCAGCGGCCCGCCCGAGTCGCCGGGCCGCACGTTCGCGTTCACCTGGATCAGGCCGGTGAGCTGCTCCGAGCTGCCGGAAGCCTGATCGCTCGCGGTGATCGACTGGTTGAGCGCGGTGATGGTGCCGGGGGCCGTGGTTAGCGAGCCGGTCCCGCCTGCGTTGCCGACCGATGCGACCTGTTGACCGACCGACGGCTGCGTTGAGGTATCGAGAGGTGCGGTAGCGAGGCCCTGCGCTGCCTGAAGTTGCAGCAACGCCACGTCGTGCGATCGGTCGTAACCGGCGACCGTGGCGGCGTACGTGCGGCCGTTGCCGACGTCGGTGACTTGGACCGCCGTGGCGCCCTCGATGACGTGGTTATTCGTCAGAACTTCGCCGTTGGAGGTGAGTACGACACCGGTCCCGGCCGCCTGCTCCTGCTGCTGCCCGAGGGTGCTGTTGACGAACACCAGGTCGGGCGAGATGGAGTTGAAGTTCCCCGGTCCGGCGCTGGTCTGGTTGCTGCCGCCCTGGTCAGGGCCGGTCGCCGGGGAACCCTGCCGGTTGAGGAAGTACGCCGCGAATGCCGCGCAGATCACGATCAGCACTAAAGCCGAGCGTCCTCTCATCCAGAGGCCTCACTTCCGGTCGCGCCAGGGCAGACGGCTGCGGCCCGGTACGGTCCGACGGCCCCCGGCGCGGCGCGAGCGTCGCCGGTCAGACCGCAGCGTTGGATGCCAGCGATTGCCCGTGATCCGCGTCCTGGAAACCGGCGTGGACGATCCGGAAGTAGCGTGCGGCGCTCACGATGTCGAACACGGTCCGCACGGACCGCGACGGTGCGCGCAGCACCAGGTCGATGACGTCCCGGTCGGTGCGGTCGCGTAGATTCTGCAGGACGGTGAGCCCGACCACGCCGAAAAAGGTGACTCCGGACAGATCGACGACCACGCGCAGCGGCCGCCCCTGCAGGGCGAGATCGGTGGCCGCGCTGAGCAGATCGGCGGTGGCGAGATCCACATCGCCGTTCACGAAGACGGTGGTGATGTGCTGGTCGTGAGTGACTTCGACGTGCAGCCCGGGATGATCCGGCAGCGGTCGGGTGTAGACCTGGGAAGACGAGACCACGAGCGGGTCC